>NZ_DATEEY010000188.1:0-15577 GCF_035280925.1 Intrasporangium sp. | reverse complement strand
AGCATTCTGCGGGCGAGATGCCATAAGCGACATCCACATCTCCCATGACGCACGTGGGAATGGCCCGGATCGTGGACTCCCATTGGTGTGCATAATCAGCGGTTATACATTCGATCACATGACGATCACCGACGTCCCTCCCCTGAGGCATGAGGTCACGGCTGGTGCAAAAGCGAGCCCAGCGGCATACGGAAGCATCGTGCGCGAGGGCGGCAGGCGACTGTCCCAGCTGGACGCGCTCGAGGCGGAGTCCATCCAGGTCATCCGCGAGGTCGCCGCCGAGCTCGAGCGGCCGGCGCTGCTCTTCAGCGGCGGCAAGGATTCGGTCGTCATGCTACACCTCGCGGCCAAGGCGTTCTGGCCGGCGCCGATCCCGTTCCCGGTGCTCCATGTCGATACGGGCCACAACTTCCCTGAGGTGCTCGACTACCGCGACGAAACGGTGGTCCGCCTTGGCCTCCGGCTCGAGGTCGCCCGCGTCCAGGACTACATCGACGACGGGCGGCTCCGTGAGCGCGCCGACGGCACCCGCAACCCGCTGCAGACCATCCCCCTGCTAGACGCCATCAACGAGCACCGCTTCGACGGCGTCTTCGGCGGCGGTCGGCGAGACGAGGAGAAGGCGCGCGCCAAGGAGCGCATCGTCAGCCTGCGCGACGAGTTCGGCCAGTGGGACCCGAAGAACCAGCGCCCCGAGCTGTGGAACCTCTACAACACGCGGCACCGGCCGGGCGAGCACGTGCGCGTCTTCCCGATCAGCAACTGGACCGAGCTCGACGTCTGGCGCTACATCGAGCGCGAGGACATCCCGCTCGCGCCGCTCTACTACGCCCACGAGCGCGGCGTCTTCCGCCGCGACGGGATGTGGCTCGCCGTCGGGCCGTACTCCCAGCCGCGGGACGGCGAGACCGTCGAGCGGCGCGTCGTGCGCTACCGGACCGTCGGCGACATGTCCTGCACCGGGGCCGTCGAGTCCCCGGCTGCCACCAACGCCGAGATCGTCGTCGAAGTGGCCGCGTCCACACTGACCGAGCGCGGCGCGACGCGCGCCGACGACCGCATCAGTGAGGCTGCCATGGAGGACCGCAAGAAGGAGGGGTACTTCTGATGACAACCACCATTCCGTATGCCGCTCAGCTGGGTCAGCGGGGACTGTTGCGTCTCGCGACGGCTGGGTCCGTCGACGACGGCAAGTCGACGTTGGTCGGGCGGCTGCTGCACGACACGAAGTCGGTGCTCTCGGACCAGCTGGCGGCTGTCGAGCGGGTGTCGCGCGATCGCGGGCTGACTGCTGCGGACCTGGCGCTGCTGACCGATGGGCTCCGGGCCGAGCGTGAGCAGGGGATCACCATCGATGTGGCGTACCGCTATTTCGCCACGGCGCAGCGGTCGTTCATCCTGGCCGACTGCCCGGGGCACGTGCAGTACACGCGCAACACCGTGACCGGATCGTCGACTGCCGACGTCGTCGTGCTGCTGGTTGATGCGCGGAAGGGTGTCCTGGAGCAGACCCGGCGCCACCTGGCTGTGACGGCGCTACTGCGCGTGCCGCACGTCGTGGTGGCGGTGAACAAGATCGACCTCGTCGGCTTCTCCGAGGATGTCTTCGACCGCGTCGAGGCGGAGGTCCAAGCCGTGGCTCGCGAACTCGGCGTCGTAGACGCACGAGCCATCCCGGTGTCGGCGCTCGACGGTGACAACATCGTCGAGCGGTCGGCGCGGACGACTTGGTACTCGGGGCCGGCGCTGCTCGAGCTGCTCGAGGACCTGCCGCCGTCGGAGGACCCGGATCTCGAGAGCTTCCGCCTGCCCGTGCAGCTCGTCATCCGGCCGCAGGGGGCTGCCGTCTCTGAGGAGCACCGCGAGTACCGCGGGTTTGCCGGGGCCATCGCCTCTGGTGTCGTGCGGGTCGGCGACCCGGTCGTGGCGCTGCCGTCGGGGCAGAGGTCCACCGTGGTCGGGATCGACCTCGGTTCGCAGTCGTTGCATGAGGCCTTCGCGCCACAGTCGGTGACGGTGCGGCTGGCCGATGAGATCGACATCTCGCGTGGCGACGTGGTGGCCGCTGCTGAGGACGCGCCTGAACCGACGCAGGACCTGGCGGCCGTCGTGTGCTGGCTGGGCGACGCGCCGCTGCGGCCCGGACAGCGGGTCCTGCTCAAGCACGGGGCGCGCACGGTCCAGGCCTTCGTGCGGGAGATCGAAGGTGCTCTGGACCTCGACGACCTGCACGCGGTGCCAGCCGAGTCTCTGTCGCTGAACGACATCGGCCGCGTCACGCTGCGCCTTGCCTCACCCGTGCCGGTCGAGAACTACTCGGACAGCCGCCGCGGCGGCTCCTTCCTGCTCATCGACACCCAGGACGGACGGACGCTCGCCGCGGGCATGGTGGGGTCGACCCTGCCATCCGCCCCCGAAGCCCCCACGACCCCAGAAGGCCCCGAACCCTTCGAAATCTGAAGCGAAAGCGCCCAAACAGCCGGGCCGCCTCATCGTCGAGTGCTCAGAAAGTCCCGCGCCCTCGACCGTCGAGTGCTCAGGAAATCCGCGGCACAACTCCTCCCCGCTCCGCGGAGCAGGATGCGAGGCATGACCCGGCCACAGCGCCCTGGCACATGCACCGGGAAGCGAGCTCAGCGGCATACCGCCCCTTTTGCCGTATTGCCGTGTCACGGACGGGCGCGCTGCCTCGTCTCGGGTGGTGAAGAGCCACAACGGACGAGGAGAGTGACGTGATGCGAGTATTCGTGGCAGGTGGCAGCGGAGTCATGGGACGGCGGCTCGTGCCGCAGCTCGTGGCCCTGGGGCACCAGGTGACCGCGACGACGACCAGTGCGGCCAAGTTGGGGCTGCTCGAGCAGCTCGGTGCACAGGGCGTCGTCATGGACGGCCTCGATGGGGCGGCGGTCGGCGAGGCAGTTGCCGCGGCACGGCCGGACGTGATCGTGAACCAGATGACCGGCCTGTCCGAGGCGCATGCCGGGAAGCCCAACCTGAGGAACGCGAGTCGCTTCTTCGCGATGACGAATCGGCTGCGCAGCGAGGGCAACGACCACCTGCTCTCGGCCGCGGAGGCCGCTGGCGTCGGACACTTCGTCGCGCAGAGCCACGCGAGCATGAACGGCAAGCGCGAGGGTGGTTGGGTCAAGACCGAGGAGGACCCGCTCGAGTTGATCGAGGGAACGAAGGCCGTGGAGCACCTCGAGAATGCCGTCGTCGGTGCTGGTGGTGTCGTGCTGCGATACGGCGGGTTCTACGGGCCGGGCGCGTGGGACGACCAGCTCAGGCTGTTGCGGAAGCGGCTCGTGCCCCTGGTCGGCGGTGGCACTGGGTACACGTCGTGGGTCCACATCGACGACGCCGCGGGCGCGACCGTCCTGGCGATCGAACAGCGCGCCATGGGCCTCTACAACATCGTCGACGACGAGCCTGCGCCCGCGAGTGAGTGGTTGCCCTACCTGGCGGAGTGCGCCGGCGCGAAGCCGCCCCGGCGGTTGCCCCCTTGGCTCGTGCGGCTGCTGGCCGGAGAGATGGCCGTGGGCATGCTGACGCAGGGCAGGGGGTTCTCCAACGCCAAGGCCAAGCGCGAGCTCGGCTGGCAGCCCCGCTACCCATCGTGGCGGCTGGGATTCAAGGAGGAGCTGGCGTGAGCGGGGCGGGGAGCAAGGCCGAGCAGTTCGAGCAGCTTCGGCCGCTGCTCTTCGCGATCGCGTATCGGATTCTCGGCAGCGTCGTCGAGGCGGAGGACGCGGTGCAGGAGACCTGGCTGCGCTTCGAGGCGGCGCAGACCGAGCCGGTCTCGACGAAGGCGTTCCTCTCAGCGGTGGTCACTCGGGTCTCGATCGACATCCTCCGCTCGGCGCGAGTTCGGCGCGAGCAGTACGTCGGGCCGTGGTTCCCGGAGCCGCTGGTCGCCGACCCGTACGAGGACCCGGCGCGGTCAGCGGAGCTCGCTGACTCCGTGTCGATGGCCGCGTTGCTGCTCCTGGAACGGCTCAGCCCGCTCGAACGGGCGGTCTTCGTCCTGAGGGAGGTGTTCCGGTTCGAGTATGACGAGATCGCTTCTGCCGTCGGTCGATCCGAGGATGCCTGTCGTCAGCTCGCGTCGCGGGCGAGGCGGCACATGGACGCAGGGCGGCCGCGGTTCGATGCGGATCGACGCGAACGCGAGGAGCTGGCTGAGCGGTTCTTCGCGGCCCTCCGTGACGGGGAGGTCGATGAGCTTCGGGACCTGCTGGCCGCCGATGTCGAGATCATCGGGGACGGCGGCGGCAAGGCACCGGCGTTCACGAAGGGTGTGATCGGCTACGACAGGGTCGTTCGCACGCTCGAGGGACTCATGCCGGCGATCGACGTGGTCAACCTCGGCGTCGAGCCGCACGAGGTGAATGGTCAACCCGGAGCCATCCTGCGGGACGCCGATGGGCGGGTCTTCGGCACGCTGGCCCTCGACATCCTCGACGGCCGAATCCAGACGATCCGCGGAGTCCTCAACCCGGACAAACTGCGTCACCTCGGCCCCGTGGGCGACGCGTGGGCGATCAACCGAAAGGTGAACCGGGCTCGTCGGCACAGTCCCTGAAAGACCATCGGGCCGTATGCCGCTGGGCTCGCTCCCCGTCGACTGCGCAGTCCGCGCGGGGCGGGTCAGGCGAGCCGTCACTCGGAGCGCGAGGCGGTCCGCTCGATGGCGGCGAGGATCCGGCTGTAGTCACCGCCGGCTTCGTCGCCGAGCACCGCGCCCCACGCCAGCACCATCTCAGGGCCGTAGCGGTGGCCGAAGCCGTAGGGCGGGTTGAGCCCGACCGCCATGTCAGTGGTGAGCTGCCAGAACGTGACGAAGGGGATCCACGTGACATCCGGATTGACGTCGCGGCCGAGCGGCTCACGCAGCCAGTCGGGTTCGGCGCCGAGGAGGGTCGGTCCCCACCAGACGACGGGGTCCGAGGGGTGCTGGAGGAAGACGAACCGAGGCTCCTCCCATCGACCGAGGGGGCGACCGACGTAGTCCGTCGTCAGCTCGACGTCCTCGGTCGCGAAGCGGATGTGCAGGCCGTTGTCGATGACAGGCGAGATCTGCGGGGAACCCTGGGTCCGGGAGGCGTAGAGGTGCTCGGCGATTCCGGAGAAGCTCGGCGTGCCGCTCCACACACCGCCCTGTGCCCGGGCCAGCATGTCGTCGGCGTCGGAGAACGCCGACAGACCGCCATAGGCCCCGAGCGACTCCCCACCGACGACGAGCCTCGGCCGGGAGTCGGGGGGCAGCTTCGACCAGTCGGCGTGGACCTTGTCGAAGAGCGCCTGACCCGCTGCCATCGGCGTCGCCCGGTCGGTCAGCAGCTCGACGGCGCTCGGCAGGTAGGAGTACTGCATCGACGCGATCGCGCTGTCACCGCCGGTCAGGTACTCGATCGACTGCGAGGACCAGTCGTTGACCCAGCCGTTGCCCGTCGCCGTGGCCACTGCGAGCACCGTCCGCTCGAAGGCGCCGGTGCGGTGCAGCTCGGCGATGACCCGGTCGGCGGTCTGCTCGATCGTCTCGGTGTCGTGCAGCCCGGCGTAGACCCGGATCGGCTGGATCGCCGGCTCCCCGGTCGCCGCGGTGATCTGCGCCGGTGTCAGGGCCTGGGTGACGAACATCTGCCCCTGGTAGCCGAGCGTCGCGTAGGTCTCCGCGGAGCCGGGTCCTCCGGAGACGAGCGGTGAGGTCGGGGCGCTCCTTCCCTCGGGCGGCTGGGCGTTGAGGTGCGCCGAGTAGCGTCCGAAGAGCTCGACCCCACGCTGCATGATGATGATGTCGGTGAACCACGCCGTGACGAAGAGCACGACGACCACGGCGAGCGCGGTCGCACCGGCGGCGGGCAGCACCTTGGCAGCGCGGTGCTCGAGGCGCCGGGTCAGCCTTCGGGTGCCGCGTCCCGCTGCGACCAGCCCCGCCCAGACAACCACGGCCAGTGCGAGCGCGCCGGCCCAGTCGAGCGGGCTCAGCGGGGCAAGGTGGACGACGCCCGCGGTGACCGCCTGCGACCGCACGTTGGCCACGACGGCCCAGACGAACCCGGCTGCCAAGAGTGCGACCCAGGCGACGCGGAGCCAATGGCCCTGCTGCTCGCCGATGATGATCCGCAGACCGAGGAGCCGGCTGATCTCGCGCGCGAGCCAGGCCAACAGCGCCCCGAGGCCGTATCCGGCCGCCCCGCAGATCCCGGAGACGATGCCTTGGTAGAGCCACGTGCGCGGCAGCAGGCTCGGCGACAGCGCAATGATGAAGTAGGCCGCCCCGAAGAGGAGCCCGGTCCACGAGAGGCCGAACCGGTCGGCCTCGGCCCGGGCGACGCGCACGACCTGCCGAGCCGTGACGACGGGGGCGGTCCGACTCTCTAGGTGGAACACGGCGGGCAGATCCATGCCGTGATTCTAGGTTCCTGCTGCCACTCGCATCCTGCTCCGCTTTCCGGAGCAGGATGCGAGCCGTCCATTCAGCCACCCGCGACGGAGGCGCGGCGCACGGAACGGAACCCAGCGGCATACGGCCTCCTCCCGCGTCCGGAAGATCTCTGTGCCGGATGCCGCTACTCCGCCACGCCGCGGCGGTCGACCTCGCTCGGGTTCAACTCCTTGGTGGCTGGCCTACCCGAGGGCGTAGGGGGTTGAGGTGCTGGCCCCGCCGCAGGTCGTATTTCGACCGCCTTCCCCGCGTCTGGAGAACACGGGGATTCGGTGATTCTCGTCCGATAGTGAACACGTCGGGCATATCGTCGAACCATCCCCATCCGTGGCGTTGGAGGCCGCGATGAAGGATCTGGAATACGACGAGTTCGAGGTGGCGCTCGAGCGGAGCGTGGGCGGCTACTCGGTTCGGGTCGTCAAGTCACTCACCGGGCTGACCCCTGCCATGCCCTTCGTGCCGCCGGTGGAGACTGCGGCTCTGGTCGAGCTGCGGGAGACCATGCGGGGCACGGGCGAGGCGGCGCTCGCCGCGGAGGTCGACCACGCCGGCTCCACGACCGTCGAGCCCAAGGCCTTTGGCAGCGCGCTGTTCAAGGCGCTCTTCAACGACAAGGCCCTCAACATCCTTCAGACGAGCCAGTTCGTTGCGGCAAATCACGGGCGGGGGCTTCGCCTGCGGATCAGGTTCTCCGACGTCGCAGAGCTCGCGAACCTGCCCTGGGAGCTGCTGTACGACCCGGACAAGCACAAGTTCCTCTGCCGGCACCGTGCCTACCCGACGATCCGGATGCTCGACCTCCCCGAGCCGGTGCCGCCGTTCCAGGTCACCGGGCCGCTGCGCATGCTCGTCGTGATCTCCAGCCCGAAGGATCTGCCGGACCTGGCCGTCGAGCACGAGTGGATCGCGCTCCAGGAGGAGCTGAAGCCGCTGGTCGAAGCCGGGCGCATCGACCTCGAGCGTCTGCCGGTCCCCACGCTGGAGTCCCTCTACGCCACGGCGAGCAACAAGGAGTTCCACGTCTTCCACTTCATCGGGCACGGCGGCATCAACTCGAACGGCGAGGGACACCTTGCTTTCGTCAGACCGAACGGTCTCCAGCACAAGGTGCCCGGGAGTGACCTCGCGGTCATGCTGGAGCACTCGCCGATCCGGCTCGCGGTGCTCAACTCGTGTGAGGGTGGCACGGTCAGCGCTGAGGATCCCTTCGGCAGTGCGGCCATCGCGCTGGTGGAGCAGGGGATCCCTGCCGTGGTCGCCATGCAGTTCCAGATCTCGGACGTCGGCGCGCGCGCCTTCAGCCGCACGCTCTACGACTCCGTGGCTGCGGGTCGCTCCGTCGACCTCGGCGTGACTCTCGGGCGGCAGGCGCTGCTCGCCACGAGCGAGACGGAGTGGGCCACACCGGTGCTCTACCTCCGGGGGCAGGACGGGGTGCTGTTCGAGCTGGACGATGGCCCGGTCGAGACGATCCTCGAGGACCCGCCTGCGCCACCGGTCGACCTGTCTGGCATCGTGCCAATCCCCACCGTCGCCGTGTCCGACGATGAGACCTCTGGTGAGCAGCCGGATGGCGAGGCCGAGCCTGAGCCGCAGACTGAGCCCGTGTCGGTCGCACCGCCGGCACCGACTGGGCTCGAAGGGTCCGTGCACGAGGGCAGGGTGGACCTCCACTGGCAGCAGCCGACAACCGCTGGCGTTCTGGTCCTCGACTGGGAGGTGTTTCGCGACGGCGAGCTCATCTCACGTGTCGTCGCGCCGAAGGCCAGTGATCTGCCCGAGATCCAGGGCACCTACCGTTACGCGGTCGTCGCTGTGGGGAAGGACGGCCTGAAGTCACAGCCCTCGGCCGAGTGGACGGCCACGGTGCCCGGACCCATCATCGAGGCGCCCAGCCCTACGGCTCCGGCGCCGACACCCCAACCGACACCGCCGTCGATGCCACAGCCGATTCCGGGCTCGGTGCCTGAGCCTCAAGACGAATGGATCGAGGTGAAGGCGCGTCACCTGCGCCGACTGCCGGTGGCGATCCTGCTCGTCCTGGCGCTGGGGTTGGCGATGTGGTGGTTCGTCCGCCCGCGCGACGAGGCAGTGGCTGCACCCACACACGTCCTCGCAGCCTTTGACACGGAGCTCGTGTGGATGACCTGGGACCCGGCACCCGCCCATGGCCCAGAGGTTGACCGTTGGGCGATCTACCTCGACGACGACCACGTCACGACCGTGCGACGGCCGGAGGCGTCCTTTGCCCCCACGCGGTCCGGACCCATCGAGTACCGCGTCGTTGCCTTTGGTGTTGACGGCTCCCAATCGGATCCCACGGCGGCCTCCGTGACGGTACCGGCCGATGGCGAGAAGACCGCGGACGTGGAGATCAGCGTGCGTGACGTCCGGACCGCTGAGGGAGACGCGGTGAGGGTGACGTTCGAGACGGACAACCTGGGCAAGGCAGAGCTCGTCGACGAGCAGGTCCTCGTCGAGGCGGTCGGTGGTGGGCCGTTGCATGCCGTCTCGTTCAAGAGGGGCAGGTCCGGGCACTCTGAGCCCTGCACGGTGGCCGACGGCGCCGCCAGGTGCGAGATCGGTGGGCATGCGATCAAGGGACTCGTGTACGTATCGGCAACGGTCGAATGGGTGGGGGGCTCGACGGGCCTCAAGGCCACGGTGAAGGACACCGCTGGCACCACGGATCCGAAGCAGAAGAACAACTCCGCAACCTACAAGCGTCACATCACCGCGACTGTCTCACCGACGGCGCCCCCGCCGGACTCACCGACGGCGACCTCGACGGTCACGCCGACCGGGACCCCGACGCCGACCGTCATCTTCTCGCCGCCCGAGCTCACAGGCGTGCGACCGCCCAACGATGGCTGAGGAGCCACCATGTTCAGGTCTGCGATCGTGCTGCCGTCCACTCTCACGCCGGACGTCGCCCTCAAGCGGCTCGAGCCCCTCTCGGATGACGTGGTTGTGGTCATCCGCCGGGAGGAGAGTGGTACGACCTACTGCTACGACTTCACCGTGGGTACTTTGCGAGCAGCATTGCAGGGCAACCCGGCCCCGACGCTGACCATCGCCCTCAACCTCCACGAGTGGCAGGCGAGCCCGCAGGTGGACCTGCACGCCACCTCCTCCGAGGAGGCGGAGCGGGTCGCGGCCAGCGGTCGCACGGTCGTCCTGGACGGGGACGACATCATCGGCGTCCTCATGCCGCGGACCAGCGCCACGCGCGGCGGTGTGGGAGGCACGCGCGGCGGCGTCGGCCCCGCGCACAACGGCGGGGGCACCCGAGGTCTCGACGAACCCGCCGCCCCGGCTCCTCCCGCACCGGGCGGAGAGCCGACGACGGGGCTGGAAGCCAGCCCAGCGGCATACGGCGACTCCCTCTTCGAGGCCTTCCCGCGCGTGACGGCGCCCGACGCCGTCACGGCCGGCGAGCAGTTCGACGTGGCGGTCGGCTTCAGCATGACCGGTGCGCCCGGCGCGACGCGCTTCACCGTTGCGGCCCCGCGTGAGCAGCAGGACCTGCAGTTCGTCGTGTCGGTGATGGGGCACGGGCTCGACTTCCCGGACGGGGTCCGCCGGGAGCTGACGGTCTCGCGGTCGGCGCCGGAAGCGGCCACGGTGACCTTCGCGGTCGTCGCCGACCCGGTCGAGACCGACCTCGTGCGCGTCGTCGAGGTGTCGTACGAGTTCGGCGGCAATGTCGTCGGACGCGCCTGGCGCGAGGTCCATGTGGGCGCCACGGCACCGCCCGCGGCGCCCCCGCCTCCCCTCGAGGGCGGGACGAGCCTGGCGCCGGCGCCGAACGTGCCCGCGCCACACATCACGGTCGAGGTCCGCAACCGGCAGGGCGACGCGCAGCTCGAGTGGCTGCTTCACACCCGGTACAGCGACGTGGCGCTCCCGACGTCGCGGATCACGACCGACCTGGGCAACGAGTCCGCGCGGGAGTTCGCGGTCCAGCTCATGAACCAGCTTCCAGCGCAGGTCGGTTCGCCATTCCTGCGCAAGACGATCACGGGGATCGGAACCGCCGTGACGGGAGCCATGCCGGGCGAGTTCTGGGATCTCTTCGCGCAGGTGTGGGTGCGCGCGAAGGCGGCTGGTGAGGTGCCGTCGGTCCTCATCGTGACGAACGAACCGTACGTCCCGTGGGAGCTCGCGTGGGTGGGGGATGACATCGTCGACCCCGCGGACCTGCCTCCCGGGGCGCCTGGTGAGAGAGTCGGTATGCCGCTGGGTGGCCTCTGCCGGGTAGGCCGCTGGGTGCCCCCCATCACCCGCACGCCACGCGGCGGCGACCGGCCGGCCACCCCACCGCCGACGAGTGCCTCGGCGGCGCACCTGGCGGTCGTCATCGGCGACTACGCGTCGGACACGAACGTGCGTCCGCTGCCCGAGGCGATCGAGGAGGGCAAGGCGATCGCACTCGCGTATGGCGGGCTGCCCCTCAAGGCGACGGAGGAGGACTTCGGTCGTCTGTTGAGCAATGCGCTCGAGCGCAACGGCGCGCCCTTCGGGCCGACCGTTGTGCACGTGGCCGCGCACGGAGAGGTGAGCCCGACGATGCAGCAGTACACCGGCATCATCCTCAGTGCGTCGGACCGCCGGCTCGACCCCTTCATCATCCAGGGGTCCTCGCTGACTAGAGAGACGAAGCCGTTCGTCTTCCTCAACGCGTGCCAGGTGGGCACGGCGGGATCGGTGCTGAGCGACTACGGCGGGCTGGCCGGAGCATTCGTGTCCGAGGGGTGCAGCGGCTACGTGGCGCCACTGTGGAACGTCAACGACCTGGTGGCGCGCCAGTTCGCGGAGGAGTTCTACCAGGCGGCGCTGACGAACGGGACCTCTGTGGCGGAGTCGCTGCGGCAGCTCCGGTCCCGCTACGCCACCGACTGGGACCAGCAGACGGCAACTCCATTGGCCTATGTCTTCTACGGGCACCCGGAACTGACTTTCGAGCGGTCCTGACCGCTTACGCCGCTCACATCGGAGGGACGCATGGCACAGCTGGACGGAAGCACGCGACGAGTCGACCTGGGGCGCGGGGTCGTCATCACAGCGCCGGGGCTCCGGGGGAGTGCCGTCGTGCAGGAGGGACCGCTCGGCGGCCGCTCGGGTGAGCCGGAGCGGACGACGGAGGCGTGGGACGACGCCCTGGCGCGGGCGGGGTTGCGACAGGCGGTGGCCGTTGAGATCGAGGCGACGGCCGCACCCGGAGCCGGTGGAGGGGCTGGCCGGGCGGGTGAGATCCGGACAGCGGAGGGGGAGCCGGGGCTCGTGCTCGACGTGCCCGACCTCGGCCCGACGAGGGGTCAGGTGCTGCTGCTGGTGGACGAGGCCGGCGTGCCGAGCTGGCACTACCCGGAGGCGAGGACCCGGCCCGGTTCGCAGGAAGGGCAAGGCGGTTCGCCCGGGGACACCTCACGCGGAGGTGGTGCAACGGTCCGCTTCGTCGTGCCCAGTGCGGTCGGCGCACCTCGTGTGGCCGAGGGTGAGGACGCCCCCGTCGGGGACCGGTCCCTCATCACCATGATCGGCAAGAAGATCCTGTCGGTCCTCGTCTACGCGATCGTCGAGGAGCTCGTCGGCGCCACGGCACAGCTGATCGCCAGCAAGTGGGAGGAGTCGCACAGGCCAACGCGCCTGCGGGACTTCGGCCCAGCCGCCTTCGGCTCGGCAGTGGTGAGCGACGGATTCGACGCCACGCGGCTGACGACTGGGCGATCGCTGCTCTTCGTGCACGGCACCTTCAGCACCGGCCACGGGTCGTTCGGGGCGCTGCCGTCGGCGACCATGGAGACGCTCGCCGCTCGATACCAGGGTCGGGTGTTTGCGCTCGACCACCCGACGCTGTCCGTCGACCCGGATCGGAACGCACGTGACTTCCTCGGCGTCCTGCGCGATCTCGGACCCGACTCGTCCGTCGAGCTCGACCTGGTCTGCCACAGCCGTGGCGGGCTGGTCGGGCGCGCCCTGGCCGGGGCTGCCGATCTCTCACAGGGTCGTCTCACCATCGGACGGACCATCTTCGTCGCCAGTCCCAACGCCGGGACGCCGCTCGCTGACGGAAGGCACCTGGGCGCGTTCGTCAACCGGGTCACGGCTCTGCTCAACCTCGCTCCTCCCGGACCATGGACCGTCGTGCTCGACGTGCTCGACGCCGTCCTCGAGGTGGTCAAGATCATCGGTCAGGGTGCTCTCGGCGGACTCCCCGGGCTTTCCTCCATGCGGCCCGGTGGCGAGTTCCTGGCGCGGATCGCCTCCGCGGCGCCGGATGGGAGTCGGCTCTACGCCATCGACGCCGACTTCGAGCCGACCGGTTCGCTCGCCGCACTCTGGCGTCTCCCTGAGTCAGTACTGGACAAGATCTTCGGCGACCAGGCCAACGACGGGGTGGTCCCGTCCGAAGGGGTCGGGTTCGTGGCCGGTGCCCTCGGATTCCGGGTCGGGGATGAACGCTCCCTGCACCTCACGTCCGAATCCGGCACGTGGCACTGCTCGTTCTTCACGCAGCCCCGGGTCTCCGAGGCGCTGACCGCGTGGCTGCCGGGCTGAGGCTCCCTCTTTGGTCAGTTTCGGAGAAGCGCCGCGCGCTCGCAGGGCCAACAATGGGCGCATGGCAACTTCAGGAAAGACGACCAAGCGAGAAGACGCGAGCGCGGACAAGTTCACTGCGGAGGAACGCGCCGCGATGAAGGAGCGCGCCAAGGAGCTCAGATCGGCCAAGGGCAAGAAGGGCAAGGTCGACGACACGCAGGCCGTGCTCGACAAGATCGCCGGGATGCCCGAGGCCGATCGCGCGATGGCGCGACGCGTCCACGAGGTCGTCATGGAGGCGGTCCCGGAGCTGGCGCCACGGCTCTGGTACGGAATGCCGTCCTACGCAAAGGACGGCAAGGTGCTGCTGTTCTTCCAGGACGCGGCGAAGTTCAAGGCGCGCTATGCGACCTTGGGGTTCCAGGACAACGCCAACCTCGACGACGGCGCCATGTGGCCCACCTCGTTCGCGATCGTCGAGCTCACCAAGGCGGTGGAGAAGCAGATCGCCGAGCTGGTGAAGCAGGCCGCCAGCTGACGGTCACCACCGGATGACTCGCATCCTGCTCCACTCCTCGGAGCAGGATGCGAGGGGGGTCGCTCGACGATCGCGTGCAGGTCTGCCCGGACCCGGCCGACTGGCCTACCGTTGGATGACCCCGACGATCCGAGAGGTGCCCATGTCGAGCCCCGCCCCCATCCGTGTCGCCGACCATGTCGCCCGGGCGCTGTCCACGGGGACTCCCGTCGTCGCGCTCGAGTCGACGATCTTCACGCACGGGCTGCCCCGGCCCCGCAACGTCGAGGTGGCCCTCGAGGGCGAGGAGATCATCCGGGCTGCCGGAGCCGTCCCCGCGACCATCGGCGTCCACCACGGGACGCCCGTCGTCGGCCTGAGCAACGACGAGATCCGGGAGCTGGGTGACGACGACGCCGCCGACAAGGCGTCGATCCGGGAGCTGGCCATCGGCGCGGTGACGAAGAGGAACGCCGGGACGACGATCGCCGCCACGGCCTTCCTCGCACGTGCGGCGGGCATCGACGTCTTCGCGACGGGCGGGCTCGGCGGGGTGCACCACGGGGCGGACAAGACCTTCGACGAGTCGGCGGACCTCATCGCGATGTCCCGCACGTCGATCGTGCTCATCAGCTCCGGCGCCAAGGCGATCCTCGACATCGCGGCCACCCTCGAGCGGTTCGAGACACTGAGCGTGCCGGTCATCGGTTATCGGACCAACCGCTACCCGGGCTTCTACGTCGTCGACTCCGGCCATCCCGTGAACGCCCGCGTGGACTCGCCCGCGGACATCGCCACCGTCCTGACCACCCAGCGTGCCCTCGGCCTGCCGAGCGGCGTGCTCGTCGCGAACCCGGTGCCCGAGGCAGAGCAGCTCGACCCGACCGAGCTCGACGGCGTCATCGAGGCGGCGTGGGCGGCGGCGGAGAAGGACCACATCGGCGGCCAGGCCTCCACGCCCTATCTGCTCGACTACATCCGCCGTGCCACCGAGGGCCGAAGCCTGGACGCCAACGTGGCCCTCTACCGCAACAACATCCGGCTGGCCTGCGAGGTGGCCGCGGCCCTCGTTGGCGCGGCACCAGCCGACCGGGGCGCATAGTGCTCGGAGTCATCGGCGACGTCGTCCAGGACGTCGTCGTCTGGCAGCTCGAGCCACAGCGCAGGGCGACCGACACGAAGTCCGAGATCGTCATGCGCCGCGGCGGGTCGGCTGCCAACGTGGCCGCCTTTGCCGGGCCGAGGTATCCGACGCGCTTCATCGGCTGCGTCGGTGACGACCTCGGCGGGCACGTCCTGCGGCAGGAGCTCGACGGGCACGGGGTCGACGTCCGCCTCCAGCTGGACCGGAGCGCGAGCACGGGAATGATCGTGCTGCTCATCGACGAGCTGGGGGAGCGGACCATGTTCCCGTCCCGCGCAGCGAACACGCGGCTGGTCGACATCGACCCGGCGTGGCTCGAGGACCTCGAGATCCTCCACGTCACGGCCTACTCGTTCGAGTCCGGGTCCACGGCGGACGCGGTGCTGGGCGCCGTGGCGCGCCAGCACGAGCGTGGCGGCCTCGTGTCCTTCGACGTGTCGTCCACCGGCCTGATCCGGCACTACGGGGTCGAGGCGTTCGTCGACCTGGTGCAACGGTGCCGGCCGGACTTCATCTCGGCCAACGAGGACGAGTGCGAGATCCTCGACCTGGCTGCAGACGGTCGGTCGCGCGCCGGACTGGACCGGTTCCCCGGCGTGGTCCTCCTTGCCCGCCGTGGCAAGGACGCGACGATGGTGATCAAGGGCGGGCAGGTCGTCGCGACGGTTCCCGTGGATCCGGTGGAGGACGTGCGCGACCTCACCGGCGCTGGGGACGCCTTCAACGCGGGCTTCCTCACCAGCTACCTCGCCGGTGACGGTGATCTCGTGCGTAGCGTCGAGGCGGCGCATGCGCTGGCGGCCCGCGTCCTGCGCAGTCCTGGAGCCAGCGAGGAGCCCGACCCGGCCCCGATCGAGTGACCAGCTTCTGGGGCGCTTCGCCCCAGAAGCTGTTCACTCGATCGGGGCAGGAGCGCTCGCACGTG
>NZ_DATEEY010000187.1:0-4324 GCF_035280925.1 Intrasporangium sp. | reverse complement strand
GCTATGGGGTGATGCGCAGGGACGGGTGGCGGTTGACGTCCTTGTAGAGCAGGTAACGGAACCGCCCCGGCCCTGCCGCGTAGCAGGCCTGCGGGCAGAACGCACGCAGCCACATGAAGTCGCCCGCCTGGACCTCGACCCAGTCACGATTGAGCAGGTACATCGCCTTGCCCTCGAGGACGTAGAGCCCGTGCTCCATGACGTGCGTCTCCGGGAAGGGAATGACGCCGCCGGGCTGGAAGGTCACGATGGTCACGTGCATGTCGTGGCGGAGGTCGGTCGGGTCGACGAAACGCGTCGTGGTCCAGGCGCCGCCGGTGTCGGGCATCGGGACCGGCTGGAGCTCCTGCTCGTTGAGCACGAGCGGGGTCGGCGCGTCGATGCCGTCCACGCGTTCATAGCGCTTGCGGACCCAGTGGAAGCGAGCGGGTTCGCCCGCAGTGTTGTGGAGGGACCACGCCGAACCGGGCGGGAGGTAGGCGTAGCCGCCCTCGGTGAGCACCGTGAGCTCGTGGCGCGCGCCGTGGATGGTCAGGGTGACGCGTCCCTCGACGACGAAGAGAACTCCCTCGGCCTCGGTGTCCGGCTCGGGTCGGTCGCTGCCGCCGCCGGGGGAGACCTCGACGACGTACTGGGCGAAGGTCTCGGCGAAGCCGGTCAGCGGCCGCGCGATGATCCACACCCGGGTGCCGTCCCAGTGGGGGAGCAGGCTCGCAGTGATGTCGGACATCGTCCGGGCCGGGATGACGGCGTAGGCCTCGGTGAACACCGCGCGGTCGGTCGTCAGGTCGGTCTGCTTCGGCAGGCCACCTCGCGGGGCGTAGTAGCGCGGGCTGGGTTCCATGCCCCCATCTTCCTCACGACGTGCTTTGGAGAGGTGAATCGTGGCCGCACGTGACCTGGTGATCCGGGCGAAGCGCGTCGTGACGCCGGCCGGGGAGCTGGCGCGCGAGGTCGGCGTGGCGGCGGGGCGCATCGTCGCGGTCGAGCCGCTGGGTGCCGGGCTCGATGCTGCGGCCGTCGTCGATCTCGCCGACGACGAGGTGTTGCTGCCCGGTCTCGTCGACACCCACGTCCACGTCAACGACCCGGGGCGGACCGAGTGGGAGGGGTTCGCTTCGGCGACCCGTGCCGCGGCCGCCGGAGGCGTCACGACGATCATCGACATGCCGCTCAACAGCATCCCGCCGACGGTCGACGTCGCCGCTCTTGACGTCAAGCGCAAGACGGCCGAGGGCCAGACGTGGATCGACGTCGGCTTCTGGGGCGGCGCGGTGCCGGGGAACATCGGGCAGCTCGCCCCGCTGCACGAGGAGGGGGTGTTCGGGTTCAAGTGCTTCCTGCTGCCCTCTGGGATCGACGAGTTCCCGCCTCTCGAGCTGGCGGAGCTCGTGCACGTGATGGCGGAGATCGCCTCTCTCGACGGCCTGCTCATCGTCCACGCCGAGGATGCAGAAGCGATCGAGCAGGCGACCGCTGGGGGAGCGCAGGGCCGCCGTTACGGCGACTTCCTCGCGTCCCGCCCCCGGGAGGCCGAGAACGTCGCCGTCGCCCACGTCATCGACCTCGCCCGGCACACCGGATGCCGGGTCCACATCCTGCACGTCTCGTCCGCCGAGGCGCTCCCGCTCATCGCCGCCGCCAAGCTCGAGGGCATCCGCGTCACCGCGGAGACCTGCCCGCACTACCTCTACTTCGCGGACGAGGAGGTGCCCGAGGGGGCGACCCAGTTCAAGTGCTGCCCACCGATCCGGGAGGCCGACAACCGCGAGCGGCTCTGGGATGGGCTGGCCGACGGGACCCTCGACGTCGTCGTGTCCGACCACTCGCCGTCGACCCCGGAGCTCAAGGCGTTGGACTCGGGTGACTTCGGCCGCGCGTGGGGAGGGATCAGCTCGCTGCAGCTCGGGCTCGCCGTTGTCTGGACCCAGGCGCGCCAGCGGGGCTTTTCGCTCGCCGAGGTGTCGCGCTGGATGGCCGAGAGGCCTGCCGACCTCGCGGGCCTCTCGCGCAAGGGCCGCATCGGGGTGGGTGCCGACGCGGATTTCTGCGTCTTCGCGCCCGAGGACGGCTTCATCGTCGACGCGGCGCAGCTGCACCACCGCAATCCGATCACCCCGTATGACGGCAGGCGCCTGTTCGGCGTCGTGCGCGCGAGCTGGCTGCGCGGCAAGCGGATCGACCTCGACGCCGAGCCGCGCGGTCAGCTGCTCCAGCGTGGTCCGTCATGAGCGCGGGGAGCGGCGGCCCCAGCCACGAGGCGGGGGTCGCGGTCGTGACAGGAGCCGGGTCCGGGCTGGGGCGCGTCATCACGCGCCGACTCCTCGAGCACGGCTACCGCGTGGCGCTGCTCGGTCGCCGGGCGGACGCCCTCGCGGAGACCGCCGCGGAGGCCGCTGCCGGCGCCGCCCTTCAGCTCCCCACCGACGTGACGGATGAGGCTGCGGTGGCGCGGGCCTTCGAGGCCGTGGTCGAGGCGTTCGGTCGGATCGACCTGCTCGTCAACAACGCCGGCACGTTCGGACCGGCGGGGGAGGCGGACGAGATCGCCGTGCACGCCTGGCGCGAGGTCATCGACGTGAACCTCACCGGCACCTTCCTCTGCTGCCGGGAGGCGTTCCGGATCATGCGGGACCAGATCCCTCAGGGTGGACGGATCATCAACAACGGCTCGATCTCCGCCCAGGTGCCGCGCCCGGGCCAGATCGCCTATGCCGCCAGCAAACACGCGGTCACCGGCCTGACCAGGTCGCTGGCACTCGACGGCCGACGCCACCACATCGTCTGTGGCCAGATCGACATCGGCAACGCCACGACCGACATGACCGCGGGCATCGCGCGGGGTGCGCGCCAGGCCGACGGCTCCGTGCGTCCCGAGCCGACCTTCGACCCGTCGCACGTGGCCGACGTCGTCCTCGCGATGGCGCAATTGCCCCTCGACGTCAGTGTGCCCGCGCTGACCATCCTGGCGACAGACATGCCCTACCTCGGGCGAGGCTGAGACGGGGCGTGGCCGCGGTTCCGCGCCACGCGCGTCTGCAAACGCAACCACAGCAGGCCGTATGCCGCTGAGCTGAGTCAGCTCAGCGGCATACGGAATGGGGGTGGTTGCCTCAGCGGTAGTTGGTGAAGTTGAGCGCGACGTCGAGGTCCGCCGACTGGAGCATGCGCTGGACGGCCTGGAGGTCGTCGCGCGATTTGCTGGTGACGCGGAGCTCGTCGCCCTGGATCTGGCTCTTGACGCCCTTGGGGCCCTCGTCGCGGATGAGCTTGTTGATCTTCTTTGCGTTCTCCTGCGTGATGCCCTCCTTGAGGGGGCAGTCGAGGTGGTACTCCTTGCCGGAGAGGCGGGGGCCGGCCTCGGGGACGTCGAGGTGCTTGAGGCTGACCTTGCGCTTGACGAGGTGAGTCTGGACGACATCGAGCACGGCCTTGACGCGGTCCTCGGTGTTGGCCTTCATCTTGATGACCTCGCCGGCGAGCTCGACGGAGGCTCCGACGTTCTTGAAGTCGTAGCGGTTGGCGATCTCCTTGGCGGCGGAGTTCACGGCGTTGGCGATCTCCTGCTTGTCGTACTTGCTGACGATGTCGAACGAGGAGTCGGCCATCGTGGCTCCTTCCGTGAGGTGGCTGCTTGGGTGCGCGAGGCTGGTGTGCTGGTGGGGGCGGCGCCGGATTTGCGGTGCCTGCCCGGTCTCTTGCTATCCTTCCAGACGCACCACGGCAGGTTGTCCGAGCGGCCAATGGAAGCGGACTGTAAATCCGTCGCGAAAGCTTCGAAGGTTCGAATCCTTCACCTGCCACCCAGTGCCCCAAGAGGCCCTGACCAGCGGAAACGCCGGTCCGGGCCTCTCGCACGTACCCCGCTAGGGTATTTCGCGCCACTGATTCCGAAGGTGAGACGGCGGGTCGCTGACCTGCGCAAATGCGAGGCGCATCGACGCCTGTGCGGAATGCGTGCGGAAGTTGCGTCCCCTTCAGGGGCGCGGGGCGGACTCGTACATCACCTGACCTGCACCGACGTGACGGCGGGGGTATGCAATCGGAGCGGAAAACCTGACCGTCCCCATTGCGATGGCATCGCATTCAGAGACGACCGTGAAGCTCATGGCGGGGCCGCGCACTCCGCGAGGCCGTGGCGCTCGAGGGCAACGTCGTCCTCAGATTGTTGCCGAGGGCTGCCTCCGGGTGTGGCCGAGACGCTGCGCCGCTGACGTATCTCATCGGATACCGGGGGTGCGGGTGAGATTGGAGGAATCGAGATGGCTGGCAGCAATGTATTGAAGCGGGCGCGTCGTGGCGCCGGGCTGAGCCAGCAGGAGTT
>NZ_DATEEY010000186.1:0-9857 GCF_035280925.1 Intrasporangium sp. | reverse complement strand
CCGACCGAGGCAGTGAACGGCAGGCTCGAGCACCTGCGCGGCTCCGCCCTCGGCTTCCGCAACCTCGCCCACTACATCGCCCGCAGCCTGCTCGAGACCGGCGGGTTCAGGCCGCGGCTACACCCTCAATCGTGAAGAGCCGCCAAAGATGAGCGGTGCTCACGACGCACGCAAAGAAGCGGCCTGACCCGCGTTTCCGCTGGTCAGGCCGCCTTTACTGTCTCAACACAGTGCGCACCCGAAGGGATTCGAACCCCTAACCTTCTGATCCGTAGTCAGATGCTCTATCCGTTGAGCTACGGGTGCAACGTCCACCACTCGGGCGGACGAAGAGTTACCTTAGCGCCTCGGCGCCACCCCACGAAATCGAGCCGTTTCCCGCGGTGCCTTCCGTATGCCTGTCCGGCCCCAGCCCTACCGCCCGCCTCATGGCACCTACTGCACCCTCGACGAGGAGGGCGGCAGGAGCGGCCGCCGGGCGGCGAGCGAGAGCAGCTCAGCGGCATACGGCACATCCACCGTGTCGCAAACTCTGCAAGAAGGCGACAGTTCGCCGTCAATTTCCTTGCAAGCCGAAGTGGTTGTGAGCGGTGTCACCGTACCGCACCGAAGGCACGGTCAACGGCCCTCCCGCGGCTGGGTACCTTGGTTGCATCACGTCATGTGTTCACCATGCGGACACCTGCTCGCTGCGCGCCGATCGCGAGCCCTGCCCGCATGGTGGACGACCACCGGCACGGCGCGGTGCCCGACCACCGCGCGAAAGGGATGGGCAAGTTGACCACGACAGATACCACGCACACCTCGACCCACGCGGGCCTGCAGGCCTGGGTCGACGAGGTCGCCGAGCTGACACAGCCGCGCGACATCCGCTGGGTCACCGGCACTCCCGAGGAGTGGACCGAGCTCACCGACCAGCTCGTCGAGGCCGGCACGCTGGTGCGGCTCAACGAGGACAAGAAGCCGAACTCGTTCTGGTGCGCCTCCGATCCGAGCGACGTCGCCCGCGTCGAGGACCGCACCTTCATCTGCTCCGTCGAGGAGAAGGACGCCGGCCCCACCAACAACTGGATGGCGCCGGACGACATGAAGACGATCATGACCGACCTCTACCGAGGGTCGATGCGCGGTCGCACGATGTACGTCATCCCCTTCGTCATGGGCCACCTCGACGCGAAGATCCCGATGTTCGGCGTGGAGATCACTGACTCGGCCTATGTCGCGGTCTCCATGCTCATCATGGCCCGCTGCGGCGAGAAGGTCCTGCACAAGCTCGAGGAGACCAACGCCGCCTTCGTGCCGGCCCTGCACTCGGTCGGTGCGCCGCTCGGCGAGGGCGAGCAGGACATCCCGTGGCCCTGCAACGACACGAAGTACATCACGCACTTCCCGGAGGAGCGCGTCATCTGGAGCTACGGCTCCGGCTACGGCGGCAACGCCCTGCTCGGCAAGAAGTGCTACAGCCTGCGCATCGCGAGCGCCATGGCCCGCGACGAGGGCTGGATGGCCGAGCACATGCTCATCCTCAAGCTGACCAACCCGGCGGGGAAGGTCCACTACATCGCTGCTGCGTTCCCGAGCGCCTGCGGCAAGACGAACCTCGCCATGATCGACCCGACGATCCCCGGCTGGAAGGCCGAGATGGTCGGCGACGACATCGCCTGGATGCGCTTCGGTGAGGACGGCCGCCTCTACGCGGTCAACCCCGAGGCCGGCCTCTTCGGTGTCGCCCCCGGCACCGGCGAGTCGACCAACCCGAACGCCATGGCCACGGTCAACAAGGGCAACTCGGTCTTCACCAACGTCGCCCTGACCGACGACGGCGACATCTGGTGGGAGGGCATGACCGACGAGAAGCCGGCCCACCTGACCTCCTGGCTCGGCGAGGACTGGACCCCGGAGTCCGACAAGCCGGCCGCCCACCCCAACAGCCGCTTCTGCACGCCGATCGCCCAGTGCCCCATCGCGGCGCCGGAGTACGACAGCCCGGACGGCGTGCCGATCTCGGCGATCCTCTTCGGAGGCCGCCGCAAGACGACGATCCCGCTCGTCTACGAGTCGCGCGACTGGACGCACGGCACCTTCGTCGGCGCGACGCTCTCCTCGGAGACGACCGCTGCCGCCACGGGCGCCGTCGGCGTGGTCCGTCGCGACCCCATGGCGATGCTGCCGTTCCTCGGCTACAACGTCAGCGACTACTTCTCCCACTGGCTGGCGATCGGCAAGCAGGCGGACGCGTCCAAGCTGCCGCGGATCTACGGCGTCAACTGGTTCCGGCGAGACGAGGACGGTTCCTTCCTCTGGCCCGGTTATGGCGAGAACAGCCGCGTCCTCAAGTGGATCGTCGAGCGGCTCGAGGGCGACGCGGAGGCCGTGGAGACGCCCGTCGGCCTCGTCCCGGCCCCCGGCGCCCTCGACATCGACGGCCTCGACGTCACCGAGGAGCACCTCGACAAGGCCGGCGCCGTCCGTCCCGCCGAGTGGGCGGACGAGCTGCCCCTCATCGAGGACTGGTTCAAGTCTCTCGGCGACCAGCTCCCGCCGGAGCTGTGGGCCGAGTTCGACGGTCTCAAGGCGCGCTTCGGCGCGAACTGAGCCGTAGTCCGTCCCGTCGGTGGGACCGGACGACGTGATGCGGGCCCGGCACCCTTGTGGGGTGCCGGGCTCCGTCATGTGTCCGTATGCCGCTCAGCTCGCTCCGGGAGCGCCCTTGCGCCTCGTGGGCGGCTGGGTGCGACACGATGTGTCCATGGCGTACGAGCGAAACGAGACAAAGGCCGAGCGGCTCGACCGGAACTTCAACGAGCAGCTCCAGGAGCTGCGCATCACGCAGGCGGGCGTGCAGATCCTCTTCGCCTTCCTGCTCACCATTCCCTTCCAGCAGCGGTTCACCGAGCTCACCGGGCTCCAGCGCACGATCTATCTCGTCACGCTCATGGCGGCCTCGATCAGCGTCATCGTGTTCACGGCCCCCGTGGCCCTGCATCGGGCGCTGTTCCACGAGGGACTGAAGGACTTCATCGTCCGTTACACCGACCGGCTCATCATCGTCGGGCTGCTGTCGCTGGGCCTGGGCATCATCGGCGGCGTCGTGCTGGTCCTCGACGTGCTGCTGTCCCACACGGCCGCGTTCTGGACCGGTGCTGCCCTGCTCGCGCTGGAACTCGCCCTGTGGGTCGCCGTGCCACTCGTGAAGAAGCAACAGCCGACAGACGAGTGACTCGCCCGTCACCTCCGACGTGCTACACAGAGTCGGGGCCCCACCTCCCGAGCACGCTCCGAGGGTGGGGCCCATTCTCGTCTGGCGGAGGCGGCGGGATTTGAACCCGCGAGAGGTTTTATCCTCAACCCGCTTAGCAGGCGGGCGCACTAGGCCACTATGCGACGCCTCCACGCCCGCGATCCCGAGGGACACAAGCGTGCACAGGCTACCGGGAGGGCGCTCCCCGGCCAAAACCGGGTGGTGCCCGCGCAAGGCCACGGCCAACCTTCCGTCGTCTGGGAGCGTCCTCACAGTAGGACAAGGCAGAATGACGACCACCCCGCAATGCCTTCGCACGCCCGAAAGGACCCCATGAGCGACGAGCCCAGACGGCGCACGGAAGGGAGCGGGGGCCGCCGGTCGTTGCGCCGCGAGCTGTCCGCCGGCTTCCGTCGGGCCATCGGACTCACCGCCCTCGGCACGCTGCTCCCGGGCGCCGGGCTGACCCGGACGCGCAGCCGGGCCTGGGGCTGGGGTCTGCTCGTCGTGTTCCTCGCCAGCGTGGTGGCGGTTGCCTACCTCATCCTCACCCGGGGCCCGACCAGGGTCGGCCTCGTCATAGCCAGCAACACGCGCTACCTGCTCGCAGTCACCATCGTCCTCGCGATCGGCGGCTTCATCTGGTGCGCCTCGATCATCGCGACGGCGGTCCAGTCCCGGCCTCGGCGGCTCGACCGCGCCCGCACGCGGTCGCTCGCCATCTTCACCACGGTCATGGTCGTCCTCATCGGCGGAGCCTCCTACAAGGGGGCCGAGTTCGCCCTCATCGGGCGCGACACGGTCGACGTCATCTTCAAGGACTCATCGCTCAGGCCGGGCCAAGGTGCGCACGTCGCCGAGGGCGAGGACCCCTGGGCCGACACCCCACGCGTCAACATCCTGCTCCTCGGGTCGGACGCCGGGGTCGGCCGGGACGGCACTCGGACCGACTCGATGATCGTCGCCAGCACCGACACGAAGACCGGCCGAACGGTGCTCATCTCCCTGCCCCGCAACCTCCAGCGGGTCCCGCTCCCGGAGACGAGCAAGCTGCGCGAGAGGTGGCCGAGCGGCACCTACGGCGTGCCGAGCTGCCCACGCCAGGAGCGGGACGCCAACGACCAGTGCATGCTCAACGCGATCTGGTCCGAGGTGGACCAGTTCCGTGAGGAGAATCCCGACGCGTTCCCCGACGACGATGTCCCCGGTCGCTCCGAGACCCGCGACGTCATCGGCGAGATCCTCGGCCTCAAGATCGACCACACGGTCGTCGTCGATCTCGAGGGCTTCAGCCAGCTGGTCAACGCCATGGGTGGCGTGACCATCAACGTCAAGCTCGGCGGCTACGACGGGAGGACGCCGATCCCCTATGGTGCGCGAAACGGCGACGGCAGCTACGCGCACTACTTCGACACCCCGGGCCCGATGCGAATGAACGGCTACCAGGCGCTCTGGTACGCCCGGTCCCGGGCCGCGGACGACGACTACAACCGGATGTCCCGGCAGCGTTGTGTCGTCCAGGCGGTCGTGGGCCAGGTGAGCCCCACGGCGATGCTCGCGAAGTACGCCGAGATCGCGCAGATCGCCCGCGAGAACATCTACACCGACATCCCGGCCGCAAACCTCCCCGCCTTCGTCGAGCTGGTCGAGCGCATCCAGAAGTCGGGCAAGTTCGTCAGCGTCGGCATCGACCCGAGCCACGGGATCCACCCCGGCAACCCGGACTACGAGCAGATCCGCGCACTCGTCGCCAAGGCGATCACCCCGCCCGAGCCGAAGCCGTCAGGCCCGAGCGCCGAGCCGGGCCCGAGCGAGCCGGAGAGCCCGTCATCGCCGACGCGGACACCCACCCCCTCTCCGGACACGACGACGTCACCTGCCGAGGTGGACGCCTGCGCCTGACGCCGACCGATTCTCGGCCCCCGACTGGCATCTCGCCGTAAACCGTGCACAATGTTGGGGCTGCCTCCACCAGCCACCACGAGGGGAACCCATGACCGTGCACCACGCCAGGCGCGTCGCCGCGCCCGTGGGCAGGGGCTCCGTTCGCCGACAGCTGCGATCCCGCTACCGCCGCTCCATGCGCCTGGTCGCCCTTGGAGCCGCGGTCCCCGGCGCCGGCCTGATCCGGACCCGGGCCCGCGCGGCAGGCTGGCTGATCCTCACCGTATTCCTGGCGGCCCTGGCTGCCCTCGCCTACGTCCTTGCGTCCCGGGGCATCAAGGACTTCGGCCTGTACGTGCTGACCCACCCGGACCTGCTGCAGGCAGCCGGGGTCCTCCTCGCTGCGGGCGGGCTCATCTGGTGCGGGTCGATCGTCGCGACCGCGGTGGCGTCCCGACCGGAGTGGCTGGACCGGTCCCGCACCCGCGTCCTGGCGCTCTTCACCACCCTGATGGTCGCGCTGGTCGGCACCGGGACCTACAAGGGCGCAGAGGCGGCCCTGATCACCAAGGACACGATCGCCGAGGTGTTCAGCGCCCAGCCCCTGCGACCCGGCGAGGGTGCCAAGGTCGTCAACGAACCCGATGCCGACCCCTGGCGGGACACGCCGCGCGTCAACCTGCTCCTCATGGGCTCCGACGCGGGCACTGGCCGGGTGGGCACGCGGCCGGACTCGATGATCGTCGCGAGCATCGACACCAAGACCGGCCGGACCGTCCTCATCTCGGTGCCGCGCAACTTCGAGTGGGCCCCGCTCCCAGCGGAGAGCCCGCTCCGGCAACTCTGGCCGGAGGGCACCTATGGCGGAAGCCACGACGTGCCGAACTGCCCGCGCAAGGCGAAGGACCCGGCCGACCCGTGCGCCATCAACGCCATCTGGACCGAGGTGGACCAGTTCCGGGAGGAGCATCCGGAGGCGTACGCCGAGGACGACGTGCCCGGGCGCACCGAGACGCGCAACGTCGTCGGTGAGGTCCTGGGCCTCAAGATCGACCACCTCGTCGTCATCGACCTCAAGGGCTTCACCGAGCTCGTCAACGCGATGGGGGGCGTCGAGGTCAACGTCAAGCTCGGCGGGTTCGATGGCAAGACTCCGCTGCCGTACGGGCAGAAGCGTCCCGACGGCAGCTACGCCCACTACTTCGACGAGCTGGGGCCCCAGCTGCTCAACGGGTACGAGGCGCTCTGGTACGCGCGCACCCGCGCGGCGGACAGCGACGACCATCGTCAGCAACGGCAACGGTGCGTCGTGCAGGCCGTCGTGAACCACGTGGACCCGGCCTTCATGCTGACGAAGTACGCCAACATCGCGCAGATCCTCAGGGAGAACGTCTACACCGACATTCCGGGTCAGAACCTGCCCGCCTTCGCCGAGCTCGTCGAAAGGGTTCAGGACGGGAAGATCACCAGCCTGGGCTTCTCCATGAAGAACGGATTCCCCTACAGCAGCAACCCGGACTACGAGCTGGTCCGCTCTCTCGTGCACAAGGCCATCGACCCGCCCAAGCCGACGAGCAGGCCGAAGCCGGCCGCCACGACCACGACGTCAGCTCGCACCCCGACGTCCACGCCGACGCAGCAGGTCGACGTCGACGAGTGCGCCTGAGCCCGCCCCGACGGGAGGCGACCGACGGGCGGAGCGACCCCAGCGGCATACGGCCTCGTCGTGGTTGACGGTGAACGAACCGAGCCCCCCGGCATTGCCGGGGGGCTCGGTCACAAACGACTGATCGGTGTCGCTCGTTGCGTTCGATCCTTGGGATCAGAGCGGACGCACTGCGTCAGCCTGCGGACCCTTCGGACCCTGCGTGACCTCGAACTCGACGCGCTGCGCCTCATCCAGCGAACGGTAGCCGTTCGTCTGGATAGCCGAGTAGTGGACGAAGACGTCGGGGCCGCCGCCGTCCTGGGCGATGAATCCAAAGCCCTTCTCAGCGTTGAACCACTTGACGGTTCCCTGTGCCATACGGGTAACTCTTTCCTTCTTTAGCCAGTGGGATCACGCACCTCGCGTGGTCCCAGGCTGCCGCTTCTGCCACTCGGCGGGCGAACCCGTCGACGTCGATACTGAAAACCCGCCACCTTTTGGATGACGGGCACCTACTCGACTGCGAGGAACTGCAACTGCAACCGCGACGAACTTAGCATGCTACTTGCGGGTCCGCCTGTTGGAACCTTGGGCAATTTGCGAATTCATCAGGCGTTCGCCGGATCTCCGTGTCCGGCACCCCTCTTCGCGTGGACGGGCGGCCGATCTCCCCGGATCGTGGCGACCATGTCAACCACTCTGCGGGTGGCCCGCACGTCGTGAGCGCGGAAGACCGTGGCGCCGAGCCAGGCCGCGACCGCCGTGGCTGCCAGGGAGCCTTCGAGCCGCTCCTCGGGCGGCAGGTCGAGGCTCTCACCGACGAAGTCCTTGCGCGACAACGCCTGCAGCACGGGGTAGCCGAGTGCTGCGATGTCGGCCGTGTGCCGAAGCACCTCGAGGGAGTGCTGGGTCGTCTTGCCGAAGTCCAGGGTCGGGTCGATGAGGATGCGCTCAGGGGGTATGCCGCTCAGCTCGGCCGCGTGGGCACCGCGCGCGAGCGTGGTCACGACGTCGCGCACCACGTCGAGCGGGTCGTCCCCGTAGGTGACGGCAACGGGGTCGGTGCGCGGCGGCAGGCCGCCCACGTGGGAGACGACGTAGCCGGCACCGAGATCGGCAGCGACGTGGACGAGCCCGGGATCTGCTCCGGCCCACGTGTCATTGATGAGGTCGACTCCGGCGCCCGCTGCGGCTCGGGCGACGCCCGAGCGCCACGTGTCCAGACTGAGGATGACGTCGGGGTGCGCCCCCCGGGCCCACTCGAGAAAGGGCACGACGCGGCGGATCTCCTCCTCCTCGTCGACCTGCGCCCCCTCCTGGCCGGCCCGGACACCGCCGACGTCGACGAGGTCCGCACCCAGATCGAGCGCCTCCTCGAGTGCGTGCCTGGCGGAGTCGAGCTGCGCATGACGGTTGCCGGCAAAGAACGAGTCCGGCGTCCGGTTGACGATGGCCATGACCGCCGGACGGCCTGCGTCGAAGGTCCGACCCCGCAGCACGAGCGGCGGCGGCGTGGGCTGGGTCAGCGGTGTGAGGCCGGCCATCACCGAGCCGAGGACCGCGTCCCAGTCGTGGGCTCGCGGGCCCATTGCGGGGCCCAGTGCGGGCGGTTCTTCGGGGGCGGTCACGACTCCCTACCTTACGGACCACGGTGTCACCTGGATGACAGGGCGGTGGTCACCCAGGTGACAGACCCGGCACCCGCCGCCGGGGCAGTCTGGGAGACATCAGCAAGAGCCCTCCACCGCTTGGGAGTCACCATGAACGCCATCGCCCTCGAGACCCGGCACTCCGCACACACCTGGGACATCGAGTCCCGCACCCCATGGAACGACTGGGCCTGCTGGGTCCCCGGTCGCCACCACGACGAGCTGGTCCCCACCGAAGCGGCCCGCTCTCACGACCGACGGACCGAAGCCCGGGCGGCCTGACCGCCAGCAGGCCGAGCGCGAACCGGGATCAGGACGCGATGAAACGCCGCAGCGCGGCCGCGTCGACGATCTCCAGCCGACCACCGTCTGCCGCCCTCACCCATCCCCGCCTGACCAGTGCCGCCAACGCACGGTTGAGCGACTGCCGGGTCACCCCGAGCATCGCCGCCACACCAGACTGGCTGGTCACGAAGGTCGTCGTCAGGCGACCGCCGCCGGCATCGACGGCCTGCTCGAGAATGAGCTTGCCGAGCCGCCGAGGCAGGTCGAGGAGAACGAGGTCAGCAGTGGTGTCCGTCAGCTGGCGAACCTTGGCAGCCAGCTGCTGGGCGACATGCCACATCGAGTCGGGGCTTGACCGAAGCACCTCCCGGACCACGCCGCTCGGCACGGCGACGAGCGCGGAGGGCTCGGCCGCATCGACCGAGGCGGACCGGGGGCGTTCGTCCACCACCGACAGCTCGCCGATCGTCGCCCCCGGCTCGATGAAGCTCAACGTCAGCTCGTCGCCCTGGGGAGAGTCCCGGAAGACCCGGAGGCGGCCACTGCGCACCAGGAGGAACGTGTCGCTCGGCTCGCCCTCGATGAACAGGACCTGTCCCCGTCCGACCCGCTGGACGTAGGCCCGCTCGGCGAGGCGACCGAGGGCCTCGGGAACCAGGCCCGCGAAGAGCTCAACCCCGGCGAGTTCCACTGCGATGTCCGCCACGAGACCAGTCTCACCGATGGGCGGCGGCCGGGACAGCAGGCACACCAAACGACACAGCGGGGAGGGAAGTGGGGTCCACGCCCTGGCCAATGGTGGGAGTTGGCCAGGGCACCTGGACTCGGCGCGGGGCCCGGAAGAGGGCGCCGGACCCCGCGTCGACCGCCGACTCATCGGCTCCGCGTCACCGGCTCCGAGTCACCGGCTCCGAGCCACCGGGTCAGCAGGCCCGCCTCAGCGAGGTATCCCCGGATGATCGGGGCCATCGTCTCCACATAGGTGCTGGCTCGATGGCGATCCTGTGGGGGGATTCATCCGGGTACGGACTGTCTGTGTCAGGGGCGGGCTGGCGGAGGGCGTGGGATTCGAACCCACGATGGGCGTAAACCCATAGCGGTTTTCAAGACCGCCGCACTAGGCCACTATGCGAGCCCTCCTTGGTGCGCC
>NZ_DATEEY010000185.1:0-4257 GCF_035280925.1 Intrasporangium sp. | reverse complement strand
GTTCACGTCGGTGTTCCTGGTTCTCTGGTTCGTCATGAGGCAGGGACGCCGGACGACGCGTCGGCCCACCATCGAGGCAGACGCGCCGCGCCGCCGGGCTGATACCAGCCCCCGGGGACCTGGGTACCCGTACTCACGCCGTGCTCCCGGTTCGGTCGGTGGCCGGGGCGGCAAGCTGGACGAATCGGCCTGCCGCGCACTGTTTCCGGCGAACCGGAAACGTCGTCGCGAGTCAGGCGATCGGCTTGAGCACGTCCAGGCCGAGGAACGGTCGCAGCGCATCCGGGACGACGACCGAGCCGTCTGGCTGCTGGTGGTTCTCGAGGACCGCCACGATCCATCGGGTCGTCGCGAGGGTGCCGTTGAGGGTCGCGACCGTGCGAGTGCCGGACCCGTTGGGGTCGCGCTCGCGCGTGTTCAGACGGCGCGCCTGGAAGGTCGTGCAGTTGGACGTCGAGGTCACCTCGCGGTACTTGCCCTGCGTCGGGACCCAGGCCTCGCAGTCGAACTTGCGCGCGGCCGGCCCACCGAGGTCTCCTGCCGCGATGTCGATGATCCGGTACGGGACCTCGATCTTGGCGAGCATCTCGCGTTCCCAGTCGAGCAGCCGCTGGTGCTCGGCCTCGGCCTCCTCGGGCCGGCAGTAGCTGAACATCTCGACCTTGTGGAACTGGTGGACGCGGATGATCCCCCGCGTGTCCTTGCCGTGCGACCCGGCCTCACGCCGGTAGCACGCCGACCAGCCCGCATAGCGCCTCGGCCCTGCGGACAGGTCGATGATCTCGTCGGCGTGGTAGCCGGCCAACGCCACCTCCGACGTCCCGGTCAGGTAGAGGTCGTCGGCCTCGAGGCGGTAGACCTCCTCGGCATGAGCGTCGATGAAGCCGGCGCCGAGCATGATCTCGGGCCGCGCCATCGTCGGCGTGATCATCGGCGTGAAGCCCGCTCCGGTGGCCTGCGCCATCGCCAGGTTGAGCAGTGCCAGCTCCAGCAGCGCGCCAACCCCGGTGAGGTAGTAGAAGCGGGCACCACCGACCTTCGCGCCCCGCTCCATGTCGATGGCACCGAGGCGCTCCCCGAGCGCGAGGTGGTCGAGGGGCTCGAAACCCTCAGCCGCGAAGTCGCGCGGTGTCCCGATGGTCTCGAGGACGACGTAGTCGTCCTCACCACCGCTCGGCACCCCGTCGATGATGACGTTGCCCACCCTGCGTAGCAGCCCGGTCAGCTCGGCCTCCGCCGCGTCGGCGACTGACTCGAGCGCCTTGACCTCCTCGCTCAGACGCGCGGCCCTGGTCCGCGCCGTGTGGGCGGTCTCCTCCAGGTGGTCCGCGTCGGGAGCGCCGGCCCTCCTCGCCCTCTGGAATGCCGCCATCGCCGCGCCGACATCCTTGCTGACCGCCTTCTGCTCCGCGCGCAGCGACTCGAACTCGCCGAGGGAGGAACGCCGACGCTCGTCCGCAGCGAGGATCGCGTCCACGATCCCCGGGTCCTCTCCCCGGGCCAGTTGCGAGGCGCGAACCCGGTCGGGGTCGTCGCGCAGGAGCTTGATGTCGATCACGGCGCCAGCCTATCGGCGGCCGTACGGCGCTCACGACCGTGATTGCCCACGACCAGCGGCCGGGATCACCGGGCTGCGGTGGTCGCAACGAGGTCGGTGCTGACCTGCCAGAGCCGCGCGGCGACCGCCGGGTCACGAGAGAGCGAGCTCGACTGCTTGGGTCGGCGGTCGGCGAAGTAGGTGCCGGTCACGCCCTCCATCTCGGGTGAGGCAGCAAGGTGAATCGACGTGAGCGCCCCGCGCGCCGGACTGCGCAGGAACGGTCGCATCACCGGGGCGACGACCTTCCAGGCGACCTGCTGGTCCTCGGATCCAAAGCCGGTGCGGACCATCCCGGGGTGCAGCGCGTTGGCCGTGACGGGACCCGGCCCGAGACGCCGGGCCAGCTCGTAGGTGAACAGGACATTGGCGAGCTTGGACTGGTTGTAGGCGCGTGGTCCGGAGTAGCCGTGATCCCCCTGAAGGTCGTCGAAGTCGATGGTGCCGAGCGTGTGTGCCCCCGACGCGACCACGACGATGCGCGCAGGGCCGCCCTCCCCGAGACGGTCCAGGAGCAGTCGGGTCAGCAGGAACGGCGCGAGGTGGTTGACGGCGAAGGTCCGCTCGAGGCCGTCGGCCGTGACGTGGCGGGTCGCCCAGAAGCCGCCGACGTTGTTGACGAGCACGTCGAGCCGCCGATAGGTGGCGAGCACGTGGCTGGCCAGCCGCCGCACCTGCACCTGCGAGGACAGATCGGCAACGAACACGTCGACGTATGCCGCTGGGCTCGCTCCCCGGATCGCGCTCGCTACCGCTTCGGCGCGTTCCTCGTCGCGGCCCACGATGCCGACGCGGGCACCGAGGCCGGCGAGACCAGCTGCTGTCGCCCGGCCGATCCCACTGGTGGCTCCGGTGACCAGAACGGTTCGACCGGACATCTGCCCGGTGGCCCCCGCGCGCATCTACTTGACCTCTGACCGCAGCATCGTCCAGAGCCCGATGGCCAGAGGCACGACGAGCCAGACCACCGAGGTCAGACCGAGCTGCGACCACTGCTCCCCCACGAGTGGTCCGTGGAAGAGGAGCTTCTGCGTCACGTTCGGGTCGACCCACGGGTGCGCATCTCGGAACCAGTCCTGCGTGAAGGCGAGCAGCTCGAGCAGTGGAGGCGCGACGAAGCCGAAGACGAAGTAGGCAACCATCGCTCCGGCCGAGTTGCGGATGAGCAGACCGAGCATGAAGCCGACGAGCAGCACGAGCGTGTTGCCGAGCACGATGGCGCCCAGGACGGCAAGGCTCTGGTCCCAGATCGCGTCGGTGCCGGCGATGAGTGAGCCGACGACGTTGCCGGCCGCACCGATGGCGAATGCAAGCAGCATCGAGGCGATCGCGACGAGGATGACCGCGATGCCCTTGGCGAGGATGACCCGACCCCGGTGCGGCACGAGAGTGAAGGTGGTCAGGCCGGTGCGCTGGCTCCATTCGCTGGTGACCGACAGGATCGCGATCATCGGCAGGATGATGGCCATCGGGAAGCCGGTCGCCAGGGTGAAGGTGCTGAATGTTCGTTCGTCGGCGGCGGCGAAGAGGATGACCCCGATCGTGGCGAGCAGCGACGCGATGCCGATGCTCGCCAGCAGCCAGAAGCCGGACTTGGTGTCGAACGACTTGCGCAGCTCGAGGGAGACGATCCGCGAGAGCGGGATGCGCTCCAGAGCCGCGGCCCGGACCGGGCGCGGCCCGAGGGTCGCCGAGGGGGCGGCGCCCACCACGACTTCGCCCGAGGCGGGTCCGTGGGTGACCGGGGGGATCCGTGGAGTGATGGCGGTCATGAGACTGCTCCTACTGTGGGTTCTACTGCGTTGTCGTGGGCGTGGTGATCCCGCTGGGTGTCCGCGGTGAGCTCGAGGAACATCTCCTCCAGTCCGGCGCCCTCGGCTGCGCGCAGCTCGACGAGCGGCGCGCCGGCCTTGAGGGCCACCTGACCGACGATGGCGGGGTCGGCCTCGACCCGCAGGGTGCCGTTGCCCTCCAGGCCGTCGCCGTCCTGGTGGTCGATGCCGGCGACAGCGAGCGCCGCGCTGAGCAGAGCGACCTCGGGGGTCCGGACCAGAGTGCCGGCGGAGGCGAGCAGCTCGCTCTTGGTGCCCTGGGCGACGATGCGGCCGTTGCCGATGACGACGAGGTCGTCGGCGATGACCTCGATCTCGTGGAGCAGGTGCGAGGAGAGCAGCACCGTGGCGCCGCCGTTGGCGTAGTCACGCAGCAGGTCCCGCATCCACCGGATGCCGGCCGGGTCAAGCCCGTTCGCGGGCTCGTCGAGGATGAGCACCTCGGGCTCGCCGAGGAGGGCCGCGCCGATCCCCAGGCGCTGGCGCATCCCGAGCGAGTAGTCCCGCACGCGACGGCCCGCCTCCGCCGGGGTGAGGCTGACCACGTCGAGCATCTCGTCGACCCGCGTTTCCGGCAGGCCCATGATGCGCTGGGTCAGCGTGAGGATCTCGCGACCGGTGCGTCCCGCGTGCTGAGCGGACGCGTCGAGCAGGACCCCGACCTCCCGCCCCGGGTTGGGCAGCTCCGAGAAGTGGCGACCGCAGACGTGGGCGGTGCCGGACGTCGCGGGAGTCAGGCCGACGATGATGCGCATCGTCGTGGACTTGCCTGCGCCGTTGGGGCCGAGGAAGCCGGTGACCCGGCCGGGCGTCGCGGTGAACGAGACG
>NZ_DATEEY010000184.1:0-7522 GCF_035280925.1 Intrasporangium sp. | reverse complement strand
CGCGCCGTGGCTCAGATAGATCAGGGGGGCAGGCATGTGGGCTCCTCAGATGATTGACGAGTAAACTATCATCTGCAACGCAGTCGTGCACGCCCTTGTTCCGCACGCGTCGTCCCATCAGTCGTCGAGTCTGCGGTTTCTCGCCGGGCCGTTCGGCCCTTGCCGGTCGCGTGGTGGGTGCGGAACGTGGAGGCATGACAGAGATCAGGATCAGCGAACGGCAGCCGCAGACCACTGCTGGTGTGCGCGAGCGCGTCCCAGTGAACGACCTGCCGGAGTTCTTCGGACGGGCGCTGCACCAAGCGATGGCAGCGGTGCACGAGCAGGGCCGACAGCCGCAAGGGCCGCCCTTCTCGCTCTATCACGGGATGCCGACCGACACCGTCGACGTCGAGGCTGGTTTCCCGGTGGACGGACCGATCACCGCGGTCGACGGGGTCACGCCGGGCTCGCTGCCCGGGGGCCGGGTCGTGGAAGCCACCCACCTCGGGCCCTATGACGAGCTCCCGCAGACCTACGAAGAGATCATCGCCTACATGAAGGAGCAGGGCCTCACGCCGTCGAGTTGCATGTGGGAGGTCTACCTGAGCGACCCGGAGCAGGAACCCGACCCGGCGACGTGGCGGACGCAGATCTTCTGGCCCGCCACCTGACCGGGGTTCGAGGTATTCGGATCGAGGTCGGGGCTCGCTCTCGGGAGCGAACCCCGACCTCGAACCGGGTCAGGTGCAGGTGCAGCTCCGGCTGGTTGGGGTGGATGGGTCCGCGGGCCAAGCCCGATTGTGATGCACACTCGACATCTGGGGTGATGCGAACGGATCTTGACACGGGCTGTTACGGTCGGTCCGCATCCACGTCGGAGCAGCGACGAATCCGCTGCACGTGGGAGCAGGAAGACTCAGGTGGACCATGGCTGCCGGTAAGGGGCGCAAGCTCGTCATCGTCGAGTCGCCCGCGAAGGCGAAGACGATCGCGGGCTATCTCGGAGGGGACTTCGACGTCGAGGCCTCGGTCGGACACATCCGCGACCTGCCCAACCCGTCGGAGCTGCCGGCCGACATGAAGAAGGGGCCGTTCGGCAAGTTCGCCGTCGACGTCGAGAGCGACTTCGCGCCGTACTACGTCGTCGACCCGGACAAGAAGAAGAAGGTCAACGAGCTCAAGCGCAAGCTCAAGGACGCCGACGAGCTCTACCTCGCAACCGATGAGGACCGCGAGGGCGAGGCCATCGCCTGGCACCTGCTCGAGGCACTCCAGCCCCGGGTGCCGGTCAAGCGGATGGTCTTCCACGAGATCACCCGCGAGGCCATCCAGCGTGCCGTCAACGACACGCGTGAGATCGACCAGGACCTCGTCGACGCGCAGGAGACGCGACGGATCCTCGACCGGCTCTACGGCTACGAGGTCAGCCCGGTGCTGTGGCGGAAGGTCCGACAGGGCCTCTCGGCCGGCCGCGTCCAGTCCGTGGCGACCCGCCTGGTGGTCGAGCGCGAGCGTGAGCGGATGGCCTTCGTCAGGGCCTCCTACTGGGACGTCGAGGGCGACTTCACCCCGGACGGCACCGCCCAGCAGTTCACGGCGCGGCTGACCACGGTCGAGGGGTCCCGCGTCGCAGCCGGACGCGACTTCTCCGACCGCGGCGAGCTGGTCGGCAAGGGCGTCGTCCGGCTCGACGAGGCGCTCGCCCGGCGCATCGCCGAGGCGTGCCTCGCCGCGACGGCCACGGTCACCGACGTCCAGGAGAAGCCCTACACGCGGCGCCCGTCGGCCCCCTTCACGACCTCGACCCTCCAGCAGGAGGCGTCCCGCAAGCTGCGCATGAGCTCGAAGAACTCGATGCGGGTCGCCCAGCGCCTCTACGAGGGCGGCTACATCACCTACATGCGCACCGACTCGACGACGCTGTCCGACGCGGCCCTGACCGCGGCCCGCAGCCAGGCGAGGGACCTCTACGGCGCCGAGTACGTCCCCGACGTCCCCCGCCGTTACGAGAAGAAGGTGAAGAACGCCCAGGAGGCGCACGAGGCGATCCGCCCCGCGGGCGACCGCTTCCGCACGCCGGCCATGGTCGCGGGCGAGCTGCGCGGTGACGAGTTCGCCCTCTACGAGCTGATCTGGAAGCGCACCGTCGCCTCGCAGATGGCCGACGCCCGCGGCTCGACGGCCACGGTCAAGCTCTCCGTGGACACGGCGGTCGAGGGTGCGCAGCAGGTCGAGTTCAGCGCGTCCGGCACGGTCATCACGTTCAAGGGCTTCCTCGCCGCCTATGAGGAGGGCCGCGACGACGAGGCCCAGGCCCGGGCCGACGCGGCCGCGGAGGAGCGGCGCCTGCCCAGGCTGTCCACCGGCGTCACGCTCGAGGTCGTCCGCGCCGAGGCCGAGGGCCACGAGACCGCCCCGCCGGCCCGCTACACCGAGGCCACGCTCGTCAAGGCGATGGAGGAGAAGGGCATCGGCCGCCCGTCCACCTATGCCTCGACGATCGGCACGATCCAGGACCGCGGCTACGTCTTCACGAAGGGCCAGGCGCTCGTGCCGACCTGGCTCGCCTTCGCCGTCACGCGCCTGCTCGAGGAGCACTTCACCGAGCTCGTCGACTACGAGTTCACCGCCTCGATGGAGGAGGACCTGGACCGGATCGCGAACGGCGAGCTCGGGCGGGTCGAGTGGCTCCAGCGGTTCTACTTCGGCGACGAGGCGACCACCGCCGAGGGACTCAAGGAGCTCGTGGACGACCTCGGCGAGATCGACGCCCGCGAGATCAGCACCATCCCGCTCGGCGAGGGGATGGTCGTCCGCGTCGGCCGCTACGGTCCCTACGTCGAGGAGGTGGCACCCGCCGGCGTCAACCTCGAGACCGGCGAGATCCCCGAGGGGACAGCGGTGCTCACCACCCCGCGCCGCGCGACCATCACCGACGACGTAGCCCCCGACGAGATGACGCCGGCCACGGCCCGCGAGCTGCTCGAGGCCGCTGCCGACGACGGCAAGGTCCTCGGCCGCGACCCCGGGACCGGTCGCGAGATCATCGCCAAGGCGGGCCGCTACGGTCCCTACGTCACCGAGGTCATCGAGGAGGACGAGGCCGCACCGGCCACGAACGGCCGCGGCAGGAAGGCCGCCAAGCCGAAGCCGCGCACCGCGTCCCTCTTCACGGACATGGAGCTGGCCACGATCGACCTCGAGACCGCGCTCAAGCTGCTGAGCCTCCCGCGCGTCGTCGGCGTGGACGCCGAGGGTGTCGAGATCACCGCGCAGAACGGCCGCTACGGCCCCTATCTCAAGCGCGGCACCGACTCCCGGTCGCTCCAGGACGAGCAGCAGCTCTTCGACATCTCCCTCGAGGAGGCGCTCGCGATCTACGCGCAGCCGAAGCAACGTGGCCGGGCCGCCGCCGCCCCGCTCAAGGAGCTGGGCGAGGACCCGGTCAGCGGCAAGCCCGTCGTCGTCAAGGACGGCCGCTTCGGACCCTACGTCACCGACGGCGAGACCAACGCCACCCTGCGCAAGGACGAGGACCCCGAGTCGATCACGCCCGAGCGTGGCTTCGAGCTGCTCGCCGAGAAGCGCGCCAAGGGCCCCACGACCCGCAAGCGCGCCGCGAAGAAGTCCACCCGCAAGGCGCCCGCGAAGCGGGCGACCAAGAAGGCAACCACGAAGAAGTCCTGACCTTCCAGCGCATGCGAGCTCAGCGGCATACGGCATGTTCCGTATGCCCCTGAGCTCCCGTCCGCACGCGGCGTGTGCAGTTCGCGGTGAGCAACCCTCTGATCGAGTGTGCAGTTCGCGTCGGACAGGGGGTTCGCCGTGCGGTGCCAAGTGCACACTCGACGCAGGACGACGGCACTTACTGCACACTCGACGCGGGAGCCAGCTGAGCGGCATACGGCATGTTCCGTATGCCGCTGAGTGGCCTGCCCGGGTTGCCGTGAAGTGGCGCTGTGGCGGGGTGCACCCACCCGCCTACCGTGGCCGGCATGGTGACGATCACTGGGCTCGACGCGGCAGACCGCGACGCGTGGGAGCGGCTGTTCCGGGGCTACCTGCGCTTCTACCGGCAGGATCCGCCGCAGCACGTGTTCGAGCGCCTCTGGGACGAGCTGGGTTCTGGCGCAAGGGTGCACGGCCTGGGAGCGAGGCTGGACGGGCGGCTCGTGGGGATCACACACTTCCTCGCCCACCCCAGCACGTGGGGGGCGGACGTCTGCTACCTCGAGGACCTCTTCACGGATCCGGAGGCGCGCGGGAGAGGAGCTGCCCGGTCACTCATCGACGGGGTCGTGGCGTGGGCTCGGGAGCAGGGTTGTGGCGCCGTCTACTGGCAGACGCACCAAGCGAACTCGAGGGCGCGGCGGCTCTATGACGACGTCGCGACCTTCGAGGGGTTCATCGTCTACCGGATCGCCCTCGACGGGGCGGACCTGAGGGGAGCGGCACAAAAGCTTTGACCCCGGCCGACGGGACGGGTGAGGCTGGCCCAATGGCAACTCTCGTCTTCGTCCACGCCCATCCCGACGACGAGGCGTCCCAGACCGCTGGCTCCATGGCGAGGGCCGTCGCGGAGGGCCACCGCGTCGTGGTCGTCTACGCGACCAACGGCGACCACGGCGACCGGCCGGACGACCTTGCCGCGGGGGAGACCCTCGTCGACCGGCGCCGGGTCGAGGCAGCCCGCTCCAACCAGGTGATCGGCACCCACCGGATCGTCTGGCTCGGCTATGCCGACTCCGGGATGCACGGCTGGGACCAGAACGACCACGAGGCGAGCTTCGCCCGGGCCGACGTCGAGGAGGCTGCCGGGCGGCTCGCGGAGGTGCTGCGCGAGGAGCGGGCGAACCTCGTGACCGGCTATGACTGGCACGGCGGCTACGGCCATCCGGACCACGTCAAGGTCCATGCCGTCGTCAAGCGCGCCGCTGAGCTCGCAGGCACGCCGCGGGTGCTCGAGGCGACGATGAACCGCGATGTGACTCGTCTGCAGTTTCAGACGGCGGTCGCGGCGGGGCTGGCCGACGAGAGCTGGGACCCGGACAAGCCGATGGACGACGGCAACCCGCTCGGGACGCCCGAGGCCGAGCTGCACTGGGCCGTCGACGTGTCGCCCTGGATCGGCGTCAAGCGAGCGGCGCTGGCGAGCCATGCCAGCCAGGTCAGTGACGCGGGCATGATGATCGCCATGCCGGAGGAGGCCTTCGCCGCGATGTTCGGCGTCGAGTACTACGTCGAGGCCGGTCGGCCGGACGGCATGGTGCCGGGATGGTTCCTCGACACCTGAGGGCATAGGGTTACTCCTCGGTAACCCAACGCCACCCCGCCAAGGAGCAGCATGCCCACGCTGAAGGATCTCACCCATGACGAGCTGACCGCCCTCGGGCCGGTCGAGTTCGTCGAACTTCTCACCAGCGCGACCGACCGCGAGGTCGCGGACGTCATGGCGGGGCCGACGCGGATGTCGGTGATCGACTCGATCTTCGAGCACATGCCCCGGATGTTCCGGTCCGACCGGGCCGGGGACCTGCGAGCCACGACGCACTGGACCATCACGGGCAAGGGCGTCCCCGACGACGAGTGGACGGTGCGGGTCGGCGACGGGCAGGCCTCCGCGGCCCGGGGCCACGACGGCGACGCAGCCGTGTCGCTCTCGATGGGCCCGGTCGAGTTCATCAAGCTCATCACCAAGACCGGCAACCCGGTCATGATGGTGATGATGGGCAAGATCAAGATCAAGGGGGACATGTCCCTCGCGGCCAACATCGGCAGCCTCTTCGAAGTCCCACGGGCCTGAGCGATGCCCACGCCTGGGTGCCCGTGCTGAGCCGATGCGGCTCACCCGGCAGCTGCTCGTCCTGACCCGTCGCGGCGTGCTCACCCCGGGACGGCCCGACCGCGCCATGCGCCAGGTCGCGTCGATCCTCGCCTGGGGTTCGGGGATCGCCGGGGAGATCCGGCAGGCCGCGGCGCGGTCGCCGGACGCCATCGCCGTCGTCGACGAGGAGCGCGGGGAGATGACGTATGCCGCTCTGCTCGCCTCCAGCGAACGCGCGGCCCACGTGCTCCTGACCCTGGGACTCACGCCTGGCGACCGAGTCGGACTGCTGTGTCGCAACCACCTCGGCCTCGTGGAGCTGTTGGGCGGCGCCTCGACGGCCGGGATCGACGTGGTGCTGCTCAACACCGGTCTCGCAGCAGGCCAGGTCGCCGACGTGGCTGGTCGAGAGGGCATCTCGGTGGTCGTGCACGACGAGGAGTTCCACGGGCTCACGCGGGACCTGTCGGTGCCCCGACTGTCGCATCAGGACTTCCTCGGCCGCATGGAGGCGGTTCTGGAGCCCGACGCGGCAACCGGGCGGCTCCACCCGCCTCCACGAGTGGGCCGCGTGGTCGTCCTGACCTCCGGCACGACCGGCCCGCCGAAGGGCGCGCGCCGGCCGCACCCACGAAGCCTCGCGGGCCTCGCCTCCGTCCTGGAGCGGATCCCGATGCGGCCGGGGGAGACGGTGCTGCTCTCGGCACCGGTCTTCCACACCTGGGGCTTCGGCGCCCTCCAGCTGGCCCTGGCCATGCGCGACACGGTCGTGCTGCAACGCCGCTTCGATCCCCCGGTGGCCCTCGCGGCTCTCGCCGAGCACCGCTGCCAGGTTCTCTTCGCCGTCCCGGTGATGCTCCAGCGGCTGCTCGGCCACGTCGGCGACGTGGGTCGCGACGCCCCGGGCGATGCGGCACCGTTCCTGCGCATCGCCGCCGTGAGCGGGTCGTCACTGCCGCCCGGGCTCGCGCCCCGGTTCATGGCGGCGTTCGGGCCGGTCCTGTACAACCTCTACGGCTCGACGGAGGTCTCGTGGGCCGCGATCGCGGATCCCGACGACCTGTTGGCCGCCCCCTCGTGCTCGGGACGCCCGCCGCACGGGACCCGCATCGCCATCGTCGGTGACGACGGCAGCGAGGTGCCTGGTGGGCAGGTCGGCCGGGTCTTCGTCGGCAACGAGATGCTCTTCAGCGGCTACACGGACGGCGAGGGCCGCGAGCGCTGGCGCGGGCTCCTCGACACCGGGGACCTCGGCCACCTCGAGGACGGCCGGCTCCATCTCGACGGGCGCGAGGACGACTTGGTCGTCTCCGGGGGAGAGAACGTCTATCCGGCCGAGCTCGAAGCCGGGATCGGTGGGCTGCCAGGTGTCCTTGACGTTGCCGTCTTCGGCCTGGCCGACGACGAGTTCGGCCAGCGTCTCGTCGCCTGCGTCGTCCCGCACCCGGGCGTCAGCCTCGCGCCGGGCCACGTCGTCGAACAGGTCAGGCCGCTCGTCTCCCGCCAGGCCCTGCCGCGCGAGGTCCGTATCGTCGACGAGCTGCCCCGCAACGTGACCGGCAAGGTCCTCGTCGACGAGCTGCGCAAGCAGTTCCTCGCCGACTGATCCAGTCCCCCCGTGGAGGTATTGCCTCGCTGTCTGGAGCGAGGCAATACCTCCAACCGAGGTTGGGGTCTGGGCGGCGGCAGGGCGGGTCAGGCGAGGGTGGCGATGAT
>NZ_DATEEY010000183.1:0-2759 GCF_035280925.1 Intrasporangium sp. | reverse complement strand
AGAAGCCGCGTTCCGCATCGAGGACCTGGCGCGGCTTGTGCGAGGTCGCACCCGAGTCGAGGTAGACGAGCGGGTGCCCCCCGCGCACGGTGCGCGTCAGGATCGGGAAGTCGGCCCGGATCCGGGCCAGCTCCTCGTCGGTGAAAGGGGCGGCGGTCACTCAGGCCTCGGCGGTCTCGGGAAGGAAGCGGTCGTAGCCCTCCGCCTCGAGGCGGTCCGCGAGCTCGGGGCCACCCTCCTCGGCGATCCGGCCGTCGACGAAGACGTGGACGAAGTCGGGCGTGATGTAGCGCAGGATGCGGGTGTAGTGCGTGATGAGCACCACGCCGGCGCCGGTGGCCTCCTTGGCCCGGTTGACGCCCTCGGACACCACCCGCAGGGCGTCGACGTCGAGGCCGGAGTCGGTCTCGTCGAGGATCGCGATCCGGGGGCGGAGCAGCTCCATCTGGAGGATCTCGTGGCGCTTCTTCTCACCGCCCGAGAAGCCCTCGTTGACGTTGCGCTCGGCGAACGCCGGGTCCATGCGGAGGTTGCCCATGGCGCCCTTCATGTCCTTGACCCAGGTGCGCAGCTTCGGCGACTCGCCGTCGATGGCGGTCTTGGCGGTCCGCAGGAAGTTCGACACCGACACGCCGGGGACCTCGACGGGATACTGCATCGCGAGGAAGAGCCCTGCCCGGGCACGCTCGTCGACCTTCATCGCGAGGACGTCCTCACCGTCGAGGGTCACCGAGCCGGACGTCACCGTGTACTTCGGGTGACCGGCGACGGAGTAGGCGAGGGTGGACTTGCCCGACCCGTTGGGGCCCATGATCGCGTGGGTCTCGCCGGACCGGATCGTCAGGGTCACTCCGCGGAGGATCTCCGTGGCGGAGCCCTCCTCGGTCTGGACGGAGACGTGGAGGTCCTTGATCTCAAGGGTGGTCATGCGGTGCTCAGCTCTCCTCGGACAGGGCGACATAGACGTCGTCGCCCTCGATGCGGACGGTGTGGACGGCGATGGGGATGACGGCGGGCGGACCGGTGGGCTCGCCCGTGCGCAGGTCGAAGCGGGACCCGTGGAGCCAGCACTCGACGGTGCAGCCGTCGAGCTCGCCCTCGGACAGCGAGACGTTGGCGTGGGTGCACGTGTCGTCGACGCAGTGCACGTCACCGTCCTCCGTGCGGACGACGGAGACGCGCCGGCCGTCGATCTCGGCCGCGGCAGCGCCCACCGCGGGAAGCTCGTCGAGGCGGCAGACCCGGACGAAGCCCCTGTCCGTCAGCTGCTCGCTCACCGCTCACCCCCGGACAGCTCGTGCTCGATGGACTGCATGAGCCGCTCCTGCACCTCCCGGACGCCGATCCGACCCACGACGCTCGCGAAGAAGCCGCGGACGACGAGGCGGCGGGCCTCGTCCTCGGGGATCCCGCGCGCCATGAGGTAGAAGAGCTGCTGGTCGTCGAATCGTCCGGTGGCCGAGGCGTGGCCCGCGCCCACGATCTCCCCGGTCTCGATCTCCAGGTTGGGGACCGAGTCGGCACGAGCACCCTCGGTGAGGATGAGGTTGCGGTTCAGCTCGTAGGTGTCGGTGCCCTCCGCGCTGGCGCGGATGAGCACGTCGCCGACCCACACGGTGTGGGCGGTGTCCCCCTGCAGCGCGCCCTTGTACTCGACGTTGGAGCGGCAGTGCGGCGCCCCGTGGTCGACGAAGAGCCGGTGCTCGAGGTGCTGACCGGCATCCGCGAAGTAGACCCCGAGGCCCTCGAACGAGCCCCCGGGGCCGGTGTAGGACGCGTTCGTGTTGATCCGGACGATGCCCCCGCCGATGCTGACGGCGATGTGCCGCACCGAGGCGTCGCGGCCGATGACGACGTCGTGCTGGGCGAGGTGGTGGCTCTCGTCGTCCCACTCCTGGATCGTCACGACGGTGAGCTCGGACCCATCGGCGGCGACGACGGAGAGCACCTCGCTGTACTCCGACGCCCCCGTGTGCTCGAGGACCACGGTGGCCCGGGAGAACCGGCCCGCACGCACGAGCAGGTGGCCGTGGACGACCTCTCGCTCGGCGCCGGTGAGGCGGATGCGCACGGGGGTGTCGAGCTCGGCCTCGGCGGGGATGTCGAGCACCGCGACCCCACCGCTGTGGGCCGCAGCGACGGCGGCAGCCCGGTCGGCCGGCGCCGGGGCACCGCTCGCCCGCCACTCCTCGACGGATGCCGTGCCGAGCGTCACGCCGTCCGGCAGGTCCTGCGCCCACTCCAGGCACGCGCCGGTGGGCGCGTCGCGGAGCATGGCGCCGAGGCGGTCGACCGGCGTGAACCGCCACTCCTCCTCACGGCCGGTCGGGAGCGGGAAGTCGGCGACGGCATACGACGTCGTCCGCTCGGCGCGCGACTGGCTCGGGACGAGCGTCGTGGCGTCGTGCGTATGAGCGCCCTCGGCGGGGCGCTGGGGGGTCAACAGGCTCATGCACGGTCCTCGCAGGCGGTCTGGAAACGGGGTCCCCGCGAAGTATCGGAGGAGCGAAGCGGGGGAGAACTTCGTGGGGTTCTCATCCGACGGCCCCTTCCATCTGCAGCTCGATGAGTCGGTTGAGCTCGAGGGCGTACTCCATCGGGAGCTCCTTGGCGATGGGCTCGACGAAGCCCCGCACGATCATCGCCATCGCCTCCTCCTCGGACATGCCCCGCGACATGAGGTAGAACATCTGGTCCTCGGACACCTTCGAGACCGTCGCCTCGTGACCCATCTGGACGTCGTCCTCGCGGATGTCGAC
>NZ_DATEEY010000182.1:0-23596 GCF_035280925.1 Intrasporangium sp. | reverse complement strand
GCGCTTGCCGCCGGCGTCGGGGCAGCGCGCCTGGGGCCGGACGGTCGATGGGCGCCCGGAGTCACCTCCGAGTCGGTCCTCTGGGCGATCTGGTCAGGGGCGGGTGTCGCTGACGCGTGGCGGCGGCAGGCACTCGCCGGCGGGCCGTGGGGCGCGCGGGCGGACCGCGACCTCGACGCGGTGTTGGCCCTGTTCGACGCCGCCGGGTCGTTCGTCGACCGGTTGCCGACTGCGGGACCCGACACCTTCGTCGAGCACGTCCTCGGCCAGGACGTCCCCGGTGACACGTTGCTCGTCGGTGGCCAGGCCGGGCCACAGGTCTCCCTGGTGACGCCACAGAGCGCGGCTGGCCGGGAGTGGCGCCTCGTCGTGGTCGCCGGGGTGCAGGAGGGCGTCTGGCCGGACCTCCGTCTGCGCGGCTCGATCCTCGGCTCCGAGGATCTCGTCAGCGCCGTCAGCCATCGGCCGTTGGGCTTCCGTGCGGCGCAGGCTGCGGTGCGCTACGACGAGACCCGGCTGTTCCACGTCGCCGTGACGCGTGCCACGGAGCGGTTGCTCGTGACGGCGGTCGGCAACGAGGAGGAACAACCGTCGGTCTACCTCGACCTCGTCGACCCACCCACCGGAGGACGGATGGCCGACGAGGTCAGGCCGCACACGGACGTCGCCCGGACGATGTCCCTTGCGGGGCTGGTTGGGGAGTTGCGGCGCGAGGTGGTCAGCCCCGAGCCGGGCGTTGCCGAGCCGGCCCTGGCGCTGCTCGGTGCCGCGGCGCGCGCCGGTGTCCGAGGAGCCGACCCGAGCAGCTGGTGGGCACTGCGCGACGTCACGACGGTGGCTCCGGTGCGTCGGCCGGACGAGCCGGTCCACGTCTCTCCGTCCAAGGTGACGTACTTCTCCGAGTGCGCGCTGCGCTGGTTCCTCACCTCGGTCGGCGGCGACGGTGTCGCGCTCGGAGCGGCGTCGGTCGGGACGTTCGTCCACGACATCGTCGCCGAGCTGCCGGATGCCCCACTCGAGGTGCTCGACCGGGAGGTCGATGCCCGGTGGGGTCGGCTCGGCCTGCCATCAGGGTGGGTCACCGATCGGACCCGACGCCAGGCCCATGACATGGTGGCGAGATACGTCGCCTACCGCGAGTCCGTCGCGGGGGAGTGGGAGCCCGTCGGGGTCGAGACCCAGTTCCGGGTCCGGATCGGGCGGGCGGTGGTGGCCGGGCGCGTCGACCGCATCGAGCGCGACCGCCGTGGGCGCCTGCGCATCGTCGACCTCAAGACGGGCACGAGCAAGCCGACGAAGGCCGAGCTGGAGCGGCACGGCCAGCTCGGCGCGTACCAGGTGGCGGTCGAGGCAGACGGCTTCCCATCGCTGGGGAACGCGAGTGCCGGGGCCGCGCTGGTCCACATCGGGAAGGGCGGCCGGGCCGGGCTGCGTCCCGCGGTGCTGAGCCAGGGCGCGCTCGCCGAGTCGTCCGAGCCGGGCTGGGCCCGGGCGCTCGTGGAGGCGACCGCCGAGGCGATGGGCGGCGCCAGCTTCATTGCGTCGCAAGGCAGTTGCCGTACCTGTCCGGTCAAGTCGTCCTGCCCCGTGCAGCCGGAGGGAGATGCCCTGTGACCGCGACGACGGAGCGGATGATGGTCGCTCCCCACAGGTTGCGCTTCTCCGCCCTCGACATCGCCCGAGCGCTGGACCTGCCGGCCCCGACGGACGAGCAGGCAGCCGTCATCGAGGCCGGGCCCGGGCCGCTGCTCGTCGTCGCTGGCGCCGGTTCCGGCAAGACCGAGACGATGGCCGCTCGAGTGGTCTGGCTCGTCGCCAACGGCTTCGTCGCGCCCGACCAGGTGCTGGGGCTGACCTTCACGCGGAAGGCGGCGGCGGAGCTGTCCCAGCGCATCGGCAAGCGGTTGCGCGGTCTCGAGCGCGCCGGGCTCTGGACGCCGCCCGAGGACGACGGCACGGGGGCCGAGGTGCTCGGCGGCACGCCGAGCGTCTCCACGTACCACTCCTACGCCGGCCGGCTCGTCCGTGAGCACGCCCTGCGGCTCGGAGTCGAGCCCGAGTTCCGCGTCCTCACCGAGGCCGGCGCCTGGCAGCTGGCCGCGGAGGCCGTCTCGCGGTGGGACGGGCCGATGGAGATGGTGTCCAAGGCCGAGTCGACCGTCATCGAAGCCGTGATTTCCCTTGCCGGCGAGATGGCGGAGCACGTCCGTTCCCCGGCGGAGGTGATGGACCACCTCGACGCCGTCATCGCGACGCTGGAGGACCTGCCAGACGGCGAGGGCAAGGGGAGTCTGGTGCCGGCCAAGGAGGCCCTGGGTGTGCTGCGCGAGCGGCGAGCGGTCCTGCCTATCGTCGAGGCCTTCGTGCGGCTGAAGCGGGAGCGCGAGGCGCTGGACTTCGCAGACCAGGTGGCCCTCGCGGCTCGCGTCGCCGGATCGGTGCCACTCGTCGGGCAGGTCGAGCGTGAGCGGTTCAAGGCCGTCCTGCTCGACGAGTTCCAGGACACGTCCGAGGCTCAGCTGACGCTGCTGCGATCGCTCTTCCACGACGGGTCCGTGGTTCTCACGGCCGTCGGGGATCCCAACCAGTCCATCTACGGCTGGCGTGGGGCCAGCGCGACGACCCTGTTGCGGTTCCCATCCGAGTTCGCGGGCATCGATGGTCCAGGGGAGGTGCTGCCCCTCTCGACCAGCTGGCGCAACGACGAGCTGATCCTCGCTGCGGCGAATGTCACCGCCGCCCCGCTGGCCACGGCTCATGTCCAGCCGCTCCGGCCGCGCTCGGGAGCGGGACCTGGAGCGATCACCATCGCGCGAGGCGAGACGGCCGAGCAGGAGGCAGCGCAGGTGGCTGCCTGGATCGCCTCCCGTTGGTGGTCGCCGAGCGGGCGTCGGACGGGGCGGAGCGCCGCGGTGCTGTGCCGACGACGCTCCTCGTTCCCGCTCGTCATGGAAGCCCTCCGGGATGCCGGTCTCCCTGTCGAGGTGGTCGGCCTGGGGGGCCTGCTCACCACGCCGGAAGTCAGCGACCTCGTCGCGCTGCTGTGGGTCGTGCAGGACCCGACCCGGGGGGACCAGCTGATGCGGCTGCTCACCGGGCCCGTCGCGCGGCTCGGTGCCGCGGATCTCGACGCCTTGTGGGCCTGGGCCAGGGAGCTGCACTCGCGGCCATGGCGCGTCGGCCATTCCCACCTGACCCAGGACGCCCTACCCATCGACGCCACTGACGGGGCCGGCCCAGCGGGAGACGCACGGCCCTCCGTCGAGTCCTGGGACGCCTCGTCCGACGGGACCGGGGCTGGTCGCCGGGACTCCGACCTCGCCGCGGACAGTGCCGACGCGGCCACCCTCGTCGAGGCCTTGGACGAGCTACCGCCGGTCGGCTGGACCGGGCGGGGCGGGGTACACCTCAGCGACGAGGGCCTCGCCCGGCTGCACGGCCTTGCCGACGTCGTGCGTCGTCTGCGCCGACTCACCGGCCTGCCGCTCGTGGACCTCCTCGACGAGGCGGAGACGGCAGTCGGTCTGGACATCGAGGTGCTGTCGCGTCCCGAGCACACTGCCTCGACCGCGCGGGTGCACCTCGACGCCTTCGCCGACGTCGCGGCCCGCTACGTGACCAGCTCGGACCGGCCCACGCTGTCCGGCTTCCTCAGCTGGCTCGAGGCCGCCCGTAGCCAGGAACGAGGACTCGACGCGGGGCAGGTGGAGTCCGACACCGACGCAGTCCAGGTGCTGACGGTTCACGCTGCCAAGGGCCTGGAGTGGGACGTGGTCGCGATTCCCTCACTCGTCGAGGGTGCGTTCCCCGACCACTCCGCCACATCCGTCGTGCCGATGGAGCCGACCCCCTCCGAGCGCGCAGGCGATTCGGTCGAGTACGCGTGCTCGGGCACCCCGAAGGACAAGGGGTGGCTCGTCGGCCTCGATTCCCTGCCCTACGACCTGCGCGGTGACCGGGACGGGCTGCCGCGCCTGGACTGGTCGGCCGGCCCTGACCGTAAGGCCCTCGGATCCGCGATCGAGGAGTTCGCCGAGGATGGGGGCCGGCACGCCATCGCCGAGGAACGCCGGCTGGCCTACGTAGCGGTGACCCGGGCGCGCGCCGAGCTGCTGCTGTCGACCCATCTCTGGGGGCCGGGCAAGAAGACCCTGTCCGTCCCGTCCCGTTTCCTCCTCGAGATCCGGGACGCTCTTCCGGGTGGCGTGTCCGTTGCGGGCTGGCACCCCGCCCCGCCACCTGTGCAGAAGAACGACACGGTGGCAGCGCCACAGAATCCGTATCTGGCCGAGCCCATCCGGGCGACCTGGCCGCCCGATCCGCTCGGTCATCGGCGGGCGGCCCTGGGCAGGCTGCCGGGGCGGCTGCGTGACATCGCGGCTTCGGGTCCGGTCCAGCTCGTGGGCGACCCAAGGGTCGACGACCTGCGCCTCCTCCTCGCTGAAGAGGCGATGAAAGGGGTGCGGGAGGAGCCGGTCGTGGAGGTGCCCAGGCACCTTTCCGCATCCGCGGTGGTCGCCCTCGCGCGAGATCCCGAGCTGTTCGCGCTGCGGCTGCGGCGGCCCATGCCCGAGCCACCTGCCCTGGCCGCTCGGCAGGGGACCGCCTTCCACGCCTGGGTCGAGGAGCACTTCTCGCGCGCGGCCATTGTCGACCTGTTCGACCTCCCCGGGAGCGCCGACGAGGGGGCCACCGTCGATACGGACCTCGACCGGATGCGGTCCAACTTCCTCGCGAGCGAGTGGGCAGAGCGGATCCCGGAAGAGATCGAGCTGTCCATCGAGACGGTCATCGATGGCATCGCCGTGCGGGGCCGGATCGACGCGGTCTTCCCACGCGATGACGGCGGGTGGACCGTGGTCGACTGGAAGACCGGTGCCCAGCCGGCGGGGCATGAGGCCGAGGTGCGGGCAGTCCAGCTCGCGACGTACGCACTCGCCTTCGCCCGCCTCCGTGGGGTCGACCCCAGCCTCGTGGACGCAGCCTTCTTCTACGCAGCCGAGGGGGTCACCGTGCGGCCCGTCCTGCCGGACGAGCGGATCCTCGTCGCGATGCTGTCAACCATCCCGGACTGATCGCGGCCGGCCCTCGAGGGAGCTTCAGCCAACTCGTCAGCCGTTCGGCTCCGCTTCGCTCGGGCCGACACGTTCCTCAGGAGATCCACCGAACCCGACTCCTGGTTCGTCGGCCGGACCCGCCCTCGGCTGGTCGACGGCCTGGCTGACCGACGGGTCGGGGAAGGGCTGGTGCGGCTGGGTGGCGTCCCAGTCCGGCTCCGGATGCAGCTCCGGGGTCGATGGCGTCGATGGGGTCGAGAGAGCCTCCCGGTCCTCCCGGTCCTCCCGGTCCTCTCGGCCCTCCCGGTCCTGCCGGTCCTCTCGGCCCTCCCGGTCCGCTTCGACCGCCCTGAGCTCGTCCTCGAGGGCCACCCGCTCGTCCAACGCCCGGAGGGACTGCGCTGCGTCCTCGACGAGGTCGCGGGCGGCGCCGGCAAGGACGCGGAGCAGCACCCGCATCGGCGTCATCTCGGCCGCCAGGCGGGCCCGCGCCAAGAGGTTGCCGTCCGGGCGCTCGACACGCGACTGGGCGTAGGCCGCGAGGACCATGTCGAGTGGCTCCGCGGCCGCCAACCCCACCAGGTCGGCGAAGTCGTCGGCCGGGTCCCCGATCCGCGACTGCTCCCAGCCGAGCACGCCGCGGACCTCACCGGCATCGGCCCGGTCCTCGTCCAGGAGCGAGACGAGGACGTGCTCCCCGGTGAAGGACCCGTGCACGACCGTCGGCGCGAAGCGCCACAGCGAGATGTCCTCGAGTCGCTGCTCCCAGCGGGTGAGCAGGTTGGTCGGCACGTGCCCCGTGGAGGCGGCGCGGTCCAGCTCGGACAGCTGTCGCCGGCGGTGCGCCTCGGCATCGTAGACCGGTCGACCTGCCTCCTCGAAGAGACCCAGGTCGAGGTTGTGGATGTGCGCCAGTGCTCGTCCGATTCCTGAGGCGAGGTCTCCTGGCGGGAGTGCGGCGAAGTCCACGGGCCGACCCGGTAGCCGGAGGTAGACAACGGCACGACCCTCGGGCACGGGAACCTGTCCACGGACCATGGGCATGGCGAGGTCCAGCCGGCGGCCGAGCAACGGCCCCAGCGCCACCATGGCCTCGAGCTCGGCACCCGAGGCCTGCGTCAGGGGCGCCTTGACGACCCAGCGTCGGTCCTGCTGATCGGTGACGAACGCCAGGTCGAAGGCGCCGCCGGCCCTCGTGCGCACGCCCTCCACCGACACCGGGTCGAGGCCGGGCACGGCAGCGCTCGCGAGGGCCGCGAGGAACAGGGGGCTGCGGGTCACGCTCCCACCGTAAGGTGAGCGTGCGCCTGATCGTTGGAGGCTTGGATCACGAGGGCGCGGGGGCAGGGACGCCAGCCGGGCTCTCGGCCGTAGGGTGACGACGTGGTCCGAAGCGCAGACACCTTGCCCGACCTCGCCCTGTCCCGGGCGGTGCTCGATCGATCGGGAATCGAGCGTCGCGATGGTGGTCTGGTCGCGCGGCTCCTGGCCGACCCCGCGACGCGGGTGCTCGAGCTGCGGGGGGACCGTGCCCCGGTGGAGGAAGAGCCGAGCGTCTCCTCGACAGCGCCGGGCGCGCTCCGACTTCGGCTGAGAGCACCCACGGCGGAGGACTCGGGGCGCCTGGTGCTGTTCGCCGGCCGCGACGGTGAGGGGACCGCCTACCTCGGGGTGGCCCTGCCCGCCGAGGGGCTGGACCGGGCCGAACCCGATGGTGAGCGCCTGCGGAACGCAGAGGACTGGGTGACCCTCCGGCAGGCCGGTGCCGCCCTGGGGGACCGGGATGCCGGCCTGTTCACGACCGTGCTCTCCCTTTCGAACTGGCACGGGACCCATACGCACTGCTCGCGGTGCGGTGCGCCGACAACAACGGCTCAGGGTGGGTGGTTGCGGATCTGTCCCGCGGACCACAGCGAGCACTATCCGCGCACCGACCCAGCGGTCATCATGGCCGTCGTCGATGAGAACGGGCGACTGCTGCTCGGACGTGGCCCGCAGTGGCCCGACAACCGGTTCTCGGTGCTCGCCGGCTTCGTCGAGCCGGGCGAGTCACTCGAAGCCGCGGTGGCTCGTGAGGTCGAGGAGGAGGTCGGCATCGACGTCACCGACGTCCGTTATCTCGGTAACCAGCCGTGGCCGTTCCCGTCCTCGGTGATGATCGGGTTCACGGCGCGGGCGCTCGGCACGAGCATCGAGCTCGATCCGCACGAGCTCAGTGAGGCTCGATGGGTGACGCGCGACGACTACCGGACCGCGTTGCGAACCGGGGCGATTCATCGTCCCTTCGGGCTCTCCATCGCCAAGCGCATCATCGAGCACTGGTTGGGACAGACCATCGAGTCGGTCATGGCTGACTCCGAGGGCTGAGTGACCTCAGGCGCTGAGCCTGGCCTTGACCTCCGCGAGCGAGGGGTTGGTGGCCGCGGTGCCGTCGGGGAAGACCACGGTCGGCACCGTGCGGTTGCCGCCGTTGACCTGCTCCACAAAAGTGATGTGCTCGGGAGAGCTCTCCAGGTTGACCTCGGTGTACGGCACGCCCTCACGGTCGAGCTGGCCCTTGAGCCGGACGCAGTATCCGCACCAGTTGGTCGTGAACATGGTGATCGTTCCGGGTGCGGGTTGGAGCGGCGTGGGGGCGGGCATCAGGTCTCCGTCCGAGGTCGGTGAGTGGTCCAGGTCGTGTCAGGTTTCGGTGCAAGGATGGCGTCAAGGCCTCCACCAGCCGAAACCGGGGGAGACCGTTGAAAATTCCCCTACCGGCCGACCCGCAGAGTTCCAGGAGATCGCCCTGCCCGCCGCACCACATCCGGACGACATCCTCGAGCAGCTCGACCCAGAGCAGCGGGAGGTCGCGTCGGCGCCACCCGGGCCGTTGTGCGTCCTGGCCGGGGCCGGTACCGGGAAGACGCGGGCGATCACGCACCGGATCGCCTACGCCGTCCATGCCGGCATGCAGCAGCCGCAGCGCATCCTCGCGGTGACGTTCACCGCCCGTGCCGCCGGCGAGATGCGGACCCGCCTCCGAAACCTCGGAGTCCACGGTGTCCAGGCCCGGACATTCCACGCGGCGGCGCTGAGACAGCTGCACTACTTCTGGCCCCAGGCGGTCGGCGGAGCGGCGCCGGAGGTGATGAGTGTCAAGGCTCCTGCGGTTGCCGAGGCTGCGAGCCGCCTGCGGCTGCAGTTCGACCGGACGGCGATTCGTGACCTTGCCGCGGAGATCGAGTGGTCCAAGGTGAGCCTGCTGACGCCGGAGTCGTATGCCGCCGGGGCACGGGCAGAGGGTCGCGAGCCGCCCGGACTGGACGTCACGGCGATGGCTCGCCTGCTGGGCTGCTACGAGGACGTCAAACAAGCCCGCGGGGTCATCGACTTCGAGGACGTCCTGTTGCTCACCGTGGGCATTCTCGAGGAGCGCGACGACATCGTCCGCACCGTGCACGGCCAGTACCGCCAGTTCGTCGTTGATGAGTACCAGGATGTCAACGCCTTGCAGCAGCGCCTGCTCGACCTGTGGCTCGGCGAGCGCAACGACGTCACCGTCGTCGGTGACCCAGCCCAGACGATCTACTCCTTCACCGGCGCGTCGCCGCGTCACCTCCTGGGCTTCGCGTCGCGGTTCCCCGGGGCGCGGACCATCCGGCTCGTGCGCAACTACCGGTCGTCGCCACAGATCATCGAGCTGGCCAACACGGTGATCTCGTCCGGCCCCACGGCCGCGCGCGGGGGCGCGCTGCGGCTCACCGCACAGCGTCCGCCAGGTCCTGCGCCCGTCCTCATGTCGCACAGTGATGACCAGGCCGAGGCCGCTGCGGTGGCCGACCAGATCAGGCGGCTCATCGAGGGCGGCCACCCGGCCGCGGAGATCGCCGTCCTCTTCCGGACCAACGGTCAGTCCGAGGCGTTCGAGTCCGCCTTGGCGGCCGCCGGGGTCTCCTACCTGGTGCGGGGAGGGGAGCGGTTCTTCGCCCGCAAGGAGGTCCGTGACGCGATCCTGCTCCTCCGGGGCGCGGCGCGCAGTGATGACGGCAGCAAGCCCCTCGGGCACATCACCCGGGACGTCATCGCCGGAGCCGGGTGGTCACCCGATCCTCCGTCGAGCAGCGGAGCCACCCGGGAACGATGGGAGTCGCTCACGGCTCTCGCAGCGCTGGCTGACGACCTCGAGGCAGCGGTCCCGGAGGCCCGGCTGCCAGAGCTCGTCGCTGAGCTGGACCGGCGCGCCGCGGAGCAGCACGCCCCCGCCGTCCAAGGTGTCACGTTGGCCAGCCTGCATGCCGCGAAGGGCCTCGAGTGGGACACCGTTTTCCTGGTCGGCGCGTCGGACGGACTCATCCCCATCTCGCTCGCCGAGGGAGTCGAGGCCGTCGAGGAGGAGCGGCGGCTGCTCTACGTCGGCCTGACCCGGGCGCGGCGGCAGCTGTTCCTCTCGTGGTCTTCCACGCGTACCTCGGGCGGGCGCCCGACCCGGCGGGTGTCGCGCTTTCTCGGACCCGCCGAGGACATCCTCGGCAGCGGAGCGCGAACCGCCGCACCCAGCACCGCCCGCCGCCGTACCGTCGCCAAGGTTGCGACCGTGCTGCACTGTCGCCGCTGTGGTGCCGAGCTGACGACCGCTGCCCAGCGAAAGACCGGTCGGTGCGACGACTGCCCGCCGAGCTATGACGTCGCAGTCTTCGAGCGACTTCGCGAGTGGCGGCTCGGTGTCGCGAGGGCCGCCTCCGTCCCCGCCTTCGTCGTCTTCACCGATGCGACGCTGACCGCGATCGCTGAGCGTGAGCCGGCCGACGAGGGGGCGCTGGCGGGGATCAGCGGGGTCGGTACCCGCAAGCTCGCGCAGTACGGCGCCGACATCATCGCCATCCTCCATGGCGCCGATCCGCAAGAGCTACTCGAAACCCGCTCCGGTACAGGGGAATCGACCGATTCGTGAGCGTGGACGGGAAGTTGTCGCGAAATCGTCGATAAAAGAGTTGTCGCGCCCCAGCGCCCCGCGTACTCTTTTACCCGTCAAGCCCAGTGGCTCAGGTGGCCGGCTGGGATTCGCGAGCCCAGTGAGGAGGTTGGCCTGATGAGGAACATCACGATGACGATGAACGCAGCGTCCTGCGCCGCATTGACGCGTCCGCGCCCGGCCAGCATTCTCCTCGCCGACGTGTGGTCCGGGCTCCAGGGGACAGGTGTGTCCATCGTTGCCCCGGCTGGCGTCCGTCGCATCGCGGACCGTGGTGTCAAGGGATCCGTCCCGTTCGCCGCCGGCGTGGACCTCACCGCCATCTACAAGACATCCGATGTCGCTCGCTCCCGCTCTGGGAGGCATCCGGTCTGAGTTAGACCAACGCCTCACCTCCAGGCCGCGAACCCGACATCACCGGGTCCGCGGCCTTCGTGTTTCTCGCGTACAACCGAATGCCGCTCAACCCCACCCTCCACCGGAACAGCACCCACCAGGTGCCAGACAGATACGGGACCCACCATGACCCCCCGGATTGCGAGCAGCACGACCGAGACCCGCACCTGCGGTGCCGGGCTTCGATCGAAAACGGACACGAGTGAGCAGGCGCGCCACACCACCGGCGCGCTGGAGACGGAGGTGAGAACGATGCAGCTGAGCGAACTGCTCGACCTGGGGACCGAGGCGCAGCAGGTCGGCGAGACCATCCCGTGCCGGGACTACGACGCCGAGCTGTGGTTCGCCGAGCGGCCCGAGGACGTCGAGTTCGCCAAGACCCTGTGCGGGCTGTGCCCGGCGCGGTTGCAGTGCCTGGCCGGGGCGCTCGAGCGGCAGGAGCCGTGGGGCGTCTGGGGTGGGCAGCTGCTCGTCCAGGGGGCCGTGGTCGCCAGGAAGCGACCCCGCGGGCGTCCGCGCAAGCACCCGGTCGCGGCCTGAAACGACACCCGCCCTCGGCCACACGGCCCGGGTGAGGCAGGCGGACCATCGCACGCCTGAACCATCCACAGCAACGAACAACACCTGACCAGGAGGTCGTCATGGAGAACTTGGAGCTCCTCGCTCGCGACCGGATTCGCGACCGCGCTCAGCGCCAGGACCGCAGCGGTATCCGCCGCAGCGCCCGGCTGATCACGCTCGAGATCCGCGCCAGTCGACGCAATCACCAGCGGTGAGGCGTCGACCGACCGGGACCACAGTGCCCGGCAGCAGAGCAGCACGAAGACCAGAACAACTCAACGCAAGTGAGCGAGCCGCGGGTGACGCGCACGTCACCCGCGGTTTCGCGTTCCCGGCCAGCCGGGCCATGCCGCGCCGTACTGGATCGGCGGGCATCCGGCCCTCCACGGCGACGCGTCAGTGAGGGCACGAGCAGCGCGGGTAGGGGATCCAATGCCAGCTCCAGACGGCTGGTGGCCGCCCCGCCCCGAGCGGCTCGCGACTCGACACGCCTGTGGCAAACGTCCCACGTAGGTCAGCGCGAAGGCGGATACTCGAAGAACGGGGGAGATCAAGGGAGGCCCCGACGATGGCAACCAAGACCGATACCGCGGAGCTCACTCCGCTCCTCACCTGCGCATCCTGTGGCACGACACCGGCGCCCGAGGACCAGGCAACGGCCCGGCTCACCTGGAGCCGGAGCGTCGAGCACGGTCGCACCCAGTGGACGTGCGAGCGGTGCAGTCGCGACAACATCCGCGGGATCGAGAGCAAGCTCGACCCCGAGTGGTGGTAGGGGCCCGAGCCGGCACCGCTGGAACGTCGGCTCCGACGCAAGCCGGCTCAGCGGCATACGGCATCTCAGTCGTGCTCTGAGCCGTCTGCCCGGGCCCGGCTGGGCAGGTCGCCGACGGGAGGCAGGTTCGCGCCCGGCAGGAAGGCGTCGACCGTCTCCCTCCCGCGGACCGTCCCGCCGAGCTGACTGAGCACACCGATCCCGCCGCTCCACACGCGGTGGATGAGCAGGTAGTCCGGTGGCAGGTTGAGCTTGTAGGCGAGGACGTAGTTCGGCTGCCTCGGGTCGTTGATGTGCGCGAAGACGCTCCGCAGCCAGGCCCGCGTGAACGTGAACTCGTCGGTGCGCAACGGGGCGATGAACGGCTCCAGGTACTGGAGCAACCGCTCAGCGTCGATCTCGATGGACGGCTTGACGAAGCCGGCTTCGCGCAGGCCGGCGAGGACCGCCGCCGCGCCGCCCTGGAGCCCGGCGGTGAGCAGCTGGCCCAGCTCCGGGGGCATCCCGTGGGGCAGCCGGTTGACCGCCCCGAAGTCCACGATGCCCAGGCGGCCGTCGGGCGTGATTCGGAAGTTGCCCGGGTGTGGGTCGGCGTGAAGCAGCCCGGCCTCGGCCGGCCCGGCGAGCAGGAACTCGAGATAGAGCTGAGCAGCCTCGTCGCGCTCGGGCTGGGTCCCCTCGCGGATGATCTCGCTGAGCGGGCGCCCCTCGACCCACTCCGAGACGATGACGTGCTGTGTGCCGCGGACCAGCCTGGGGATGCAGAAGTCCGGGTCATCGGCGAAGGCAGCAGCGAATGCGGCCTGGTTGTCGGCTTCAAGGCGGTAGTCCAGCTCCTCGGCCATCCGGTCGCGTAGTTCTTCGAGGATCGGGCCGAGGTCGATGCCGGGAATCCATCCAGCAGTCATTTTCGCCATCCGGGACAGCTGTCGAAGGTCACTCATCAGGGCTGCGCCTGCCCCGGGGTACTGGATCTTGACGGCCACCTCGCGCCCGTCCGCCCAGACGGCCCGATGCACCTGCCCGATGGAGGCGGAGGCGGCCGGTTGGTCCTCGAACGAGCGGAAGTTGCTGCGCCAGTGCGTTCCCAGATCCGCGCGCAACACGCCATGGACCGAGCTGGTGGGCATCGGCGGGGCGCTGTCCTGCAGCTTGGTGAGCATCGCCCGGTAGGGCCCGGCCATGTCCTCCGGCAGGGCGGCCTCGAAGATCGAGAGTGCCTGGCCGAACTTCATCGCTCCGCCCTTGAGCTCGCCCAGGACCTGGAACAGCTGCTCGGCGGTGCGGGCCTGGAGCTCCGCGGCGACCAGCTCCGCTGGCCGTCCGCCGATGCGCTTGCCGAGCCCGAGCGCGGTCCGGCCCGCAAAGCCGAGCGGCACGGTGGCGAGCTTGGCCGAACGCACCACTGCCTTGCGCGGCAGATCGGTCACAGTGTCACCCCCCAGGCGGTCACCCTGACTCTAGCGATCCGCACCCCAGGTGCGTCGGTGCACCGCAGACGTTCGGACGCGAGGACTCAGCTGGCCTCCTCGGGCGCGGCGGTGTGGCGGCGTGGGCACCGCGGGTGCGTCGTCCACCGCCGGTGGTCCATCCGTGGCCAGGGGAGACTCAGCTCGACCGCTACCCCGGGAGGCAGTGAGCCCTTGCCGGGGAGGCGGCGCGTGAACAGGGCGATGCAACCCGCGACGAGCTGGACCAGCGCCGGGTCGGTCTGCGGAACGGCGGCGCGGTGCACCACGTCGCTCGGCGAGCCGCAGACCTGCGCCAGGACGACGGGCCAGGAGGCGTCCCGGTCGGTGCGGTGCAGGTCGAGGCACCACAGGCACGGGCCGCTCAGCGTCGGCTCCACCAACGGCCCGACGGTGGCACGTGGCCCCTCGACGACCACCGGCAGGTGAGCGATGCCGTTCCGCAGCCACGGGTCGCCCGAGCGGGGGTCGAGCGCCATCGCACCCAGCATGACGACGAGCGACGGGTCTGCCGTCCGCTCGGCGTCCATCGCGCCCAGTGAGCCGTGCGGCTCACCGACGCGCACGTCGACCCCGCCGCGTCGCAGTACGTGCCAGAGCTCCTCGAGCAGCGCCCCGCGGCCCTCGAGGAGGACTGTGGGGCAGGGCTGCTCAGTCGAGTACCGCTCGAGGACTCCGATCTCCTCGATGAGGTCGAGCAGCGCCCGCCAGCGGCGGGCGGGGATGCCCGCCTCCCCGGCGAGGCGATAGGAGGTGCCCAGCGGCACGGTGCCGTCGAGCCGAGCCAGCACGCGTGCCTCGGCCTCACTGACGCCCTTGACGATCGGGCCGCCGGCGCCCACGCCGAACTGGATCTCGCCCGGCGTGCGCGCGATGGGGCGTCGCCACGGCGGGATCCCTGGGTGCGGGACAGCCGCGGCGTCAAGGCCGGGCAGGCCGGGCAGCCCGGGCCGGCCGGGAAAGCGGGCAGAACGGTGCTCTGCCGGGCGGGCGGCGGTGAGCCTGGGACCGGACCGTCTCGGCCCGTCGCTGCTTCCTGACCCCATGGCTCCTCCGTGCCTGCCCGGCTCCCGCGCTCGGTGCCGGACTGCGTCGTGCTCCGAGCGTCGCAAAGGCGGGTCGGATCGCGAGGGGGTCATCCACAGACACCGGAGGGGGACAGGCCTGGGGACAGGGCGAGGGCGGGACCGTGGTGGTCCCGCCCTCGTCGGCGCGTCATCCAGGACGCGCGTCGGACCCGGTCAGGCCTTGCCCAGGATGCGGTTCAGGTTCGTGCCGCAGACGGGGCACTGGCCCTTGGCCATCCGCCGCCCGTTCTCGGACACGACAACCTTGCCCTCGGCCTCGCGCTTCGCCTTGCACTTCACGCAGTAGAACTCGCCCTTGTAGGTCTCGTCAGCCATTGGTGTCTCCTTGTACTGGCACCCGTCTGATGGGTGCCTCGGCTCCGACAACCCTAGAGCACGCTGAGCACGAGATCACGCTCATCCCCGCATGGCGCGCCAGTGCGGGATGCAGCGGACGGGCCGGATCCGCCGTGCGTGGGACGGCGCGTTCGGGTCATCGTCCATTGCGTCGTCGCCGGTCCGGCCTACCCTGCCCTCATGGCGAGGTCCCGACCAGAGCTGCCGCGGGCGGTCCCACACTCGGCGCGGCAAGGCGCTCGGCGCGAGGTCGTGGAGACGGTGGTCGACGGGGTGACCGTCGAGGTGCGTCGCAGCTCTCGGCGGCGGCGCACCGTGTCCGCGTACCGTCAGGAGGGTCGCCTCGTCGTGCTCGTCCCGGCCCGGCTCACGCGCGCCGAGGAGGGCGAGTGGGTCCGCACCATGCTCGCTCGTGTGACGGCCTCCGAGCAGCGTCGACGCCGGTCCGATGGGGACCTCACGGCCCGTGCGGCACACCTCTCGACCACCTACCTCGGCGGCCGTGCCCAGCCGACGAGCGTCCGGTGGGTGTCCAACCAGGAGTCCCGGTGGGGCTCCTGCACCCCCGCTGAGGGCTCGATCCGCGTCTCGGACAAGGTCCGCGGCATGCCGGGCTGGGTGCTCGACTACGTGCTGCTCCACGAGCTCGCCCACCTCGTCGAGCCCGGACACGGGCCGGCCTTCTGGGGCCTGCTGAGCAGCTATCCGCGCCTGGAACGGGCGCGCGGCTATCTCCAGGGCGTGGCCGCGACGGCGGGCCTGACGCTCAGCGACGAGTGAGGCGCGTGATCAGCGGCGGATGAGCGCCTGCGCCGCCCGCACGAGCGGCAGGAGCTCGTCGCGGGTGTCCTCGGGCAGGCGGTCCGCGGGCCACCACCGCACCTCGACCGACTCGTGGGTCGCCGAGTGCGCCGCGCCCGCTGGGGCGATGGCGGCGTACCGCACATCCAGGTGCTCCCGACAGGTGCCGAAGGCGGCGCCCAGCTCATGTCGGTCCAGCAAGACGATCTCGGGCAGGGCGACGAGCCCGTCGATGCCGGACTCCTCGCGGGCCTCCCGTTCCGCGCCCTGCCGCATCGACCTGTCGCCGGCCTCGAAGTGCCCGCCGAACTGGAACCAACGCCGGGCCTTCTGGTGGAGGGTGAGCAGGACCTGCTCGCCGGCGCGGTCGAGGACGATGACGCTGCCCGTCAGGTGTGCCGGCGGGCCGCCTCGCGTCATCGCGTCGCCGTGCCGTGCGAGGTGGGCCAGGTAGTCCAGCCGCAGGCGCTCCTGCGCCGCGTCGGGAGGGTGCCAACCGCTGAGCTCCGCGATGGCGTCGTCACGGATGCGGCCGTATGCCGCTGGGCTCGTTCCCGGGTCAGCTCCCGACGTGGGTGGCTGGGGGCGGGCAGTGGTCACGTCCGCCCGTCATCATCGTCGTCGTCCTCGGTGTCAGGGCTGCGGTTGGTCTCGCCTGCAGCGGCCTCGTCGAGGATGCCGCGCAGCACCGAGTCGAGGTCGGTGCCGAGTTCCTCGTCACCCAGCGCGCCCTCAGGCAGTCCCTTCGCGGGCTCCTCTGCGCCGGCTTGACCCGTGACGCGCTCGACGAAGCCGATGATGTCGTCCAGGTCCATGGAGGTGGGTGCCAGGTCGGGGTGGGACCACCGGCCGTCGCGCAACGCCTGGCCGCCGGCGTTCTCCAGGGCGGCCCAGAGGTTCGCGGCATCGCGCATCCGGCGCGGCCGCAGCTCGAGCCCGACGAGTCCGGCGAACGTCTTCTGGGCGGCGCCGCCGACCCGCCGGCGTCGGATGGTCTCCGCCAGCGCGGGGGACTGGGGCAGGTGTGCGGCCGTGGCGCGCTCCGTCACGTGGTCGACCCAGCCCTCGGCGAGCGCGAGGAGGGTCTCGAGCCGATCCAGCGCGCGACGCTGGACAGGGGTCGGCTGCGGACGGAAGAGGTTGCCCTGCAACGCGCTGCGGAGGGCTTCCGGATCGGTGGCGTCGATGGTGGACAAGGCCGACTCGATGGCCTCGGTGTCGATCGTGATGTTGTGCGCGTAGTCAGCGACGGCCGACATCAGCTGCGGACCGAGCCACGGCACCTGCGCAAACAGCCGGACTCGGGCCGCCTCGCGAACCGCGAGGTACAGGCGGACCTGCGGCAGGTCGATCTCGAGCGAGGTCGCGAGCTCGTCGACGTTGCCGGGCAGCAGGGCGACGAGGTCGGGGTCGGTCAGGGGCAGGCCCACCTCGGTCGCGCCCACCACCTCGGTGGCGAGGGTGCCGACGGCCTGGCCGAGCTGGGCCGCGAACATCTGGCGGCTGAGGTTCGAGAGCATCGGGGCCCACTGCTCGAGCATGGCCGCGGGGTCGAAGCCGGCGCCCAGCATGCCCTGCAGCTCCGGCGGGAGCGCGTCGCCGAAGGCCTCGGGCCCGAGCTCGCCGAGCTGCTTCCGGATCGCGGCCGACGTCGCGCTCGTGACCCCGTCGGACACGGGTTCGACGAGGTCGAACCAGCGCGGCATGGTCGCCTCGACCCACTCGGCCCGGCTGAACCCGGTCGCGCGCCATGAGGGGGCGCCGAGCGCCGTGACCTCGTCGAGCCAGAGCACGGCCACGGCCACGGCATCCTCCACCGCTCGAGCCGCACTGGCGTCGTGCACGTCGTTGCCCTGCGTGGCCAGGACGTGCTTGCGGGCGACGTCGGTCGCGAGGTCGCGGGCGCCAGTGGGGGACTGCTGGGCCGCCATGAAGCTACCGAGCTGCGCGCGCATCGCCGCCTTGGTGGCGGGGTCACTCGGGTCGACGCCCATGCTGCGCATCGCTGCGGCCAGCTCGGGGTTCTCGGCCGCCTGGCCGAGCACCTGCTCGAGCATCGAGCTCAGGTTTGCGGGGTCGAAGCCGGGGGCGCCGCCCGGCCAGCCCTCCTGGCCCGGTCCGCCAGGGGAGCCGGTCGATCCGCCGCTGCCCTTCTCAATGTCCTGGTCGCGGTCGGCGTTGTCGTTGTCGCGGTCGAAGCCGCCCTCGCCGCCAGGGTCGCGGTCGGACATGCCTGCTCCTCGGGGTTGATCGGATGCGTTGACCAGATTCGTTGATCGGATGCTCGGATGCGCTCAGCGTTCTCCTTCCACCAGACAACCACGGAACCGGGAGGATCGTTCCCTCGAGCGGGTCCGTCCGGGATCGCCACCACCGACGCCAAGCTCGTCCGCTTACGATGGCGGGCGTGACGGTCACCCTTGCCGAGATCCGGGAGTCGCCGCTGTCCGTCGACGAGGTGCTCTCCAGCGTCGCCGATGCGCGTGCCGGCGGCACCTGCGTGTTCGTCGGCACCGTGCGAAACCATGACGCGAAGGGTGGCGCAGCAGGAGCCGCGGCCGACCAGCAGACCGACAAGGAGCGCGTCCTGGAGCTGGACTACAGTGCGCACCCGCAGGCTGAAGAGGTGACACGAGCGCTCGCGGAGCGGCTGGCGGCCGACGGTCGAACCGTGCGGATAGCCGTCGTGCACCGCGTCGGGCGGCTCGACATCGGGGACCTTGCCGTCGTCGTGGCCGTCAGTGCCGAGCACCGCGGTGCGGCCTTCGAGGTGTGCCGCGAGCTCATCGACGAGCTCAAGGCGACGGTGCCGATCTGGAAGCACCAGCGGTTCGCGGACGGCTCGGACGAGTGGGTCGGCCTGCCGTGAGGACGATCCGCCGGCTACCCACGGACGAGGCCGGACCGGCGCCGCTGTCTCCAGGACCGCCGCGTCCACGCGCGCCACTGAGCCGGGGCAACAAGCTGTTCCTCGCCGGCTTCTTCCTCGGCCTGGCGATCCTCGTCGTCGGCAACCTGGTGCACGTGCCCTTTGCCATCATGAGCCCGGGCCCGACGATGAACACCCTTGGCAAGGTCCCCGGAGAGGCCAACGGCTCCACCCTCATCTCCGTCAAGGGACTGCCGACCTACGAGACCGAGGGGGAGCTCAGCTTCACCACCGTCTCCGTCCTCGGCGGCCCGGGCTTCCCGGTCGATGCCTTCGACGTCGTGTGGGCCTGGCTGGATCCGTCGAAGGACGTCCTGCCCGTCGACCAGGTCTTCGACCCGGACGCGAGCAGCGAACGGATCGCCGAGGAGAACGCGGTCCAGATGGAGGGGTCCCAGGAGGAGGCGACCGCCGTTGCGCTGCGCGCCCTGGGAGAACCGGTGAAGACGCACATCGAGATCGCCGAGATCCTCGACGAGGCGCCCGGCAAGGACGCGTTACGGGTCGGGGACCGCATCGTCCGGGTGGGGGACACGACGGTGACGACCCCTGACAGCATCCGGACCGCGCTCCAGTCGGTTCGCCCGGGCGAGCCGATCGAGATCGAGGTCACCCGCGCCGGCAAGCCGGTCGTCGCCGATGTGACGACCATGACGGGTTCCGGGGGCCGGACTGCCCTCGGCGTCATCCTGCGGCTCGACCACGACTTCCCGGCCACGGTCACCATCAATGCGGGTGACGTCGGCGGGCCCTCGGCCGGTCTCATGTTCGCCCTCGGCATCTACGACAAGCTGACGCCCGGTCCGCTCACCAACGGCCGCGACATCGCCGGCACCGGGACCATCGACGAAGAGGGGAGCGTCGGCCCCATCGGCGGGATCCGGCAGAAGATGGCCGGCGCCCGGTCCGGCGGGTCCGAGTACTTCCTCGCCCCGGTCGACAACTGTCCGGAGGTCGTGGGCCATGTCCCCTCCGGCCTCGAGGTCTTCGCCGTCGGCACGTTCAAGGACGCCACGAACGTGGTGGAGGGCATCGCTTCCGGGCGCACGTCGTCGCTGCCGCGCTGCTGATCCCTCGACCCTCCCGATCGAGTGAACAGCTTTCGGGGTGTGCCGGCCGCAAAGCGGGTTCACTCGATCCGGGCCGGCGCGCTCGGGTGGTTGGATGGACGGATGGACGAGCAGCCGGCCGCCTCCCTCACCGCCGACCCCCTCACCATCGCCGCGCTGGACACCGAGCGCCACGTGGCGGGGGCCGGATGGGACCAGCCGGCGCGCCTGTTCGCGCTGGTCCGGACCGCCTCGCTGCTCGCTCGGGAACCACAGCTGCGCACCCAGCTCGGTCCCGCCGACCTCGCCGAGGGGGCCTTCACGGCGATCGAGCAGGAAGGGCTGCCGGCCACCTCGTCGCTGGAGACGCTCCTCGGCAGGATCGCCTGGCCGGACGAGGTCGACGGGTGCGCCTTCGCCATCGAGCGCATGGTCGTCCCACCCGACGCCGAGCGTGACCTTCCGGAGCGGCCCGAGGCCGTCGTCGAGGCGCTGGCCGGACACCCCGACCGCAAGGACGTCCGGCTCCTCGTCGCAGTCCTCCGCGATGGCTCATCGATCTGCCTGCTCCGCCAGCGCGAGCATGACTCCGACGACGCGGTCGCCACCGGGAAGGACCTCGCGCCGGGACTTGTGGCCGCCCTCACGGCGACGTTCGAGGACTAGACCTGCTGCGGCCACCGTGATCGAGTGAACGACTTCCGGGCCTTGGCCGCCCAAGAGCTGTTCACTCGATCGACGACCGAGGGCGGGAGTCGGAAACCCTGCCACGTGCGGGAGTGGTCGTCGGCTGGGACCGGGCTCAGCGGCATACGGCATGTGCGTGGAAGCCGGGAGGAGGCCGTGGGCGGTCGTCCCCGGCGGGCGGGGCACGGCTGTCTCAGGATGTCGGGTTATGGTTGCCGCAAGCGGCATTCTCAGGCCCGCGATCTGCCGGCCCCAGCACCTCGAGGCGACCCAACGTGAGCGACAGCGACTTCGGCCCACCACCCAAGGGCCCCTTCGGCGACGGCAGCGAACCGGGCGCGACGCGACGCGCTGCGCCGCAGCGTCCCAACCGCAACCCCCTCGTCACGGCCCTGGTGGTTGCGGGCGCCCTGCTCCTCGTCGTGGCCACCCTGGCCACCTTCTGGACAGAGGTGCTGTGGTACCAGTCGGTCGACTTCTCCGGGGTCTTCACGACCCAGCTCGTCACGAAGATCCTGCTCGGGCTGGTCGGTGGCCTCATCACCGCAGCCGTCGTCTGGTCGAGCATCCACTTCGCCTACCGGCACCGGCCGATCTACGCGCCATCACCCGACACGCAGGCGATGGAGCACTACCGACAGCTCGTCGAGCCGATGCGCAAGACCGCGACGATCGCTGCCCCGCTCGCCATCGGGCTCTTCGCCGGGCTGTCCGCGGCGACCCAGTGGGACACCTTCCTGCTGTGGCGCAACGGCTCGCCGTTCGGCACGACGGACCCCGAGTTCAAGCTCGACATCTCCTTCTACGTCTTCGACCTGCCGTGGATCAACTTCGTCGTGTCGTTCCTGACGATGATCCTCGTGCTCGGCTTCATCGCCGCCGCGTTCACGCACTACCTCTACGGAGGGATCGTCGCGGGCCAGCGGACCCGCTCGACCCAGGCCGCCAGAGTGCACCTCTCGGTCATCGCCGCCGCGCTGGTCCTCGTCCGCGCCGTCGCCTTCTGGGTGGACCGGTACAACCTGGCCAACGCGCAGTCGACCCGGATGACGGGTATCCAGTACACCGAGGCCCACGCCGTCATCCCGACCAAGGGCATCCTCGCGATTGCTGCGCTGATGTGCGTGGGGATGTTCCTCAGCACGATCTGGACCCGCTCCTGGCGGCTGCCGCTCGTGGGCGTGGCCGTGCTCGCAGTCGTCGTCGTGGCCGTCGGTGGCATCTACCCGGCGCTGGTCCAGTCGCTCAAGGTGCGGCCCTCCGAGAAGTCGCTCGAGCTGCCGTACATCGAGCGCAACATCGAGGCGACACGGGCCGCCTATGGGTTCAACGACATCAAGGTCGAGCCCTATGACACCACCGCGATCGCGAACCCTGGCCAGCTGCGCAACGACGCGGCGACCATCCCCGGCATCCGGCTCATCGACCCCAACGTCGTCAGCCCCACCTTCAAGCAGCTCGAGGCCTCGAAGGGGTACTACCAGTTCGCCGACGTCCTCGACGTGGACCGCTACAACCTCGAAGGCACCCAGACCGACACCGTCATCGCGGTCCGCGAGCTGGACCTGACCGGTGTCCCCGACGGGCAGCGCAACTGGCTCAACGACCACACGGTCTACACCCACGGCTACGGCGTCGTCGCCGCCAAGGGCAACACCCGCGAGGACGACGGCCGGCCCACCTTCTTCGAGTCGCAGATCGGCACGACCGGCGTGCTCGGCAAGTACGAGCCGCGGATCTACTTCGGCGAGTCGTCCCCCGAGTACTCCATCGTGGGCGAGGGCAACAGTGAGTTCGACTACCTGGCCGCCGACAACGAGCAGGTGAAGAACACCTACGCCGGCGAGGGCGGCGTCGAGCTCGACGCGTTGCGTCGCATCGCCTACGCGTTCAAGTACCGCGAGATCAACTTCCTGCTCTCCGACGCGGTGACGAACGACTCCCGGTTGCTCGATCACCGCACTCCGCGCGAGCGCGTCGAGCGGGTCGCGCCGTGGTTGACGCTCGACGGCAACGCCTACCCCGTCGTGGTCGACGGACGGGTCCTGTGGGTCATCGACGGCTACACGACGACCGACATGTACCCGTACTCCGAGATGGCGACCCTCGACGCCGCGACGTCGGACTCGGTGACCCGCACCCGTGACTCGGTCCAGGCGATCCGCGCCGGCCAGATCAACTACGTGCGCAACTCGGTCAAGGCGACCGTGGACGCCTACGACGGTACGGTCAAGCTCTACCAGTGGGACGACAAGGACCCGATCCTCGCCGCCTGGATGAAGATCTTCCCCGATGCCGTGACACCGGTGTCCGAGATCAAGGGCTCGCTCATGGAGCACCTGCGGTACCCGGAGGACCTGTTCAAGATCCAGCGCCAGCTGTTGACGAAGTACCACGAGACGGACGCGGCGTCGTTCTACGGCGGCCAGACGTTCTGGCGCGTCCCGCTGGACCCGACGCGCGGCACGAACGCCGAACAGTCGCTCCTCCAGCCGCCGTACTACCTGTCGCTCGCGATGCCGGACCAGCAGGAGCCGGCGTTCTCGCTGACCTCGACGTTCATGCCGGTCGGTGACCGCAACCTGCTCACCGGCTTCCTCGCGGCGGACGGCGACGCCGGCTCCGAGGACGGGAAGAAGGCGCCCGGTTACGGCCGGCTCCGGCTGCTGGAGCCGACGAGCACCACGGTCAAGGGCCCGGGACAGGTCTACAACGACATGCGGTCGTCGCAGGTGTCCTCCACCGACTCCGGGTTCGGAACCTTGGCGCAGTTCATCTCGACGACGGCGCTGCAAGGGGCCGAGGTCACCTTTGGCAACCAGCTGACGCTGCCGGTTGGTGGTGGGGTGCTCTACGTCCAGCCGATCTACGTGCAGGCATCAGGCGCCGGAGCCTATCCGCGCCTGTCCGCGGTGGCCGTCGCCTTCGGCGAGAAGATCGCCTGGGCCGGTTCGCTCGACGGCGCGCTCAACGACCTCTTCGGCGGCGAGTCGGGTGCGTCGGCCGGTGACCAGGGCACCGACACACCGGTGACTCCCGACGGCACGCCGACCGGGACGCCCACGGGTACCCCGACCGGCACCCCGACGACGGGTCCGACGACGTCCGGCCCGGCCCCGACGGCCCCGACGGCCACGCCAGACGACGCTGCGCTGCGCCAGGCCCTGGCCGACGCCGACGCGGCGTTCCGGGCCGGCGAGGAGGCCCTGCGGAAGGGTGACTTCGCGGCCTACGGCCAAGCGCAGGAACGGTTGAAGGAGGCTCTGGCCCGAGCGGCGGCGGCCGCCCCGGGGGGTGGCTGACCGAACCAGAGCAGGACTGATCGCGGACTGATCAGGCACGTCCGACGCGCTGGTGAGCGCCCATCGTGCCCGATTTGGTCCTCCAGGCGGATTCACGTAAGGTGGTTCTTGCCGACGCGGGGTGGAGCAGCTCGGTAGCTCGCCGGGCTCATAACCCGGAGGTCGCAGGTTCAAATCCTGCCCCCGCTACCA
>NZ_DATEEY010000181.1:0-107964 GCF_035280925.1 Intrasporangium sp. | reverse complement strand
CTCGGAAGAACCGCCCGTGGCGGTCGTTCCTCGGCCTCGGCTACCACGCGACGTTCACGCCGCCCGTGATCCAGAGGAACGTGCTCGAGAACCCGGGCTGGTACACGCAGTACACGCCCTACCAGGCCGAGATCGCGCAGGGGCGGCTCGAGATGCTGCTCGCCTTCCAGACCATGGTGGCCGACCTGACCGGCCTGCCGCTCGCCAACGCCTCGCTCCTCGACGAGGCCACCGCCGCCGCCGAGGCCATGACCATGGCCCGCCGGATCAGCCGCGGCAAAGCCTCCGCCTTCTTCGTCGACGCCTTGTGCCATCCGCAGACCATCGCCGTCATCCGCACCCGTGCCGCGCATCTGGGCATCCACCTCGTCGTCGGCGACCCGCTCGACCAGATCGAGTCCCAGGACGTCTTCGGCGCCGTCTTCCAGTACCCCGCCACCGACGGCAGCATCCGCGACCTCCGCCCCGCCATCCGTGCCGTCCAGGCGAAAGGCGGCCTCGCCGCCGTCGCCACCGACCTCCTGGCCCTCACCCTCCTGACCCCGCCCGGCGAGCTGGGTGCCGACATCGCCCTGGGCTCGGCTCAGCGCTTCGGCGTGCCGATCGGCTATGGCGGCCCGCACGCCGCCTTCTTCGCCACCAAGGACGCCCACAAGCGCGCCATGCCCGGCCGGATCATCGGCGTCTCGGTCGATGCCCGCGGCAAGCCTGCACTCCGCATGGCGCTCCAGACCCGCGAGCAGCACATCCGCCGCGAGAAGGCCACCTCCAACATCTGCACCGCACAGGTGCTCCTCGCCGTCATGGCGTCGATGTACGCCGTCTGGCACGGGCCAGACGGCCTGACGCGAATTGCTCAGCGGATCCGCTCCCACGCCGTGAACCTGCGAGAAGCGTTGGTGGCCAGTGGGATCGAGGTCACCACGGAGATCTGCTTCGACACCCTGACGATCTCGGTTCCCGGCCGGGCCGACGAGGTCGTCCGGGGTTTCGTCGACCGGGGCATCAACCTCAACCGCGTCGACGCGGACCGGGTCTCGCTCAGTCTCGACGAGACGACGACGTCGCGGACGGTGGCGGCAGTCCTCCAGGGGTTCGGTCTGGATGCGCCTCCCCAGCCAGACGACTCCGCCACCGCCGTCAGCGCCGGGCTGGAGCTGCCGACCCACCTCGCCCGGACGTCCGACTTCATGACGCATCCCGTCTTCCACAGCCACCGCTCCGAGACGGCCATGCTCCGCTACCTGCGCCGTCTCGCCGACCGGGACTTCGCACTCGACCGGGGCATGATCCCCCTCGGCTCGTGCACCATGAAGCTCAACGCCACCACGGAGATGGAGTCCGTCAGCTGGCCGGAGTTCGCGAACCTGCACCCCTTCGCGCCCGCGGACCAGTCCGAGGGCATCCGCCGGCTCATCGACGAGCTCGGCAGCTGGCTGTGCCAGATCACCGGCTACGACGCCGTCTCACTCCAGCCCAACGCCGGGTCGCAGGGGGAGTTCTCGGGCCTGCTCGCCATTCACGCCTACCACCAGGCCCGCGGTGAAGGTCACCGCCGGATCTGCCTCATCCCGGCCAGCGCCCACGGCACCAATGCCGCGTCGGCCGTCATGGCCGGCCTCAAGGTCGTCGTCGTCAAGACGGCTCCAGACGGCACGGTCGACATGGGGGACCTGCGCGCCAAGGTCGACCAGCACCGCGACGACCTCGCGGCCATCATGGTGACCTACCCGTCGACCCACGGGGTCTACGAGGACACCATCACCGAGCTGTGCGAGCTCGTCCATGACGCGGGCGGACAGGTCTACGTGGACGGTGCCAACCTCAACGCGCTCGTCGGGCTTGCGCAACCGGGCAAGTTCGGGGCCGACGTGTCGCACCTCAACCTGCACAAGACGTTCTGCATCCCGCACGGGGGCGGCGGTCCGGGCGTCGGCCCGGTCGCGGTGCGTGCGCACCTGGCACCGCACCTGCCCAACCACCCGTTGGCTCCCGAGGCCGGGCCCGAGTCGGGCGTCGGGCCGGTGAGCGCGGCCCCCTATGGCTCCGCGAGCATCCTCCCGATCTCCTGGGCATACATCCGGCTCATGGGCGGCGACGGGCTGCGCCACGCGACACAGCTGGCCGTGCTCAACGCGAACTACGTCGCGGCGCGGCTGCGGGAGCACTACCCGGTGCTCTACTCAGGGCGTGACGGCCTCGTGGCGCACGAGTGCATCCTCGACGTTCGCAAGATCACCACGGACACCGGCGTGACCGTCGACGACATCGCCAAGCGCCTCATCGACTACGGGTTCCACGCGCCCACGATGAGCTTCCCCGTCGCGGGCACGCTCATGGTGGAGCCGACCGAGTCCGAGGACAAGCACGAGCTGGACCGGTTCTGCGACGCGATGACCGCGATCCGGGACGAGATCGAGGCGATCCACAAGGGCGACGTCGCCCTCGCCGAGAGCATGCTGCGCAACGCTCCCCACACCGCGCACGCCATCGCGAGCGGGGACTGGGTGCATGAGTACGAGCGCGCTGGTGCGGCCTTCCCGGTGGGTGTGGAGGCGGCAGACAAGTACTGGCCACCGGTAGGGCGCATCGACGGTGCCCATGGCGACCGGCACCTCGTGTGCTCCTGCCCGCCGCCGGAGGCGTTCGAGGGCTGACGGCCGAGAGCGGGCGACACCCGACCCCAAACCCTCGCGCAGAGGCCGCTTGTGTGGTTGTCTCGGGTTCGTGGGAGCCGAAGTCGAACAGGCCAGGTACACCCGAGAACAGCGGCAGCGCTACCGCGAGAAGGTGCGCCGCGACCTTGACGTGTTCGAGCGGATGCTGGGCCACAGCCAGTTCGAGTTCGACCGGCCCATGACTGGGCTGGAGATCGAGCTCAACCTCGTCAACGGCGACCTCGGTCCGAAGCTCGACAACAAGACAATCCTCGAGCAGATCGCCGACCCCGACTACCAGACCGAGCTGGCGCGCTTCAACATCGAGCTCAACGTCCGCCCGCGACCGCTGCCCGGTGACGCCGCCCTCGAGCTGGAGCAGGACCTACGTGCGTCCCTCAACCATGCCTCGGAGCGGGCCGCCGAGCTGAACACCGGCATCGTCGCGATCGGCATCCTGCCGACGATCATGCCCGAGCACTTCGAGGGCGACTGGATCAGCGAGAACATCCGCTACGCGGCGCTCAACATCGCGGTCCTCGACGCCCGCGGCGAGGACGTCTGGCTCGAGCTCGAGGGCCCGACCGGGGAGCGCATCGCGCGGTACTCGGACTCCCTCGCTCCCGAGTCGGCGTGCACGTCGATGCAGCTGCACCTGCAGGTGGAGCCGGAGCGCTTTGCCGACCACTGGAACGCCGCCCAGGTCCTCGCCGGCCCCCAGCTCGCCGTGGGCGCGAACTCGCCCTTCTTCCTCGGCCAGCGGCTCTGGGCGGAGACCCGCATCCCCTTGTTCACCCAGTCGACCGACACCCGCTCCGTCGAGCTGAGGAACCAGGGGGTCCGGCCGCGTGTCTGGTTCGGCGAGCGGTGGATCACCTCGATCTTCGACCTCTTCGAGGAGAACGTTCGGTACTTCCCGTCGCTGCTTCCCGAGATCTCGGACGAGGAGCCGGAGGACGTCTTCGAGCGCGGTGAGGTCCCGCAGCTGAAGGAGCTGCGCCTCCACAACGGGACGGTCTACCGCTGGAACCGCCCCATCTACGACATCGTCCACGGCCGACCGCACCTGCGGGTCGAGAACCGCGTCCTGCCCGCGGGCCCGAGCATCATCGACGTCCTGGCCAACGCCGCCTTCTACTACGGGACGATGCGGGTCCTCGATGCGGAGGACCGCCCGGTGTGGACGCGGATGAGCTTCTCCGCGGCGGAGGCCAACTTCGAGGAGGGGGCTCGACTTGGGATCGACGCAAGGACGTACTGGCCCGGGATGGGCGAGGTACCGGCGACCGAGCTGATCCTGCGTCGGTTGCTGCCGATGGCGCACGAGGGGCTCGAGCGGTGGGGCGTGTCGCAGGCCGTGCGGGACCGGTACCTGTCGGTCATCGAGCAGCGCTGCCTGACGAGCATGAACGGTGCCTGCTGGCAGGCGGAGTGCGTGGCCAGGCTCGAGTCGCGAGGGCTCGCCCGGGACGAGGCGTTGCGCGAGATGCTGGCGAAGTACATCGAGGGCATGAACGCCAACGAGCCGGTCCACACGTGGGAGCTCCCCAAGGAGGCCTGAGTCCTACTGGGGCACAATGATGTTCGAGCCGTATGCCGCTGAGCTGGCTTGGTTGGGCCCGCGCGCTCACCGCGTGGTGGAGTTCCGGAGCAGACGCCACGGGGACAGGTTGTAGGTGCCGAGGCAGCGGGTGGAGCGGTGGTGGGTCAGGATGCTCATCGACCCGGGGTCGAGGATGAGCTGTTGCCCCAGGCGGGGGCTGCGGCCCAGCCAGACCGCTGTCAGGACCCGCAGGGCGTGCCCGTGCCCGAAGAGCGCGACGTCGCCCCGCTCGAGGCTCGGCCAGATCGTGTCGATGACCTGCTGGGCCCTGGCGGCCACCTCCTCGAGCGTCTCACCGGGGGTGTCCCCGGGGACGACCCCGTCGACGAAGACCTCCCAGGGCCGGCCGAGCCCGGCCGAGATGTCCGTGGTCGTGATGCCCTCGTAGGCACCGTAGTCCCACTCCCGGAGGAGCGGCTCGACCTCGACGTGCGTCAGCCCGGCCAGCTCGGCGGTGCGTCGGGCCCGCTGCAGGGGTGAGGAGAGGACGCGCTCGAACGCCCGGTTCTGCAGGATCTCCCCGAGCTCGCGGGCCGCCTCCTCGCCCTCGGGCAGCAGAGGCAGATCGGTCGTGCCGGTGTGCTGCCCGCTGAGCGACCACTCCGTCTCGCCGTGGCGGAACAGGTAGATGCTTCCGGGCACGACACCGTCTGGCTTGGCCATGCGGTCAATCTAGTGCCCGGCAGACTCTCCTCGTGGACCTGCGATTCCGGCTGCTCAATGTCTTCTCGATCGATGGCGATCCGTTCTCCGGCAACCCGCTCTGCGTCTTCGAGGACGCCGCCGCCCTCACGGATCAGCAGATGCAGTCGTGGGCGAGGCAGTTCAACCTGAGTGAGACCGCCTTCGTGACCGCGACGCGCGCTCAGTCAGCCGACGTGGCCGGGGCGGACGTGCGCATCTTCACTGCGTCCTACGAGATGCCCTTCGCCGGCCACCCGACCCTCGGGACAGCACACGTCGTGGCGGCGCTGGCAGGTGGCGTCGACGAGGTGGTGCTGTCCATGCCGGCGGGACGCATACCGGTGCGCCGGGTGGGCGACGCCTGGCGGCTGCGCGCCAATCCGGGGAGGGCCCGATCTGCCCGGACCACGGAGTCGGAGATCGCCGAGGTTCTCGGGATACCGCCCGAGGCGGTCGTCCCCGACGGCGCGCACTGGGTCGACTCAGGGGTCGAGCAGCTCCTCGTCGAGCTCGCCGACGGGGATGCGGTGCACGCCTGCCAGCCGGACCCGCGCGGCATGCGCGAGCGCCTGTCGGTACCTGGCCCAGAGCCCCAGGTCTATGTCTGGGCACGGACTGCGGACTCGGTGATCACGGCGCGGTTCTTCGCGGTGAGCCGCAGTGCGCTGGAGGAGGACCCGGCAACCGGCTCGGCCGCCGCCAACCTCGGGAGCTGGCTCGCCCTGACCGGACGGCGCGACGAGCTCATCACCATCTGGCAGGGGGACGAGATTGGCAGACCTTCACGTGTGGTGGTGCGCATCGATGATGGGGGCACCGTCCTCGTCGGCGGGCGGGTCGCCGAAGTCGGCAGCGGGACGGTCCGTGCGGCGCACGGGTGAGCCCCGCCACGGTCAGGCTCGGGCCCGTCGCACCAGCTCGAAGCACACCACCGCAGCGGCCGCCGCGACATTGAGCGACTCGACGCCGCCCGCCATGGGGATCGACACCCACGTGTCGACGAGGTGGGCGACCTCGGGGCCGTGGCCGGACGTCTCGCTGCCGAGCACGAAGGCGACCGGCTCCGGAAGGTGCGCGGTGAACAGGTCGTCCTCGCCCTCGGCGTCGAGTCCGACGACGTGGAACCCGTGCTCCTTGAGGGTGGAGACCGCCTCCGCGGCGGTGAAGGCCTTGAGGATCGGGGCCCGGAAGGCGACTCCGGCCGAGGCCTTGACCACGAGCGGGTCGATGGACGCGACACCGCGTCGCGGCACGACGACGCCGCCGACACCGGCGGCCGTGGCCGAACGGAGGATCATCCCGACGTTTGCCGGGGTCGTGATGCCGTCGAGGACAAGAACGGTCCGCAGGTCGGCATGGTCGAGCGCTACGGCGAGCGGGAGCATCCGCGGGGCGACGACGTCGGCGAGGACGCCCTGGTCCTGACGGCCGTTGCCGGCGAGCTTCTTGACCCGCTCCGCGGATGCGGACTGGACCGTGACGCCACGCCGACCAGCAGCCTTCCTGATCTCCGCCAGGCCTGCGCCGCGAGCACCCTCCGCGATGACGACCTTGTCGACGTGCAGGTCGGCATCGAGGAGGACCTCGTGCACGGGGTTGCGGCCGTAGACCGTGATGAACCGGTCCTTCGGGGAGATCTCAGGGGTCACCCGGTCAGGATCGCACGCCACGCGATGCGCCCGGGGAAGCCGGCCGTGCTGGGCGGCCGGGTGACCGGAGAGCGCGGCTCAGCGGCATACGGCCTCGTGCCGGAGGCACCGGGAATGTGCGGCCGCGGCTGGCTGTTGGTATGCTTGAATCGTCAATTAATGAGGGAGCTGGGACACATGCAGTTCGGGATCTTCACCGTGGGCGACGTCACGACCGACGCCACGACGGGTCGCGCGCCCACCGAGCACGAGCGGATCAAGGCCACGATCGAGATCGCCAAGAAGGCCGAAGAGGTCGGCCTCGACGTCTTCGCCACGGGGGAGCACCACAACCCACCGTTCGTGGCACCCGCGAACCCGACCGTGCTGCTCGCGCACCTGGCCGCCGTGACCGAGCGGATCATCCTGACGACCTCGACGACCCTGATCACGACGAACGACCCCGTGCGGCTCGCCGAGGACTACGCCTACCTGCAGCACCTGGCCGACGGGCGGATCGACCTCATGATGGGCCGAGGCAACACCGGTCCGGTCTACCCGTGGTTCGGCAAGGACATCCGCGACGGCGTCCCCCTCGCCATCGAGAACTACGCCCTGCTCCACCGCCTGTGGCGCGAGGACGTGGTCGACTGGCAGGGCACGTACCGCACGCCGCTCCAGGGCTTCACGTCGACCCCGCGCCCGCTCGAGGGCGTGCCGCCCTTCGTCTGGCACGGCTCGATCCGCAGCCCGGAGATCGCGGAGCAGGCGGCTTACTACGGTGACGGGTTCTTCTCCAACCACATCTTCTGGCCGGCCAGCCACACCCGGCAGATGGTCCAGCTCTACCGCCGCCGGTTCGAGCACTACGGCCACGGGTCCGCTGACCAGGCGATCGTCGGCCTGGGTGGGCAGGTCTTCATGCGGAGCAGCTCCCAGGAGGCGATCCGCGAGTTCCGGCCGTACTTCGACAACGCGCCGGTCTACGGCCACGGCCCGTCGCTCGAGGACTTCATGGCCCAGACTCCGCTCCTCGTCGGCAGCCCCCAGCAGGTCATCGAGGCCACGCTGGGCTATCGCGACTACGTCGGCGACTACCAGCGTCAGCTGTGGCTGATGGACCACGCCGGGCTTCCTCTGAAGATGGTGCTCGAGCAGCTCGACATCCTCGGCGAGGAGGTCGTCCCCGTGCTGCGCAAGGAGTTCGCCGCCCTCAAGCCGGCCCACGTGCCGGACGCCCCCACCCACGCGTCGCTCGTCTCGGCGGCCGGCGGGGCGCACGACGCGACCGTCTACGCCGCCGCCGACGACGTCACGGGTGCCTCGCCCGACGAGTCCCGCATTCCTGCCGCCCAAGGAGCCATCTGATGACCACCCGCCTGACCGTCATCACCGCTGGGATCACCGAGCCCTCCTCGACGCGCCTGTTGGCGGACCGGCTCACCGAGGCCGTCGTCAAGGCACTCCCCGGCGGCGATGCCCATGTGGAGGTCATCGAGGTGCGCGACATCGCGCACGACCTGACCAACAACGTGCTCACCGGTTTCGCGTCGCCCGCACTGCAGGAGCGCCTCGACGCCGTCGTGGGGGCGGACGCACTCGTCGTGTCGACGCCGATCTACAGCGCCTCCTACAGCGGGCTGTTCAAGATGCTCATCGACGTCCTGCCGGCGGACTCCTTGCGTGGCAAGCCCGTGCTGCTCGGCGCCACCGGAGGCACGGCCCGCCACTCGCTGGCGATCGACCACGCGCTCCGGCCGTTGTTCGCCTACCTCGGTGCCCTCGTCGCACCCGTCGCCGTCTTCGCGGCGTCCGAGGACTGGGGGAGCGTCGAGGCGGGGCGCCTCGGTGCCCGGATCGAGCGGGCCGGCGCGGACTTCGCCCGGGTCGTCGCCGGGTCGCCCGCTCCGCGACCCGTCGATCCGTTCGAGGACGTCACGCCGTTCGAGTCGCTGCTGGCTGACGCCTCGCGCAGCTGACGCGAACCTGGTGTTTGTCGCGACCTGACACACTGCAGGGCGTGGCCTCGCAGCCAGCTCTGGCCCGTCGGCTGACCACGGCCGACGCGGTGCACATCGGCGTCGGCTCCATGGTCGGGGCGGGCCTGTTCACCGCCTTCGCCCCCGCGGCCGCTGCCGCAGGCACGTTGCTCCTCCTCGCCCTGGGCCTGGCCGCGGTGGTGGCGTTCTGCAACGCGACGTCGTCCGCGCAGCTCGCCGCCCAGTATCCGACGTCCGGGGGCACCTACGTCTACGGCCGCGAGAGGCTGGGACCGGGGTGGGGGTTCGTCGCGGGTTGGGGATTCGTCATCGGCAAGACCGCCAGCTGCGCCGCCATGGCGATGACCTTCGCCGCCTACGTCGTCCCGGGTGCCTGGCAGCGCCCCGTTGCGATCGCGGCCGTCATCGTTCTCGCCACGGTCAACTACCACGGCGTCACCCGCACGGCGCGCCTCGCGCGGATCCTCGTGGCCGTCGTCCTCTCCCTCCTCGTGGTGACCCTCGTCGCGGTGGCGTCCGGGGCGCCACCGGCGCCGGTCACGCTCGAGGCCCCGGTCGGCTGGGCGGGGGTCGCCCAGGGCGCGGCACTGCTGTTCTTCGCTTTCGCCGGGTACGCCCGGATCGCGACGATGGGCGAGGAGGTCTCGAGCCCGCGTCGGAGCATCCCGCGCGCCATCATCATCGCCTTCGCCATCGTGGTCCCGTTGTACACCGTCACCGGGTGGGTCCTGCTCGATCGACTGGGTGCTCCCGCACTCGCAGCGGCCGAGGCGCCCCTGCGCGAGGCCGCAGAGAGGACGCCGTATGCGGCGTGGCTCACTCCCGTCGTCATCGTGGCCGCTGCCGTCGCCGCCCTGGGCGCCCTGCTCTCCCTCATCGCCGGGGTCGGACGGACCTCGCTCGCCATGGCACGGGAGGGCGACCTGCCCAGTCCCCTGGCGCGGGTCCACGACCGTTACGCCGTGCCCCACGTCGCCGAGGTCGCACTCGCCGGCGTCGTCTCCGTGCTCGTGCTCGTCGTCGACCTGCGCGGGGTCATCGGCTTCTCGTCCTTCGGGGTGCTGATCTACTACGCCATCGCGAACGCGGCGGCGTTGACCCAGACCGGCCCGGACAGGATCTACCCGCGTGTTCTTCAGGTGGTCGGCCTGGTGGGATGTGTCGTGCTGGCGTTCCGGGTGCCCATCACGTCCCTCATTGCGGGCGTCCTCGTCCTGCTGGTAGGGGTCGCAGGTCGGGCCCTGGTCGTGCGGCGCCGGGACGGCGCTGGGGCATGATGCGGGTTTGTCCACATCCCAGCGCGCTGACTCAGAGGGTCCACAGGACCGGCCCGGGCTCCTGGCGGCAGTAGTCGGCTCGCCACAGGCTGGCCGCGAAAGGGAGGACCATGTCCAACGTCACCCACATCTTCACCGGCAGCCCGATCGATCCCCACATCGGCGTCCTGCCCACACCCGGTGAGTGCTTGGCCTGCTTTGTCCACCGGATGACGGCAGCGGCGCGCTGCAGTGACTCGCTCGGCTGGGCCGAGCACTACCGTCTCGTTCGCGCGCGGCGTGCCGTGAGCCTGACGAAGCGCCTGTGTGGCCAAGGGGTGACGTGCGACTGTGCAGTCGTCACGGAGCTCTGGCGACCCAGCATCGCCCTCTGGAGGCGCGATGAGGCAACGGACGACCTCGAGCCGCCGAAGGAGCTGCCACCCTGCGGCGGCGTGAGGGCGGGCTCGACGAAGCCGTGCGCCCTGTGGGTGCCGGCCACGAGCCTCGCCCAGTGAGCCACCGGGCGCAGCCGGTGCGGGCACGAGGCTGGCCGTTCAGCGCGGGAGTGCGCCCGCCGCCGCACGCACCCGTCGAACGACCTCCGTCGTCCCTGCGTCGGAGGGCGCACCGTGGCCGGGCAGGACCCATCGCGCGTCCAGGCGAGCGAGCCGGTCCAGACTGCGCAGGGCCACCGCCTCGTCGTCGGTGAAGGGGGCCGGCTGCGGGCCGGTTCGTCCGGTGAGGACGTGGCGAGTGGTGAGCGCATCTCCGACCATCACGGCGTCGAGGGCCGGGAAGTGAACTGCGACGCTGCCGGGCGAGTGGCCGGGGAGGCCGACGATGCGTGGCGACCCGGGCAGGTCCAGGACGTCGCCGTCCGCCACCTCGCGGACCTCCCGCACATACCTGGTGCGCAAGCCGCCGTGCATGGCGGCGTAGGCGAAGAACCGCGCGGTCGCGCCAGGGCGCCATGGCCCGAAGCTGGCGTGCGCCTTCTCCTCCCCTCTCGCCCGCGACGCGTCGGCAGCGTGCACGTGCACGGGGACGTCCCGTTCGGCCCGGAGCCGCTCGGCGAAGCCGAGGTGGTCGGTGTCGCCGTGCGTCAACACGATGCCCTTCACGTCGTCGACGCTGCGGCCGAGCCGGGTCAGCTCCCGCACGAACTCCCGCCAGTGTCCACCGAGTCCAGCGTCCACCACGGTCACGCCGTCGTCGCCCACGACGAGGTAGGACGCGATGACGTCGTTGCCGACGCGGTGCACGGATGGGGCGATCTGCATGGGTTGCCTCCCGATGAACGTGGATGTAATGATGGCTACGATACTTAGCCATCAAGGCTAATGGCAATAGTTGAGGGGTCCGATGCCAGCACCGGGACGCACGTCCATCGACGCCATCGTCCGCGCCGCTGCGGAGCTGCTCGAGGCCAACGGCCCCGACGGCCTGTCCATGCAGGCGGTTGGGGCCACGGTCGGGGTGCGGGCGCCGTCGCTGTACAAGCACGTGCCGGGGCGCGCCGCGCTCGTGCGCCTCGTCGCCGCGGATGCGGCACGGGACATCGGGAGTCGGGTCGACGCGGCCGCTCCGCCGGGGATGCCGCCCCGAGCTGCGCTCGGAGCCGCCGTGCGCGCCCTCCGAAGCTTCGGAAGGGAGCGCCCTGCGGCGTTTCGGCTCGTCTTCAGCCCCGGCGATGAGGAGGCTCGGCCCGACCCGGAGATCCTGCGCCGGGCGGCCGCCACGGTGTTGCGGATCAGCACGGAGCTCGCGGGCCCCGAGCGTGCGCTGGAGGCTGCCCGGACGCTCACCGCCTGGGCCAGCGGGTTCGTGTCGATGGAGCTCGCTGACGCGTTCCGGATGGGCGGAGACGTCGACGCCGCCTTCGACTTCGGCATCGAGCGCCTCGCGGAGGCCCTCGCCGGTTGAGCACCGCTGGTTGAGCCCCCGCGGGAGCACGTGCCGAGAGGTCGACGTGGCAGGGTTGCGTCATGGCGAAGTACTTCGATGTCCACCCGGTCGACCCGCAGCCGAGGGCGATCGCCCAAGCCGTCCAGATCCTCCGTGACGGTGGGCTCGTCGCGTACCCGACGGACTCGTGCTTCGCGCTCGGATGCTCGCTCGACAACCAGGAGGGGAAGGATCGGATCCTGCGGATCCGGGGCCTCGACGAGCGGCACCACTTCACGCTCGTGTGCGCCGACTTCGCCCAGCTGGGGCAACTTGCCCAACTCGACAACGCCGTCTTCCGAGCGGTCAAGGCACACACGCCCGGGCCCTACACGTTCATCCTGCCGGCGACCAGGGAGGTGCCGCGCCGGCTGCTCCATCCGAAGAAGCGGACGGTCGGGGTGCGCATCCCGAACCACCCCGTCGTCCGGGAGCTGTTGCGTGCCCTGGGCGAGCCGATCCTCTCGAGCACGCTGCTGCTCCCCGGCGACGAGGAGCCGATGACGGACGGGTGGCAGATCAAGGACCGACTTGACCATGTCATCGACGCCGTCATCGACTCCGGCGAGTGCGGTCTCGAGCCGACCACGGTCGTCGACTACTCCGGCAGCTACCCGGAGATCGCCCGCGTCGGGGCAGGCGACCCAGCCGACTTCCTGTAACCTTGGTTAAGGATAGATACGTAACCTTAATCAGGAGGCCTCCCATTGCAGTGGCCGGCGACCAGTTCACAGGTGATCCCGTGGGCATCGCAGCCCGAGGGCATCGCGACGACCTCGAGGCGCGCGCGGCGCAGCATTCCGACGGACTACCAGCCGGCGGTCGTGCCGGAGATCGCCACGGTGGCGGTCGAGCTGCCGGGGGACGTGGCGGCCGACCTCGACGACGCGACCAGACTCCTCACCGCCTTCGATGCCGGGGGAGCGGGTGAGGTGGCACCGTTTGCCGCGATCCTGCTCCGCTCGGAGAGCGCGGCCAGCTCGCACATCGAGAACCTCACCTCGTCGGCACGAGCCCTGGCCGAGGCGGCGATCGGAGCAGGCGACCGGACCAACGCGGTCGCCATCCTCGCGAACGTCCGCACCATGCAGGCTGCGATGGACCTGGCGGGGGATCTGGACGTGGCATCCATCCTGTCGATGCACCGCGCCCTGATGACCGGTCAGCAGCGGCTCCGGCCCGGGCGCTGGCGAGAGGAGCAGGTCTGGGTCGGCGGGACCGGCCTGCATCCCGGTGACGCCGAGTTCGTGCCTCCGTTGGCCGCAGAGGTCCCGGACCTGATGAACGATCTCGTGGCGTTCCTGGACCGCGACGACGTGCCGCCGCTGGCCCTCGGGGCACTCGCCCATGCGCAGTTCGAGACGATCCACCCCTTCGCGGATGGCAACGGCAGGACCGGCCGAGCCCTGCTCCACGCGTCCCTGCTCAGCACCGGCGTGATCCACCGGGTCACCGTCCCGATCTCGGCCGGCCTCCTCGTGGCCAAGGACCGGTACTTCGCGGCGCTCGGCTCCTACCGAGCCGGCGATGCCGAGCCGATCCTTCGGTGCGTAGCAGACGCCGCCCGCGCCGGGGTCATGGTGGGCGAGGCGCTCGTCGACCGCCTCCGGGAGGTGCGGGGCGACTGGGACCGGCGCGTGGAGGCCCGGTCGGACTCCGCCGTGTGGCCCATCGCCGACCTGCTGCTGCGCCAGCCAGTCGTCACGGCGAAGCTCGTCATGGCCGACCTCGACGTGTCCGCGCCCACCGCACACGCAGCGCTGTCCCGTCTCGTGGACGCCGGTGTCCTCGTGGAATCGACGGGGTGGAAACGCAATCGCGTCTACCGATCGCCTGAGGTGCTCGAGGCCCTGGACGGTTACGCAGCGGGCCTCGGACGTCGCAGCCGGTGACTCCCTGTGACTCCTGACTGGCTCAACCCCAACCACCCGATCGAGTGAACAAGAACTGGGGACTTGTGGCCCGATTTCTGTTCACTCGATTGGGTTGAACTGGGGTCTCAGGTCCGGTGGAGGCGAACCATGACCTCGTGGTGGTTGCTCTGCGGGAACATGTCGAAGAGCCGAGCCTCGTGCGCGCGGAACGAGGGCATCGCGGCGAGGTCCCGCGCCAGTGAGTCGACGTTGCAGCTGGAGTAGACGACGTCCCGCACGTCCGACTCCTCCAGCCGACCGGCCAGGTCCGGCCCGATGCCCCGGCGAGGCGGATTGACGATGACCAGGTCGACCCCTGCCAGATCGGCGCCGACCTGGGCCGTGGCATCCGCCGTCGCGAAGCGGATCGGCCCGAGGTCCGGGTGCTGCCCCCGCAGGTCACTCGCACTGGCCACGGCGCTGTCGACGGCGTCAGGGGCCAGCTCGATCCCGACGACCACACGACCTGGGCCGGCGACGTGGAGAGCGAACCCGCCGACACCGCAGTAGAGATCCCACACGGAGCCGGGGGAGCGGTCCTCGACCCACTCGCGCGCCTGACGGTAGAGCGCGGCCGCCACAGCGGTGTTCGTCTGGAAGAAGCTGTTCGGTCGCAGGCCGAGCACGACGTCGTTGACGCGCATGGGCAGGGTGGAGCGTTCGGTCAGGACGAGCTCCGTCTCGCCCTCGAGGATGGCCTTGGGCTCGGGCTGGAGGTTCACCGAGACGACAGCGATGCCCGGCAGGGCCTCCACCAGCCGCGGCAGGGCCTTGCGGATCCTGGGGATCTCGTGGGCGGTCCGCAGGACGAAGCGGATCATCAGCTCGTCGTCGGGTGAGTGCGTGACGATCAGGTGCTTGAGCTGGCCGCGACGCGCGGCCACGTCGTAGGGCTCGAGGCGGAGCGAGTCGATGAGGTCGGCCAGAACGGGGAAGGTCCGGGTCAGGCCGGGCTCGTAGAGGCCGCACTCGCGGAGGTCGACGCCTCGCCCGGCATGGTCGAGGATGCCGAGGGTGACGGCTCCGGCCCGTCCCGCAATGACGAGCTTGGCCTTGTTCCGGAAAGCGGAGTCGGGTCCCGCCACGGCAGCCAACCACGTCAGGGCGGGGGCGACCCCGGCCAGGGCGGCAGCGCAGCGCTCCTGCTTGGAAGCGAGCTGAGCGGCATACGGCATGCCCATGAACGTGCAGGAGCGGCATCGGCCACGGTCGAAGTAGTCACACTGCATCGCGCCCAAGGGTAGCCCCGAGGCGATTTCGTCATGCAAGTCGCGCGCCTAGACTGGGCGCATGCTCGGCAAGACGTATGACTCGGAAGTGTGTTCGATGGCGCGCGCCCTGGAGGTCGTGGGGGAGCGCTGGAGCCTGCTCATCCTGCGAGACGCGCTGTTCGCGGGATCGACGCGATTCGGCGACTTCCAGCGCACGCTCGGGATCGCGACGAACGTCCTGGCGGCACGGCTCGAGGGATTCGTCGGGGCCGGGATCATGGAGCGTCGGCCGGGCGCCGGCCATCCGGGGACGCCGCAGTACGTCGTGACGGCCAAGGGACGCGACCTGGTCCCGGCGATCGTCGCGTTGACGCAGTGGGGCGACCGGTGGTCCGCTCCGGACGGACCGCCGATCGAGTACCGCCACACGGCGTGCGGCGAGGCAGTCACGAGCCGGCTCAGCTGCACCCGGTGCGGCGTCGTCGAGGACCCCGCCGAGGTGCGGGCCCAGCCCGGCCCGGGCATGCCTGCGGACGTGCTGGCCCGCAAGCGCAGCCTCCGGCACCTCTGACCGGCGCGATCAGGGGAGCGAATGAGCGCGCTCGGATCACCGAAGTGACATAATGTCGATTATCGGCGCCAGGCCATGCGAGGTCCAACAGGTGCAGAGGCCGGCTCTGCACCTCCCTACGGCCGTCACAGTACGTGCAGCCAAGTCCACACGACGCTGCCGGACCGGCCGAGCTGGCCCGGGTCGACGACGCCCGCGACGTCCCGCGACGAGTGGTACTGGTCGTACGGGACACTCCCGATCCGGGCTGCGGCGATGCCGACCCGCTCGAACGACACGTGGTCGCTCGCCCGGTTGACGCACGCCTTCGTCCGGATGGTCGCCGCGTCCCGCAGGTCGTCGGCCACCGCGGTCGACCCTCGGCCACCGTGGCACACCGGGACGGCCGTGGCGGCCCGCCCGACGCGGTCCAGGGACACCATCGCCCTGACCGCCTTGCGCTGCGCGGCATCGAGAGTGCCCACGAAGTGGCGCGACCCGAAGGCATACCACTGCCAGCCCGATCCCCGGGACTCCTCGGCACCGAACGCGACGAGGCGCACCGGGAGCCTCGCGGGCTGCTCGCGGAGCATTCTGGCGAGCTCCACGATGACCGCCACGCCCGACGCGTTGTCCTCGGCGCCCGGGGCCCGCGGCACGGTGTCGAGGTGCGCGCCGAGCACGACGTGCGGTCGCCGGGCATCGAAGCCGGGCGGATCCGCGATGACGTTCACCGTCTTGCCCCCCGCAACCCTGACGCCCCAGGACACGCCCGCAGGCACGGGCACCTCCTGCCGGCGCACCGTGTAGCCCAGGTCGGTGAACTCGTCCGCCACGAGGCTGGCAGCGCGTCGGTAGGCCTTGCTCACGGCGTCCCTGGGGCCGATCTCGGCCAGGCGCTCGACAAGGTCGCGGGCGGCGGAGGCATCGAACGGTCGGGCGATCCGCTTCGAGGGCCTGACTGAGGATGGCGTCGTCACCGTCGGCGCGGGAGTCGGCTCCGTGGTCGCCATCATGGCCGGCGGGCTGGACGTCCGTCGGTCGCTCGATGAGAGGGGCGCAGGCGTGGCAGCAGCGCACGCACTGAGAAGGGCCACGAGCGCGACGACGGCGCCGAGGACCTTGACCTGACGGGACTGGTGAAACGGCATGCGCCACCACCGTACGACGCGGTGTCAAGCGCGACGGGAGATGCCGGCCGTGCGGTGGCGAAACTCACGGGTAACCGGCGCCAGGAGCCGTCCGCGCCACGATTAGGCTCGAAGCGTGAGCAGGTCGCGCAGTCCCGGCTGGGTGCCCAACCAGCACGGCGCGTGGGCCATGCTCGCCTCTCCCCTGGCCGTCGGCATCCTCGCCGGCGGACCGGCGTGGGTGCACGTGCCGCTCACGGCCTTGTGGTTCGTCGGCTACTTCGCCTTCTTCGCGACCAGCCTGTGGCTCAAGGCACGCCGACGTCCGCGCTACTGGCCACCGGTTCGGGCCTACGGCACCGGTGCGGCGCTGCTCGGCCTCGTGACGTTGGCCGTGCAGCCGAGTCTCATCGCCTGGGCCCCGCTGTTCATCGTGCCTCTCGGCGTGGGCCTGTGGGCTGCGGCGGCTCGACGTGAGCGGGAGCTGCTCTCGGGTCTGGTGACCGTCGTGGGCTCGGGACTGATGACGGTCGTCGCCTACGCGGCGGGACCCGGCACCGACCTGCAGCGCGCCTGGCTGCTGGCCCTGACCCAGTTCCTGTACTTCGCCGGAACGGTCTTCTACGTCAAGTCGGCGATCCGTGAGCGGGGCAACCGGCGTTTCCTCGGTGTCAGCATCGCCGCCCATGCGGTGGCCACCGTGGTCGTCCTCACCTTCTCCCCGTGGCTCGCTCTGGTCTTCCTCCTGCTGACCGTCCGTGCCGCCGTCGTGCCCGGGCTGGGGTTCACTCCCAAGCAGCTCGGCATCGGCGAGGTCGTGTCGACGCTGGTCGTCGCGGTCGTCTCGTTGGTCACGGTCTGACCCAGTCGCGCAAACGTGACGTGTCCGGCATCCAGGCCCGGGCGACGGTGTGCGAGAGTGCGTCGCATGACCGACGTCGCCGTCAACGAGCCCGTCAACGCGGCCCGCCCCGAGACCAGGGAACAGCGGGCCTGGTACTGGTACGACTGGGCCAACTCGGCCTACGTCACGACGACCGCGACGGTCCTCATGGGCCCCTACCTCACCCACGTCGCCACCCAGAGCGTGTGCCCGGGCATCGAGGACGACACCGCCTGCACCACCAACCTCGACGTCCTGGGCATCCCGATCTCCCCCGGCTCGGTCTACGCGTACACCGTGACCCTCGCGACGATTGTGTCCGCCCTCTTCCTCGTGCTCATCGGAGCCGTCGCCGACCGCAGCCCTCGGCCCACCCGGCTCTTCGCGGGCTTCGCCTGGGCGGGGGCCCTCGCCGGCAGCCTCATGTTCTTCATCGCCGGGACGAACTGGCAGCTCGGTGTCGTCCTGACCATCGGGGCGAGCCTCTGCCTCGGCGCTTCCCTGGTCATCTATGACTCGATCCTCAACCGCATCGCGAACGAGAACGAGCGGGACCGGGTCTCCTCCAAGGGCTGGGCCCTGGGCTACCTCGGCGGCGGACTCCTGCTGGCGATCAACTTCGCGATGCTGACCTTCAAGGAGCAGCTCGGCCTCGACACGGTCATGGCGACGCGGATCAGCCTGCTCATGGCGGGCCTGTGGTGGGCCGGCTTCACGATCATCCCGGTGCGCGGCCTGGCCCACCTCACCGGAACGGTCGGCACGCCCGTCGACCGCAAGGCCGGTGTCGTCGGCGGCAGCTTCAAGCAGCTCGCGACCACCTTCCGCGAGCTGCGCCTCTACCCGCAGACGATGCTCTTCCTGCTCGCCTACCTCTTCTTCAACGACGGCATCCAGACGGTCATCGGCAACTCCAGCCTCTATGGACAGAGGGAGCTCGGGTTCACCCAGGAGACGGTGCTCGGTCTGTTCCTCTTCGTCCAGTTCGTCGCGTTCTTCGGTGCGCGGCTCTTCGGTGCCGCCGCCGCCCGGGTCGGTGCGTGGCGGTCGGTGCTGGCCGGGATCGCCCTGTGGAGCCTGGTCGTCATCATCGCCTTCTTCGTCCCCGCCCAGGCCATTGCGCTCTTCTTCGCGCTCGGCTTCCTCATCGGCATCGTGCTCGGCGGGACCCAGGCTCTCTCCCGGTCCCTCTACAGCCAGCTCATCCCGCGCGGCAAGGAGGCCGAGTTCTTCGGCTTCTACCAGGCCATGGAACGCGGCACGAGCTGGCTCGGGACACTGGCCTTCGGGCTGGTCTACCAGTTCACTCACAGCTACCGCTGGGCGATCGTCGTGCTCATCTTCTTCTTTGTCGTGGGCGGTCTGCTGCTCGCCAAGGTGGACATGCGCCGTGGCATCGAGGAGGCCGGCAACCCCGTCCCGGTCATCGTCTGATATCACATTGCGGGAACAACGCAACCGTCTGGCTCGTTCAAGCGTCTGTGAGGGTAGGTACCTGCGGGGTACAGGCCAAGAACAGACTTCTTGGGAGGGGTCCAGATGGCAGATCGAGCACTACGAGGTTCCAACCTCGGCACACGCAGCTTCGAGAGTGACGAGAACGTCGTCCCCAGTGAGCGGATGCTCACCGTCTACGTCTGCCCCGATGGCCACCGGACCGAGCTGCCCTTCTCCGTCGAGGCGGAGGTGCCCGCGACGTGGGAGTGCCGCTGCGGCCTCGAGGCCCGTCTGCAGGGTGGCCCGGAGCCGGAGTCCAAGCCGGTCAAGCACCAGCGCACCCACTGGGACATGCTGCTCGAGCGTCGTTCCATCCCCGAGCTCGAGGAGCTCCTCGAGGAGCGCCTGACGCTCCTTCGCGAGTCCCGCGGTGAGAAGCCGCGCCGCAAGAAGTCGGCCTGACCCTCACCGCGTCGCCAGACGAGCCCGCCCCGTTCGTGGGGGTGGGCTCGTGGCGTTTTATCGCCCCGTATGCCGCTGGGCCGGCTCGTGCGCCCCACGGTGAGTCTGCACACTCGACGCTTTGCGCTACTCGTCGATGATCTCGCCCTCGACGATGTCGCCGCCGGAGGGGGGCGAACGACGAGGTGCATCGGGGCGACCTGACTCGGGCCCGACGCCCGGGTCACCGAAACCGGAGACCATGCCGAGGTAGGGCGACTGCGCGATGAGCCGACGGCTGATGACCGTCTCCAGCAGCCGGCGTGCCACGGGCCGCGTGAACGGCAGGACGAGGACGAACCCGACGATGTCCGTGAGGAATCCCGGCGTCAGGAGCAGGGTGCCGCCGATGAGGATGAGCATGCCGTCGGCCAGCTCACGGGCCGGCATGCGCCCGCTCTGCAACGCCTGCGTCAGGGCGACCCAGGCGCGCGCCCCCTCGAGCCGGATGAGCCAGGCGCCGAGGAGCGAGATGGCGACGAGGAGGAAGAACGTCTGCCAGCCACCAATGGCCTGCCCGACCGCGATGAGGGTCATGACCTCCAGAATCGGGACGATGAGCAGGAGCAGTGCCGCGATCCGGGTCGGTCGCAGGCGTCCTCGGCGCGGCGCGGTGCTCATCGCTGCCGCTCCGCGCCCAATGTCGGCTCGACGGGCCGTCCGAGGGCGCGTTGCGCGAGCGAGCGGGCCTGCCCGGTCCGGTACTCGAGGCCCCACCTCGTGACGTTGGTGAGGGCTTCGCGAACGATGTCCTTGCCCATCTTCGAGACGCCGACCTCGCGCTCGACGAAGGTGATCGGCACCTCCACGACCGTGAGCCCGGCTCGGACGGCGCGCAGCGTCAGGTCGATCTGGAAGCAGTACCCCTGTGACTCGACGCCTTCGAGGTCCATCGCCCGCAACGCGCTGGTGCGGTAGGCGCGGAAGCCGGCTGTCGCGTCGTTGACCCGCATGCCGAGCAGCACCTTCGTGTAGGCGTTGGCGCCGACCGAGAGGGCCTTGCGGCGGGCCGGCCAGTTGCGGACCGCTCCCCCACGCACCCAGCGAGCCCCGATGACGAGGTCCGCGTCATGGAGCGCGGCGAGCAGCGCGGGCAGCTGTTCCGGCTGGTGCGACCCGTCGGCGTCGATCTCGACGGCAGCGTCGTAGCCCTCGTCCATCGCCAGGGCGAACCCAGCGAGATACGCGCGCCCGAGACCCTCCTTGCCCTCCCGGTGCAGGACCCGGATCCTCGGGTCCGCGGCGGCGAGCGTGTCGGCGACATCGCCCGTGCCGTCGGGCGAGTTGTCGTCGAGGATGACGAGGTCGGCGTCCGGCACGCTGGTGCGCAGGCGGGAGACGATCCGCGGCAGGTTCTCCCGCTCGTTGTACGTCGGGATGAGCACCGCGACTCGCCCAATCGGCTCACGTGTCGTCGAGGTCATCCCATTTCCTTGGCTCGATCTTCCTTGGCTTGATCTTCCCAAGCTCGATTCGGTGTGCCCCACCCGCAGCGCGGGAGCGGGGGCTCAGTCATCGTAGGGCCGCACCCGCCCGTCACTCGCACCACCGTGGCGGACCCCGTCGCGTCCCCGTGTCGAGTCAACGCGCATCCGGCCGGGGGCGTTCCATCGCTGTCTCAGCCCGAGCATCACGATGAGCGCCAGCAGGGCCGCCCATTCGGGGCCCTCGCCCAACCGGGTGGCGAGCGTCTTCGAGTCCCGCAGTGGGAGGTCGCCGCGGACGACGGCCCGGGTGAACAAGGAGGTGACCTGGTGTGCGGTCCCGTCGGGGGTGATGAGGGCACTCTGGCCGACGGTGGACACGTGGACGACGGACCGACCGAACTCCATCGCCCGCAGTCGGCTGATCGCCAGCTGCTGCGGCGACTCGGCCGTGTAACCGAAGGTGGCATTGTTCGTCTGGACGACGAGGACGTTGGCGCCGGCGTCGACGACGTCACGCATGATGTCGTCATAGGCGACCTCGAAGCAGATCGACAGACCGGTCCGGATCGTCTGGCCGGACGCCGTCGGGACGGTGAAGAGACCGACCTCCGAACCGGGGTAGAAGTCGCGCCGTACCAGGTCCACCTGGTCGCTGAAGAGGCGCCAGAAGGCACGGTTGGGGATGTACTCGCCGAACGGCACCGGGTGGCGCTTGACGTACCGGTCCGTCTCGCCCTTGCCCGGCTCGAAGAGGAGGGAGACGTTGGAGACGTAGCCCTCCGGCTCCTCCAGCAGGCCACCGACGATGAGGGGGACGCCGATCCGGTCCACGGTGTTGCGGATCAGCTGGTTGGCGTCCAGGTTGCGCAGCGGGTCGATGTCGGACGCGTTCTCGGGCCACACGTAGAGGTCGGGGGTCGGCTGCCCGCCTGCGCCCTCGCCAGCCGCGGCGAGCGTCGCGTTGACGTGGTTGTCGAGCACCGCGCGCCGCTCGGCGTTGAAGTCGAGGCCGGGGCGGGGCACGTTGCCCTGGACACCGACGAACTGCGCCGTCGGCCCCTCGGTCGGCAGCGGTACCAGCAACCCCGACAGAGCCAGCCCCACGGCGAGGGCAGCGGGGAGCGCGAGCGAGCTGAGCGGCATACGGCCAAGGGCGCGAGACGCGACCACGGCGAGAAGGGCACCGGCGAGCGCGAGGGCGAACCCGACGAAGGGGGCTCCGCCGAGCGACGCGAGGTGCCCGAAGGGCGAGTCCGCCTGTGAGAACGCGAGCTTGACCCACGGGAAGCCGCCATAGGGCGCCCTCGCACGCAGGCCCTCGACGACGACCCAGACCACTGCGAACGCGACAGGTCGGACCGTGCCCGAGTGGCCCGGCCGGGACAGCCAGGCATACAGGACGCCGACGAGGCCGAAGAAGAGCGCCTGGAGCGCCGCGAGGGCGATCCACGGCAGGTTGCCGACGTAGACCCCTGCCCAGTGCAGGGTTGGCAGGAAGAACGCGAGACCGGCCAGGAAACCCAGGCCAAAGCCGGCACGGGGACGGACCCCGGTGATGACCAGCGCCAGCAGGGCCAAGGACACGGGCGCGGCGACCCAGACGTCGAAGGTCGGGAAGGCGAGGCACAGCACTCCCCCACTGACGAGGGCACCCACGACGCGACGCAGCACGGGGTTACCGTATGCCGCTGGGCTGGGTCTCAGGGGACGACGACCACGCCACGCGCCGTGGTTGCCACGATGGGCGGGTCCAGCAGGTCGGCGGCCGACGGGCCCCGGTCGGAGCTGCCCCGTCCCACCACCCGGACCTCGAAGGCCATCTCGCGACTGCGGCTGCCGACCCGGACGATCTCCGCCGAGATCTCGATGACGTCGCCGGCTCGCACCGGGGCCTTGAACTGGACGTCACTGTAGGAGGCGAAGAGCCCCTCGTCCCCGTCGGTCATGATGCACATCTCGGTTGCGACGTCGCCGAACGCCGCGAGCGAGTAGGCGCCGTCGACGAGGTTGCCGGCATAGTGGGCGTGGCTGTAGGGCACATAGCGCCGGTGCGTGACCCGCCTGCCCACCTCGGCCCGTGAAGATCGTGCTGGCTCGCTCATGTCCTGCCTGCCTTTCGGGTCGTCATCTCGTGGACGAGGTAGCTCGCGACCTCCGAGGGCGTGGTCCCCCGCCCGAAGATCCGATCGATGCCCAAGGGAGCCTCCGAACCCTCCTCGAACCGGGGACCGCCGGCGACGAGGATGGGCACCGTCCCGGCGGGGGACGCCTCGCGGAACGCGGCCGACATCTGCATCGTGTTGTGGATGTGCGCGTCCTTCTGGGTGACGACCTGGCTGACGAGGACGGCGTCGGCCTTCTCCTCCTTCGCACGGGCGACGAGCTCCGGGACGAGCACCTGGGCTCCGAGGTTGACCACCGTGATCTCGGAGTAGGACTCGAGGCCCTTCTCCCCCGCGAACCCCTTGATGTTGAGGATCGCGTCGATGCCGACGGTGTGCGCGTCGGTGCCGATGCAGGCCCCGACCACGACGAGCGGGCGGCGCAGCGTGCGCTTGATCGCCGCGTTCGCCTCCTTGGCGGTGAGCAGCGGGTACTCACGCTCGACGACGTGGACGTCGTCGAGGTTGACGAGGTGGTGGACGCTGCCATAGACGACGAAGAAGGTGAAGTCCGGGCCCATCGCCTTGGTGTGGACGATGAGGGCCGGGTCGAGGCCCATCTTCCGGGCCAGCTGCAGGGCGGCCCCCTCGGCGCGCTTGTCGTGCGGGACGGGCAGGGTGAACGACAGCTGGACCATGCCATCGCCGGTCGTGTCGCCGTAGGGACGAATGATGGTGCCGCTCAACGGTTCACGACCTCCTTGGCGGGAACTGCCGACGCTGCCGTATGCCGCTGGGCGGGCTTGGGCGTGCCCGCATCGAGGGCTGAGATGGCGGGGTTGTCATACCCGGGAGCTCGCTCGACCACCCCGTCCAGGCCCTTGCCGCCGTTCGCGGGACGCTTCATCAGGCCGAACGTGCCGTCCGCGATGGCGGCGAGGAGGGCTGGGTCGCCGGCGGCGTCGGAGTCGTGGACGATGCGCTCGAGCAGGTCGACCGCCTCGTCGAGGACCTGCCTCGCCCGGGTCTGGATGAAACCGTCACGGGGCGGGTGGAAGTCCTCGGCCAGGCCGCCCGCGGCGTTCATGACGTACCGGACGTTCTGCAGGGCCAGGTCCCGGTCCGAGAGGAAGGGCGTGACGACGGCCTCGGTCATCATGCCGACGAGGAGAATGCCCTGGCCGGTCATCGCGCCGACGAGGTTGAAGAAGCCGTCGAGCAGGTAGCCCCGGAAGATGTCCCCGGTCATGTGCTTCGTCGGGGGCATCCACTTCAGCGGAGCCCTGGGGAACAGCTCGCGAGCCAGGAGGGCGTGGGCGAGCTCGAGGCGGAAGCTGTCGGGCAGGTCCGGGTTGATCTCGAAGGCGTGGCCCAGGCCGAGCTGCCAGTCCTCGAGGCCGGCCTCCTTGGCGAACCGTTCGTTGAGCAGCTGGCTGACGGTGACGGTGTGCGCGGCCTCCACGGCATCCGCTGTCGTCAGGTAGTTGTCCTCACCCGTGTTGATGATGATCCCGGCCCGCGCGTGGATCTGGCGGGAGAAGCGCTGGTCGACGAAGGTCCGGATCGGGTTGATGTCGCGGAAGAGGATGCCGTACATGGAGTCGTTGAGCATCATGTCGAGCCGCTCCATGCCGGCGAGCGCTGCGATCTCGGGCATGCACAGGCCGGAGGCGTAGTTCGTGAGGCGCACGTACCGGCCCAGCTCCTTGCTCACGTCGTCGAGGGCGGCGCGCATGAGCCGGAAGTTCTCCTGCGTGGCGTAGGTGCCGGCGAAGCCCTCCCGGGTCGCACCCTCCGGGACGTAGTCGAGCAGCGACTGTCCGGTGGACCGGATCACCGCGATGACGTCGGCCCCCTCCCGGGCGGCCGCCTGGGCCTGTGGGATGTCCTCGTGGATGTCCCCGGTCGCGACGATGAGGTAGATCCACGGGTTCTGCTTCGGGTCGCCGAGCCGGGCGACGAGACGCTCGCGGGTCCGTCGGGCCGCATCGATCCGCTTCAGGCCGACGGAGACGCCGCGGGCTGCGGCGCGTCGGGCGGCCGTCTCCTCGCGCCCGGCGGGGAGCCGGAAGGAGACGTTGCCGCTGGAGGCCTTCTGGGCGAGCGTCGGCAGGTCCGGGGCCTGCCCCCGCAGCAACGCGTCGTGGACCGGAGTCGTCACGCCGTGCTCGAGGCCGACCTGGTCGCGGACTGCCTCGACGAGGTGGTTGACCCAGGGCACTCGCTCGTGGTCCGCCCCCGCCAGCCCGGCGAGCCGGAGCGTGGCCCGTTCGACGGACACCGTGGTGTGCCGCTTCGCGATCGAGACGACCGGGCCTGCCGCCCGACGGGCCAGCTGGCGGGCCCTGCGGACGACGGCGGGATCGAGTTCGAGACGGGCGGGAGAAGTCACGGTGTCAGCCTAGCCAACGCCGAAGTTCCTCCTGCCACGATGCCTCCCGACCGCAAGATCATCACCGGTGCGCCGTCCACTAGTCGACTGCGAGCCGCCGCTCGAAGAGGTCGCGGACGGCCGCGTTCTGGCGGACCAGGTCAAGGGCCAGCTCGGCGTGCCCGGGTACGAAGCCATTGCCGATCAGCATGCGCACGTCCGACGCGAGGCCCTCGGCGCCCAGGGCCGCCGCCGCGAAGTTGGTCGCCATGCTGAAGAAGATGATCGTCCCGCCCTGTGCGGTGGCCAGGATCGCGGGCTGCTCACACCCGGGTACGTCGACGCACACGACCGTCACGTCGGCCGGCCCGCCCGCGGCCTCCACGGCACGGCTCAACCCGAGCGGGGACCGGGCATCAGCCACGACGACCTCGTCGGCCAGCCCCGTCGGCTCGAGCAGCTCATGTTCCCGGTCGCTGGGCACGACCGCGATCAGGCGCCCGGCACCGGCGCGACGTGCCGCCGCGAGCGACAACGAGCCCGACTTGCCCGCCCCGCCGAGAACGGCGACGGTGAGCGGTCGGGGCCCAGCGGCATACGACTGCATGTACTCCCCCACCACGCGCTCGACGAGGGCCGGCGCTCCGCACACGTCCATCACCATGAGGGCGAGCCGCGGGTCGAGGTCATCGGGAAGGCGCGCCGCGATGGTGCGGCCGAAGAGGATGGCGTGGCCCTCGGCCGGGACCTGCTCCGAGCGCCCGTCCCATCGGGCAAGGCCGTCAGCGATGCTGAGCGGCGTGAGCGAGAGCGAGACCAGCGTCGCGACGCGGTCCCCCACCTGCAGACCGGCTCGACTCTCGGGACCCACCTCCGCCACGGTGCCGATGAGCATGCCGCCGGAGCCGGTGACCGGGTTCTGCATCTTCCCGCGGTCGGCGATGATCGCGAGCACCTCCGACCGGACCGCGTCGCCGTCGAGAACGCCCTCCGTGGTGTGCTTCTCGGCGAGCTGGCGGAAGGAGGCCGCGTCGAGGTTGAGGGTGTCCACGTCGATCCGGACCTCGTCCGGCCACAGCTCGGGTCGCGTGTCGAGCCGTCGCGCCGCCTGCGGGAGCGTGATCGCGTCGCCACTCGGGGCGAGCACCCGGTGCAGGCCGACGGGCGAGGAGGGCAGGTCACGATTCACGATCGATCCTTCGGTCTGAAGCGGCTTGAACAGAAGATCCTCCGGCAGCATAGAAGATTCGATAACGAAATTTCGGTATCGTGAGGGCATGACGATGGTTGAACAGCCCTACGTGTACCAGCAGCGTGAGCTCGTGGAGCCCGACTGGACGCGCCTCCCCGGCTGGCGGGGCGTGACCCAGGCGGACTGGGACAACGCCCAGTGGCAGCGGGTCAACTGCGTACGCAACCTCAAGCAGCTCCGGGCGCTCATGGGCGACCTGCTCGACGACCGGTTCTACGCCGACCTCGAGAGGGACCAGGCCGAGCGCGCGACGATGTCGATGCTCGTGCCGCCGCAGATGCTCAACACCATGGTCCCCTCCACCGACACGCCGATGCCGGCGGCGGGCCACGACTTCACGGAGGCGTTCTACGCCGACCCGATCCGGCGCTACATGCTGCCGGTCTTCTCGGACCGGCGCACCGACTGGCCGTCGCACCCGCATGCCTCCCGTGACTCGCTGCACGAGCACGACATGTGGGTCGCCGAGGGCCTGACGCACCGCTATCCCACCAAGGTCCTCGCCGAGCTGCTGCCGACGTGCCCGCAGTACTGCGGCCACTGCACCCGCATGGACCTCGTCGGCAACTCGACGCCGCAGGTGAACAAGCTGAAGTTCGACCTCAAGCCGGTCGACCGCTACGACGCGATGCTGACCTACCTGCGCGACACCCCGGCGGTCCGGGACGTCGTGGTCTCGGGTGGCGACGTCGCCAACATGCCGTGGAAGAACCTCGAGGCGTTCCTCGACCGGCTGCTCGAGATCGAGAACATCCGCGACATCCGGCTGGCCACCAAGGCGCTCATGGGCCTGCCCCAGCACTGGTTCGCCGAGGACGTCGTCGAGGGCGTCGCCCGGGTCGCCACGAAGGCCCGGGCCCGCGGCGTCTCGCTCGCGATCCACACCCACGTCAACAACGCCCAGTCGATCACCCCCTCGGTGGCCCGGGCGTCGAAGGCGATGCTCGAGGCCGGCGTCCGCGACGTGCGCAACCAGGGCGTGCTCATGCGAGGGGTCAACGACACCACCGAGCAGCTGCTCGACCTGTGCTTCGCCCTGACGGACGGCGCCATGATCACGCCTTACTACTTCTACATGTGCGACATGATCCCGTTCGCCGAACACTGGAGGCTGTCGCTCGCGGAGGCACAGCACCTGCAGCACTCGATCCTGGGCTACCTGCCCGGCTTCGCGACCCCTCGGATCGTCTGCGACGTGCCGTTCGTCGGCAAGCGCTGGGTCCACCAGCAGGACGAGTACGACACCGAGCGGGGAATCTCGTACTGGCGCAAGAACTACCGGACCTCCATCGAGGGAGAGGACACGGCAGCGCTCTCCCGTGAGTACGTCTACTACGACCCGATCTACACGCTTCCCCAGTCGGGGCAGCAGTGGTGGCGCGACGCGGTCGACCACGACACGGTCATGGCGGCCGCTGCCGAGCGGGCTGCTGCCAGCCGTGCCACCGCCGAGTCCCAGCTCGTCTGACGCGGCTCGCCTGCCATCGGCTCAGGCACTGGGCGGCGTCCGTGTGCCCGTCCGCGTCACCCCTAGACTGCGCTCGTGACCGCCAAGCCGCCCGCCCGGACCCGGATGCCTCGCGCCGAACGCGAGACGCAGATGCTCGAGGTGGCGGAGCGAGTCTTCGGTGCACGCGGGTTCCAGGCGGCGACGATGGACGAGATCGCCGAGCAGGTCGGGGTGACCAAACCGCTCATCTACGACTACTTCGGCTCGAAGGAGGGCCTGCTCGCGGCCACCATCGAGCGGGCGAGACACCAGCTCCTCGCCGAGGTCATCACGGCGTGGGAGTCGAACCCTGACGCGACGCCGCGCCTTCGCGTCCGCGCGGTCATCACCGCCTTCTTCGACTTCATCGACGAGCACGACCGGGGCTTTGCGCTCCTGCGCACCGAGGGCTCGCTCATCGGCGAGGCGGCCGCGTCGGTGGAGCGCATCAGGCAGCAGACCGCCAAGGCGCTCGCTGAGGGCATCACGATGCTGCCTGGCTTCGCGGAGGTTCCATCGCGGCGCCTCGTACCGCTCGTCGAAGTCATCATCGGAGGCATCGAGCGGCTCGCGGCCTACCGCAGTGAGAGCCCCGGCATGTCGGCGCAGGAGGCGGCCGAGATCGTCGTCACGACGACCTGGGACGGACTGGCCTCGCTCGCCAGGGCCTGAGCCGCGTGGCCCGCTCACCACGGAGGGACGGCCAGCGGTCCGGGGCGGGACCCACCACGCCGGCGACGCTCGCCCTGGACGCCCTGGGCATCGCCTACACCGGGCACACCTACCAGCACGACCCCGCCGCGATCGCCTACGGGGACGAGGCCGCCCGTGCGCTCGGCGTCCCTGCGGACCGCATCTTCAAGACCCTGCTCGTCGACACCGGCGACGGCCTCGCCGTCGCCGTCGTCCCGGTGGCTGGTCAGCTGGACCTCAAGGGGACGGCGGCGGCGTTGGGCGTCAAGGCGGTTCGCATGGCGGACCCAGCGGATGCCGCCCGGAGCACCGGATACGTCCTGGGCGGCATCTCCCCCATCGGCCAGCGCCGACGGCTGCCCTCCGTGGTCGACGACTCGGCCTCCAGCCACGACACCGTGTACGTCTCGGGCGGTCGCCGTGGCTTCCAGGTCGAGTTGGCCCCCGACGACCTGCTCCGGGCCACAGCTGGCTCCTGGGCCGCCATCAGACGGGCCTGACTCTCACGGGGCCTCACGGAGCCGGGCGCTCGGCAGCGCTGCTGCGACCCTCCCACGGCGTGGACAGGACGACCGTGGTCCGCGTGGAGACGCTCGCCGCGGTTCGGATCCTGGCGAGCAGGTCCTCCAGAGCTCCGGGCGTCGAGGTGCGCACAGTGAGGATGTAGCTCTCGACGCCCGCGACCGAGTAGCAGGCCTCGATCTCGCCGATGTCCCTGAGCCTCTCCGGGACGTCGTCAGGCGCGCTCGGGTCGAACGGCGTGACCGAGATGAGGGCCGTCAGTGGTAGCGACAGTGCCTCTGGCGACACGGTCGCGGAGTAGCCGGTGATGACGCCGCGTTCCTCGAGTCGCCGGACCCGCTGGTGCACCGCCGACGTGGACAGGCCGGTCGCCCGGCCCAGATTCGTGAAGCTCATGCGCCCGTCGGCGAGGAGCAGCCCGACGAGCCGACGGTCGAGGTCTTCCATGCTCGAAACCCTAGTCGCACGGACCTCGACGACGGCGGGCGTTCCACGGTGGGGACCGTCCCTGCGAGATGGCACGATGGCCCGCATGGCCCGCATCACCGATACGACCGGACGTCTCCTGCTGCTCGACACGGCATCGCTCTACTTCCGGGCATTCTTCGGCGTCCCAGAGGTCATCGGACCGCGCGGCGTCCCGACCAACGCCGTCCGGGGCCTGCTCGACATGATCGCCACGCTCGTCGAGCGCTCGCGCCCGTCGCACCTCGCGGCCTGCTGGGACAACGACTGGAGGCCGGCCTTCCGTGTGGAGGCGATCCCGACGTACAAGACGCACCGCGTCTCCGGCACCGTCGACGGGGTCGTCGAGGAACAGGTGCCCGACGCCTTGGCCGTTCAGGTGCCGATCATCGTCGACGCGCTCACGGCGCTCGGCGTCGCCCGGGTCGGCGTCGACGGGCACGAGGCCGACGACGTCATCGGCACGCTCGCGACGCTGTACCGCGGCCGGCTCCCGATCGACATCGTCACCGGGGACCGCGACCTGTTCCAGCTCGTGGACGATGACAACGAGATCCGGGTCCTGTACACGGCGCGCGGTGGCGTGCGCAACCCGGACGTCGTCGACGAGGCGTTCCTGCTCGACAAGTACGGCATCCCGAGCGGCGCTGCCTACGCGGACATGGCTGTACTCCGGGGCGACTCGAGCGACGGCCTGCCGGGCGTCGCGGGCATCGGTGAGAAGACGGCCGCCAAGCTCATCACGACCTACGGGTCGCTCGAGGCGCTCCGGGCGGCGATCGACGCGGGCGACCCGGCGATCAAGGGTGCCCAGCGGGCCCGGCTCGAGGCGGGGGCCGAGTACCTGGACGCCGCGCCGAGGGTCGTCGAGGTCGTCCGGGACGCACCCATCGGAGAGATCGACCTCAGCGCGCCGACCCGGGTGGCCGATCCGGCCCTCATGTCAAGGCTCGCGGTCGACCACGGCCTGACGAACCCGTTCGACCGGGTCGTCAGTGCCTTTGATGCCCTCGGTATGGGCTGAGCCACCCACAAACGGTGACGTATGCCGCTGAGCCGGCGGAGCGGCATACGTGATCTTGGCGTTTGGCTCAGTCCAGTCGGTCGGCCGCGACGACGCCACGCAGGACGGCGACGCTCGCCTTCCTGGCGACCCGCTGGAGGTCGCGGTCGCCGGCGTCGGTCAGCTGGCCCAGCAGGTCGATGACCTGCTTGCACCGTCGCACGAAGTCACCGGCCGCGAGCTCGGTGCCCCGCAGCACCTCCTCGAGGGGGCGGCCGCTCGCCCAGCGGTGGACGGCCCACGCGATCCCGGGATCCGGCGCGCCGGTCGTCGGGAGCGCGAGCGCACCCTCGGCGTCCTCGAGGTCCGACCAGATGGCGAGCATGCGGTCGTGGGCCTCGCGCACGTCGTCGTTCGGCCATCGAGGCGCCAGGCCGGCGTCCTCGCGCCGCGGCTCGTGGATGAGCGTTGACACGACGGCGGCGAGCGACGGCGGGTCGAGGGTCCGCCAGACGTCCTCACGGAGGCACTCGGCGGCGAGCAGGTCCTTCTCGGTGTAGAGCTGGCGCAGCCGCTCCCCGTGCTCGGTGACGCGCTCCCCGCCGTCAGCCAGATAGGCCAGGTCGACGAGGAGGTCGCAGATCCGGTCGAACGTCTTCGCGACGGAGTTGGTGCGGCCCTCGATCTTCCGCTGGAGCCCGTCCGTCTCGCGACGCAGCCGCCACCATCGCTCCGCCCAGCGGGCATGGTCCTCGCGGTCGGGGCACCGGTGGCACGGGTGTGCGCGGAGGCGACGGCGCAGCTCGTCGATGCGCTCGTCCGCGGCGTCCTCCTCCACGATGCGGCGACTGCGTGGCGGGTCGTGCGGCAGGGTCGACCGGAGGGTCGCCGCCAGGTCGCGGCGAGCCTTCGGGTTCTTGGCGTTGAAGTGCTTGGGAACCCGCATGGTGCCGAGCGGCTCGACGGGCGACGGGACATCATGCAGGGTCAGGCGCCGCAGGTGGTGGTCCTCGGTGACGACCGCCGGCGACGGGGCGTCGCCACGTCCGCCGCCACGGTTGGGCAGGACGACCACGGCCAGGCCGCTGTGGCGCCCGCTGGGGATGCGGATGATGTCGCCGATCTTGAGGTTCTCGAGCGACACCGCAGCCGCCGCGCGCATCGAGGCGGAGCGCGCCTTCGCGCCTTCCTTCTCGATGGTGCGGATCTCGTTGCGCATGGCGGCGTACTCGGAGAACTCACCCAGATGGCAGGTCATCGCCTCCGCGTAACCGGTCAGCGCCTCCTCGTTGCGTCGCACGGTCCGCACCAGGCCGACCACGGCACGATCGGCCTGGAACTGCGCGAAGGAGGTCTCGAGGATCTCCCGGGCACTGCCCCGTCCGAACTGGCGCACGAGGTTCACGGCCATGTTGTACGTGGGTCGGAAGCTGGAACGGAGTGGATACGTCCGAGTCGAGGCAAGGCCGGCAACGCTCTCGGGGTCGAGGCCCCGGTTCCAGATGACGACGGCGTGTCCCTCGATGTCGATGCCGCGGCGGCCGGCTCGCCCGGTCAGCTGGGTGTACTCGGCGGGAGTGACATCGACGTGGCTCTCGCCGTTGAACTTGACCAGCTTCTCGAGCACCACGGTGCGGGCCGGCATGTTGATCCCGAGGGCCAGGGTCTCGGTTGCGAAGACGGCGCGCACCCGCCCCTGGGTGAACAGCTCCTCGACGATCTCGCGGAACGTCGGCAGCATGCCCGCATGGTGGGCGGCGAAGCCCCGCGAGATGCCCTCGACGAAGTCCCGGTAGCCGAGGACGGCGAGGTCCTCCTCCGCGATGCCCTGGACCCGCTCCTCGACGAACCGCCGGTTGGCGCCACCCTCCGCGTCCGTGACGAGGCGCATCCCGGTGGCGAGCAGCTGACCGACGGCCGCCTCGCACCCGGCCCGGCTGAAGATGAACGTGATGGCCGGAAGGAGGCCCTCCCGGTCCAGGCGGTCGATGACCTCGGCCCGGGTCGCGCCACCGCCGGGGCGCCCGCCACGGGCAAACCCTCGAGCCGGGTCGCCGGTGCCGGGCCCACGCGACTCACCGCGCCGCCCCCGCCCTCCCCAGTCGTCAGCCCGGCCGTTCCCCCTCCCGTTCCGGCGACCTCGCGACCGGCCGCGGCCGTCGCCCGACCAGTGCGAGTCCCACGCGCCTCGACCCGCGGCGCCACGGATGGCGTGCAGCAGATCAGGGTTGACACTCAACTCCGGTGCGGCCGCAGCGCTGCCGCGCCGCGCGACCGTCTCCTCGACGAACAGGTCGAAGAGCGACTGGCCGACCATCATGTGCTGCCAGAGCGGCACGGGGCGGTGCTCCGAGACGATGACAGCCGTGTCTCCGCGCACCTCCTCCAGCCACGCCCCGAACTCCTCGGCGTTGGACACGGTGGCGGACAACGAGACGACGCTGACATCGGGTGGCAGGTGGATGATGACCTCCTCCCAGACGGCTCCGCGGAACCGGTCCGCGAGGTAGTGGACCTCGTCCATGACCACCCAGCCGAGCCCGTCCATCGTGCTCGAGCCGGCATACATCATGTTGCGCAGGACCTCGGTCGTCATGACGACGACCGGCGCCTCTCCGTTGATCGACGCGTCACCGGTGAGCAGCCCCACGCGCCCGACGCCGTGCCGTCGGACGAGGTCGGCATACTTCTGGTTCGACAGCGCCTTGATCGGCGTGGTGTAGAAGGCCTTCCGCCCCGCCTTCAGGGCGAGGTGCACGGCGAACTCGCCCACCACGGTCTTGCCGGCCCCTGTGGGTGCGGCCACGAGAACACCGCGACCGTCCTCGACGGCCCGGCACGCCTCGACCTGGAAGTCGTCCATCGGGAAGTCGAGCTCCCCAGCGAACTCACGCAGCGCCTGCCCGCTGCGGTTCTCCGCGTCTGGCGACGTCATGGCTGTTCATCCTTGTCCGGCGCGAGCACCCGCACGGCCTGCGGCACGATGTCAATATCGAGGGGCAGAGCCGTGAACGGCTCGCCGTCAGCCTGTGACGGGATGTGCAGTGCCTCCAACCGCACCCGAGTCGCACGGTGGATCTCGACCGCCTCGTGGGTGACATGTGCCCCCCGGTAGACCTTGGGAAACACGCGGAGGAACGCCGGCACCGAGATCGCCTTGACGACGAGGACGTCGAGGAGCCCGTCCGTGGGATCCGCGTCGGGGCAGACTCGCATGCCGCCTCCGAAGGAGGGCGTGTTGGCCACCGCGACGAGCATCGCGCTGGTCTCGGTGCGTCGGCCGTCGAGCACGACGACGTAGGGAATCGGCTTGAAGACGGGGAGCTCGCGGAGCACCGCGAGGTTGTAGCGCATCTGGCCCCTGGGCCAGCGCATGCGCGCCGCGCGGGCGTTGACGATCGCGTCGAAACCGGCTCCGAGGACGCCGGCGAACCACTTCGTCTCGCCGCCGGGTCCGGTCACCCGGCCCGCGTCGATGGTGCGGACGGTGCCCTGTGTGATGACGTCCACGGCGCGGGCCGCGTCGCGGATGGGAAGCTCGAGGTTGCGGGCGAAGTCGTTGCCCGTGCCGGCGGCGACGACACCGATCGGCGTGGCGGAACCGGCGACGAGGTTGACCGCGAGGTGCACCAGGCCGTCTCCCCCGACGACGACGAGCGCGTCGACGCCGCGGCGGACTTCCTCCGTCGCGCGCGCGCCCGCCTCGGACCACGTCTGGCCGGACACGTCGACGACGTCCCGTCCGCGGCTCAGCAGGAGCCGACGAGTCGCCTCGCCGAGTGCCCGCCCAGCTCCCTTTCCGGCAGTGGGATTGACGATCAGGGCGACGCGCTCGGACACACCCGAACGCTACAGGGCGGACGCCTGGTCGTCGGGCACGTCGAGCCAGCCGGGCAGGCTCTCCCGCTTCCTGCGGTCGAAGAGGAAGGCGATCCCGACCGACGCGAAGTAGAGCAGGATCATCGGCGAGGCCATGAAGAGCATCGTGAACGCGTCAGGGGTCGGGGTCATGATCGCGGCGAAGAGGAAGATCACCATCACTGCGGGCCGCCACGCCTTGAGCATGGCACGCCCGGACAGCAGCCCGATGATGTTGAAGCAGACGAGGAAGACGGGCAGCAGGAAGGCACACCCGAAGGCGATGATGAACTTCAGGACGAACGACAGGTAGAGGGACGCGTCCTGGATGTTGAAGGCGCCGACCGGGGTGAAGTCGAGCAGGACCGCGACGGCCTTGGGCACCATGAGGAAGGCCGCGGCGCAACCGGCGACGAAGAGCGGCACGGCCGCGACGACGAACAGGCGGGTGACCCGCTTCTCCTTCTTCGTCAGCCCCGGGACGACGAAGCCCCAGATCTGCATCAGCCAGACAGGCGAGGCCAGGATGAGCCCCACGAACAGCGCGACGGTGAGCTTGATCGCGAACGCATCCGTCATCGTCCCGAAGTTGATGTTGACCAGACCGGTGTCACCGCGCTGGGCGGCGACATCCTTGAGCGGCTGGATGAGCCGGTTGATGATCGGGTCGTAGTAGATCCAGCCGACGACGGCACCGGCGAGGATGGCCAGCCCGGCCACGACGACGCGATTGCGGAGCTCGCGGAAGTGGTCGGCGAGGGACATGCGTCCCTCGGGATTGCGTTTGCGCAACAACGACGGCATTGGGTGGCTTCGGGCTTCGGTCGGTCGGGCGGTGTCTCAGGGCAGAGCGCTCAGCGGGAGCGCTCAGAGCGAGGGATCGCTCCGGAACCGGTCGGCGTCGGCGCGCGCCTGGGCAGCGCGGGTCTCCGCCTCCTGGGCGCGAGCCTCCGCAGACCTGGCCTCGGCCTCCGCATCGGCGGCGCGGCGCGGCGCATCGCCGTCGACGACGTCGCCGGCAACGGTTGTCTGCGAGGCCTCGCTCGGGGACTTGCCGTCCTTCTTCATCTCGTCGACCTCGGACTTGAAGACCCGGGCCGAGCGGCCGAGGCTTCGCGCCATGTCGGGAAGCTTCTTCCACCCGAACAGCGCAATGACGATGATGGCGATGATGATGAGCTCGGGGGCACCCAGGTTGGGCATGTGTCGTCTCCTCGGACGTCAGGGACCCGCATTCATTGGGGGCCGTTCGCTGGCAGCATCGACGCTGCAGGTGACCAGCATACGTGCCGGACGTGAACAACGAGGCGGCCGTGGGTCCACCGGTCGACCGCGTCCCACGTCGCCGGGCGTCAGCCCCTCTCGTAGAGAGTGAGCGCGGCTCGCGCCTCGTCGGCCACTGCACTGGCCAGCTCGGACGGCGAGGCGACCCGGACGTCGCCGGCCAGCCGCAGCACGAGGCGACGGACCAGGGCCGGGTCGGCCACCTTGAGCGTGACCCGCACCCATCCGTCGGCGCCCCGGACGATCCCCTCGTTGGGGTAGTAGTCGGCGATCCACGCCGCCTGCGGGGCGGCCTCCAGGACCACGGTCAGGTCGCCCTCGCTGGGGACGAAGATCTCGTCGTCGAGGTCGCGGGGCGTCGCCTCCGGAGGGGGCGTGCCGTCCTCGTCGAGCACGGTTGCAGCCTCGATCCGGTCGACCCGGAAGAAGCGCACCGCGTCGGCCCGGTGGCACCAGCCCTCGAGGTACCACTGCCCGTCGAGGTTGACGATCCGCATGATGTCGACGTCCCGCTCCGTCGTCTCGTCGCGCGTCGCCACGTAGTACGACAAGTGGACGCGCCGTCGGGCCCCGAGTGCCTCCTTGAGCTGGGTCATGACCGAGTGCTGGCTGCCGTCGTCGAGGTCGAGGGCGATCTGACCTCCACCCGGGTCGGCGGCCGTCGTTGCCTTGCGCAGCTTCTCCAGGGTCCGCTCGACAACCTCGGAGTTGACGAGCGTCGAGCCCAGCGCCTGGAGCCCGGCCGTGAGGGTCACCGCCTCGTCGCGGGTGAGACGCATCGGCGCAGCGATGTCGTCCGCGTTGGCCAGGTAGATGTGGCCGTCGTCCCACTGGGCGTCGATGAGCTCGGCGTGCGTGTAGCCGGGCGTGCCGCACACGAAGAGCAGCTCGAGGTCGGACTCGATCTGCGCCGACGTGAGGCCGAACTCCCTCGCGGCCTCCTCGATGCTCACCCCTTGGTGGCGCAGCAGCCAGGGGACCATGTCGAGGAGTCGACCGAGCCGCTGGGTCGCGGTCTCGGCGGTGGACCGTGCCGTGGACCGGGTGGAAGTCCTTGCGCCGCTCGGCGCGGCCACCCGGTCGCCAGCCACCCGCTTGTCACTCATCGGCACTGCCTCCCTGGTGTGCTGCCGGCGCATGCGTCTCGATGGTGCGCAGCAGGGCCGCGCGGACGCCCTCGACGAGCTCGGGGGGCGAGACGGCGACCGCGTGGCTGCCCAGCGCGGCGATGTCACGCTCCGTGCGCCCGCGCTCATAGGGCACCTCGATCTCGGCCCACCGGTGGTCGAGGTCCTGCGTCCTGCTTGCCGCCTGGCGCAGGACGTGACCGCGGCCGTGGCGCACCCGGACGACGGCGGATCCCTGCGGCTCCGGCGCCTGCGCTGCCAGGGACACCTCGGGGACGTGGTCCGCCGGGACCTCGTAGGAGCCCGCTCGCCCCTTCTTTCGCACCGGGCCCACGACCCGGCCGAGTCGGAAGGCGCGCTCGGCCCCGCGGTCGACGTCGTGGCCGGTGAGGTACCAGCGGCCGTGCCAGTGCTTGAGGGCCCAGGGCCGGACGTGGCGCGTGCTGACGGTGCCGTCGTTCTTCCGGTAGTCGAAGGTGATCGGCTGACGAGCCGAGAGGGCGGCGCGGACCGGGTCGAAGGCTGGCTCCGTCGTCCGGATCCGCGGCTCGACGCCTGCCGCGAGGGACTCGTCGATCTCCACGCCTGCGAGGCGGAGCTTGCGCAGTCCCGCGGTGGCCGTGCCGGAGATGCTCGCCGTGGACCACGTGCGCGCCGCCAGCGCGAGGGCGGCCACCTCGTCCGGCTCGAAGCTGATCTCGGGCAGGGACGTCTCACTGGGGTCGATGCGGTAGCCCACCTCGTCGTCGAAGAGCACGTCGACCACGGTGGTCGTGATGGGAATACCCATCTCACGAAGCTCGTCCTTGTCGCGCTCGAACATCCGGTCGAACGCCTCGACGGAGGGTGCATCCGCATAGGCCGGCAGAGACCTGCGCAGCTGGTCCTTGGGGATGGGGCGACGCGTCGACTTGAGGGCGAGGATCAGGTTGAGCAGCCGCTCGGTCTTCTCCGCCGACGCGGATGATGCACTCATGGCCGCCTTCCTCCCATTCCGGGTTCGCCCGCGCGGGCGCAGTCCGACGCTACCCGACGACGGGCCCTCTGGAGCGCGCCCTTCCATGAGCAGGGCGCGGGTGTCGTCGGTAGGGTCGCCTCCATGATCCAGTGGCGTCCGGCAGTCATCGAAGGAGTGCGTTCGCGGTGGGCCGGGGCGGTGGAGTATGCCGCTGAGCTGGCTTCCGGGGACACCGTCCGAGCGCTGGGCTACTCCGACATCGTCGGGGACCTCCCGGCCGGTGCCCGGGTGCTGCTCAACACGACCGCGCTCGAGCGTGGCCTGGGCACGGGTGGCGTCGCCATCGTCGTGGCGGCTCCGGAGCACCTCCCGGAGCCGGTGGACGTCCGTGCGTTTGACGGCCACCTCGTCAAGGCGCGCTACACCCCGGGCCAGACCATGGTGCTCGGGGTCGACGAGCAGGGCAGTCCCAACCACGAGCTACTTCGTGACGCCGATGACCTCGGTGGCATGCCCGTGGTCGTCGCGGACCTCCACTCCGCCCTGCCGGCCATCATCGCGGGGCTGCGGGAGTCGGCTCCGGACGCCAGGGTGGCCTACGTCATGACGGACGGCGGCGCTCTCCCCGCCGACTTCTCGCGCACCGTGTCCGGGCTGCGGGAGTCGGAGTGGCTCGAGGCGTGCATCACGGTGGGCCAGGCCTACGGTGGTGACCTGGAGGCCGTCAACGTGCACACGGGGCTGCTGGCCGCGCACCTCGTCGTCGGCGCCGACGTCGCCGTGGTCGCGCAGGGACCGGGCAATCTGGGGACCGGCACCCGATGGGGCTTCTCCGGCACCTCGGCCGGTGAGGCCGTCAACGCGGCCGGCGTCCTCGGTGGCCGCCCCATCGCATCGCTGCGGGTGTCCGAGGCGGATCGGCGCCCGAGGCACCGTGGTCTGTCGCACCACAGCGCGACCGCCTACGGGCGGGTCGCCCTCGTTCCGGCAGCGGTCCCCGTCCCGGACCTCACGGAGGATCTCGCCCTGTACGTCCACAGCCAGGCACGAGCCCTGTGCGACTCGACCGGGGGGCGGCTCACCCTGGTCGAGGTCGGGTGCGACGGTCTTGACGACGCCCTCCGCGCCACGCCGGTGCCGCTGTCGACGATGGGACGCGGTTTCGACGACGACCGCCTGTCGTTCCTCACCGCGGCCGTTGCCGGCCGGCACGCCGCGTCGCTCATCCAGCCCCACTGACCTCCCGCACCGCACACCTTCTCATGGGTGCCGGCATCGGCGGGGGCCGGCGCTCGGCTTGGACGGGCCCGGCGGCATACGTCGTGGTCAGCGCACCTCGTCGAGGTCGACCACGAAGATCAGCGTCTCCCCCGGCCCGATGGCCGAGCCCGCTCCGCGGTCCCCGTACGCCAGGTGCGCTGGAATGGTCAGCTTGCGTCGTCCGCCGACCTTCATGCCCTCGATGCCCTTGTCCCACCCGGGGATGACCATGCCGACACCGAGCCGGAAGTCGAGTGGAGCGCCACGGTTCCATGACGAGTCGAACTCCTCGCCGGTCGAGTGGGCGACCCCGACATAGTGAGCGCTCACCGTGTCCCCGGTCCTGGCCTCGCGGCCGTCGCCCTCGATGAGGTCCTCGACGACCAGGTCGGAGGGCGTCTCACCTTGGGGGAAGTCGATCTCCGGCTTGGTCCGGTTGGGGTCGAGTGCCATGGGGATTCCCTTCGTCGAAGCGTGCCGGACGGCACGGGCTCCAGTCTGTCAGCAGCTGCTCATCGAGGCTGGCGGGCGGCCCCCAAGCCGGCCCTCAGTACGTGTCGAGGATGTCGACGACGAAGACGAGCGTGTCCGTGCCGCTGATGCCGCCCTGCGGGTTGCCCTGCTCGCCGTAGCCGTCCTTGGGCGGGATGACGAGGAGCACGCGGCTGCCGACCTTCTTGCCCACGAGCGTGCTGTCCCACCCGGGAATGACCGCGCCGGCACCGATCGGGAAGTCGGCTGCCGCTCCGCGCTCCCACGAAGAGTCGAAGACCGTGCCGTCCTTCCACAGAACGCCGTGGTAGTGGGCGGCGATGAACTGGTTCGCCTTGACGACCGGGCCATCACCCTCGATGAGGGTCGCCTGCCTGGTGTCGGTCGGAGCGTCTCCCTTGGGCACCGTCACCTTCGGTGCCTTGGCGTTGCCATTGGGGAACTCGACCGTCGGAAAGCCGGCCGGACTCGGCGTGCCGTTTCTCTCGAGCACGGTGAGTCCCTTGTGCACGTCGGCCACGTCCGCGATGACCACGATGGTGTCGGTCGGTGCGACACCGAGCTGCGCGTTGCCGCTGTCGCCGAAGCCCTTGGCGGGCGGGATCGTGAAGGCGATCCGGCCGCCCTTCTGCGCGCCGACGAGGCCCTCGGTGAAGCCGGCGATGACGTCGGTGCGTCCGAGCCGGTAGCCCTCCGCGGCGCGTGCCTTCGTGTAGCCGTCGTCCAGCAGCTTGCCCGACGTGCCGTTGTAGATCTGGGTCTTGATCCGGACCGTGTGCTCCTTCGTCGCCGCAGGACCGGTGCCGGGGACCAGCACCTTGCGCTGGACCGAGGTCGTCGAGATCGGCAACGAGCCGAGGTCGACCTTGGGTGCGGTCTTGAGATCCACCGTACCCGCGGCCGTGACGTCGGCGAGCGCCTTCGGGTCGTCAGCCGGTGCGGGAGCCGGCGCCGAGGTCGCCGTGGATGTTCCGTCGGCACTCGTGCCGGTAGGCGCGGAGCCGCCGGACGGGGCCTGCCCGCACGCAGACAGGACGGAGAGGCCGAGGACGGCGACGGCGGCCGTCGCGGCTGATCGAATTCGCACAGTAGGGCTTTCGGGTCGTGGTCTGGTGCAGGAGCCACCCGCCGGTGGCCCCGGTCACTGTAACCCCACATCTTGTGACCGCTGTCCCCCTGGCGCGCACAGCCGCCGATGGGGTCAGAGCGAGCGGGGCACCGCCGGGGACCGGGAGATCGTGTCCATGAGGCGCTCGACACGCTCGTCGACGGCCCGGAACGGGTCCTTGCACAGGACCGTGCGCTGTGCCTGGTCGTTGAGCTTGAGGTGAACCCAGTCGACGGTGAAGTCGCGCCCGTGCGCCTGGGCGGCGCGGATGAAATCGCCGCGGAGCTTCGCCCTCGTGGTCTGGGGAGGTCGGACCTTGGCCCGGAAGACCTCGATGTCCGAGGCCACGCGGGCAGCGTGACCGCGCTTCTGGAGAAGGTAGAACAGGCCGCGGGACCGGTTGATGTCGTGATACGCCAGGTCGAGCTGCAGGATCCTGGGGTCCGAGAGGCCGAGTCCATGCCGCGCGCGGTACCGCTCGATCAGCCGCAGCTTGATCACCCAGTCGATCTCGGTACCGATCGCGTCGAGGTCGCCGGAGCCGATCGCGTCGAGGGTCCGGCCCCACAGGTCGATGACCTGCTTGGTGTCCGGTGAGGGCATCCCCTCGCGGTCCACGAAGTCGGACGCCTTCTCGAGGTACTCGCGCTGCATGTCGAGCGCGGAGAGCTCGCGGCCGTTGGCAAGACGCACCGTCGCGCGTCCCGTGGGGTCGTGGCTCATGGTGCGGATGGCCCGGATCGGGTTCTCCAGCGCCAGGTCCCGCATCACGACGCCGTGCTCGATGAGGCGCAGCACGAGGTCCGCGGAGCCGACCTTGAGCAGGTTGGTGGTCTCGGACATGTTCGAGTCGCCGACGATGACGTGGAGGCGGCGGTAGCGCTCGGCGTCCGCGTGCGGCTCGTCCCTGGTGTTGATGATCGGCCGGGAGCGCGTCGTGGCGGACGACACGCCCTCCCAGATGTGGTCGGCGCGCTGGCTTACCGCGTAGCTGGCGCCGTGCGCGGTGGCCACGACCTTGCCTGCGCCACTGGTGATCTGGCGACTGATGAGGAATGGGATGAACATGTCCGATACCCGCTGGAAGTCACTGGTGCGGCCGTAGAGGTAGTTCTCGTGGCAGCCGTAGGAGTTCCCGGCGGAGTCGGTGTTGTTCTTGAAGACGAAGATCTCCCCATCGACGCCGTCGTCCTGCAAGCGAGCCTGCGCGTCCTCGACGAGCCCCTCGAGGATCCGCTCCCCCGCCTTGTCCTGGATGACGAGCTCGCGGACCGAGTCGCACTCCGCCGTTGCGTACTCGGGGTGGGAACCGACATCGAGGTAGAGGCGCGCGCCGTTGCCGAGGAAGACGTTGCTCGACCGCCCCCAGGCGACGACCCGCCGGAACAGGTAGCGCGCGACCTCGTCGGGAGTGAGCCTGCGCTGGCCCTGCGTCGTGCAGGTGACGCCGTACTCGTTCTCGATCCCGAAGATCCGCCGCTCCATGCACCAACTCTAAGCACCGTTCTCCATGCCGTGAGCGAAGGAGCGTGACGGTGGCGCGGTGGCCGTGCTGTGCTGGGCCCCATGGCCTCCATCCTCGTCCTCGGCGGAACCAGCTGGCTCGGCGGTGCGGTTGCCGCCCGTGCCCTTGCGCTCGGGCACGACGTGACCTGTCTTGCACGGGGTGAGTCGGGGCAGGTACCCCGGGGAGCCAGGCTGGTGCGGATGGACCGCACGGACCCGACGGCCTATGCTGCTCTGCCGGCCCGGGACTCATGGGACCTCGTCGTCGACCTCGCCCGCCAGCCCGGTCATGTCCGTGGCGCGGTTGCGGCCCTGGCTGGGCGCTCCGCGCACTGGGCCTTCGTCAGCTCGTGCTCGGTCTATGCCCGGCATGACGAGCCCGGAGCGGACGAGTCCGCGGCACTCCTTCCCGCGCTGGTGTCGGACGAGGCCGCGCCGGAGCAGTACGGCGAGGGCAAGGTGGCCTGTGAGCAGGCCGTGCTCGCGGCACGTGCCGGCGCGGCTCTCATCGCAAGGAGCGGACTCATCGTCGGTGGCGGGGACCCGTCCGATCGATTCGGCTACTGGCCGGGGCGCTTCGCGCAGGCGGCACAGGACGGTGGTGCCGTGCTCGTCCCCAACCATCCAGACCAGAGCGTCCAGTGGGTCGACGTCGTGGACCTGGCAAGGTGGCTGGTGACCGCAGGGCTGTCCGGGACGACAGGGGTGCACAACGCCGTCGGTTCCGCCGCGCCGCTCGAGCACGTCCTCGACACTGCGGCTCGGGTGGCGGGCTTCTCGGGCGAGGTCGTCCGGGCGGATGCCGAGACCCTCGGCCGGATGCAGGTTCAGGAGTTCATGGGCCCGCGGTCACTCCCGCTGTGGCTGCGCGACCCCGAGTGGCGGGCGTTCATGGACCGCAGCGGGTCAGCGGCGGCGGGGGCCGGGCTCACGTCCCGCCCGCTCGAGGACACCATGGCGGACTCGCTGGCGTGGGAGCGGACTCTGGGCACCGCTCGGAAGCGGTCGAAGGCGGGGCTCGACCGGGGCGACGAGCTCGCGGTGATCGAGTCGCTGGCAGCGCAGGGGCTTTCGATACCCGATTGAGGCTGGACACCCCTGTCTCGATTTGGTGGAGCCTGTAACAATGGCCCCGCCCCTTCTTCCTACGCACTCCTCCACATCTCTCCCTTGGATGGCCATGATCGACAGACCAAACTTCAAGTTCTCCCGCCGCGGTTACGAGCCGGAGGAGGTCGATGCGTTCATCGAATCGCAGAACCGTACCCTCCAGGCCGCAAAGAAGGACGCCTCCGAGCGCAGTGTCGAGCTGACCAAGCTCAACGCCCAGATGGCCGACCTGCGCGGCCAGCTCGGCCAGCAGACCCGTGCGATGGCCGACCTCAAGAAGTCGGCTCCCTCGCAGGCGCAGACCTACACCGAGCTGGGCGAGCGCGTCGGCCAGATCCTGACCCTCGCCGACGCCGAGGCCGCCGAGATGCGCAACCGCGCCGCCGTGGAGGCGGACCACATCCGCGAGCGAGCCAACAACGCCGCCGGCGAGCTCAAGGCGACCACCAGCGCCTATGCGGAGCAGGCAAAGGTGCGCGCCGAGGAGGAGGCGCAGCGCGTCATCGCGCAGGCGAACCGAGAGGCACAGGCGATCATCGCCGAGGCACAGAGTGTCGCCGCCGCACAGCGGCAGGAGTCCCAGGCCGAGTACGAGTCCCACCGGGCCAAGGCCGGCGCCGCGACCGCTGAGCTCGAGACGACGCTGGCCAACCGGCGTGAGCAGGCCGACAAGGAGTTCGAGACGCGTCGTGCAGCCCTCGAGGCGACCCTGGCCGAGATCGACCGGCGGGCCCGGGAGCTGCGCGAACGGTCGGAGAAGGACGCTGCCGAGCGCCGAGGGCGCGCCCAGGCGATCCTCAACGGCGCCCAGTCCCAGGCCGACCTCATCGTCGCCGAGGCTCGCGACCACGCAGCGCGGGTGCGCGAGGAGTCCGAGCGCGAGCTGGCCGCCTCGACCGCGCAGCGCGATGCCATCACCTCGCAGCTGGCCAACGTCCGCCAGATGCTGGCCACCCTGGGTGGGGGCGCCATCGCCGACGCGCTGCCCGCCCAGCAGCCGCCGGTTGCCCAGCAGCCCGCCCCGTCGCATGAGCCGCGGCACGCACCGCCTCACCCGACCGAACCGGAGCAGTCCGCCCAGCAGGCTGCCGCAGTCGAGCCGTCAGCGTCCGATGCCACCATCGTGATGCAGGCGATTCCCGCCAACGGCGATGACCGGGCGGACGCGTCGGACGAGGGCCGCGCCGACCAGGGCTCGTCCTCGAAGGAGCCCGTGCGGACCAACTGACGGTCCCGGCCGTATTGCGAACGAATGCCGTCCGGCCCCCAAGGGGCCGGACGGCATCGTCATGCAGGTGGACCGCCGATCACGTCGGCTGTGTCGGCCCGTCGTCACGTCCCTGACCGTCGTGAGGCGGACCGGCGTGGTCGGGTCCGGCCGAGGGGGTCGCCTGCCCGGCAGCCCTGTCGTTCGGCTCGCCGCTCAGCACCTCGGGGTGCCCGGGGTGCGCCTCGTCCACGGGTGCGTCCGCGATGGGATCCTCGGGACTGAGCAACCGACCGAGCAGGCCTCCCAGGACGCGGCGGAATGTCCGGCGCGGGCGCTCCCGGTCCAGGACGGCGACCTCGAGCTGGTCCGGGCCCAGTTCACGGGGCTCGCCGCCCTCCGGCGCCACGGCCAGGACGTCGACCGCGAGGCGGAGCGCCTCGCCCAGGCTGAGGCCGGGCCGCCAACGCTCGGCGAGGCCCGCCTCGACCTGCTCGCTCGCTCCACCCATGGCGACGAAGCCACGCTCGTCGGCGACCGAACCGTCGTAGGTCAGTCGGAAGATCTGGTCATCGTCTGGCGTCTGTCCGACCTCGGCGACGACGATCTCGATCTCGAAGGGCTTGGACTCCTGCGTGAAGACGGCGCCCAGCGTCTGGGCGTAGGTGTTGGCCAGCGCGCGCGCCGTCACGTCCGTGCGGTCGTAGGAGTAACCACGCAGGTCGGCGTAGCGGATTCCCGCGACTCGGAGCGACTCGAACTCGTTGTACCGGCCGACGGCGGCGAACGCGATCCGGTCGTAGATCTCGGAGACCTTGTGCAGCGCCCGCGACGGATTCTCGGCGACGAAGGCGATGCCCTTGTCGTAGGCCAGCACGACGACCGAGCGGCCGCGCGCGATGCCCTTGCGCGCGAAGTCCGCGCGGTCCTTCATGACCTGCTCGGGCGGGACGTAGAACGGCATGGTCATCGCGCACCTCCGGGGTTGCCGCGGCGCGACTCGACGATGGCGGCGACATGGCTCTCGAGGACGTCCTCCGGCACGAAACGGGCACCCGACTGGTCGACGACAGCCACGGTCGGCCAGATCTGTCGGCCGAGGTCCGGGCCGCCGGTCGCCGAGTCGTCGTCGGCCGCGTCGTAGAGCGCCTCGAGCGCGACGGCGACAGCGACATCCTCACTCAGGCCGGGACGCCACAGCTTCTTCAGCGCGCCCCGGGCGAACACCGAGCCGGAGCCGCTCGAGTGATGCCCGCCCTCGAGATAGCAGCCGCCGGTCACGTCGTAGGAGTAGATGCGCCCGACACCCTCATCGAGGTCGAATCCGGCGTAGGTCGGCACGACGGTGAGGCCCTGCATCGCCAGGGCGAGGTTGCCCCGGATCATGGAGGCCAGCCGATTTGCCTTGCCCTCGAGGGACATGATGGCGCCCTCGATCTTCTCGTAGTGCTCGAGCTCGACCTGGTAGAGCCGGATGAGCTCGACGGCGATCCCGGCCGTCCCGGCGATGCCGACGACGCTGTAGCCGTCAGCGGCGAAGACCTTCTCCATGTCGCGGTTCGCGATGAAGTTGCCCATGGTCGCGCGCCGGTCGCCGGCCATGATGGCGCCGTCCCCGTGCAGGAGGGACACGATCGTGGTCCCGTGCGGCGCCTCGATACTCGCGCCGACAGGAAGCGGCCGGCCGGAGGGCAGCAGCTCCGGCCGGTACCCAGCCACGAACTCGGTGAAGGACGACGACCCGCTCGCGAGGAACGCGTCGTCGAGTCTGGGCGCCCGCGAGCCGGGTCTGACGGTCACTGGCCGCCCTTCTGGACGAACCCTCGCACGAACTCCTCGGCATTCGACTCGAGGACTCCGTCGATCTCATCCAGGACGCTGTCGATGTCGTCGTCCAGGTTCTCCTTGACGGCGGCACCTGACGGTGTCGGGGGTGGGGTGTCGGGGGCCTCCGGCGGCTCCTCGTCCCTGCGCTGCGGTCGGGCGTGTTCCTGGCCGGCCATGACTACCTCCAAAACGTGAATCACGTGTACATCGACCCTAACCCGTCACGCCGTTCGCTGCGTTGACGTTCCACGCTGCGGCCGCCTGCGCGTCGCCCAAGCCCCGCTCGGAGCCCGGTTCACTCCGGAGTGGCCAGGGCCCGCAGCAACGACTCGACGTCGTGACTCTGGTCGAGCAGCGGCCCGACCTGCTCCCGTGTGCCCCGCTCCGGTTCGAGGATGGGGACCCGCTGCAGGTTCGGTCGTCCCGGCACGTCGAAGACCACCGAGTCCCAGCTCGCCGAGAACACCTGCGGCGTGAACCGGCTGACGCAGGTTCCCCGGAACCAGGCCCTCGTGTCCTCCGGTGGCGCCGACTGCGCCGTGCGGATCTCCTCGGGGGTGGTCAGCTCGACGATCCGCCCGCGGTCCCGGAGTCGATGGACCAGGCCCTTCTCGGGGCGGACGTCGGCCCACTGGATGTCGATCGCCGCCAGCCGGTGGTCGTCCCACTCCAGCCCGTCGCGCGACCGGTACCCCTCGAGGAGCTGCAGCTTCGCGACCCAGTCGACGAGGCCGCTCGCCGTCATGACATCACTGCCGAGGCGGGTCAGCACGTCCTCCCAGTAGCGCATGACCTCCTCGGTCGCCTCCGGCACTGGGTCGTCGCCACGTCCGTCGAGCCACCCGCGGGCCGCCTCGAGGTAGAGCCACTGGACGTCGAGAGCGGTCATCGTGCGACCGTCCTGGAGCTCGACGGTCGTCCGAAGCGTGGCGTCGTGGGAGACGGCCTGCAGCGCGGCGACCGGTCGACGGATCGACCAGTCCTCCCGCAGGTGCCCGTCCTCGATCATGCCGAGGACGAGCGAGGTGGTCCCGACCTTGAGCAGGTTCGCGACGTCGAGCTGGTTGGCGTCGCCGATGATGACGTGCAGCCGGCGATAGCGATCCGCCACGGCATGCGGCTCGTCGCGGGTGTTGATGATCGGGCGCTTCAGGGTGGTCTCGAGCCCCACCTCGGTCTCGAAGAAGTCGGCGCGCTGCGAGATCTGGTACCCGGCTCCTCGGGAGTCCACCCCGACCCCGACCCGCCCGGCGCCCACCACGACCTGTCGGGTGACGAAGAACGGGATGAGGTGCCGGACGATCTCGGGAAACGGCGTCCGGCGCGGCATGAGGTAGTTCTCGTGGGTCCCGTAGGACTGACCTTTCCCGTCCGTGTTGTTCTTGTAGAGGTTGACGGGAGCCTGCCCCGGACGGGAGGCGAGCAGCCGCACCGACTCGAGCGCGATGGCGTCCCCGGCGCGGTCCCAGCGAATGGCTGCCCGGGGCACGGTGACCTCGGGCGAGCTGTACTCCGGGTGAGCATGGTCGACGTAGTAGCGGGCGCCGTTGGGCAGGACGACGTTGGCCAGCGTCGGATCCTCGATGTCAGTCAGCTGGCTCGGGTCCGCGGAATCCCGGTCGACGTGCCACCCGCGGGCGTCCTGGAGGGGGTCCTCGAAGGCGTAGTCCCAGCTCGACTGGTTGGAGCGCACGCCATGTGCCGCCGCATAGACGCTGATGACCTGACCGGACAGGAACATGGGGTTGGCCAGCGGGTCGCCGGGCACGGAGATGCCGAACTCCGTCTCGAGGCCCATGATCCGGCGAACCGTCATGGTCGAGACCCTAACCACACGGGGCGGGACGTGAGCGACCAGGTCGACTATCGTCGACAGTGACGCGAACCTCGAGAGGGGATCACCCGTGAAAGATGTGGTCGTCTTCAGCGGCTCCGCCCATCCAGCCCTCGCCGACCGGATCTGCGCGCATCTGGGTGTCACTCGGTCCCCCGTCGACATCAAGCGCTTCGCCAACGACTGCCTCCAGGCGCAGCTCCTGGAGAACTGCCGGCTCCGCGACGTCTACATCGTCCAGCCCCTCGTGCCACCGACCCAGGAGCACCTGATGGAGCTGCTCCTCATGATCGACGCTGCTCGGGGCGCGTCGGCGGCCCAGATCACGGCAGTGATGCCGCACTATGCCTACGCCCGCTCCGACAAGAAGGACGCCTCCCGGATCTCACTCGGGGGGCGTCTCGTCGCCGACATGATCGGCACGGCCGGAGCCCATCGGGTCCTGACCATGGCCCTGCACGCGCCGCAGGTCCACGGCTTCTTCTCCATGCCGGTCGACCACCTGACGGCCATCGGCGTCCTCGCCGACCACTTCCGCGGATCCAACCTCGCGGACTGCATCGTGGTCAGTCCGGACCTGGGCAACGCCAAGGTCGCGACCCAGTTCGCGCGGCTGCTCGGCCTGCCAGTGGCGGCGGGCTCGAAACGGCGCATCTCCGATGACCAGGTCGTCGTCGACTCCATCGTCGGCGACGTGGCGGGACGCCGGGTCATCATCCTCGACGACGAGATCGCCACCGGGGGGTCCATGGTCGAGCTGATGGACCGCCTCCGCGAGGCGGGCGCCACCGAAGCCACCATCGTGTGCACCCACGGGCTCTTCGCCCGCCGGGCGGTCGAGCGCCTCCGCGGGCATCCCTTCGTCACGGACGTCGTGACCACCGACACGGTCCCGGCACCACCCGGTTGGCCAGAGCTTCGGGTCCGCTCCGTCTCGGCGCTGTTCGCCGAGGCGATCGACCGGATCCACCATGGCCGCTCCGTGTCCTCCCTCTTCGAGGGCGTCGACCCCACCTACGCACCCCCACAGCCCAGGTTGCCCTTCGAGACGATGGCATGAGCCGGCGAGCGCCCGTCTGGCGCACCCCCGCCGTCGCCTTCGTCATCGACGTCGTCCTCGTCGTCGCATTCGCGGCCATCGGCAGGTCCTCGCACGCCGAGAGCCTCAGCCTCGCAGGAGTCCTCGCCACGGCGAGCCCGTTCCTCGTGGGCACGGCGATCGGGTGGCTCGTGGTCCGCGGCCGCCGCGGTTCGTGGCCGCTCGAGGTCGGCCCGGGGATCACCGTCTGGTTCTCGACCCTGGTCATCGGGATGGTGCTGCGCGCCATCGTGCTGCGCAGCTTCGCCTGGCCCTTCCTCGCCGTGGCCGCGGGTGTGCTCGCGGTGCTGCTCATCGGGTGGCGCGCGCTCGCGAGCCGGGTGGGCACCCGCTCAGGGCGACCCTGAGAGCGAGCCCAGCGGCATACGGCATCAACTCAGGTATGCCGCTGAGCCGGGTTCACATCGTGGGCTGCCTGGGTGCCAAGGCAGCCCACGAGGAACTCACAGGTACTGACCGGTGTTGGCCGTGGCGATGGACCGGCCGGGCTCGGTGCCGTCCTTGCCCTTGATGAGCGTGCGGATGTAGACGATCCGCTCACCCTTCTTGCCGCTGATGCGGGCCCAGTCGTCCGGGTTGGTCGTGTTGGGCAGGTCTTCGTTCTCCTTGAACTCGTCCACACAGCTGGCGAGGATGTGCTCGACCCGGATCCCCTTCTGCGCGGTTGTCAGGAAGTCCTTGATCGCGAGCTTCTTGGCCCGGTCGACGATGTTCTGGATCATCGCGCCGGAGTTGAAGTCCTTGAAGTAGAGGATCTCCTTGTCGCCACCCTGGTAGGTCACCTCGAGGAAGCGGTTGTCCTCCATCTCGGAGTACATCCGCTCGACGGCTGCCGTGATCATCGCCTCCACCGTCGCGTCCCGGTCCCCGCCGTGGATGGCCAGGTCGTGCTGGTGAAGCGGAAGCGATGTCGTGAGGTACTTGCTGAAGATGTCGCGGGCGCTCTCGGCGTCGGGTCGCTCGATCTTGATCTTCGCGTCGAGCCGGCCCGGTCGCAGGATCGCCGGATCGATCATGTCCTCACGGTTCGAGGCGCCGATGACGATGACGTTCTCGAGCCGCTCGACCCCGTCGATCTCGGCCAGAAGCTGGGGCACGATCGTCGTCTCGACATCACTCGAGATGCCGGAGCCGCGGGTGCGGAAGAGCGAGTCCATCTCGTCGAAGAAGACGACGACGGGGCTTCCCTCGGACGCCTTCTCCCGGGCCCGCTGGAAGATCAGCCGGATGTGCCGCTCCGTCTCACCGACGTACTTGTTGAGCAGCTCCGGACCCTTGATGTTGAGGAAGTAGCCCTTCCCGGTCTCACGGCCGGAGCGCTCGGCCACCTGCTTGGCCAGCGAGGCGGCCACGGCCTTGGCGATGAGCGTCTTGCCGCACCCGGGCGGCCCGTAGAGCAGCACGCCCTTGGGCGGCTTGAGGGCATGCTCCTTGAAGAGCTCGGGGTGCAGGAACGGCAGCTCGACCGCGTCGCGGATCTGCTCGATCTGTCCGGCGAGCCCGCCGATGTCCTCGTAGCCGACGTCCGGAACCTCCTCGAGGACGAGCTCCTCGATCTCGAGCTTGGGGATCAGCTCATGGACGAAGTTGGAACGCGGGTCGAGCGCCAGGGAGTCACCGACCCGGATCCGCTCTCCCAGCAGAGGAGTGGCGATCCGGCAGACGCGCTCCTCGTCGCCGTGCGTCACGACGACGACGCGGTCGTCGCCGAGCTTCTCCTTGACCGTGACGACCTCACCGACCCGTTCGTACCCGTGCACGGAGACCACGTTGAGCGCCTCATTGAGCATGACCTCACGCCCGAGGGCCAGCTCGGCCGAGTCCACCGAAGGGCTCACGGCGACGCGCATCTTGCGGCCCCCGGTCAGGATGTCGACCGACCCCTCCGTTGGCTCGTCGAGGACGAGCCCGTAGGTGCTCGGCGGCTGCGCGAGCCGATCGACCTCCTTCTTGAGGTTGACGATCTGCTCCCGGGCTTCCTTGAGCGTGCGAACGAGGCGCTCGTTCTGCGTGGAGAGGGACTGCAGCGAGGTCTGCAGGTGGCTCAGGCGCGCCTCCAGCTCCCGAGTCTGCTGCGGCGTGGCCCGCGACGCGTCGCGCAGCGCGCGCACCTCGCTCCTCAGCGCCTCGAGCTCACGGTCCGCCTGCCCGGGACCGCCTGCGGCCGACGCGGGGCCTCCGGCACCACCCACGGGGCTGATCGGCTCGGATCGCGGGCTCGTCTCCGCAGCCGATCCGAGATCTCCGAGCCCACGGGCGCGCGCCTCCTCATGCCTGCTCTCGTCGGTCATCTCGGGCCTCCTTGTGTGTCAGCACGACCCCACGAAGGGGCCGTGACAATTCGACCCTAACCCCGACGGGTCACAAGTCGTCGGACCTTTCTGTCACCGAACGGCGAAGCCGCCGGATCCTCTTGTCGCTCTTCACCCGCTCCCCCAGCGCCTCGGGCGTCCAGGCATCCGCGGGAATCTCGGTCGAGGGCGTCGACCCGGGCACCTGCTTTGGAGGGGTGGCCTCGGCGAGGCCGCCGGGCTCGTCGAAGCCGTTTGCTGACCTGTCTCCCGTACCCTCGTACGGCCCATGGGCACCCTTGGCCGGGCGCCGCTTGCGCTCGGGCGGGACGACGCCCGGGGCGAGGCGTCGCGCGGTGACGAGGAAGCCGGTGTGTCCGTGCATGCGGTGCTGGGGTCGCACGGCGAGGCCCTCGAGGTGCCACCCCCTGACCAGCGACTCCCACGCGTTGGGCTCCGTGAACCCGCCATGCGCGCGGACTCCCTCCGCGATCCGGCTCAGCTGCGTCGTCGTCGCCACATAGCAGATGAGCACGCCACCGGGGATGAGGACCTCGGCGATGACGTCGAGGCACTCCCACGGTGCGAGCATGTCGAGCACCACGCGGTCCACCGACCCCGGCTCGACCGTCTGCGGAAGCGCGTCCACGAGGTCCCCGACGGTGATGGTCCACGCGGGGTGGTCACCCCCGAAGAACGCCCTGCCGTTGCCTCGTGCGATCTCGGCGAAGTCCTCTCGCCTCTCGAAGGAGAGGAGCCGACCATGCTCGCCCACGGCCCGCAGGAGGGACATCGACAGGGCGCCAGAGCCCACACCGGCTTCGACCACGGTGGCCCCCGGGAAGATGTCCGCCATCTGGACGATCTGGCCGGCGTCCTTGGGATACACGACGGCGGCACCGCGAGGCATGGACATGACGTAGTCACTGAGCAGCGGCCGCAGGGCGAGGTACTCGACGCCGGCCGTGTTCGTGACGACGGAGCCGTCCGGTGCGCCGATCAGCTCGTCGTGGCGCAGGTAGCCCCGGTGGGTGTGGAACTCACGTCCCGGCTCGAGCGTGATCGTGTGCAGGCGCCCCTTGGGGTCGGTCAGCTGCACCCGCTCGCCGACCTCGAAAGCGCCCCGCCGGTGGTGCGCGGTGGTGCGCTGGGGCGCGTGCGTGGGCCGGGGGGCGTGGGTCATGGGAGCACAGTCTAGGTGCCGGAAACACGCCGCCTTCCCGGCCTGCGCACGGTCCTTGCCTCCACCTCGTAACGGCTCTGGCGCCCGCTCGGTGTCGCGAAGAAGCGGCGCCGCAGCGCCCCCGCGATCTCGATGGTGGCCCCGGCGTCGAGTCGCAGCGCGGCGCGCCGCGTCCCCGCACTCCAGCACACCACGTCGATGGTGTCGACCTGGCCGGGCCGAGACCCGCCGTCCGGCGAGCCGGACCGGCGGGTCGGCTCCGGCCGGGGGATGACGATGCGCAGCGTGACGATGACGTCCCCGCTCGGCAGCGTCCGCTCCTCTGCCGGGGCGCTGAGCCGACCGCAGAGACGGACCTCGTTGCGCACGTCGTGCGCTGGCCCCTCATCGGCGCTCGGGGTCGCACCCGTCGGTGTTGCCGATGCTCCTCGTGGCATCGCTCGCTCCCTTCGTGACCCGTCCTGCCGGGGTGGCAGCAGCATCCGGCGTCGGGCGGTGACGCGGCCGGGTCGGCGTCGTGCCTGTGGACGGCCGCGTCGTTCCTCAGGGGGTGGGGACGAAGCCCCCTCCACCCCGGCGTCGCGCGCCGGGACTCAGCTCCGCCGTCGGCGGGCGAGGGCGGCGCCGACGACCTCGTTGACCCGGTCCGCGGTGGCGATACCGAGGACTCGTCGTGTCGTGGCATCGAGGACGACGGTGACGGGCAGGTTGCGTTCGCTCATCTCCCGGACGAGGTCCGTCAGCACAGCGTCCGTGTCCAGCGCCACCACCCAGTCAGCCGGTTGGGACGTGACGACCGCGCGGAGGGGTGTGGTGGCCCGCGTGGCGGCCGGCACCTCTGCAGCGGCGGCGGGGTCGAGCAGGCCGAACGGCCACCCGCGTTCGTCCGTGGCGACCAGCCATGCCGAGCTGGTGCGCGACCCGCGCGCCAGCTCGCCCACCTCGCCCACCGTCGCCGTCGCGGGCAGCAGCACCACCGGCTCGAGGACGTCCTGGACGGGCCCGGCCGTCGCGTCGTGGATCGCTCCGGCCCGGATCGCCTGGGTGGCGCCCTGCCAGAGGAAGAAGGCGATGGCCACCGGCCACACGACCTCGAACATCGCGATGCCCTCGCCCTCGAGCAGCGGTCGCCCGACGAACCACAGGACGGTGCCGGCCGCCATGACCCGGCCCAGCCAGCCGGCCGCGACCAGTCCCGACCCCTTCCGGCCGGTGAGGCGCCAGACGAGGGCACTGACGATCTGGCCACCGTCGAGAGGCAGGCCCGGGAGGAGGTTGAAGAGTCCGACGAGGAAGTTGGCGCGAGCCACGATGACCAGGAGCGTCGACGCCGCCTCGTTCGTGACGCCGGCCTCCACGGCCCACGCCACGGCGGCGAGGGCGAGGTTGGACACCGGGCCGACGACGGCGACCAGAGCCGTGGTTCCCGGCGTCGACCGGGTCGCGTCGTAGACGGTGTGGCCCCCCCAGACGTCCGCCACGATGCGTCCCACGGAATGTCCTCTGGCCCGAGCGGCGAGGGCGTGTGCGGCCTCGTGGACGAGCACCGAGACGAGGAGCAGCAGCGCATAGCCGGCCGCCACGAGGTAGCCGTACGACGCGCCTCGGTCCGGCCGTCCGAGCGCCGGCCCGAAGACGGCGATGATGACCACGGCGATGACCGGCCAGGACCGGGCGATGTAGACGGGCGAGCCGGCGATGCTGCCGATGCGCCAGCCGTGGCGGCGCGACTCGTCCGGCGCAGGTGTGGTCATGAGTCGAAGCCTATGCGGGGCGCGCCGGACATGCGGTGGGCGGTCCGGGGCACTGTCCGACCGTCGTCATACAGTCGCCTCATGCTCCCCGCTTTGTCGCCGAGCCGGGCCTCGGACTTCATGACGTGCCCGATGCTCTACCGCTTCCGCGTCATCGACAAGCTGCCGTCGCCCCCCACCGCGGCGACGGCACGGGGCACCCTCGTCCACGCGGTGCTCGAGCGGCTCTTCGACCTGCCGACGGCCGAGCGCACCCTCGACGCCGCGGTCGCGCTCGTCCCGCATGAGTGGGAGCGGATCGCCACCGAGGAGCCGGAGATGCTCTCGTTGTTGGCCGAGCACGACGGTCGGACCGACGAATGGTTCTCCGGCGCCGGGGCGCTGCTCCAGACCTGGTTCGGCCTCGAGGACCCGACCCGTCTCGAGCCCGCCGAGCGCGAGCTCTACGTCGAGACCGAGGTCGACGGCCTCGTCCTGCGCGGGTACGTGGACCGGCTCGACGTCGCGCCCGACGGTGCGATGCGGGTCGTCGACTACAAGACCGGGCGCTCCCCGTCGGAGCGCTTCGAGGGCAAGGCGCTGTTCCAGATGAAGTTCTATGCGCTGGTCCTCTGGCGCCTCCGGGGCCAGATCCCCCAGCTCCTGCAGCTCGTCTACCTCGGCAACGGTGAGATCGTCCGCTACCAACCGGACGTCCAGGACCTGCTCGGGGTCGAGCGGAAGATCAAGGCGCTGTGGGCGGCCATCGAGCGAGCCGCCCAGCTCGGCGACTGGCGCCCCAGCCCGAGCCGACTGTGTGACTGGTGTGAGCACCGGAGCCTCTGCCCGGCCTGGGGCGGCACTCCCCCGGACCTGCCCGACGACGCGGCGACCCGCGCCGTCGACCCCGCCGTCAGCGGCCTGGCCGAGATCGACGACTAGGTCGTATGCCGCTGAGTTCGCTTCCAGCCCAATGGAACCCCAGCGCTCCATCGGGATCTCCTCGAGTGTGCACTTCGCGCCGCTCAGCAGGGGATCAATGACCGACCAAACCTGCCCGGGCCCAATGCCCAGGTCACGGGCCGTCCGATCCACTTTGTGCGGACCTCGGTCATTTGCGGTTTTCGTCACATCATCGGGAAACGCAACGCGGCTGGGAGCCGCCCTCACTACGGTCACGGGGCCAGACCCACTCACCACCAAGGGGCGCTCATGTCACGCACGGTCACTTCATCTCCATCCGACGTCGATGCTCGACACCGAGGACTGCTGGTACCGCTGATTGCTGCGCTGCCCCTCCTTCTCGCCGGCTGCGCCGGCTCGACGCCCAGCACTCCCGTGCAACCCGTGACGGTCACGGCGACGTCGACCGTCACGGAAACCGTCTCCGCTGCCCCAACCAAGACCTCGGTGGCGCCCGCTGCCGCAGCGGCTCCCACCTCGATCGCGCCGGCGGCCGACTCGAACATCACAGTTCCGAACGGCATCGGACTGAACTACCAGGAAGCACAGGACAGCTGGCGCGCAGCGGGCCTGCACGTTGCCCCCGCCAACGACGCGACCGGTGCCAACCGGCTGCCGGTCCTCGACTCCAACTGGGTCGTGGTTGGACAAGACCTGAAGCCGGGCTCCATGGTCGCCGCCGACTCGTTCATCACCGCAACTGTCAAGAAGTACACCGACGACTGAGCGGTCTGGTGGTCGGGTCCGACCCACATTCGTCCATACCTGCCAGTGCTGCGTCCGATGGCCCAGCACACTGGGGCTGCCGGCAGGCCGTCCGTAACTGGCTCAGGCTCAATCACGGACCCACCAGCAGATTGTTCCGCGCCCTGCCACGTCGGCCACGGACCTGTCCCGACTGGTGCTGGCGGAGAGGCGCACTCTTCGGTGCGAGTCCGGCCCAGCTCCGCCGTCACGGCGTCCACAGGACCAATCCGATCCCCGTCGACCAGACCGGCCACGGACACCGAAGGCCCCGCCGTGGACGCGCACTCGCCTCCGACTCTGCGCGAAGTGCACACTCGACTCGGGGGGCGGTAGGTGCGGCGGTGCCGCTGGGCTCGGGAGCGAGTCCAGCGGCATACGACGGCGTGGTGGTTCGTCAGGCCGTGAAGGTGTCGGCGACGTTGAGGGCCTCGTCGAGGATCGCGAGCCCCTCTTCGGCCTCCTCCGGCGTCGTCGTGCAGGGCGGGACGACGTGGGTCCTGTTGAAGTGGGTGAACGGCCAGAGCCCGCGCTCCTTGCACGCTGCGGCAAAGGCCCCCATCGGCTTGGCGGCGTCTCCGGATGCATTGAACGGGACGAGCGGTTCACGCGTACCGCGGTCCTTGACCAGCTCGACGGCCCAGAAGACGCCCAGCCCGCGGACGTCACCGACACTCGGGTGCTTCTCGGCGATCTCGCCAAGCCGTGGTCCGATGACCTCCTCGCCGAGGCGACGCGCGTTGTCGATGATGCCTTCCTCGTGGAAGGCGGAGATCGACGCCACCGCGGAGGCACAGGCGAGCGGGTGGCCGGAGTAGGTCAGGCCGCCCGGGTAGGCCCGCTCCTGGAAGGAGGCGGCCACCTCGTCCGAGATCACCACGCCGCCCAGCGGCACGTAGCCCGAGTTGACCCCCTTGGCGAACGTGATCAGGTCAGGCCGGACGCCCCAGTGGTCGACGGCGAACCACTCGCCGCAGCGCCCGAAGCCGGCCATGACCTCGTCAGCGATGAGCATGATGCCGTGCTCGTCGCACAGGGCACGCACGCCCTCGAGGTAGCCATCCGGCGGGACGAGGATGCCGTTGGTCCCCACGACCGTCTCGAGGATGATCGCGGCGACCGTGTGCGGCCCCTCCACCATGAGTGTGTCGCGCAGGTGGGCCAGAGCGCGATCGCGCTCCTGCTCGTCGTTCTCGGAGTGGAACGCCGAGCGGTACGTGTACGGGCCCCAGAAGTGGACGATCCCCGGTTGGCCCGGCTCGGACGGCCAGCGTCGCGGGTCGCCCGTCAGCGTGATCGAGCCGGCGGTGGCGCCGTGGTAGCTGCGGTAGGTCGCCAGCACCTTGTGGCGTCCGGTGTGCAGGCGAGCCATGCGGAGCGCGTTCTCGTTCGCCTCGGCGCCGCCATTGGTGAAGAAGACGCAGTCGAGCCCCTCGGGGGCGACCTCGGTGATGAGGCGGGCAGCCTCGCTGCGGGCGTCGTTGGCGAACGCGGGCTGGATCGTGGTGAGGCGGGCCGCCTGCTCCTGGATCGCTGCGACGACCTTCGGGTGCTGGTAGCCGATGTTGACGTTGACCAGCTGGGAGCTGAAGTCGAGGTACCGCCTGCCCTCGTAGTCCCAGAAGTACGAGCCCTGGGCCCGCTGGATCGGTAGCGGCTCGATGAGAGCCTGCGCGGACCAGGAGTGGAACACGTGCTGTCGGTCGAGCCGATGGACATCCTCCCGGCTCATGCCGTCCAAGCGTTCGGAGAGCGACCCCCGTGCCGTGGTGTGCGTGTCAGTCATGAATCTGCCTGTCTCTCAGCGCGTGCGGGGGAAGCCGAGGTCGACCGTTGACGTCGCGGGGTCGGGCCAGCGCTCGGTCACGACCTTGCCGCGGGTGTAGAAGTTGATGCCCTCGGGCCCGTACATGTGCGTGTCGCCGAAGAGGGAGTCCTTCCAGCCACCGAAGGAGTAGTACGCGACGGGGACGGGGATGGGCACGTTGACGCCGACCATGCCGACCTCGACCTCGTTCTTGAACCTGCGCGCGGCGCCCCCGTCGCGGGTGAAGATCGCGGTGCCGTTGGCGTACTGGTTGGCGTTGATCAGTGCCAACCCCTCGTCGAACGTCGCCACCCGCACGACCGACAGGACCGGGCCGAAGATCTCGTCGGTGTACACCGTCATCTCTGGGGTCACCTGGTCGAGCAGGGTCATGCCGAGGAAGAAGCCATCCTTCGGCACCTCCTGCTCGCGTCCGTCGACGACGACCTTTGCCCCGGCATCGGCGCCGGCGCCGATGTAGCCGGCCACCTTGTCCCGGTGCTCACGGGTGATGAGCGGGCCCATGTCGGTGCCCGGCTCACCGCCTGCGCCGACCTTGAGCGACGGCAGTCGGTCCCGGATCGCGGAGACGAGGTCGTCGGCGACCTCCCCGACCGCCACGGCGACGGACAGGGCCATGCACCGCTCGCCGGCGGCACCGTAGGCAGCCGAGACGATGGCGTCCGCCGCCATGTCGAGGTCCGCGTCGGGGAGGACGAGGGCGTGGTTCTTCGCGCCGCCGAGCGCCTGGACCCGCTTGCCGTTGCCCGTGCCGCGCTCATAGATGTACTTGGCGATCGGCGTCGACCCGACGAAGCTGACGGCCGAGATGTCCTCGTGGTCGAGCAGCGTGTCCACGGCCTCCTTGTCACCGTGGATCACGGTGAAGACGCCGTCGGGCAGGCCGGCCTCCTTCCAGAGCTCGGCGATGAACATCGAGGCGGAGGGGTCCTTCTCGCTCGGCTTCAGCACGAAGGCGTTGCCGCAGGCGATGGCGTTGGCGCACATCCAGAGCGGCACCATCGCCGGGAAGTTGAACGGCGTGATGCCGGCGACGACGCCGAGCGGCTGTCGGACGTTGTACACGTCCACGCCGGAGGAGGCCTGCTCGCTGAAGCCGCCCTTGAGCAGCTGCGGCACGCCCGTCGCGAACTCGACGTTCTCGAGCCCGCGGGCGACCTCGCCCGCAGCGTCGCCGAGGACCTTGCCGTGCTCCGAGGTGATGATGGCGGCCAGCTCGTCGGCGCGCGCGTGCAGCAGCTCACGGAAGCCGAACAGGACGGCGGCTCGCCTCGACAGCGATGCCGAGCGCCACTCCTCAGCGGCGGCCACCGCGGCCTTGACGGCAGCGTCGACCTCGGCCGCCGAGGCGAGGGCGACCTGTGCCGTCACCCGGCCCGTGGCTGGGTCATGGACCGGTGCCGTGCGACCCGAGGAGCCGGGCACCCGCGCGCCGGAGACCCAGTGGTCAATGGTGTTGGTGTTCGGTGCGGAGGTCTTCGTCATGAGTCGAGACTACGTGCCACCCTGTAGCCACACAAACGCCCTATTGCTACATTACAAACATGCGTGATGTGTTGTCGGCCGTCGAGGCGCGGCTCGACTCCCCCACCGCCAAGGGGCTGGCACAAGCGGTGTCCCGGGCCATCCGCGACGGGGTGTTGGCGCCGGGCGACCAGCTGCCCCCGATCCGGCGCGTGGCCGAGGAGCTCATGGTCTCGCCCACCACTGTCAGCTCGGCCTGGCAGCTGCTCGCCCGCTCCGGTGCGATCCGCTCGGACGGGCGCCGGGGCACCACGGTCGCCCCGGACAGGTTGGGTGGGGCGCGCTACACGACCGCGTTGCGCCACCAGTCCGGCAGCCGCCTCGACCTGTCCACCGGGGTACCCGACCCGAGGCTGCTGCCAGACCTGCGCCTCCCCCTCGGACAGGTGGGCGGGGAGGCCGCGCCGAGCAGCTACCTCGACGACCCGGTGCTGCCGGAGCTCCGCGACGCCCTGGGGGCCGACTGGCCGTGCGCGGTCGATGACCTGCTGGTCGTCGATGGCGCCATGGATGCCCTGGACCTGATCACGCGCACCCTGTTCCGGCCGGGCGACCGGGTCCTCGTCGAGAACCCCGGCTTCCCGCCCCTGCTCGACCTGCTCGAGGACCGTGGTGTCGACGTGGAGCCCGTCGCGCTGGACGACAGCGGGCCGGTCCTGGACGACGTGGCGGCAGGCCTGTCGCGCAAGCCGGTTGCCATCGTGATCCAGCCACGCGGCCAGAACCCGACCGGCGTCTCGATCACTCCCACGCGGGCCAGACGCCTCGCCTCGCTCCTCGCGGCGACGTCCGTCCTCGTCATCGAGGACGACTCGGCCGGAGACATCGCCTCCTCCCGCGACCTGAGCCTCGCTGAGTGGCTGCCCGACCAGGTGCTCCACATCCGCAGCTTCAGCAAGTCCTATGGACCCGACCTGCGGCTCGCCGCCGTGAGCGGTCCTCCGTCGGCGCTCGCCCCGATCCGGCACGCCCGCGCCCTCGGACAGGGCTGGACGAGTCGACTGCTCCAGCGCGCTCTGGTCGCCCTCCTGTCGGACCCCGGTTCGCAGAACCAGGTCAGACGAGCCAGGGGCGAGTACGCTCGCCGCCGCGGTCTCGTAGCGGACCGGCTCGCCGAGCACGAAATCTCCGTGCCGGGTACGGACGGCCTCAACATCTGGGTGCCGGTGAGGGACGAGTCGGCCGCTGTCCTGCGTCTCGCGAGCCAAGGCATTGCGGTCGCACCCGGGGGCCCTTTCGTCGTCGGCGGAGCGCTGGATGGTCCGCACATCCGGGTCACGACCGGGCTCATCGCGGACCGCCAGGTCGACGTGGCCGACGCCATCGCCGAGGCTGCCGGCGCCTCCGCGAGGTCTGTCCAGCACCGTTGAGGGGGTCCGGGGCCAGGTCAGGGCCAGGTCGGGGCCAGGTCGGGGCCAGGTCAGGGCCAGGTCAGGGCCAGGTCAGGGCTCGGTCGGAGCAAGGCGGCGTGGGCCCTACGATCGACCCCGTGGGACGCGAGCACACGCCGCTGCGCAGGATCTCTGTGCTCGCCGACGTGGCACTCGCCGTGGTGCTGGCGGCGCTCCTGCTCACCACCAGTGTTTCGGCGGTTCGGGCGTCTGACGCGACGGACGCCTGGCGCAGCATCCTCATCGTGGGTCTCGTCGTGCTGCACACCACCGTCCTGAGCCGGTCGCGGTGGCCGGTCGCGAGCTTCGGCGTCGCCTCGGCAACGATGCTCCTCTTCGCCCTCGCCCCCGATCTGGGCGGCGCGTCTGCGGCGGAGGTCGGCAGTCCGTTCTCCCCGCTGCTGCTCCCCAGCGGGCTCGTGTACTTCGTGCTGCTCTACACGGTCAGCTCGAGAACCACACCGCCCCTGCCCCATGTCGCGCTGGCGGTGGGCGCCATCGGCGGCATCATCACGGTCGCCAAGCTGTGGGACGCCGGCGAATACGTCTCGACCCCCGGCGAGGGTGCGGCGGCTTGGAGGCTGTTCATCACCGCGGCCGTGGCGGCCGGGCTGCTGGCGGCCTGGGCGCTGGGCCGCTATCGCGCCACGAGGCTGGCGTGGGTGGCGGCGCTCGAGGAACGGGCCGTGCGAGCCGAACGGGAGCGTCTGGCGATCATCGAGCAGGCCCGCAGGGACCTCGAGCACGAGGCGGAGCGGGCCGGCGCCGCGGAGCGCCGCAGGATCGCCCGTGAGATGCACGACGTCGTCGCCCACTCGCTTGCCGTCGTGGTTGGCCAGGCCGAAGGTGGCCGGATGCTCGTCGCAAGTGAGCCCTCTCGGGCGACCGAGGTGCTCTCGACGATCGCGGAGCAGGGGCGGCTGGCCCTGACCGAGATGCGCTCCCTCCTCGGCGTCCTCCGCGAGGACCATGAGGCGAGCCGCACCCCACAGCCCGGGCTCGACGAGCTCGGCCGCGTCATCGACGACGTGAGACGCACCGGCACCACGGTCGAGCTGGTGGCCACCGGAGAGCCCGTCCCGCTGTCGCCCACGGCCGACCTGACGGCTTTCCGGGTCGTCCAGGAGTCACTGACCAACATCGTCAAGCATGCGCCGCCCGGTTCGAGTGCGCGGGTTGCGTTGGACTGGAGCGCCCGCGGCCTCCGGATCCGGGTGGAGGATGACGGAGCGGACGCCCAGGCACCTGATGCCCCGGGGCCCCGCGGCCGAGGCCTGATCGGCATGCGAGAACGCCTCGCCCTCGTCGGCGGTCGTCTCGAGCGCGCCGGACCGGACCCCTCCGGGCCTGGCGGGTTCGTCGTCGAGGCGCGGATCCCCGCGCCGGATGCTGACCGACCCGGTGCCGAGCAACCCGACAACAGGCCCGGTACCGAACCACCGGACAACCAACCCGACGACGGAGGAAGCCACCAGTGAGCACGCCAGCGAGGATCCGTGTCGCCATCGCCGACGACCAGGAGCTGATGCGGTCGGCTCTTGCGATGGTGGTCCGGAGCCAGCCCGACCTCGACCTGGTCGGAGAGGTCGGGGACGGAGCAGCACTTGTCGAGCTGTGCCTCGCCCATCGGCTCGACGTCGTTCTCGTCGACGTGCGGATGCCGAGGATGGATGGCATCGAGGCGACCCGGCAGGTCGTCTCGAGAACGGACGCACCCAAGGTCATCGTGGTGACCACGTTCGACCTCGACGAGTACGCCTTCGCGGCCATTCGCGCCGGCGCGAGCGGGTTCCTGCTCAAGGACGCGCGAGCCGAGGAGATCGTCGACGCCATCCGGGTCGTGCATGCGGGACACGCCGTGGTCTCGCCTCCCACGACCCGTCGCCTCATCGCACACGTCGTGGCGGCGCCGACGACGGATGACGGCGAGGCCCAGCGGGTCCTCGAGCAGCTGACCGCCCGTGAGCAGGACGTCTTCCTCGAGGTGGCCAGCGGCGCCTCCAATGCCGAGATCGCGAAGCACCTGTTCCTGTCCGAGGCCACGGTGAAGACGCACGTGGGACACGTGCTCGGCAAGCTCGGGCTGAGAGACCGGGTCCAAGCGGTCGTCCTCGCCTACGAGTCGGGGCTCGTCCGTCCCGGAGCGTGAACCAGGGCGCGGATCCGAGCCGCGCTGGGAGCCCCCGTCCGAGCGCAGGCCGGCTCAGCGGCATACGGCCAAGAGACGAAAGAACCACCTCGAGACTGAGCGCACCACGACCTCCGGGCGATGCCCGCACACCCGGGGCAGCGCGACGCTCGGTACATGACGACGATGCACCGCCGCACCCGCTCGCCCGTGCCGCCTCCCACGATCCCGTGGACATGGGGTGACCTCGGCAGCACACCTCCTCCTCCGGACCGGCCGGGCCGCGAGGTGCTCCTCTCCAGGGCCGTCCGGGTCCGCGCCGAGCCCCCCGTCGTCTTCGGGTGGCTGGGACAGCTTCGGGTGGCTCCCTACAGCTACGACCTCATCGACAACCGCGGTCGCCGCAGTCCCCCGATGATGACCAGGACCGACCCGATCGTGACCGGCCAGACCTTCGCGGAGATCTTCACCCTGACCTCGTTCGAGCCGGATCGCAGCATCACCCTGGAGCTGACCGACCGCGCGGCGCTGGTCGCGTTCGGGCCGCTCACCATCGTGTACCGCACCCTCCCCGACGAGGCCTGCACGGTGCTGCGCTGCGACCTGCTGCTACCCCGCCCGCGCAACCGGCTGGAGCGCCTGCGCCAGCTGCTGCTCGCGTGGGGAGACCTCGTCATGATGCGACGCCAGCTGCTGAACCTGCGCCGACTCAGTGAGCGGACGGCGTCACTGGCCTGAGGCGGCTCGGACGGAGCCGGCGCCCGCGGCCACGGCCAGCAGGTCCTGGGCCCCAACGCCCTCGAGCGTGGACACGTGCACCGCCCCGGCGATGGGCGGCACCGGCACGATGTGCGGGATCGCGATGGTTGGCACGCCTGCCGCGGTTGCGGAGCGGACGCCGGTCGGTGAGTCCTCCAGGGCCACGCACGCCGCCGGGTCGGCCCCGATCAGCCGCGCCGCGAGCAGGTACGGCTCGGGATGCGGCTTGCCCCGGGTCACTTCGTCCCCGGTCACGAGGTGGGCGAACGAGCCCGGCGGCAGGCTCTCGACGATGGTGCCGGCCAGGTTGCGCCAGGACATCGTGACGAGGACGTTGGGGACGCCCGACTCGTTCAGCTCCTCGAGCAGCTCGCGGGCGCCGGGCCGCCACGGGGCGCTCACTCGAACCTGCTCGATGACCCGCTGCAGCAGGGCGTCGATGACCTGCGGAACCGTGAGCGGGATCCCGGTGTGGTCGATGATGACCTGCGCGGAGACCTCGAGGGCGTTGCCCACGAGCTCGTGGGCCAGCGCGTCGCTCCACTCGCGACCGTGCGCTGCCACGAGCTCATGCTCCGCCACGATCCAGTACGGCTCGGTGTCGACGAGCGTGCCGTCCATGTCCCAGAGCACGCCTGCCGGCAGACCGTCTCCCGGCAGACCGTCTTCCGGCACACCGTCTCCCGGCTGGAGGAGCGTTGTCGCCACGTCAGTCCTCGGGGTCGTAGGCGAGGTTCGCGGACAGCCACCGCTCTGCCTCACCGAGCTTCCAGCCCTTGCGCTCGGCGTAGTCCGCCACCTGGTCGCGCCCCAGCCTGCCGACGACGAAGTACTGCGACTCGGGGTGCGAGAAGTACCAGCCGGAGACGGACGCGCCCGGCCACATGGCCATCCCCTCGGTCAGCTGGATGCCGGTGTACGCCTCGACGTCGAGCAGCTCCCACAGCGTCGCCTTCTCCGTGTGCTCGGGGCACGCCGGGTAGCCGGGTGCGGGCCGGATCCCGTCGTACTGCTCCTTGATGAGTGCGTCGTTGTCGAGGTGCTCGTCCGGCGCGTAACCCCACAGCTCCTTGCGGACCCGCTCGTGCATCCGCTCGGCGAACGCCTCCGCGAGCCGGTCGGCCACCGACTCGAGCAGGATCGCGTTGTAGTCGTCGAGGTCCTTGCGGAAGGCCGCCACCCGCTCCTGCGCGCCCAGGCCGGCCGTGACCGCGAAGGCGCCGATGTAGTCACGCAGGCCGCTGGTCCGCGGGGCGACGAAGTCGGAGAGGCTGCGGTTGGGGATCCCCGGGCGGTGCTCGCCCTGCTGGCGCAGCTGGTGCAGGACGGCGACCGGCGTCTCGCGGTGCTCGTCGAGGTAGACCTCGATGTCGTCACCGACGGAGTTGGCCGGGAACAGGCCCACGACGGCGCTGGCGGTGAGCCAGCCCTCGGTGACGACCCGGTCGAGCATGGCCTGGGCGTCGTCGTACAGCTTGCGGGCCGCCTGCCCGCTGGCCGGGTTGTTGAGAATGTCCGGGAAGGAGCCCTTGAGCTCCCATGCGTTGAAGAAGGGCTGCCAGTCGATGTAGCGCCGCAGCTCCTCGATGGGGTGGTGGCGATAGACGCGGACGTGCTGCGTCTTGCCCTGGTGCCAGACGACGGGAGACACGTCCTTCTCCTGCTGCAGCAGCAGGTGGGGGCGCGGTGGGTGGTATCCCTCCCAGGAGATGGGCGTCGCGTTGGCCCGCGCCTGCTCCAGCGTGAGCAGCGGACGGTCGTGCTTGGCGGCGTGCCGCGCGCGGAGGGCGTCGTAGTCGCTCTTGACGTCCAGCATGAGCCGCGCCCGCTGGTTCGCGTTGAGCAGGGCCGCGGCGGTCGGCACGGACCGCGACGCGTCCTTGACCCAGACCACGGGGCCGTCGTACTTCGGGTCGACCTTGACGGCCGTGTGCGCCCGCGAGGTTGTCGCGCCGCCGATGAGGAGCGGGATCTCGAAGCCCTGGCGCTGCAGCTCCGCGGCGAAGCCGACCATCTCGTCGAGCGAGGGGGTGATCAGGCCGGACAGCCCGATGAGGTCGGCCTCGTGCTCCTTCGCGGCCTCGATGATCTTCTGGGCCGGCACCATGACGCCGAGGTCGATGACCTCGTAGTTGTTGCACTGGAGGACGACGCCGACGATGTTCTTGCCGATGTCGTGGACGTCTCCCTTGACCGTGGCCATGACGATGGTGCCGTTGGTGTCCTTCTGCCGGGCGAGCTCGGGGTTCTTCGCCTTCTCCTCCTCGATGAACGGGATGAGGTAGGCGACCGCCTTCTTCATGACGCGGGCGCTCTTGACCACCTGGGGCAGGAACATCTTTCCCGCACCGAAGAGGTCGCCGACGACGTTCATCCCGTCCATGAGCGGGCCCTCGATGACCTCGATGGGCCGGCCGCCGGACGCGGTGATCTCGGCGCGGAGGATCTCGGTGTCCTCCTCGATGTGCCCGTCGATGCCCTTGACGAGCGAGTGGGTGATCCGGTCGCGGACCGGGAGCGATCGCCACTCCTCCTCGCCCACGGCGTCAACGCCGGCCGCGCGGTTGTACCGCTCGGCGATCTCGAGGAGCCGTTCTGCGGCGTCCGGTCGTCGGTTGAGGACGACGTCCTCGATGCGGTCTCGCAGCTCCTCGTCGATCTCGTCGTAGACCGCAAGGGCCCCGGCGTTGACGATGCCCATGTCGAGGCCGGCCGCGATGGCGTGGTAGAGGAAGACGGCGTGGATCGCCTCACGGACCGGGTTGTTGCCCCGGAACGAGAAGGACACGTTGGAGATCCCACCCGAGACCTTTGCCCCTGGAAGGTTCTGCTTGATCCAGCGCGTCGCCTCGATGAAGTCCCGACCGTAGGAGGCGTGCTCCTCGATGCCGGTGGCGACGGCGAACACGTTGGGGTCGAAGATGATGTCCTCCGCGGGGAACCCGACCTCCTCGGTGAGGATGCGGTAGGCCCGCGCGCAGATCCGGGTGCGGCGCTCCAGGTTGTCGGCCTGGCCGTCCTCGTCGAACGCCATCACGACGGCGGCTGCGCCGTACCTGCGCACCATCCGGGCGTGCTCGACGAAGGCCTCCTCGCCCTCCTTGAGTGAGATGGAGTTGACGATTCCCTTGCCCTGGACGCACTTGAGGCCGGCCTCGATGACCTCCCACTTCGAGGAGTCGATCATGACCGGCACACGGCTGATCTCGGGCTCACTCGCCACGAGCCGGAGGAACCGGTCCATCGCGGCGACCCCGTCGATCATCCCTTCGTCCATGTTGACGTCGATCACCTGGGCGCCGTTCTCGACCTGCTGTGCCGCGACGGAGAGCGCGGTGTCGTAGTCGCCGTCCTTGATCAGCGTGCGGAAGCGGGCCGATCCAGTGATGTTGGTCCGCTCACCGACGTTGACGAAGAGGCTCTCCTCGGTGATGGCGAACGGCTCGAGCCCGGACAGCCGCAGGGCTGGTGTGATCGGTGCGACCTCACGCCGCGGCTTGCCGTCGACAGCGGCGGCGATCGCGGCGATGTGCTCGGCGGTGGTGCCACAGCAGCCGCCGACGAGGTTGACCAGCCCCGAGGAAGCGAACTCGCCGACGATGGCGGCCGTCTCCTCGGGCACCTCGTCGTACTCACCGAAGGCGTTGGGCAGCCCGGCGTTCGGGTAGCACGAGACGAAACAGTCGGCGACGCGCGCCATCTCACTGATGTAGGGCCGCAGCTCCTTGGCCCCGAGCGCGCAGTTGAGACCGACCGCGAGCGGACGGACGTGCCGGACGGAGTTCCAGAAGGCCTCCGTCACCTGCCCGGACAGGGTGCGTCCGGAGGCGTCCGTGATGGTGCCGGAGACGATGACCGGCCACCGACGGCCGAACTCCTCGAAGATCCTCTCGACGGCGAAGATCGCGGCCTTGGCGTTGAGCGTGTCGAAGATCGTCTCGATGACCAGCAGGTCGGCTCCGCCCTCGACGAGGCCGCGCGCCGCGTCCGCATAGGCCGCGACGAGCTGGTCGAAGGTGACGTTTCGCGCGCCGGGGTCGTTGACGTCCGGGGAGATCGACGCCGTGCGCGTGGTGGGCCCCATGGCACCGGCCACCCAGCGCGGGCGGTCGGGCGTCCGCGCGGTCATCGCGTCGGCCTCGCGGCGGGCCAGCCTCGCGGCCTCGAGGTTCAGCTCGTGGGCGAGCTCGCTCATCCGGTAGTCGCCGAGGGAGACGGCGTTGGAGTTGAACGTGTTGGTCTCGATGATGTCGGCGCCGGCGTCGAGGTAGCCCCGGTGGATCCGGGCGACGAGATCGGGCTGGGTCAGCGTGAGCAGGTCGTTGTTGCCCTGAAGGTCGGTGGGCCAGTCGGCGAAGCGCTCGCCGCGGTAGCCCGCCTCGTCGGGTCGTTCCTGCTGGATCGCCGTGCCCATGGCGCCGTCGAGGACCATGATCCGCTCGCGCAGGGTCGCGGCGAGGGCCTCGGTGGCGTCAGGACGGAGCTCGGTGTCGGTCACGGCTCTTCTCTCGTGGATGGCAGGATCCCCAATTCTAGGGATGTCCGCCCGCGCGGCTCGCAAAGTGCCGAACTGTGGTCCCCGCGAGGTCGCTGTGACGGCGGCCCGACGCGGCATAGGGTGAGATCGAGGGCGCACGCGCACCCGGTGAGAGGAGGCCATGTGCTGGAGTTCGAGGACGTTCCGGAGCTCGTCGACCCCGTGCTCATCGCGGCCTTCGAGGGCTGGAACGACGCCGGTGAGGCGGCCAGCTCCATCGTCCGGCACCTCGCCGAGGTCTGGGATGCCGAGCTCGTCGCGGCTTTCGACCCCGAGGACTACTACGACTTCCAGGTCAACCGCCCGCGCGTCAGCACCGAGGACGGCCGACGGGTCCTCTCCTGGCCGACGACCCGCATCCTCGTCGCGACGGAGACCGGCTTCGACCGGGATGTCGTGCTGGTCCAGGGCATCGAGCCGTCCATGCGGTGGCGTGCCTTCTCCATGGAGCTGCTCGAGCTCGCGCAACAGCTCGGTGTGACCACGGTCGTCACGATCGGGGCGCTCCTCGCCGACGTTCCGCACACCCGCCCCATCCCGGTCACCGCGACGGCGGAGGACGACGCGGCCATCCACCGCTTCGATGTCGAGGCGAGCCGCTACGAGGGACCCACCGGGATCGTCGGTGTGCTCAGCGCGACCGCGAGCGACGCGGGCCTCCCGGCAGTGTCGGCGTGGGCCGCAGTGCCCCACTACGCCGGCGCGTCGCCCTCCCCCAAGGCGACGCTCAGCCTCCTGCGGCGGATCGAGTCCCTGCTCGGCGTGACCATCCCACACGGCGACCTCGAGGAGAACGCTCGGGCGTGGGAGCGCGGCGTGGACGAGCTGGCCCAGTCCGACGAGGAGGTCGCGGAGTACGTCCAGTCGCTGGAGGAGGCGCAGGACACCGCCCAGCTCCCGGAGGCCACGGGCGATGCCATTGCCCGCGAGTTCGAGCGCTATCTCCGAGGGCGGCGGGACGACGACCAGGGTGGCCGCTGAGTGACCTTGTGGCGCAGGGTCATTCATTCCGTATGCCGCTGAGCTCGCCCCACACCGAACTGGCCTCCGCGCCCGCCTGCACCCCCATCGAGGGTGCACTCCGCAGCCGCCCTGACGGTTCGGTGTGGAGTTCGGCCACCCTCCCGTGCGGCCAAGCTTCCACACGAATCCTCAGAGGCGGACGCCGAGGAGTGCGTCGAGGGCTCGGGCCAGCACGCCGGGCGCGCCGAGGTCGTCCCCGCCCTGCGTCAGGGCCGCCCTGGCCCAGCGGTCGACGGCAGCGAGCGCCCTGGGACTGTCGAGATCGTTGGCCAGGGCGGCCCGTAGCTCGGTGACGGTCTCCTCTGCCGGCGGGCCGCCGTTGCCCGAGACGGCAGAGCGCCATGTGTCCAGGCGTTGCTGCCCGGTCGTGAGGTCGCCGTCCTGCCAGATCCAGTCCTCGGCATGGTGCCGGGCGAGCAGGGCCAGCCGGATCGCCATCGGATCGACGCCGTGGCGCCGCAGCTCGGACACGAAGACGAGGTTGCCCTTGCTCTTGCTCATCTTCTCGCCGTCGAGACCGACCATGCCCTGGTGGACATAAGCGCGGGCGAACGTCGGGTTGCCGCTGAACGCCCGGGCATGCGCGGCGCTCATCTCGTGGTGCGGGAAGATGAGGTCGGTCCCACCCCCCTGGACGTCGATCGGCACCCCGAGGCGCGCACAGGCGATGCACGCGCACTCGATGTGCCAGCCGGGGCGTCCGGGCCCCAGCTGCCCGCCGTCCCAGGATGGCTCGCCCTCGCGGTGCGCCCTCCACAGGAGCGCGTCGAGGCGGTTGCGCTTGCCGGGGCGGTCCGGGTCGCCGCCTCGCTCGGCAAAGACCTCGAGCATGCCGGTCTCGTCGAGCCGGCTGACCGAGCCGAACTTGGGGTCGCGGCTGATGTCGAAGTAGACGTCGTGGGCCTCGGCCCGGGAGGCGTCCGGGGCAGGCACGAGGTAGGCGTCCCCAGAGGCGAGCAGCTTCTCGATCGGCTCGATGAACGTCGGGATGCTCTCGACTGCTCCCAGGTACTCGTCGGGCGGCAGGACGGCGAGGGCGGTCATGTCCTCCCGGAAGAGGTCGATCTCCCGGGTGGCCAGCTCCTCCCAGGCGATGCCGTCCCGCTCGGCACGCTCGAGGAGGGGATCGTCGATGTCGGTGATGTTCTGGACATACCGCACGGCGACCCCGCTGTCGCGCAGGACCCGAACGAGCAGGTCGAAGGTCAGGTAGGTTGCCGCATGCCCGAGGTGGGTGGCGTCGTACGGGGTGATGCCGCACACGTAGACCGACGCCGACTCCCCCACCGCGGCGGGGACGAGCTCGCCGGTCACCGTGTCCCTGACTCGCACCTGAGGCGACCGACCGGGGACCTGAGGGACGAACGCTGCGGGCCAACTTTTCACGCGGCAGACTCTATCCGGCGTCTCCGGGACTCCCGTCGCCTGCCCAGATCGAGTGAACAGGATCTGCGCACGTCTGATCGAGTGAACAAGATTTGCGCGACCCTCGCGCAGATCTTGTTCACTCGATCAGGGGCGGAGCCCCGTTCTTGTTCACTCGATCACGGCGAGGTCAGAGCGGGGGCCAGGGCACGGCGGGCCAGCCCGGGCTCGGCCGGGGATGGCGGCGCCGGCGGAGCAGGCCTGCGACGCGTTCGTGGAGGGCAGCGACGTCGGCGTGGGGCAGCAGGGCCTCCAGGGCCCCGTTGAGACCGCTCGCGGCATCGTCCAGCGTGTCGATCAGGCGCTCGAGACGGGCGAGGTCGGCGTCGGCCAGCGGTTCGCCGGCCCAGCCCCAGAGCACGGTCCGCAGCTTCGGGTTGGCGTGGAAGCTCACGCCGTGGTCGATGGCCCAGAGGCGCCCAGCCATGTCCCGGAGGCAGTGCGAACCCTTGCGATCCGAGTTGTTGATCACCGCGTCGAGCACGGCGAGGGATCGAACGTCCTCGCGGGTGGAGTGCACCACCGCGACGGCGCGACCGGACGGGGTCTCCCCGGAGAAGGTGGCGACCCAGCCGGGCGGCACCTTCCCCTCCGGCACGAGGTCGACGACGAGGTCGTCGGCGAGCGGCGAGAACGGGTCGCCGATCCAGCGTTGGACCGACCCCGGACCGAGCGGACCGTCGCGGAGGACGGTCGCCGGGACGAGGCACCAGCCGCCGGCCTCTGACACCAGGTGGGCGGCCACCTCCCGACCAGCGAGCGTGCCCTCCGGGAAGTCCCACAACGGCGCCTCACCACGCACCGGCTTGTAGATCGCGTGGGCGCCGTCCCCGGCGAGGAGCCGGACCAGGACCGAGAGGTTGGAGGAGTCGGGGACTCGTCCTACGACCTCGAGATCCCCGAGCAGCGCAGCGTCGTCGGGCGCGGCGCGGAAGCCGCCGTCAGCGACGGTACCCATTGGCCCGCGGGCAGATGTGGCCCGTCGGGTCGAGGGGGCCACCGCAGAAGGGGCACGGGGGCCGCCCGGCCGCGACGATGGACAGGCTGCGCCGGGCGAAGGCGCGCGCCTGGGGCGGGTCCAGCGTCACCCGGAGCGAGTTCCGCGAGAAGGGCGACTCCTCGGCTGCCTCGGCGCCGCCGGCCACCGGATCGGCGGCGGCCTCGTCTCCCTCGACCTCGTCCGGGTCGTGGTCGTGGCACTCGATGACGAGACGCTGACGCCCCTCGTCCCAGGCGAGCGACAGGGTCTGGACGCGCCAGTCCTCCTCGAACGGAGTCTCGAGCGGATCCGTGTCCTCCACGGCACCACCGGGCTGCCCGGGCTCGGTGGCCGTCATGGGCGCCAGCTGGTCCAGCACGTCGTTGACGCGATCGGCCAGGATCGACACCTGCTGCTTCTCGACGGCCACCGTGACGACGCGCCGGCCGTCGCTGGCCTGCAGGTAGAAGGTGCGGTTGCCCGTCGGTCCGACCGTGCCCGCCACGAAGCGCGACACGGGGTCGAACTCCTGGAACGTCATGCCAGCGACCCTATCCGACCGTGTTTGAGCACTCTATTCGAGCACGGAGGGGTCGCCGGCCGGGTCGTCATCGGGCAGCCCCGCGTCCGCAGGGGTCCCCGCTCCACCGCCGACCTCGGCATCCCCGTCGACCCCGGGATGCGCCACCGGTCGGATCGCGTGCAGGTCACCGGCGATGTCGTTGAGCCGGAGCAGGAAGGGTTTGCGACTCGTGTAGCGCACGACACTGACGGAGCCCGGGTCGACCACGAAGCGCTGGAAGTCGTCGAGATGAGCCCCCGCAGCATGGGCCAGCACCGCCTTGATGACGTCACCGTGGGAGACCGCGACCCACACCGCGTCCGGCCCATGCCGCTCGAGCACGTGGGCGTCGGTCTCCCGCACCGTGCGCAGGGCCCGCTCCTGGACGTCGGCGAGCGATTCCGCCTCGTAGGCCTCGGACGCCGGGAACCGGGCCTCACTCGGGCGGTCCTGGACGACCTTCCACAGCGGGTCGGACACGAGATCGATGATCCGCCGCCCGGTCCACGCACCGTAGCGGCACTCGCCCAGGCCGGGGTGCACCGAGCGCGACACCGTCCCGAGCTGACCCGCGATGAGGTCAGCCGTCTGGACGCACCGGTCGAGGGGTGACGAGACGAGCTCCGCGATCTGCAGCTCGGCTGCGGCGATGGCGGCGCCGACCCTCGAGGCCTGGGCCTCGCCCGTCTCGTCGAGGAAGACTCCCGGCGTCCAGCCGGCGAGTACGCCACCGGTGTTGGCGCTCGACCTGCCATGGCGGACGAAGAGGACGGTGGGCACCCGGCCAGCCTAGACGCGCCGTGCCGGCCCAGCGGCATACGGCGTCGTGCTGTGGTGGACTACGGCTGTGATCGTGGACCAGGCCATGTACCGGCACGGCCAACGCATTGAGTGCGGCGACCTGAGCGACGAGCTCGCGACCCTCAGAGAGGGTGCGGAGGGCTTCATCTGGATCGGTCTCAAGGACCCGACGAACGAGGAGTTCGCGCTGGTCAACCAGGAGCTGGGCCTCCATCCGCTCGCGGTGGAGGACGCCGTCATGGGCAACCAGCGCGCGAAGATCGAGCAGTACGAGGGCTCGCTGTTCGTCGTGCTCAAGACCCTGCGATACATCGACGAGACGAGTGACATCGAGACGGGCGAGGTGATGCTCTTCATCGGGGACCGCTTCGTGGTCACCGTCCGTCGTGGGGAGGGGAACCCCCTCAGCGACGTCCGCGAGCAGCTCCAGGAGCAGCCCGAGCTGTTGGCGCTCGGGCCGCTCGTCGTCCTGCACGCGGTGATGGACTCCGTGGTCGACCACTACGTCGACGTGGACCGCGAGCTCGGGGTCGACCTCGACGAGATCGAGGCACAGGTCGTGGGCGAGGACGGTGTCGGCGACGCCAATGCGATCTACCGCCTGAAACGCGAGGTGCTCGAGTTCAGGCGAGCGAGCGGCCCCCTCGCCGACTCACTGGCCGACTACCTGGAGCGGGGCAGCGGTGTGGAGGTGCACATGGACCTGCGCCACCTGTTCCGCGACGTCGCTGACCACCTGCGCCACGTGAACGACCACATCGAGAGCTACGACCGGCTCCTCACCGACGTCCTGTCCGCACACCTCGCCAGCGTGTCCGTGCAGCAGAACTCCGACATGCGCAAGATCTCAGCCTGGGTCGCCATCGCCGCAGTCCCCACCATGATCGCCGGGATCTACGGGATGAACTTCTCCGGCATGCCGGAGCTGGACGCGAGCGTGAACGTCGGTGGGTCCGAGTACTACTACGGGTACTTCGTGGTGATCGCCCTCATCGCAGCGGTGTGCCTGTTCCTCTGGACGAGGTTCAAGCGCTCGGGCTGGCTCTGACGTGGACGCGAGCGCCCGCGCGGTGCCCGGTGGCTAGGTGGCGGTCATCCAGCCCGCGGCCAGTGCGACTGCCAGCAGGGTGCCGAGGCCGACGCGGTACCACACGAACGGCAACAGGCTGTTGGAGGCCACGAACCGCAGCAACCACGCGATCGAGGCGTAGGCAACCGCGAAGGCCACGACGAGGCCGACGACCATGGGGCCGATCCCCAGACGGGCGAGGTTCGCGCGCTCCTCGACCGCTTGGAAAACGCCCGCGGCGGTGAGGGCCGGGATCGCGAGGAAGAAGCTGAGGCGGGTGGCCGTCACCCGGTCGATGCCCCGCATCAGGCCCGCCGAGATGGTCGCCCCGGAGCGAGAGACCCCGGGGATGAGGGAGAAGCACTGGACCAGGCCGATGACGAGGCCGTCGACCGGGGTCACCGTGTGCTCGCCCCGGACTGCACCTCGGCGTTCGAACGCCGAATGGGCCCGTTCAGCCACCACCATGACGATGCTCCACAGCACCAGGGCGGCGGCAACCACCCAGAGGCTGCGCAGCGGGCCGGCGATGAGATCGCGAAGGATGAATCCCGCCAGGCCGACGGGGATCGAGCCGATCACGACCGCCCAGGCCAGCCCGTAGTCGGGATTCCTACGCCCCTCTGCTCCTGCCAGCCCATGGAACCATGCCCGGGCGAACCGCGTGATGTCCGCGAAGAAGTAGATCAGGGTGGCCGCGATCGCGCCCAGCTGGATGACTGCGGTGTAGGCGGTCACGGCGGGGTCGTCGACCTCGAGTCCGAGCATCTTCTCGACGATGGTCAGGTGGCCCGTCGAGGAGACGGGGAGGTACTCGGTCAGGCCTTCCACGATGCCGAGGATGATGGCGTCGAGGTAGCTCAGGTCAGCCACGCTTCACAAACCTTCTGGATCGACGGACGCTGGTGTGCCGTCCCGATTCGGCCGTGGGATCGCAGCAGGACACAGTGGAGCAGCCTATCCCGGCCGACGCTTCGCCCTGACCACGGGTCACGGGCGTCGGTCACGCACGCGGGTCAGGGCTCGGGGTGCGGGTGCAGCTCCCCAAGGACGGCCAGGGTCGCCATCGCCTGCTCACGGGTCATTCTGCCGCCGGTTGCCACTGCGAGCGTGGTCACGCCGACGTCCTCGTAGCGGCGCAGGCGCTGCGCCACCCGCCGGGGAGACCCCAGCAGGGCCGTCTCGTCGATGAACTCGATCGGGACGGCCGCGGCCGCCTCGCGGTGGTGCCCGCCGAGGTAGAGGTCCTGGATCCGGCCTGCCTCTTCCTCGAAGCCCATCCGACAGGCGAGCCGGTTGTAGAAGTTCTGCTCCCGAGAGCCCATCCCGCCGATGTAGAGGGCGCAGTAGTCGCGCAGGTGGTCCGCAGCCGCCGCGACGTCCTCGACGAGGACGACGGGAGTCGACGACACGACGTCGAACCCGGCCATGGGGTCCTGCTCCGTCCCCCGCCCCGCGGCCCGGCGCGCCGCCGAGATCGCCTCGATCTGCTCGCCTGCATGCTCGGGGCTGAGGAAGATGGCGAGCCACCCGTCGGCGAGCTCACCGGTCAGGGCGAGATTCCGGGGACCGACCGCCGCCAGGTAGACCGGGATGTCGCTGCGCAGTGGACGGGAGCCCAGCTTGAGCGCCTTTCCCGGACCATCCGGCAGCGGCAGCTCGTAGTGCGGTCCGTCGTGGGTGACCCGTTCGCGGCGCAGCACGGACCGGACGACCTCGACGTAGTCCCGAGTCCTCGCGAGCGGGCTGGTGAACCGGACACCGTGCCATCCCTCACTGACCTGGGGACCGGAAACTCCGAGGCCGAGCCGGAAACGTCCGCCGGACATCGTGTCGATGGTCGCCGCGGTCATCCCGGTCATCGCCGGCGTCCGGGCCGGGATCTGCATCACCGCGGACCCCAGGTGGATGCGCTCGGTGAGCGCTCCGATCCACGCGAGCATCGAGGGCGCGTCGGAGCCGTAGGCCTCGGCGACCCACACGCTGTCGTAGCCGAGCCGGTCCGCCTCCTGGGCGATGGCCACGATGTCGTGCGCTGCGGCTCCGCGGTCCCAGTAGCCGACGTTCACTCCGAGTCGCATGCTGGGAGGCTACCGGCAGCGGGCCAGCAGGGGTTCCGGCGTGGAAAGGCCGGGGCAGCCCGCCCCGAGCGACTAGCGTGCGTGGTCATGCACAGGCGTGTCGGCTCCTCGGGCCTCCGGATCGCCCCGCTCGCCCTCGGGACGATGACGTGGGGCAACTCGGTCGATCGCCACGAGGCCGGTGACCACGTCCGCGCCTTCCTCGATGCGGGCTGCGAGCTGATCGACACCGCCTACGGGTACGGCGGCGGCGACGCCGAGTCGTGCATCGGCGAGATGCTCGACCAGGTCGTGTCCCGGGAGGACCTCGTCATCTGCACCAAGTCGGGAATCCACCGTGTCGGCGACGAGCGCCGGGTCGACGTCTCCCGGCGCACCCTCATGCACCAGCTCGACACCTCGCTCGGGCGGCTGCGCACCGACCACGTCGACCTCTGGCTCGCCCACACCTGGTCCGACGAGGTCCCTCTCGAGGAGACCCTCTCCGCCCTCGAATGGGCGGTCGGGACTGGTCGCGCGCGCTACGTCGGCGTCTCCAACTACACCGGCTGGCAGGTCTCCAGGGCACTGACCTTGCTCGAACAGGCGCGAGTCCCCTTGGTGGTCAACGAGATCCAGTACTCACTCGTCGAGAGGGAGCCCGAGCGAGAGGTCCTTCCTGCCGCGGAGGCGCTCGGCTTCGGCATCCTGGCCTGGTCGCCCCTGGGGCGCGGGGTGCTGACGGGCAAGTACCGGTCCGGCGTACCGGCCGGCTCGCGCGCCACGTCCCCGGACTCTCCCGGCTTCGCCGAGCGGTTCCTCGACGACCACGCCCGACGCGTGTCCGAAGCGGTCGTCATGGCGGCGCGTGGCCTCGGTGTCAGTCCGAGCGAGGTGGCCCTGGCCTGGGTCCGGGACCGGCCCGGGGTGACTGCCCCCATCGTGGGGGCGAGGACGGCAGCCCAGCTTAGGACCGCCCTGTCCAGCCTCGAGCTGACGCTCCCACCGGAGATCGTCGACGCCTTGGACGACGTGTCCGCACGCCCGTGAGTCTCGGACCCAGTCCCTGGTAGCTCGGCGTTGGGCTCGTCAGGCCTCGGACCTCACGCCGTCCGGCGTCTCGTCGTCGTCCAGCTCTTCCTCGTCGTCCAACTCGTCCTCGTCGTCCAGCTCGTCCTCGTCGTCCAACTCGACATCGTCGTCGTCCTCGTCGTCGAGGTCGTCCTCATCGTCGTCGAGGTCGTCGTCGTCCTCGTCGTCCTCGTCGTCGTACTCGTCGGGGTCGAGCCCGGCATAGACGGTGTCGCTGTCGTCCTCGTCCTCGTGACCGTCGAAGTCGTCTCCGTAGACGGCCAGGGGCGTCGCGACCTCAGTGGCGTCGAAGAGGGCTTCGTCGTACTCGTCGAACGCCTCGGCGAGGTCCTGGGCCGCTGCCATGACGAGCGGATGGTCGGGATCCCGTGTCGACCCCGCTGCCTCGTAGTGGCGTTCGAGGGCGCTGATGAGCCGCTCCAGGGCTGCGCGAGGCTCCACGGTCATGACTTGACCGTAGTCGACCCACGCCGCCGACGACACGGTATGGCGCGCACCAAAAAGCAGGAGGAAAGGGAAACGGCCTGCGGACGCCGACAGCGTTCGCAGACCGTTCACCCGTCGGTCAGGGAAGGAGCGTCACGAGGTGGGGACCTCGACGACGTCGGCGGCTGCCGGCGCGGTGATGTCAACCGGCTCGCCGTACTTGCTCATGGTCATGTCGCCCTTGATGCCGGACACGGAGTACTCGACCTTGCGGATTCGGTCCTCGTCATCCAGCCACATGTCGTAGGTCAAGGTGTCGGGCAGCTGGGCAGCGTCATCGGGCAACGTGTCCCCGAGTGCCTTGGTGTCCATGGTCACCTCGTAGCGCTGCAGGCTCTCCCCGTCCACGGTCTCCGGGCCGACGTACTCGACGTCCGTGATGGCCTGCTCGTACGTCTCGGCCATCTTCGAGGGATCGGCCTGCTCGAGCGACTTCTCGAACTCCTTGGCCATGTCCCCGCTCAGGGCCATCTTGGCCCACTTCCCGTCCCCGATGCCGGGGATGCCCTGGAGGTAGAGGATCTTGTCGAGCACGATCATGTCGAGCTTCATGGAGCCGCCCATGTCCATCGACATCTGCATGGCCGGGTTCGTGGGGTCGATCTTCGTGTCTCCGGACATCGTGATCGTCTCGCCCTGGCCCTCGAGGACCATCTCGACATGGGCGCTGGTCATCTGGTCGCTGCCCGACTTGAGGGCGGCGATGAAGGCGTCCTTGTCCCCGTGCCCCTGGGCCGCCGGCGCGGTTGACGCCTGCGGGGCCGGGCTGACCGCGGTCGTCTGGTTGGCGGCCGGAGCCTCCGTCTCGGTCGCCGTCCCGCAAGCCGCGATGAACGCCACGGGCAGCACGACCGCGGCAGCCGCGAAGCGGCGGGTCCTCTTCAACATCTGGTGCCCTCCTGGGCCGATCGAGCCCGCCGCGCGAGCGCTTCCCCGATCCCCCTGGACCGGACCGTGTGACCTTACCCCAGGGACCTGTCCCCCGGGCGGCGCGCAGGCACGGCACAAGGCAGGATCCCGAGCTCGGGTGCCTCGGTGATGTCACAATGTTCCGCGATGACCGAGTACGAGTACCGCATCCTGACGTTCGACCGGCGCACCTCCAAGGCAGCCGCGCGCCAGGCCGTGCGCGAGCACGCGGAGTACGGCCGGTGGGAGCTGGCCCGGTCAGTCCGGTACGAGGGCGGCGTCCACCGCTTCTGGCTGCGGCGCAAGATCATGCGCGTCCAGCGCACCGCCTGACGGCGGGCGGGCCTCAGCAGGTCCGCAGGAAGTCGCCCAGCACGCGGGCACCGAACCGGAGCGACTCAACCGGCACCCGCTCGTCGATGCCGTGGAACATCGGCGCGAAGTCGAGGTCGGCCGGCAGCCGCAACGGCGCGAAGCCATAGCCCCGGATGCCGAGCGTGGCCAGCGCCTTGTTGTCGGTGCCTCCCGACAGGCAGTACGGCAAGACGGCCGCGCCGGGGTCCTCACGGAGCAGCGACTGCTTCATGGCCTCGACGAGGTCGCCGTCCCAGGGTGCCTCGAGGGCGATGTCCCGGTGGACGACCTCGACCTCGACGTGCTCCCCGGCGAGCTCGCGAACTGTCGACAGCAGCGAGTCCTCGTGCCCGGGCAGGAAACGGCAGTCGACCGCGACCGACGCTGTCTGCGGGACGACGTTGTGCTTGTAGCCGCCCTCGAGCATCGTCACGTTCGCCGTGTCCTGCAGCGTCGCGCGCACGAAACCCTGCGCCCCGCCGAGGACGGCCAGGAGCGGATCGAGCCCAGCGGCATACGGGATCTGGGTGAGGCCGCTCAGGCCGTCGAGGAGCTGCTTGACGGAGGCGATGTACTCGCGGGGCCATTCGTGCGCCGCGATGCGGCCGATGGCCGCGGCGAGCCGCACGATGGCGTTCTCGTCGCCCAGCACCGACCCGTGGCCGGCGCGGCCGTGGGCGTGGAGGCGGAGCCAGACGATGCCCTTCTCCGCGGTCTGCAGCAGGTAGGCGCGCTGCTCGCCGTCAGGAGTCGGGACGGTGACGCTGTATCCGCCGACCTCGCTGACCGCCTCGGTCACCCCCTCGAACCACCCGGGATGCCGTTCGACGAGCCAGTGGCTCCCCTGCACTCCCCCGGCCTCCTCGTCGGCGAAGAACACGAACGTCGTCGTCCGGGCCGGCCGCGTCCCGGTGCGCGCGAACTCGCGCAGGTTGGCAAGGATCATCGCGTCCATGTCCTTCATGTCCACGGCGCCCCGCCCCCAGATGCAGCCGTCGCGCTCCTCGGCGGCGAAGGGGTCGACCTGCCAGTCGGCCGCGTTGGCCGGCACGACGTCGAGGTGGCCGTGCACGGCGAGCCCCGGCCGGCCGGGATCCTCGCCCTCGAGCCGCAGGACGACGGTCGAACGCCCCGGTTGGCTCTCGAGCAGCTCAGCCTCGAGCCCGACCTCCGCGAGCTCGGCCATGACGTACTCCGCGGCCTTGCGCTCTCCCGGCCCACTGCCGTCCCCGTAGTTCGACGAGTCGATGCGGATCAGGTCCCGGCAGATCCGCGCCACCTCGTCCTGCGCGGTCGGCAGGGGCGCTGCGGAGGTGTCCTTCGCGTCGTGGCTCGTCATGGCGTCAGCGTATGCCGCTGAGCTCGCCGGGTGCCCGCCACCCGTTTGGTCATTTGCTGGGGCCCCGTGCTACCGTTTCACCTCGCCGCAAGGGATCCCCAGACGTGCGTCGGGACCGCTTGCACATCACCTTGTCGGGGTGGCGGAATGGCAGACGCGCTAGCTTGAGGTGCTAGTGCCCTTAACGGGCGTGGGGGTTCAAGTCCCCCCCTCGACACCATGCAGGCCCCGTGTACCGGTCCGGGACACGGGGCCCGTCGCATGCTCAGACCTCGATCTCGGCCAGTGCAAGGGGCAGCTCGCTGACGAGCTCCCGCGCCAGGAACCCGACCCGGCCCACCGCTGCGGTGAGCCGCTCGCCGGCGCGGCCATGGATGAACGCCCCCCAGGCAGCCGCCTGCTCCGGGGCGGCGCCACGCGCGAGCAGGCCGGTGATGGCCCCCGCCTTGGCGTCCCCGGACCCCGCTGCCGCCATCCCCGGGGCCCCGGCCTCGTTGCGCCACACGGCGCCATCCGGCCTGGCCACGAAGGAGGTGGCCGCACCGCCGAGGACAACGGCCATGCTCCTGCGCGACAGCTCCGTCGCCTGCGTCCGGATCTCGTCCTCGTCCTGCGGTTCTGCCTCCCGACCAAGCGTCCTGGCCAGCTCCCGGGCGTTGGGCGTGAGCAGCGCCCGACCTGCGAGATGCCGCACCCCGTCCAGGTTCCCGGTGAGATACGCCATGCCGAGGCCGTCGATGAGCACCGCGGCCTCGAGGTGCGGCACCACGCGCTCGAGCAGCCCGCGCGCCGCCTCGGGTGTCATGATCCCCGGCCCGAGGAGCACGGCGTCCGCGGAACCGGCGAGCTCGAGGATCTGCTCGGCCGCGTCGGGCGCGAGGTCGCCATCCTCCTCCTCGGGCAGCCCCTCGACGAACGCTTCTGGCACCGCCGTCGCGAGGTGTGGCGCGATGCTGCGAACGGTTGCCACCCGCACCTTTCCGGCTCCCACCCGCAGCCCGGCCTCGGCGGCGAGCAGGACCGCACCGGGCGTCTGGGCGCCGCCGCCGACAATGAGCATTCCACCCTTGTCGTACTTGTCGCCGAAGGGGTCCGGCAGCGGCCAGTCGCGCAGCACGCTCGGCGTGACGACGGTGTCCCACACCGGGTCCGGCTGCCCGGGGAGACGCTCAGCCATCCGACTCTCCCGTCGCCGCGGCGTGCGGCTCCTCATGCGTCCTGGACACGTCACGAGCCTCGAGATGGTCGGCGGCACCGAAGGAGTCGAGCGCCAGAGTCCCGTCGCGATCGCGGTACGTCGTGAGAGAGCAGTTGCCGAGCGGCATCTCGCGGTCGATCTCGAGGAGCTTGGCCTCGTCCAAGCCCTCGATGACGAGCCGAAAGCTCATGATGACGGCCTGGTGCGTGAAGACCCAGACCCGTTTGCCCGCATAGTCGGAGCGGATGTCGGACAGCACGCTACGGATCCGCAGGGCCACGTCCGTCCAGCTCTCGCCACCGGGGGGCCGGTAGTAGAGCTTGCCCGTGGCACCCCGTCGCTCGGCCTCGTCGGGGAAGGCCTCCTTGATCCCGCTTCCGGTCAGTCGGTCGAACGCGCCGAGGTCGCGTTCACGCAGCCGCTCGTCCCGCAGCACGTCGAGGTCGCCGAACTCCGCCAACGCGAGCTCGGCCGTCTCGGCGGCCCGCGCATACGGTGAGCTGAGCACGATGTCTGGGCGGCGGCCGGGGCCCAGATCCGAGAGGTGCTGGGCCAGAGCCGCGGCCTGCTCGCGGCCGAGGTCGGACAGCGGGGTGTCCGCGTCTCGGGTGTCCAGGTCCAGTCGGCTCAGTCCCTCGCGCCGGGCGGCGTCGGCCGCGACGTTCCCGACGCTCTGGGCATGACGGACGAGGACCAGCTCGGCGGGCGCGGTTCCACGGCCGGCCGCAATCGAATCGGACGAGCTCATGAGTAGGTCCTACCCGTCCGCCGGCTCGCACGAACGGCGTCAGAGAGGACGCCCGTACGCTGACGCCGTGACGTTCCTGCGTGCGTTGGTGATGCTGCTCCGCGTCCAGGGGTTCCGGCGCCTCTTCGTCGCCAGGGTCACATCGCAGGGCAGCGACGGTGTCTTCCAGGCCGCCCTCGCCAGCCACGTCCTGTTCAACCCGGAGCAGAACACCGACCCGAAGCTGATCTCCGCCGCCTTTGCCGTCGTCCTGTTGCCCTACAGCATCGTCGGGCCGTTTGCCGGCACGCTGCTGGACCGCTGGCCGCGCCGAAAGGTGATCGTCGTCAGTCAGCTGGCCCGCGTGGTCGCCATGTCGGCCGTCGCAGCGCTCATCATCCTCGGCGTCACCGGCCCCGGCTTCTTCCTCGTCGTCCTGCTCGTCTTCTCGGTGAACCGCTTCATCCTGTCCGGCTTCTCGGCGGCGCTGCCCCATCTCATCGCGCCCGAGGATCTCGTCAGTGGCAACGCCGTGGCCCCGACCACCGGGTCCGTCGCATTCTTCGCCGGGATCGTGGTGGGCGGGTTCATCAGTGCGCTGGGGACGGACGCCGCTGTCGCCCTCGTCGCTGCCGCAGCTGCGCTGTCGGCGGCCTGGGCGGCTCGGCGGCTGCCCTTCATCGGGCCCGATACCGTGGCCGGCGGTCCCCGGTCGGTGCGCGTGCTGGCCGCGGTGGCTCGAGGGCTCGTCGAGGCGCTCCGGACCCTGCCCCGGCGGGCCCGGCTGCTGCTCGTGCTCGTCCTCGTCTCCCGGCTGCCCTTCGGCTACGTGCTGATGCAGACCCTGCTGCTGTTCCGGGGCCCGTTCGCGCAGCCGGGACAGCAGGTCGGCGACGTCCTCGGCTTCGGCCTGGCCGCCGCGGCAGCCGCCGCGGGGTTCGGTCTGGCCGCCTTCGTCGCCCCGTGGCTCACGCACCGATGGCACCCCATCCCCTTCGCGGCGCGGATGCTGGCCCTCTCCGCGGTGGCCGCGGTGGCGCTGGCGCCCTGGCTCACGCCATGGACCGTCTCGGCGACGAACTTCGTCGTCAGCTTCGCGGTCCAGACCGTCAAGATCAGCACCGACACCCTGCTGCAGGCCCATGTGCCCGACGCGCTGCTGGGCCGCACGTTCTCGCTCCAGGACATGATGTACAACTTCGGCCTGGTGACGGCGGCGACGCTGGCTGCGTGGACGCTGCCGCCGGGAGGCGCGACGACGTGGCCCTTCTTCGCCGTGGCAGCGGTGCTCGGCGTGCTGGCCCTTGCTCTGCCGGGACTCTGGCGTCGCGTGTCCGCGTGGGACGCCCGTGCCCCGCTGGTGCGGGACTGCTAGCCAGACGGGTCGGCGGATCCGCGCCCGACGCCCACTAGGCTGACGGCGTGCTGCCCCAGGTCACGGCGACTCGCTACGTCACCCCGCTCAAGGAGGGCGGGTCGCTCCCCGGGATCGTCGAGGCCAGCGACGACGGCACCTACGTCATGAAGTTTCGCGGAGCCGGCCAGGGGCTGAAGGTGCTCGTCGCCGAGGTCATCGTCGCGGGTCTGGCGCGGGCCATCGACGTCCCCGTGCCGGATCTCGCCGTCATCGCCTTGGACGAGCGGATCGCGAAGTACGAGGCGGACGAGGAGGTCCAGGACCTGCTCACCGCGTCCGTCGGCAGCAACCTCGGGGTCGACTTCCTGCCCGGCTCGCTCGGCTACGACGGCTCGCAGCCACCGTCCCCGGATCTGGCCGAGCGCATCATCTGGCTGGACGCCATGACCGCGAATGTCGACCGCACGTGGTCCAACCCCAACCTGCTCGTGTGGCACGGCCGGACCCACGCCATCGACCACGGCGCCGCCCTCTACTTCCACCACTCGTGGCCGAGCCGCGCGCCGTCGCCCCAGCGATTCGCGGCGCAGGCGTTCGATGCCAGTCGGCACGTCCTGCGGGACGTCGCCGGCGACGTCGCGGCGCGTCACGACGAGCTAGCGGCCCTGGTCACGCCCGAGCGCATCGACGCCGCACTCGACGACGTGCCCGACGAGTGGCTCGAGACGACCCCGGACCTGCCCGACATCGGCTCGGTCCGATCGGCCTACCGGGCCCTGCTCGATGCGCGACTCGACAGCACCGCCTGGGTGCCCGGACGGGCTGCTGCATGAGGGCCTACCAGTACGTCGTGCTGCGGATCGTCCCCCGCGTCGACCGCGAGGAGTTCCTCAACGTCGGCGTCGTCCTCTACTCGCAGGACGCCGAGTTCCTCGACGCGGCCTGGGAGCTCGACGAGGACCGCGTGACCTCGTTCGCTCCGCACTGCGAGCTCGACGGGGTGCGCGCGACGCTCCGTCGGGTCCAGGCCGTGTGCCGCGGCGAGTCCGGACGGGGACTGCCGACGCTCGACAAGCCGGGGCAGCGGTTCGGCTGGATCATCGCCCCTCGGTCGACGGTGATCCAGCCGGGGCCCGTCCACGGAGGACTGACCGACGACCCGGCAGCGGAGCTGGACCGGCTCATCGACCGACTGGTGCGGGTGCCCCAGCCCTAGACCGCCTGGACCCGGCGAGACTCCCGGGCTCAGGCGCGGCCAGGCACGCGCAGCGCCCACATCGCCACCGCCGAGGCAGCCGCGACGTTGAGTGAGTCCACCGCACCGGCCATCGGGATGCGAACCGTAAGGTCGGCGGCTGCGACGGTGCGCGCCCCGATCCCGTCACCCTCGGTCCCGAGGACCAAGGCGACCTTCTCCGGCGGATGTGCCGCGAGCTCGTCGAGGGTCACGGCGTCCTCTGAGAGCGCCATCGCCGCCACCGTCAGGCCCACCTCGCGCAGCACGTCGACTCCCTTGGGCCACTGGTCGATCCGAGTCCACGGCACCTGGAAGACGGTGCCCATCGAGACCCGGATCGAGCGTCGGTAGAGCGGATCGGCGCATCGAGGGGTGACGAGCACGGCGTCCACCCCGAGACCGGCCGCGGACCGGAAGATCGCGCCGACGTTGGTGTGGTCGACGATGTCCTCGAGCACCATGACGCGACGCGCTTCGGCGACGAGCTCAGCGACATCGGGCAGCCGCGGCCGCTGCATGGAGGCCAGCGCCCCGCGGTGCAGGTGGAAGCCGGTGAGCCGCTCGATCACGTCGTGCTCCCCCACGAAGACCGGGACCCCCTGCGTCTCCGCGTCCGTCACCACGTCGGCGAGGTCCGCCAGCCACCGCTGTGCCATGAGGAAGGAGCGGGGCCGGTGACCCGCCGTGAGGGCCCGCCGGATCACCTTCTCGCTCTCGGCGATGTAGAGGCCGCGCTCCGGCTCCGCCCGCCTCCTCAGGGCGACATCGGTGAGCGAGACGTAGTCCTCGAGCCGCGGGTCGGCGTGGTCGGTGATGACGATCGGCACGCGCCAAGGGTAGTTCCGCGTGGGAGGTGACCCGGCCCCGATGAGGAGAGGACTGGGGCAGCCGGCGAGCTCAGCGGCATACGGCCAGGCCTGGTCCCTCACGAAGCGAGAGCTCGGATGACGACCAAGGTCCCCGCCAGGGTGCAGAAGGCGAGGACCGCGATCCGCAGTCGGCCACTGGAGAGCAGTCGGCGGGCGGGTCCCGCCGCTGCGTAGCCGGCGACGGCGAAGGGGATCCAGAGGAGCCCGGCGCGCACTGACGCCACGTCGACCCTCCCGCCGATGGCGAGACCAGCCAGGGAGATCGCCGAGCCGATGACGAAGAACCACGAGAGCGTGGACCGCACTCGCACCGGCGTCTCGTGCTGGAGCACCAGAGCGAAGAACGGCCCACCGATCGACGCCGCGGTGGCCGCGACCCCTGCCACGGCCCCGGACGCGAAGGCGCTGCGGGGACTCGCGTCGATGTGCACTCGGGTCAGCGACACCGCGACGGTGACGAGCAGCAGGACGCCGACGAGCGCCGCGATGACGTCGACGGAGAAGGCGGCGACGACCCAGACGCCCGCCGGCGTGAAGAGGACGCGACCGGTGATGGCCCACCTCAGCGGCCGCCACGCGATCTCGCGGGGCCCATGGAGGAGCTGGACCACCGGCACGGCGAGGCTGGCGACGAGCATCGCCACCGGCATGAGCTCGGGCGCCCACACGACGATGAACGGTGCGGAGACGACGGCGATCCCGAAGCCGATGGAGCCCTGGACGAACGCCCCGAGCGCGACGGCGAGACCGAGCGCGACGTGGACGCTCGTCACGGGAACCAGATCAGCTTGACCATTGCGACGACGCCGATGACGACGATGACGGCCCGCAGGCCGTTCGGCGGGAGCCGACGCCCGACGCGAGCGCCGATGACCGCACCGAGGGCGCTGCCGGCGGCGATGAGCAGGACGACGAGCCAGTCGATGTGCTCGCGAGCGAAGAGGACGAAGAGCAGCGCCGCAACGAGGTTGACGACGAGCGCGAGGACGTTCTTGTAGCCGTTGAGCCGCTGGAGGGGCTCGGCGCTGAGCGCACTGAACAGGCCCATGAGGAGGACCCCTTGGGCCGCACCGAAGTAGCCGCCGTACATACCCGCGACGAGCACGCCCACGCTCATCGCCGGAGCGTGCCAGGCCGGCTGCTCGTGACGGTCCCGGGAGGCCCAGGCCTGGATGCGCGGCCCCACGAGGACGAGGACGAGCGCGATGCCGATGAGGGCCGGCACGATGGCGTTGAAGGCGCTCGGCGGCAGGATGAGGAGCAGGGCGGCGCCGATGACGGACCCGACGAAGGACAGCGGCATGAGCCGGCGAACCGTGGGCCCCTGGCCGGTCAGCTCGTGGCGGTAGCCCCAGGCGCCACTCGCGCCTCCCGCCACGAGGCCCACGGTGTTGGACACGTTGGCCGCAAGGGGGTTGACGCCGAAGAAGAGCAGCGTCGGGAAGGTGAGGAGCGTGCCCGAGCCGACGATGGTGTTGATCAGGCCCGCTCCGGCCCCGGCCAGCGCGATGGCTACGGCTGACCAGAACGACACCCGGCCACCCTAGAGGAGCGGGTGGCCGGGTGCTGCCTGGTCCGGTCAGCGGGAGGGCGACCCGTCTCCATCCTCCGGCAGGTCCGACGCCTGCGTCGTGTTCCGGGGCGCCTCGGGCGCGGCCGGTCCCGTTCCCACGCCGTCCGCCGACGTCGGGTTCGTCGTCGACGCCGGGTGCTCAAAGGGCACCTGGGCGACGGGAGGCACCTGGTCGGCGGGAGGCCGGATGGGTGGCTGCTGGCGACTCACGGGGGCTGCGTGCTCGGTGGACTCGGCGCTGGCCTGGGCCGCCTGGCCGCGCGCCTCGGCGAGGGCCTTCGCCGGGTCCTCGAGAACCGTCTCGGCGAACGCGTCGTCATCGGGCGGGCTCTGCTCGAACGACTCGTCGACGCCGAGGTCGGCCCTGGCCTCGGTGGCGCCGAGAGCAGACCCGATGCCGCGCAGGGCGTCCGTCAGCTCCGACGGGATGATCCACATCTTGTTGGAGTCGCCGCGGGCGATCTGCGGGAGGACCTGGAGGTACTGGTAGGCGAGCAGCTTCTGGGTCGGCTTGCCGCGGTGGATCGCGCCGAAGACCTGCTGGATGGCGCGAGCCTGGCCCTGCGCCTCGAGAATCCGGGCCTGGGCGGAGCCCTCGGCGCGCAGGATCTGGCTCTGCTTCTCACCCTCCGCGGTGAGGATCGCCGACTGCTTGACACCCTCGGCCGTGAGGATGGCCGCGCGCCGGTTCCGCTCGGCGCGCATCTGCTGCTCCATCGAGTCCTGCACGGAGTGGGGCGGGTCGATCGCCTTGAGCTCGACCCGGTTCACCCGGATGCCCCACTTGCCGGTCGCCTCGTCGAGGACGCCACGGAGCTGGCCGTTGATCTGGTCGCGGCTGGTGAGGGTCTGCTCGAGGTCGAGGGACCCGATGACGTTGCGGAGCGTCGTCACCGTGAGCTGCTCGATGCCCTGGATGAAGTTGGCGATCTCGTAGACGGCTGCCTTCGCGTCGATCACCGAGTAGTAGATGACCGTGTCGATGCTGACGACGAGGTTGTCGGACGTGATCACCGGCTGCGGAGGGAAGGTGACGACCTGCTCGCGCAGGTCGATGTTGGCGCGCACCTTGTCGACGAACGGCACGAGGAAGTGGATCCCCGCCGTCAGCGTCTTGTTGTAGCCGCCGAGCCGTTCGACGATCTGCGCCGTCTGCTGCGGCACGATGCGCACCGTGCGCAGCACGATGACGAGCGCCACGACGACGATCAGCACCGGGATGATGAGTACGGGGTCCACGACCTACTCCCTGTCTGTTCTGTGGATGCGCTTCCTGACCGGTCGCGCGGGTTTGGCTGCGGGCGGCGCCCGCAGAAGACGTTGGTGGCGAAACAGCAGGTGGCAGTCAGCTCCCGAGGATGCGGGCGCGGCTCACGACGACGGTTGCGCCCTCGATCGCGTCGACGACGACTTCCTCACCCGGCTCGATGCTGTCGCCCGTCGTGCGGGCGCTCCACGTCTCGCCAGCGAGCTTGACCCGTCCGTTGGAGGTCGTCACACGGTCGAGCACGTACGCCGATCTGCCAAGGTTGGCCTCGGCTCCCATCGGCTCGTGCACACTGGTGAACCGGCGTTTCAGCCAGGGCCGCACCGTGAGGACCAGCGCGATCGCGGTCAGGGCGGCGACCACTGACTGGACGGCGACCGGTGCTCCGAGGGCGGCCGCCACAGACCCTCCGAGTGCACCGCCGGCGAGCATCAGGAACGTGAAGTCGCCGCTCGCGGCCTCGACGGCGACGAGCAGGAGAGAGACTCCGAGCCACACGATCCATACGTAACCCTCGAACACGTTGCACCCGACCTTCGTCCGTGTCGCCCCAGCCGGGGCGACGCCTCGTGCGTCACACCTGTGACGTCTTCGATTCTGCCTCAGTTCCGTCGAACGCGAATCGCGGGAGGCAACGGTATGGTCACGGCCGCGCGCGGGCGGACCACCGCTCGCCGTATCGCTCGAGCACGAGGGGCAGCCCGAACGTCTGGGAGAGGTTCTCCTCGGTGAGCGTGATCGGGATCGGCCCCGCGGCCACGACCCGGCCCTGGCGGAGCAGGAGGACGTCCGTGAACGACGGTGGGATCTCCTCGACGTGGTGGGTCACGAGGACGAGGGCCGGCGCGTCCGTGTCGGCGGCGAGCTCTCCCAGCCGTCGGACGAGGTCCTCGCGCCCACCCAGGTCGAGACCGGCCGCCGGCTCGTCGAGCAGCATCAGCTCCGGATCGGTCATCAGTGCCCGGGCGATCTGGACCCGCTTGCGCTCCCCCTCGCTGAGGGTGCGGTAGTGCCGGTCCGCGAGGTGGTCGACGCCCATCGCCTTGAGCAGCTCCATGGCGCGCACGTAGTCGAGGTCGTCGTACTGCTCGCGCCATCGGCCGAGGATGCCGTAGGAGGCGGTGACCACGACGTTCCCCACCAGCTCGTCGCCCGGGATTCGCTCGGCCATCGACGAGCTCGCGAGGCCGATCCGCGGCCGCAGCTCGAAGACGTCGACTGCTCCGAGGACCTCGCCGAGGATGCCGGCCACCCCGCTCGTCGGGTGCATCCGGGCCGCCGCGATCTGCAGCAGGGTCGTCTTTCCAGCTCCGTTGGGGCCGAGGATGACCCAGCGCTCCCCCTCCTCGACGTCCCAGTTCACGTCCTCGAGCAGCATCGTGGTGCCCCGTCTGACGGACACGCCGGCCAAGGCGAGGACATCGCTCATGGCATGACCCTATGCCACCCCGTGAGGCCCTCGGAGGTCGGACAGAGCGGCTCACCGGCCCTCGGCGCGCGGCCTACGATGGCGCCTGATGTCCGAGCTCCCAGGGTCCGTGCGGCTTGCGCTGTGGGTCACGGCTGCGTGGCACGACGCGGTCTCCCTCCCAGCCGCCCTGGCCCGCTCCTTCCCCGACCTGGACCACGTGGCCGGTGATCTCGGCCGCCTCGAGGTGTGGCACGACCTCGGCGAACGGGCTCTGTTCGTCGCTCTCCCCCGACCGGGAGACATGAGCCGTATGCCGCTGTGCTCGCTCCCAGCCGCAGCGCTGGCTGCCGAGGCCGGCGAGTGCGTCTTCGTGCCGTCGCTGGGAGGCCTGCTCGTCCCGAAGCTCACGGAGTACGGCCCGTCAGGCGACACCGGGTGGCGGGTCGACTGGTCGGCCCACGACGCGCAGCCCGTGCCACGGCACCGGCTGGAGATGATCGACCTGCGCGATGTCGAGCGCACGCTGGTCAGCCGCCTCAAGGAGCACACGGACGCCTTCGAGCGGGTTGGCGGGACGCCATGGGGTGCAGCGGCCAGGGCCGAGGCCGAGACCGCGCTGGACACGCGTCCGTGGGGCCTGCCGGACGACACCCCGGGGAAGGCCCTGCGGGTCATGTCGATGGCGGCCACGGCAGCGGTGCTCGCCCGACGGGCTCGGCGGCTCACCAGCCTCGGCTCCGACGGGCTCGACCTGGGCACGAGCGCTCGACGTGAGTCGCTCGTGCGCTCTCTGGCTGCCGACGCGGACGACGCCCTTGGCGACGCCACGAACGTCGCGGTCATGAGTCTTGCGGGGTGGCGCCGGGCATAGTTGGGCCATGTCCCAACAGCACGAGCTCCAACCCTTGGACGAGTCGGCCGTCGCGCGCGTCCTGTGCGTGGCCGCACACCCCGACGACCTCGAGTACGGCACGGCTGCCGCGGTCGACAAGTGGGTCAGGGCCGGCGCGTCGGTGACCTACCTGCTCGTGACGAGGGGCGAGGCCGGCATCGACACGATGGCTCCGGAGGAGGCCGGTCCGGTTCGTGAGCAGGAGGAGCGCGACGGCGCCGAGGAGGTCGGCGTGACGGTGGTCGAGTTCCTCGACGACTTCCGCGACGGCGTGGTGGAGTACGGCATCCCGCTGCGCCGTGCGATCGCCCGCGAGATCCGTATCCGCCGACCTGACCTCATCATCGCGACGAACTTCGCCCCCTACTTCCCCGGCGGCATGGTCAACCAGGCCGACCACCGCGCGGTGGGTCTCGCCACCCTCGACGCAAGGGCCGATGCGGGCAACCGCTGGATCTATCGCGGGCTCGCCGACGAGGGCCTCGAGCCGTGGCAGGCCCAGCAGCTGTTCGTCGCCGCCGACCCGGAACCAACCCACTTCGTGGACGTCTCCGGGCACTTCGAGGCCGCGGTGGCGTCGCTGTCGGCCCACGACCGCTACCTCGAGGCGTTGGGTCCTGGCTATCCGAAGCCGCGGGACCTGCTCCAGCAGCTCTTGGGCGCCCCGGCCGAGCTGCTCGGCGTCGAGCACGCCCTGACCGGCCGCCTCATCAGCTGACCCGCACGTCCGGGTCGCCGGTTCGACGACGACGACGCCGCCATCGGAGCACGGTCCGAACCAGCACGATGAGGACGATCGCGAGCATGATGAGCGCCGCGATGACGAGGACCGGTACGAGGATCGCGATGAGGCTCAGGCCGAGCGACGCGGAGTCCTCGGCAGTCGAGACCACCGGGGTGCCCATGCCCAAGGTCCCGGCATCGACGGCGGGCCGGACGGTCAGCTTGCCGGCGTGGACCAGTCCGGAGACGACGACGCCCGTGACGACCCCGACCCAGGGGTTGTCGGCCAGCCAGGTCGACTGATCGGCCTTCTCGGCGGCGGAGGTCGCGGCGACCATGAGCCCACCCATGCTCGGCCGGATGAAGGTCTGGACGGCATCGTTGATCGTGTCGACGGCGGGGATCTTGTCGAGGACGATCTCGGCGAGCAGCAGCACCGAACCGATACCGATCGCCCAGCCGCTCTCGATCCACGTCAGGTTCGTCGGCAGGGTGATGATGTCGGTGAACCGTGCGCCGAGGGCGACGACGAGGAACGGGATGTAGGCGTTCAGTCCTGCCGCCGCGGACAGACCCATCCCGGTCAGCACTTCGAGCATCGGTGACCTCCCTGGGGTCCTTGCGTCCCTGGCGTCCCTGGAGTCCTTGGTGTCGCGGGAGCGAGCGGGTGTCGGGACTCAGCCCAGCGGCATACGGAATGGTGTCACGTGCCGAGGACCGTGCGGTACACGTCGAGGGTGCGGTCTCCGATGGACGCCCAGGAGAACGACTCGACGGCGCGGTCACGCCCAGCGAGACCGCGCCGTCGCGCCCGGTCGGGGTCAGACACCGCGTCGGTCAGCGCGGCCGCGACGTCGGCGACGAAGCGGTCCGGATCCACGGGCGTGCCCGTGCCGTCCTGGACCTGCTCGATCGGCACGAGCCAGCCGGTCTCGCCATCGACGACGACCTCAGGAATGCCGCCCGTGGCCGTCGCGACGACGGGCAGCTCACACGCCATCGCCTCGAGGTTGACGATCCCCAGCGGCTCGTAGACCGAGGGACAGGCGAAGACGGTGCCGTGCGAGAGCAGGGCGATCACCTCCTCACGAGGGAGCATCTCGGCGATCCACACGACGCCCTCGCGCTGTGCCCGCAGGCCTTCCATGAGGCCCTCGACCTCGGCCATGATCTCCGGCGTGTCGGGCGCCCCGGCGCAGAGGACGAGCTGGATGTCGGGTGGCAGCTCGGCACACGCGCGCAGCAGGTAGGGCAGGCCCTTCTGGCGGGTGATCCGGCCGACGAAGACGATCGACGGCCGGTCCGGGTCCACGCCGTGGCGCTCGACGACGGCTCGTGCCTGGGCAGACCGGTCCGCCTGCCAGAGCCGCGAGTCGATCCCGTTGTGCACGACATGAACTCGGCCGGGGTCCAGCGAGGGGTAGCTCTTGAGGATGTCCTCGCGCATCCCGTCGCTGACAGCCACGACGGCCGCGGCCGACTCGTAGGCGGTGCGCTCAGCCCACGAGGAGACCCGGTAGCCACCGCCGAGCTGCTCGGCCTTCCATGGCCGCAGCGGCTCGAGGGAATGGGCCGTCACGACGTGCGGCATGCCGCCGAGGAGCGAGGCGAGGTGGCCCGCCAGGTTGGCGTACCACGTGTGCGAGTGCACCAGGTGAGCCCCGACACAGTCACCGGCCATCGCCAGGTCGACCCCGAGCGTCTGGATCGCGGCGTTGGCGTCGGCAAGCTCGGTCAGGTCGCCGTAGGCCTGCGTTGCCGGCTCGTCACGGGGAGCCCCGAAGCACCGGACCTGAACCTCGAGGCCACCCCGGGCCCGCAGGGCCCGGACCAGCTCGGCGACGTGGACGCCTGCTCCCCCGTAGATCGCCGGGGGGTACTCCTTGCTCAGGATGTCGACGCGCACGCGTCGAGCCTAGCCGCGAACGCGTCTGGTACCCGGCTGAAACGGACCGGCCCCGCGGAGCCAGCCCGGCGGCACACGGAATGCATTGGTGGTCGGACGGGACGCGCCCTGCTTCGGGACAAACCTCCCCCCACGTCGTGGCGCCACCTAGGGTGAGGTCATGGCGCGACGAAGCCCGAACTCCAACCGCAAGGTCCTCGCGATCGTCCTGGCCGGAGGAGAGGGCAAACGGCTCATGCCCCTCACCGCTGACCGAGCCAAGCCGGCGGTCCCGTTCGCGGGGATCTATCGGCTCATCGACTTCGCCCTGTCCAATGTCGTCAACTCCGGCTACCTCCAGATCGTCGTCCTCACGCAGTACAAGTCGCACAGCCTTGACGCGCACGTCACCAAGACGTGGCGCATGTCCACCCTCCTGGGCAACTACGTGACGACCGTGCCGGCCCAGCAACGCGTCGACAAGAACTGGTTCCTCGGTAGCGCGGACGCCATCTACCAGAGCCTCAACCTCATCGACGACGCGAAGCCGGAGATCGTCGTCGTTGTCGGCGCGGACCACGTCTATCGCATGGACTTCAGCCACATGGTCGAGCAGCACATCGAGTCCGGCGCCGGGTGCACCGTCGCGGCGATTCGACAGCCGATCTCGCTGGCCGACCAGTTCGGGGTCATCGAGGTGGACGACAGCGACCCGACCAGGATCGCCGCTTTCCTCGAGAAGCCCACGGAGACCAAGGGACTGCCGGACAGCCCCAACGAGATCCTCGCGTCGATGGGCAACTACGTCTTCACCGTCGATGCGCTGATCGATGCGGTGACGCGCGACCGCGACAACGACGAGAGCAAGCACGACATGGGCGGCAACATCGTGCCCGACTTCGTCTCTCGCGGTGACGCTGCGGTCTACGACTTCAAGGACACGCCGGTGCCCGGCGCGACGGACCGCGATCGTGGCTACTGGCGCGACGTCGGCACGATCGAGTCCTACTACGACGCCCACATGGACCTCGTGTCGATCCACCCGGTGTTCAACCTCTACAACTACGAGTGGCCGATCTACACGCAGCACCAGGGCTATCCGCCGGCGAAGTTCGTCCACGGGAGCGGCGACCGCATCGGTGAGGCCCTCAACTCGGCCGTGTCTCCCGGGGTCGTCGTGTCCGGCGCCCACATCTACGCGTCGGTGCTGTCGCCGCTCGTCCGTGTCCACTCGTACGCGAGCGTCCAGGGCTCGGTCATCCTCGACGGCGTGCAGGTGCACCGCCACGCACAGATCCGGCGCGCGATCATCGACAAGAACGTCGTGGTGCCAGAGGGCGCGCAGATCGGCCTCGACCACGACCACGACGTGGCCCGCGGCTTCCACGTCACCGACACCGGGATCGTCGTCATCGGGAAGGGCCAGGCCGTCCCCCGGTGAGCCAGTCGGCCGCACGCGAGCTGGACGAGCAGGCCGTCGAGCTGCTCGGAGAGCTCGTGGCCATCGACTCCGTCAACCCGGGCCTCGTGGCAGGGGCACGCGGCGAGGCGCCCATCGTCGCGCACCTGCGGCTACGCCTCGAGCGGGCCGGGTTCTCCACGCTGGTCGTGACACCCGATGGCCATCCGGACCGGCCGAGCCTGCTCGCCTGGCACACGGGTTCGGCGCCGGGTCCCTGTCTCCTGCTCAACGGCCACGTCGACACCGTCGGGGTGGCCGGGATGGCCGAGCCGTTCAGCCCGCGGATCGACGGTGACCGCCTCTTCGGCCGCGGCGCGGCAGACATGAAGGGCGGGGTGGCCGGGGTCGTCGTCGCCGCCGAGGAGCTTGCCCGGCGTGGGAGCGGCTCGGTGGTGCTCGCTCTCGTGGCGGACGAGGAGGACCGGAGCCTCGGCACCGAGACCGTCCTCGCACGGCTGGGGGCCACCGATCTTCGGCCCGACCTGGCACTCGTCGCCGAGCCGAGTCACCTCGACCTCACCGTGAGCCTCCGGGGGTTCGCCGTCGTCGAGGTCGAGCTCGCGGGACGCGCCGTCCACACGTCGCAGGCGGACGAGGGGGTCGACGCGGTGGCGCAGCTGGGACGTTTCCTGGCCGCCGTCGCGGCCGCACGGGAGCCGGTCCGGGCCAGGGGTGGTGAGCTCCTCGTCAGCGTGGTCCGCGGTGGCCGTGCACCCTTCACCGTCGCGGACCGGGCCTCGGCGACCGTCGAGCGCCGGACCGCTCCTGGGGAGGCGACTGGTGTGGCGCTCGATGAGGTCGAGGCGCTCCTGGCCCGGATGCGCGAGGAGGACCCGACGGTCACGGCCACCGCGCGGCTGGTCGTCGCCCGGGAGTCGTGGCAGCTGCAGCCAGCGGGCCCGGCGCGGACCTTTGCGACCGCCCTCGCCGCACGGCTCAGCACGGTACCGGGCCGGACCGGCGCCCCCTTCGAAGCGCCCTACTGGATGGAGGCCCCGCTCTTCGAGGAGAGCGGGATCCCGGCTCTCGTCTGTGGACCGTCAGGGGGCGGGCTGCACTCGGTCGACGAGTGGGTCGACCTGCGCCAGGTACGCCTCTTTCCCGAGGCCATCGTCACGGCCGTCGGGTCCCTCGCCGAGCGGCTCGATGCCGACTGACCCGCGGGGGCTGCGTGGCGACGCACCCCTCCTCGACGCGTGGCTGCGCTTCCAGGAGCAGCCGCCCGCGCCCTTCACGATTCCCGGGCACAAGCACCGGACCGACCTCGTGGGCGACGTCGTGGCCGGGGACATCCCGCTCTACGGCGGCCTCGACACGGTGAAGCTGACAGGCGGCGTCCTCGCCGACGCGGAGGCGCGGGCCGCCGCCCTGTGGGGCGCCGACGTCTGCCGCTTCTCGGTCGGCGGGTCCACCCACGCGAACCAGGCGCTGGCCCTGGCCATCGGGTCGGACGGCGACCGGGTCCTCGTCGGACGCACGCTCCACCGATCGGTGCTCCTCGGTCTCGTCCTCGCCGGCCTCGAGCCGGTCTGGCTCCGACCGGACCTCGACGCAGGCACCGGTCTGCCCCTCGGCGTGAGCCCCGCCGCCGTCGAGGACGGCTTCCGCCGGGCACCGGACGCGGTCGCCGTCCTCGTCGGGGACCCGGCCTACGTCGGGACGGTCGGCGACGTCGCGCGGCTGGCCGAGGTGGCGCACCGACACGGTGTGCCGCTCGTCGTCGACGCTGCCTGGGCGGCCCACTTCGGCTTCCATCCCGACCTTCCCCAGCACGCCCTCGCCCTCGGCGCCGACGCACTCGTGACGTCCGCACACAAGACGCTGCCAGCGTGGTCGCAGGCGGCCTACCTGCTGGCCCGGACCGACCGGATCGACCCGGCGCGGCTCGACGCGGCAGTCGAGGCAACCCACACGACGAGCCCGGCCGGTGCCATCCTGGCCAGCGCCGACGCGGCACGGGCCCTGCTCGCCCGGGACGGTGCCGCGCTGCTCGGGGAGCTCGTCGGCCGCGTTGCCCGCACCAGGTCCAGGCTCTCCGAGATCCCGGGCCTCGTGGTCCTCGACGGGCCCCACGTCGATCCCGCAAAGGTGACGCTCGTGCTCGGCGGCACCGGGGCGGATGGCATCCAGGTCGAGCAGGACCTCATCGCGCAGGGCCTCCCGGTCGAGATGGCCGACCGAGACACGATCGTCGCGCTCGTCACCCTGGCCGACGACGACCTGACTGTCGGCCGGCTCGGCGACGCCCTCGCTGAAGCCCTGGAGCGCCACCGTGCTGAGCCACGCGCCGTCGTCCCTGCCGCCGCCTGGAACGTCGACCCGATCGTCGTGACGACGCCCCGCACCGCGTTCTTCGCACCGCACGAGTCGGTCCCCACGGCCGCTGCCATCGGACGGACGTGCGCTGAGCTCGTGGCGCCCTACCCGCCGGGAGTCCCGGTCCTCGCGCCCGGCGAGCAGGTCACGACAGCAGCGGTGGAGGCAGTGAGGACGGCCCAGGGGCATGGAACCCGCGTCGCCTATGCCGCCGATCCAACCCTGATGACCCTTCGCGTCCTGTCCTGAGCACCTGCCGTCCAGGGCAATCTCTGTCCCGGTGCTGCGAGGATGGCGACCTGACCACCGGCGGTCCGCACGATCCGCGTGGAGCCAGCCATGCGGCATACGACCTCATCCGTGGAGGAAGCATGAGCGAGACGGCACCGATCAGCGCGACGGACCCGAGGCCGGCGCGGGTCGGATTCCAGATCCCGCCGCAGCATGCCACGTGGGCGCAGATCCGTTCTCTGGCAGGCACGCTCGAGGAGCTCGGGACCGACATCCTCTTCACGTGGGACCACTTCTTCCCGCTGAGTGGTGACCGGGACGGGGCCCACTTCGAGGCGTGGACGATTCTCGCCGCGTGGGCGGAGGTGACCGAGCGGGTCGAGATCGGCTGCCTCGTCACGGGCAACTCCTACCGCAACCCCAACCTGCTGGCCGACATGGCGCGGACCGTCGACCACGTGAGCGGTGGACGGCTCATCCTCGGGATCGGGTCGGGATGGGCACGGCGTGACTACGACGAGTACGGCTACGCGTTCGGGACCGCGGGGAGCCGTCTCGACGACCTCGCCAAGGACCTGCCCGTCATCCGTCGGCGCTGGGAGCGGCTCAACCCGAAGCCGACGCGTGGCATCCCCATCCTCATCGGTGGCGGGGGTGAGCGGAAGACCCTGCGCCTCGTCGCCGAGCACGCGACGATCTGGCACGGCTTCGGCGACGACCACGTCATCGCACACAAGCACCGAGTGCTCGACGAGTGGTGCCGGCGTCGCGGACGCGACCCACTGGAGATCGAGCGTTCAGCCGGCGTGGCCTTCGTCCCTGGGCGCAACCCGGACCAGCGGGCCGACTACGCGGGCAACGCGCAGCGGCTGCATGACGTCGGCACCCGCCTGTTCACGGCCGGCATCTCCGCGGCCCATCCGGACCTCGGGCGGGCCCGGGACCTGTTGCAGTGGCGGGACGAGACGAACGCGGTGTGATCGGTCGCATGCCGGATCGATGCGTCGCCCCTCAACACGGCTGGTTAGCCTTTCGAGAGTGACGAGCGAGCACGCCCAGACCCTGAGCCTGACCCTGACCGGCGAGGACCGACCGGGTGTGACCAGCACGATCCTCGGAGCCATCAGCGCAACGGGCGCCGAGGTGCTCGACATCCAGCAGGTTGCCGTGCACGGACACCTCACGCTGGCGGTGCTCCTCGACCCCGGCGACCACTCCGACGAGCTGCGCGACGCCGCTGCCGTGGCGGCGCACCGGCTCGGGTTGTCGCTGACCGTGCTCGAGGGCAGCGGGGACAACGGGCGACCGCGGCAGGGCCGCGCCGCCGTCGTGGTGCTCGGCGCGCCCCTGCTCGCCGACGCCGTGGCCCTCGTCACGGCGCAGATCGCGAACCACGGCGCGAACATCGACCGGATCCGGCGGCTGTCGCGCTACCCCGTGACGACGGTCGAGTTCGACATCAGCGGCGCCTTCGTGCCCTCGCTCCGCAACGAGCTGGCCCTCGTGGCAGCGTCGTCGGGGATCGACATCGCCGTCGCCCCGGGCGGCCTCGCGCGGCGCGGACGCCGCCTCGTGGTCCTCGACGTGGACTCGACGCTGATCCAGCAGGAGGTCATCGAGATGCTCGCCGCCCACTGCGGGCGCGAGGAGGAGGTGGCTGCCGTGACCGCGCGCGCCATGGCCGGCGAGCTCGACTTCGAGCAGTCGCTGCGGGCTCGGGTGGCCACTCTGGCGGGGCTTCCGGAGTCGGTGCTCGCCGAGGTGAGCCAGGACATCGTCCTGACACCGGGAGCCCGCACCCTGGTCCGGACCCTCAAGCGCCTCGGGTTCACGGTCGGCCTCGTCAGCGGTGGCTTCATCGAGATCGTCGGCGGGCTGGCGGCCGAGCTCGGCATCCACCATGCCCGGGCGAACCGGCTCGAGATCCGCGACGGAGTGCTGACAGGTGCCCTCGTGGGCGTGGTCGTCGACCGGGCCGGCAAGGCGGCCGCCCTCCGCGAGTTCGCAGAGCTGGAGGGGCTGCCGCTGAGCCGGACGGTGGCGATCGGGGACGGTGCGAACGACCTCGACATGCTCCACATCGCGGGCCTGGGCGTCGCCTTCAACGCCAAGCCGCTCGTTCGCGAGCAGGCGCACACCAGCGTCAACGTGCCCTATCTCGACTCGGTGCTCTACCTGCTCGGCATCACGCGCGAGGAGATCGAGGAGGCGGACCTCAGCGACGGAACGCCGACCGCCGCTCCCCCAGTGCCGGGAGTCCGAGCCTGAGGCTACTGACCCATGGCGTGGACGCCGCCGTCGACGTGGACGATCTCGCCCGTCGTCGCGGGGAACCAGTCCGACAGGAGCGCGGCACACGCCTGCGCGGCGGGCACGGGGTCGTTGACGTCCCAACCCAGCGGCGCCCGCTCGTCCCACACCTGCTCGAACTGCTCGAAACCCGGGATCGACTTGGCCGCCGTGGTGCGGATCGGCCCGGCAGCCACGAGGTTGCACCGGACATGCTTGGGGCCGAGGTCACGCGCGAGGTAACGGTTCGTCGACTCGAACGCGGCCTTCGCCACGCCCATCCAGTCGTAGACCGGCCACGCGAACTTCGCGTCGAAGGTCAGGCCGACGACGCTGCCGCCATCGGCCATGAGCGGAAGCGCCGCCACTGACAGCGACTTGAGGCTGTAGGCCGAGATCTGCAGCGCCGTGGACACGTCCTCCCACGAGCCCTCCAGGAAGTTGAAGGCGCCCTGGGGCGCAAAGCCGATGGAGTGCAGCACCCCGTCGAGCCGCTCCACGTGCTGGCGCAGCCGGTCCGCGAGCGTGTCGAGGTGCTCCTGGTCGGCGACGTCGAGCTCGATCACCTCGGGTGTCGTGGGCAGCCGCTTGGCGATGGCCTGGGTGATCTTCATGGTCCGCCCGAAGGAGGTCAGGACGACCTCGGCGCCCTCCTCCTGGGCGATCTTCGCGACGTGGAACGCGATGGAGCTGTCCATCAGGACACCGGTGACCAGGAGCTTCTTGCCTTCGAGGATTCCCATGTCTTCTCGTGACTTTCTCGTGTGGGAGGCGGCGTTCGAGCGGAAGCGAGCTGAGCGGCATACGGGAAAACGCTGGTGTCGTATGCCGCTGGGCTGGGTCAGTGCCCCATGCCGAGTCCCCCGTCGACGGGGATGACCGCACCGCTGATGTAGGCCGCCTCGTCGCTCGCGATGAAGCGGACGACCGAGGCCACCTCCTCAGGGGTGGCGAAGCGGCCGGCCGGGATGCTCGCCAGGTAGGCCTTCTTCTGCTCCTCGGGCAGGACGTCGGTCATCTCGGTGTCGATGAAGCCGGGTGCGACCACGTTGGCCGTGATGCCACGACCGCCGAGCTCGCGGGTGATCGAACGGGCGAGGCCGACGAGGCCCGACTTCGACGCCGCGTAGTTGGTCTGGCCCGGGGAGCCGTAGAGCCCGACGACGCTCGAGATGAGGATGATCCGGCCCTTGCGCTTGCGAATCATCCCGGTGGCTGCGCGGCGCGCACAGCGGAAGGCGCCGGCGAGGTTGGTGTCGATGACGGTGTCGAAGTCCTCATCGCTCATCCGCATGAGCAGCGTGTCGCGGGTGATGCCGGCATTGGCCACGAGAACCTCGACCGGGCCCCCGAAGATCTCCTCGGCGGCCGTGAAGGCCTGGTCGACGGACTCCGTGTCGGTCACCTCGCAGGTGACACCCCCGAGGCCCTCTGGTGGCTTCCCGGAGCGGTGCGTGATGACGACGTTGTCACCGGCCGCCTGGAAGGCGCGGGCGATGGCGAGGCCGATCCCTCGGTTGCCTCCCGTGACGAGCACGTTGCGCGGCTCGGTGTCTGCCACCTGGTGTCTCCTTCCGGGGCGTGGACGCGCCCGATCCGGCATCTCGGGGTCAAGCCCCGAACCTAGTGGACTACCGACGGGTACGCCGAAGCCGTCCCCGGGGCGCCGGGTTCATCCGCTCGTGCCGGGCTTATGGTGGATGGGTGGGAGAAGGCAAGCAGCGACCCGTGGTGCACACCGTCACCTCGGCACCGACCTCGCCCGCGGATGACCAGAGCCAACGCATCCGGCGGTACCTGACGATGATGGGCATCCGTGTCGCCTGCTTCGGCCTCGTCTTCGTCCTCCACGGCTGGATGCGCTGGGTCGCCATCATCGGAGCCGTCGTGCTGCCGTACTTCGCCGTCGTCACGGCCAACGCCGTGCGCCCGAGCCAATCCGGGTCGATCCAGCCGGTGACGCCCCAGCCGGACCGCAACCGGCTCGAGCAGTGACGGAGCCGCTCGCCGGTCCCGTTCCGAGGACCCAGGACCACGTGTGCAGCGCGAAGGGCTGCCGTGCCCCTGCCCGGCATGCCGTCGTCTGGCGCAACCCGAAGCTGCACGTGGAAGGGCGGCGCAAGGTGTGGCTCGCCTGCGACCAGCACCAGCAGTCGCTGGCGGACTTCGTCGGCCTGCGGGGCTTCCTCATCGAGGTGATCCCCGTCGGCGCGCTGACCGACGCGGACGGCTGAGCCGGGCGGACGGGGACCGGGGTCCGCAGCGGGCGGGCCACGTGCCGGGAACTCCGCCAGACGGGGACCGGGGTCCGCAGCGGGCGCGTCATGTGCCGGGAACTCCGCCAGACGGGGACCGGGGTCCGCAGCGGGCGGGCCACGTCGACGAGTCTTGGCTCAGCCGCCGATCGCGGACATGGGACGGTCCGGCTGGACGAAGTCCGGCGCGCCGATCCCGTGCCCACGTCGCTTGCGCCACATCTCCCCGCGCATGAGGTCGAGCAGCTCGTCGTCGGTGGCGCCCTCGCGCATTGGGGTGCGCAGATCCGTCTCCGTGCGGGAGAAGAGGCAGTTGCGCACCTGGCCGTCGGCAGTCAGCCGGGTCCGGTCGCAGGCCGCACAGAAGGGGGCGGTCACGCTGGCGATGATGCCCACCGTCTCCGGACCGCCATCCACGAGGAACCGCTCCGCCGGGGCGCTGCCCCGCTCCTCCGCGGGCAATGCGGTGAGGGTGAAGCGGTCGGACAACCTCGCTCGGATCTCGTCCGCGGTCACCATGTCGCGGCGGTCCCACGCATGCTGGGCATCGAGCGGCATCTGCTCGATGAAGCGCAGCTCGTAACCACGGTCCAGGCACCACTGCAGGACGTCTGCCACGGTGTCGTCGTTGACGCCTCGCATGGCGACGGCGTTGACCTTGACCGGGGTGAGGCCGGCATCCGCCGCAGCCTTGAGTCCGTGCTCGACGTCGGCGATCCGGTCCCGTCGCGTGAGCCGCGTGAAGGTCTCGGAGTCGATCGTGTCGAGGCTGACGTTGACCCGGTCCAGGCCTGCGCTCGCGAGGCCCTGGGCGACACGCTCGAGGCCGACGCCGTTCGTCGTCATCGCGATCCGCGGGCGCGGCTCGAGCGCAGCGATGCCGGCCACGATCTCGACGAGGGACCTGCGCAGCAGCGGCTCTCCACCGGTGAGGCGCACCTGGGTGACGCCGTCACGGACGAAGAGCCCGATGAGCCGGAGCATCTCCTCGTCGGTCAGCATCTCCGCCTTTGGCATCCAGGGCAGACCCTCGGCGGGCATGCAGTAGGTGCAGCGCAGGTTGCAGCGGTCGGTCACCGAGACGCGTAGGTCTCGGGCCACGCGGCCGAACTGGTCCCGCAGACCGGTCTGGCCGACCGGCCGGCTCATCGCGTCGGCGGGCCGGACGGTGGGATCCGGAAGGCGCGTCATGACCACTACTCTAAGCCGGGTAGCGTCATGGTGTGCTCCGGCTCTGGCTCACTCGGCGATGGCTGCTCGTCACCGTCGCCGCCATCCTCTTCGGTGTGGCGTGCTGGATGCTCGGCTCATGGCAGTGGGGCCGACACGTCGAGCAGCGCACCAAGGTCACGGCCATCGAACAGAACTACGAAGCCGACCCAGCGCCGATCGCGACCGTCCTGGCGCACGGGGGCGGGGCCGACAGGAGCGGGGAGTGGCTCACGCCGGAGCAGCAGTGGACCCGGGTGACCTTGCAGGGCTCCTACCGACCCGGCCCCGACCTCATGGTTCGCAACCGCACCAAGGACCAGACCGTCGGCTTTGAGGTCCTCACGCCGTTCGTCACGGACGGGCTGACCATCCTCGTCGATCGGGGCTGGGTACCCAATGCCCGGGACGCCGAGAGCACTCCCTCGGCCGACCCACCGCCGTCGGGCCCGATCGAGGTGGTCGGGTGGCTACGGAGCGGTGAGCCCGACCTGGGCCGCGACCTACCCGCCCCCCAGCTGGCGAGCATCAGCATCTCGGACGCACGGGCGCGGGTTCCTGAGCTGAGCGACGTAGGCGCCTACGTGGTGCTCGGCTCGCAGACGCCGCCCGCGCCGGCGGGTGAGCACCCGGTCGTACCGCTGCCGCGCCCCGACGAGGGTCTCGGTCCCCATCAGGCCTACGCCATCCAGTGGTGGCTGACGATGCCGGCGGGGCTGGTCTTCGTGTGGTTCGCGATCCGGCGGCAGGCGATCCAGTCGGCCGAGGACTCCCGGCAGGAGGCGACCGCGAGGCCGAAGAAGGTGCGGATCTGGGACGAGGAGGACGCCTGACGCGTCGCCCGCTCGAGGCGCCCGTCTGGCCAGGTGTGGGCTTGGTGTGGGCTGGTGTGGGCTGGTGTGGGCTTGGGGCGGGCTAGATATGTGGGCCAGCGCCCGTTCGCCTGGCCGCGAGGACCTGCTCCCGGAGGATGTCCGCGTGTCCGCAGTGCTGCGCCAGCTCCCCGATCATGTGGAGGTAGACCCAGCGCAGCGGCAGGGGGCCGCGGCGGTTGCCCGTGATGATGTCCTCCAGCGCGAGTGTGGCCGTGGCCTCGCGGGAGGCGGCACACGCGCGCTGGTGCGAGGCCCGGATGGTCTCGATCGTGTCCTCCGGATCCAGGATGAACGACGCGTCCGGACTTGCCGGAATCCCGATCTCCGAGCGAGACCGCCTCGTGATCGCCTCGTCGAACCACACCCCCTCGACGAAGGTCGCGTGCTTGACCAGTCCGAGCAGCGTCGTCCTCGACGGCACGAGCGAGCGGCGGGCCTCCTCCTCGGTCAGCCCGTCCAAGCACCTGTTGAGCGCTGCGCGGTGCTCGTCGAGGAACATCTCGAGCTGGGGCCGGATGGGCGCATGGAACGCCTCCGGTGTCATGCTGCGCGGATCGTTCGACACCCGGGCAGCATAGGCACGCTGGGCGGTCAGGACAGCCGTGGCCCTGCGGGCAGCCCCACGGACTCCGCTCCCACGGACTCCGCCGCGAGCGACTCTGCTGCGAGCGACTCTGCTGCCACGGCCTCCGCCTCGACGGACTCCGTGGACGGGCTTGCGGCAGGTGGCGGCGAGTCCGCGAACTGCGTGGCGTGGAGCTGCGCGTAAAGCCCTCCGGCGGCGAGCAGGTCGGCATGACGACCGGTCTCGACGATGCGACCGTGGTCCATCACGACGATGAGGTCCGCCTGGCGGATCGTCGAGAGTCGGTGTGCGATGACGACCGACGTGCGACCGGCGAGCGCGGCATCGAGGGCGCGCTGAACCGCCACCTCGGACTCGGAGTCGAGGTGCGCCGTGGCCTCGTCGAGGACGACGATGTCGGGCGCCTTGAGCAGCAACCGGGCGATCGCCAGGCGCTGCTTCTCACCCCCACTGAGCCGGTGACCACGGTCTCCCACAACGGTGTCGAGGCCCTCGGGCAGGTCGTCGACGAGGTCGCTGATCTGTGCCGCCCGCAGGGTGGCTGCCATGTCCTCCTCGGTGGCATCGGGTCGGGCATAGAGCAGGTTGGCCCGGATCGTGTCATGGAACAGGTGGGCCTCCTGCGTGACGACGCCGAGGCGGTCCCGCAATGACGACAGGGTCACGTCGCGCAGGTCGAGTCCACCGACGCGGACGACCCCGGAGGTGGGGTCGTAGAGGCGCGCCACAAGTGAGGTCAAGGTCGTCTTGCCGGCACCCGAGGGACCAACGAGGGCGACGAGCTGGCCCGGCTCGACCGTGAGGTTCACGCCATGGAGCACCTCTCCACCGGCGCGACGATCACCACTCGCCGTCGCCTCGAGAGAGGCCAGCGACACCTCGTCAGCCGATGGATACCGGAAGGACACGTCGTCGAGCTCGACGCCCAGCGGCTCGTCGGGCAGCGGAACGGCCCCCGGGTGCTCGTCGACGAGCGGCTTGAGGTCGAGTACCTCGAAGACGCGCTCGAACGAGATGAGCGCAGTCATGATGTCGACCCGGACGTTCGACAGTGACGTCAGCGGCCCGTAGAGCCGGGCGAGCAGGGCGGTCAGGGCCAGGAGCGTCCCGACCGTGAGCGTCCCGTTGACGGCCATGACGCCGCCGAAGCCGTAGACCATCGCCGTCGCCATCGCAGCGACAAGGGTGAGCGCCGCCATGAAGACAGTGCGGTTGATCGCGATCTGGATGCCGATGTCGCGGACTCGGCCGGCCCGCTCGTCGTACTCCGTCTCCTCCCGCCTGGGGTCGCCGAAGAGCTTCACCAGGAGCGCGCCGGCGACGTTGAAGCGCTCCGTCATCCGAGTGCCCATGTCGGCGTTGAGCGACATCTGGCGAGAAGCGAGCTCCGCGAGGCGTCGGCCCATGAGCTTGGCCGGGAAGAGGAAGAGCGGGACCAGGAGGAGCGAACCCAGAGTCAGCTGCCACGACAACGCGAGCATGGCGCCGATGACGAGCACGACGGACACGATGTTGCTGACGACGTTGGACAGCACTGACGTGAAGGCCTGCTGCGCACCGATCACGTCATTGTTGAGTCGCGACACCAGCGAGCCGGTCTGGGCCCGCGTGAAGAAGGCGATGGGCTGGCGCAGCACGTGGGAGAAGACCTCGGTGCGCAGGTCCTTGATGAGCCCCTCGCCGATCCGCGCCGAGAACCAGCGCTGGACGACGCTGAACAGCGCGTCGAACAGGGCTATCCCCGCGACGATCAGGGACAGCCGGACGACGACGGTGGAGTCCTTGGGGATGACGCCGTCGTCAACGAGCGCCTTGAGCAGGAGCGGCACGGTGACGACGAGGACTGAGTCGACGATCACGACGCCGAGGAAGGCGATGATCCACGAGCGGTACGGAGCCGCATAGGACAGGACCCGCCGGCGAGTGCCCGGGGCAAGGGTGCGGTCGGTGACGCTGCGGTCGCGCGAGAGCGATCGCATCATCATCCACGGCTGCATCCCCAAGGCGGGCCCTCCTTCGTCCTCCGATCAAACCGCATGCCGGGGACAACGATTCCCGCCAGATGTCTCTCAGGCTGTCAAGGGGACCTGGCGCACTGTCCGGAGGACGCCCCATCCAGACACGGAAGCCGGCTGCACGACCTCGACCCGAAGCACCCGCAGGCACGCGAGACAGGACCACGCGTGAAGTGGGTCCGGCCAAGGGGTCAGGTCGTCACCCCCGCAGTACGGGCAGGTGAGGCGATGCGTCGGCATGCGTTCCAGTGTCGCCAGCAGGCCTTGCACCTGCAATAACCAACCATTATATGGACGATCACATAGGCTTATATGACCTTTCGCCGCCGTGATGCGGTCCTTGCGGTCGTCCCCTGGAAGGTCCTCAAAGCTCTCGGGTAGGCCTTTCTCGAGGGGCTGGGGATATCCGCCGGGCCCATTTTCGCGATTGTGGTTCGGTGGGATCGTCCGGAGATGCCGGCGAGTCGGTTGGCGATCTCGTCCGAGAGGTCAGGGGAGACCATGGAAGCGCAGCGGCTGATCGAGGCGGAGGGCCTCGTTGGTGCGCTCGAGCTCGCCGTCGAGATTGTGCAGAAGCTGGCGTCCCGGTTCCCGACGTGGTCGTTGTCCGAGGCCAAAGTGAGTGCGGGTGTGGCCGCGGCCCAACGGCTGGGCCAGCTGAGCCAGACGCTGACCGCGGTCCTGGCCAGGGAGGCCGACTCGCGGGCGCTGGGCGCCGAGGACGGCCTGTCCCGGGTGGACTGGCTCAAGGCGCAGGCGCCCGCGCTCGGGTGTGGTCAAGCAACGTCCCTGGCGCTGATGGGCGGGGCGATGAACGACCCGCGGTGGCAGGCCTTGAGTGACAAGGTGGCCAGCGGGGAGGTGTCCGTGGCGCAGGCCGCGGTGGTCCTGCGCCTGCACAAGGACGTCGTCCGCATCGCCGACCCGGGGCAGCTCGACGGGATCATCGACACCATCGTGGAGAACATCGAGCACCTGAGCGTCACGGAGCTGAACCGGGTCGCGGCACATGC
>NZ_DATEEY010000180.1:0-32933 GCF_035280925.1 Intrasporangium sp. | reverse complement strand
TGCAGGGACCAGGGCACGGACTGGAGCCCGGCCAGGAAGATGATCATGCCGGTCCCGAAGTTTCGCCAGGCGGCCATGAGGATGAGCGACGGCATCGACCATTTCGGGTCGCCGAGCCAGTTCGGCCCGTCGATCCCGATCCAGCCCAGTGCCGTGTTGATCAGGCCGGCCTCGGACTGCAGCAGGGAGCGCCAGACGACGGCCACGGCCACGATCGAGGTGATGACCGGGGTGTAGTAGCCGAGCCGGAAGACCGCGCGCAGCTTCGTGATGCCCTTGTCAAGCGCGACCGCTGCCGCCAGCCCGAGGAGGATGGTCAGCGGCACACCGACGATGACGAAGTAGGCCGTGTTGGCGGCAGACTTGCGGAAGAGCGGGTCGGACAGGGCGCGGGAGTAGTTGTCCAGGCCGATGAAGTCCACGGCGAACGGACTGCGCAGGTCCCGACCCCTGGTGTCAGTGAAGCTCATGAAGAGCGACTGGATCATGGGCCAGGCCGTGAACAGGAGAAAGAGCAGGCAGAACGGGAGCGCGAGGATCCACGCCGCCCGCCCCTCCCGCGTGCCGCCCCTCGAGCGACGACGTGCGTCGCCCGAGGGAGTCGGCGTGCGGGTCGAGCTGTCGATGGTGGTGGCCATGACGACCTACTGGCCAGTGCCGATCGAGTCCGCCTGCTGCTGGACCGTCTTGAGCGCCGCCGCGGGATCAGCGCCGGACTTCGTCACCTTCTCGAGCTCGGTGTCGAGGCTGGTGATGACCTCTTCCCACGTCGCGAAGGACGGCGGGGCCTTGGCGGTCTCGAGCTGCTTGCCGAAGGTGGCCAGCTTCTCGTCGGACGAGAGTGCCGGGTCCTCCCAGGCACTCTTCACCGAGGGAAGGTCGGTGGACAGCTGGTACCACTTGACCTGGGTCGCCGGGTCGGCGAGCCACTGGATGAACTTCCAGGCCGTGTCGCGGTTCTTCGTGTTCTTGAAGACCACGAAGTTCGAGCCGCCGACGAACGACGAGGAGACCTTGTCGGCCGGGATCTGCATGACGTTGTACTTGTCCTTGAAGCCCTCGCCGCCGACGTCCTCGACCGCCTTCATCATCCAGGGGCCGGAGATGAACATCGGGACCTTGCCGCTGGCGAAGTCCGGCTCGGTCGTTGGTGTCGCCGGGGCCGCCTTGTTGGCGATGCCGTCGGTGAAGTACGACTGGTAGTACTGCATGGCCTTGAGCAGCTCGGGCGTGTCGAAGTTGTAGGCCTTGCCGTCATCCTTCGTCAGCTCAGCGCCCGCGGACCACGCGAACGGCATCAGCGTCTGCCACGAACCCGTGCCGCCGGCCTGGAGGCCGATCCCCCACTGCGCGCCGGCCTTGTCCTGCATGGCCTTGGCCATCGACTTGAGGCCGTCCCAGTCGGTCGGAGGCGTGGTGATGCCGGCCTTCTCGGCCAGGTCGGTGCGGTAGAAGACGAGACGTGTCTCGACGTACCACGGGATGCCGAAGGACGTGCCGTTCACCTTGGCCGTCTCGTTCGCCCCCTCGAAGAAGACCGACTGGTCGATCGAGCCCGGCGTCGGGTCCAGGGCGCCCAGACCCGCGAACTCGCCCATCCAGGTCGTGCCGACCATGGCCGCGTCCGGCGTCTTGTTGGCCGCGATGGCGGTCGTGAACTTGTCGTGAGCGGAGTCCCAGGGGATCGCGGTGACGTTGATCTTCACGCCGGGGTTGGCCGTCTCGAACTCCTTCGCGAGCTCGGGCAGCTTGTCACCCTCCGCACCCATGGCCCAGATGGTGATGGTGCCGGTCGCCGCTCCGGTGTCGACGGCGGCTCCGGTCTGGCCTGCCTGGCCCTCGGGACTGTCGCTGCGTCCGCACGCGGACACCGTCAGCGCCAGAGCCGTCATGCCGGCGATCGCAATGGCTGAGGTGCGTCTCATCGGGTAACTCTCTTTCTCGAGGGGTGTCGGGTGAGCGTTCGTGGGGGTGTCCTCCGGCAAAGGTGTCGCTAGACGTCCGTTCCTCTACCCCGGGCAGTCCTTTTCGGACGGACAAGGGTGGTTTCGGTCTGGGCACAGCCACAGGAGGCGCGCAGCACGAGTTCGGTCGGGAGGACGCGCGAGGCGCCCGTCGGCCGGCAGCCGGTGATGAGGTCGTGGAGGCGGTCGGCCGCGAGGGCCCCCAGGTCCTGCACCGGCTGTCGGACGGTGGTGAGGCCGGGCCGTACGTAGCGGGCGGTCATGACGTCGTCCCAGCCGACGACCACCACCTCGCTGGGCACGTCGACGCCGGCATCGAGCAGCCGCGCCATGATCGACAGCGCCAGCTCGTCGTTGGCGCAGACGAGCGCGTCGGCCTCGTGCCCTCCGGCGAGGAAGCGGGCCGCGAACCGCTCGCCGTCGCGCTCTCGGAAGGGAATTCGGACCGGGTCTCGCGCCTCGAGTCCCCGAGACGTGTGGGCCGCGACGAAACCGGCGTAACGGTCTCGGGTGTCGGGCGCCCCGTCGGGGTCGCCGACGAAGAGAAGCCTGGTCCGGTCATGATCGAGCACGTGGGACGTCAGTGCCTCGGCGCTCTCCCGGTTCTCGGCGACGATCGACTCGATGCCCTCCTGGGGGTCGCCCGCGATGATGACGACCGGCTTCCGGCCGTGTAGCGCACGGGCGACATCCGGCGGCATGGCAGTGGCGCCGAGCGCCGCGATGCCGTCCACCCGAGTGGCCAGCTGCCGCACTGCCCGCGCGAGGTCGGGCCTGGAGTCGGCAAGGACGAGGACGACGCTCTGGCCGAGCTCGGCGGCCCTGGCCTCGAACCCCATCAGCAGCTCGGAGTAGTAGGGGCCGGACAGCTCGGGGAGGACGAGGCCGTGGGCCTCGTGGTGCTGCACGGCAAGGCTGCGTGCCGCGCCGAGTGGCAGGTAGCCGAGGTCGTCGGCGGCGGCGAGCACCTTCTCCCGCGTCGCGGCGGCGACGCCCGGCCCTCCCTGCAGCACCCGGGAGACCGTCGCGATCGAGACCCCGGCCCGCTCGGCGACCGAGTAGATGGTCGCGCGCGGGCCCGACGAGGACGTTCCGGTTCCTGCCACGTGCCTGCCTTCCGATCTCGACGGTGAGCGGAGGTCGTGCCTGTAAGCGCTTACATGTCCGGTTCATGCCATGGTGCACCGGTTGCCACAGCCGCACAAGAGCGTCCGCCGGGCTAGGGTCGGCCCCGTGATGACTGCGGTGAGGACGCCCGATGGGACCGCCGAGGCGTGGCTCGCTCGCCCCGCAGACGTCGACGGGGACACACCGCTTCCCGGGGTCCTGCTCTTCATGGACGCCATCGGGCTGCGACCGCGGATCGTGGAGATGTCCCACCGCATCGCGTCGTGGGGATATGTCGTCCTGGTCCCGAACATCTTCTACCGCAATGGAACTGCCGCCGAGACCGCACCCGACGGACCGCTCGACACGGAGGAGAGGCGCGCCCTGTTCTTCAAGGGTGTCCGACCCCGAATCGCGGGCCTGACGACCAAGCTCGCCCTGGCCGACATCGCCGCCTACCTCGATGCACTCGTCTCCCGCCCGGACGTGACGACGCCTGTTGGAGTGGTCGGGTACTGCATGGGGGCGCGGCTGGCCGTCCGCGCCGCGTGCGCGCACCCCGACGTCGTCTCGGCATGCGGAGGCTTCCACGGCGGCCGCCTCGCGAGCGATGCCGCCGACAGCCCCCACCTCGGGCTCGCCGCTGCCCGTGCGGAGTTCGCCTTCGGGCATGCGGACCACGACGCGTCGATGGATGTCGAGGCCGTCGCCCGGTTGGACGAGGCACTGCGCACCGCCGGCCGCACCGCCACGAACGAGATCTACGAGGGCGCAGCCCACGGCTACACGATGGCCGACACGGCGGTCTACGACGAGGCCGCCACCGAACGGCACTTCGTCGCCCTTCGCGAGCTCTTCGACCGGACGCTGAGGTGACGTCAACGCCGAGCGCGCTGATCAGTCGTCGAGCCAGACCCCGTCACGCATGAGGTCCCGCGCGGCGAGCTCGTTCTCCTCGCGCCACGCCTGGATCCGCGTCGGCCGCACCCGGAAGTAGGGGTACCGGGTCCGAAGCGATCTGGGATCGAACCCCGTGCGCAGGGCGAACCGATCCCCTTCCTCCGGCGCCAGGTCCGCGGCGTCGACGACCTCGGCGTCACCGTCGACCATGACGACGTCCCGGGTCGCACCGAAGGCGAGCCGGACGCCACCATGGGCGACCAGCGCACGTCCGGTCGGGCTTGACGCGCTCGTCGAGAGCAGGACCGTCTCGCCATCCCAGACGAAGGACAGCGGCACCAGCTGGGGAGCGCCAGAGTCCGGGTCACTCGTGGCGACCCAGCAGTCGACCTGGCGGTCCAGCATCGCCAGTGTGTCCTCGATCCGCTGTCGTCGTGGCCGTGCTGGCGGGGGCTGCGTGGGGGTCTCCGTCACGGTGCAGATCCTCCCAGAGACGACGTCCAGGGAGTGGCGCCTGGCCCTAGTGGGGCTTGGGCCTGCGGCGGCGCGCCGCCTTGGCCTTGGACCTGGCCACGCTCGGCCGGGTCAGCAGGTAGGCAACGGCGACGACGCCGAGCACGGTGACGATCCGGCTGACGTCGACGGCAGGCTCCCACTTGACCTCGGTACCGCGGATGACATAGACACCGGCAGGTCGGCCGGCCACGCCGAAGCCGCCTCCCTCGCCGCCCTGGTGCTTGTCCTCGTCGTGGCCTTCTCCGCCGCCGCCGCCACCAGCGACGACGGCGACCGGGACGATGGTGAGGCCGTCCTTCTCGTACGGCTCACCGAACACCCGGCGCACGGAGATGGCGTCGCTCGTCTTGAGCAGTTCTGAGATGTTCATCGGTCCTCCCTCAGGGTTCGCACCCGAACGAGTGCGCGGTCACCAGCCTGCGCCAACCAGGCGGCCGGGGGAAGGGCATGACGTCCCGCGCTTCACGCTTTCGCCGTGCCAGTTCTCGGGCAGCCTTGACCTCAAGGGCGGTGGAACTCCGATCATGGGCGCGTGGCATTGACTGGAACCCGACCCACAGAGGAGCCCGCACTGGCACCCGGGGACACAACGGCATACCTCCTCCGCCTCGGCGTGTCGGCACCCGCTGCACCCACGGGCGAGGCCCTCGACGAGCTCCAGCGGGCGCACCTGACGCACGTGCCCTTCGAGAACCTCGACATCGCGCTCGGCCGGCCGATCCGCCTCGACCTCGACGCGTTGGTGCGGAAGGTGCTGCGGGACGGCCGCGGCGGGTACTGCTACGAGCTCAACGGCCTGTTCGCTGCGCTCCTCCGGCCGATGGGGTATGCCGCTGACCTCCTCAGCGCCCGCGTGACCACCGAGGGCGGCGGGGTCACCGAGGAGTTCGACCACCTCGCGCTCCTCGTCACGTCGCCGCACCTGTCGCAGCCACACCTCGTGGACGTCGGCTTCGGCGACGCCTTCCTCCAGCCGCTGCCCATGGAGGACGGCCTCAGTCGGCAGGAGGGTGAGAAGGCCGTCGGCCTTGCCCGCGGCGACGACGGCCGCTGGGGCTACTGCGAGGACCATGGCAACGGGTGGGAGGCCCAGTACCTCTTCTCGACACGGCCCCGTCGGATGGCCGAGTTCGAGGAAAGAAACCGGTGGCAGCAGACCTCCCCGCAGAGCCACTTCACGCAGAAGCGGGTGGCATCGCGGGTGACCAGGACCGGTCGGGTGACGCTGACCTTGTCATCGGGGGTTCAGCGGCTCATCACCACGGAGAACGGGTTTCGGTCGGAGCGCGACATCCCGGTCGCGGACGTCGCCCGGGTGCTGGAGGAGCACTTCGGCATCCGGCTCGACGACACTGCGGTGCTACGGCTCACGTCCGCGGCTTGGTCACGCGGCGGGCCGTGATGGCAGCGGCCGCAGTGCCGGGATGGCGCAGTAGGCTCGGGCGGCATGGGCTGGTTGCGGGACAGGCTCACCCGGCGCGCTCGTGGGCCGCAGCAGACCGTTGAGCGCCTGACGCGGCGAGGGCTGTTCCGCGTCGAGGGAGAGTCAGCGGCGCTGACCGACCGGGAGACGATCCGACGGTGGCTGCGTGAGCTGGGGGCGGACCGCGACCAGCAGGTTCTCGTCCACCGACCCTGGGGCACCGTGGCGGCGGTCGCGGACGGTCGGCACCCGGTTGCGGTGGTCCTTACCGATGGCGAGCACTCGTGGTCCGCGGCCGCGCCCGGAGCGGCCGCCTCGCAGGAGCTGACCCCGGACCAGATCGAGCACGTGATGCTCGAGGCGCTGACCGCGCCGAGTCGGCCTCAGTGGCCCACGTGGGTGGACCTGATCTGACCGTCCACCGGGGCAGGCTGGCCACCCGTCGGCCCTCGGCGCGCGTCCAGCAGCGCTGGTGGCAGCGCGGCAGGGAGGTCCGCGGAGCTCGCGGTGGGCCACCTGTCGGGGTCGGGGCCGAGTCCGGTGAGCTGCTCCACCTGTTCGCGAGACCACGAAGAGATCTGGCGTCGACCGGCGAGGACCTCGCTCGTGAACTCGTCCCAGTCGGCCCATGCGGTCTCGGCCACCTCGTCGCCGTTTGGCCTGGGGTCCTCGTCGACGTGGCCGACCAGCACCGGGCACATCTCCCACTCGACGATGTCGCCCATCTCGGCGCGGTAGGCGAAGCGCGGGAGCACGAGGCGAAGGTCGCGCACCACGAGACCCAGCTCATCGGCGGCTCGCCGGCGCACGGCGTCGGCCAGGTGCTCGCCGGGCGCGGGATGCCCGCAGACCGAGTTCGTCCAGACCCCGGGGAATGTGGCCTTGTCGAGCGCCCGCTGGGTGAGAAGGAGCTCGCCGCGGTCGTTGAAGAGGTACGCGGAGAAGGCGAGGTGCAGGGGCGTCGCCGCATGATGGACGGCCGCCTTGGGTGCGGTGCCGATCGCCCGGCCATCCGGTGAGAGGAGCACGACGAGCTCGTCGGCCGTCATGGGGTGGGCCTCGCGAGCTCGTTGACGGCGACCCGGAAGACGGCTGGGAGGGCGGCGGCTGCGGGCACGACGAGGCGCCGACCCCAAGCGGGGCGGCTCACCTGGACGAGGCTGCGCGTCAGGAGGGCGTAGCGGCGGGTCGCCGCCCGCCAGGAGCGTTCGTACGACTGGGGGTCCGCGGCGGCGACCGCGGCCAGGGCGGCGCGGGCATGGGCCATGCCCAGCGAGATCCCTTCGCCGGTCAGGGCGTCGACGTAGCCGCTCGCATCGCCGGCGAGCAGAACACGGCCGGCCACCCGCCGGGTTGTTCGCTGGTGGAAGGGCCCAGCACCCCGCAGCGACGTCACGACGGGGGCATCGCCGAGTCGATCACGCAGTTCTGGGAAGCCGGCCAGGTGGTCCTGGGCCGTCTGTCGTCGCTCGGTCAGGACAGCAACCCCGACGAGGTCGTCCGCCACCGGGGTGACGTAGGCCTCGCCGTACGCGCTCCAGTGCACCTCGACATGGTCTCCCCAGGGCGTGGTGCGGTAGTGCTGGCGCAGCCCGTACCGCTTCGTGGAGCGCAGGTACGCGGGTCCGGACTGCGTCCCGCGGTCGAGCCCGAGGAACCTCCGCGTGGGTGAGTGCAGGCCGTCGGCAGCGACGACCCATGACGCGCGCAGGGCCGGGCCGGGAACGCTGCTCGTCTCGGTGCGGACCGTGACGCCCGAGTCGTCCTGGGTCATTCCCGTTGCGGCGAGGACCTGCACGTCGATCCCCGCGCGGGCGACTGCATCGAGCAGCGCCGCGTGCAGTGTGGTGCGCCTGATCCCGCGGCCCAGGCCGGCGGTGAAGTCCGCCTTCGCGCCCCGGCCTCCGGCGAGGTAGCGGATCCCTCGCAGGTCGTGGCCCGGCGGGTCGATCCCGAGGTCGACGAGGGCCTGCAGCCCACCCGGCATCAGGCCCTCGCCGCAGGCCTTGTCGATGACTCCGCTGCGCGGCTCCAGGACGAGCGGGACGAGTCCGCGACGCACGGCATAGAGGGCCGTGGCGAGGCCGACCGGGCCGCCGCCGACGACGAGCACGTCGACCGTGCCGCGCTCGTCGGTCATGGTGTCGCCGCGAGCTCGCGCAGGGCCTGGTTCTCGACGCGGATCCGCTCGGCCAGCAGCGCAGCGTTCGCGACGGTGAAGACGAGGGCCGTGATCCAGGCGGTGTGGACGAGCGGGAGCGCGAGGCCCTCGGCCGCCACTGCGACATAGTTCGGGTGCGGCACGATCCGGTAGGGGCCGCGGCGGACCAGCGACATCCCGGGAACCACGATGACCCGGGTGTTCCACTGGTTGCCGAGGGTCGCGATGCACCACCACCGGAGCGACTGTGACAGGACGACCACCACGAGCATGGACCAGCCGAGAGCCGGGAGGAACGGGCGATCCGCGACCCACACCTCAACGACCGCGCCGACGAGCAGCCCGGTGTGCAGGAGGACCATGAACGGGTAGTGACCCTGGCCTCGTTCGACCCCGCCGCGCGAGAGCGCCCACGCCGCATGGCGTTTCGACACGACCAGCTCAGCGAGCCGTTCGAGCCCGACGAGGAGGACGAGTCCGGTGAAGAGCCATTGCGACAGGTTGGACACCTCGGTCGCCACCTCAGTCCGCCATGCGCAGCAGCACGAGCTCGAGGCAGAAGCCGGGTCCCATGGCGAGGAGGAGTCCCCAGCTGCCCGCCGCCGGAGTGCGGTCGCGCATGGTGTCGGCGAGGACATGGAGGACCGACGCCGAGCTGAGGTTGCCGATCCGGTCGAGGGAGCGCCAGGTGACGACGAGGGCGTCCCGGTCGACCTCGAGCGCCTCCTCCATCGCCTCGAGCACCTTCGGGCCACCCGGATGGGCCACCCACCAGCCGATGTCCGCGCGGGTCAGTCCGTGGTCGCCGAGGAACCGGTCCACGTCACCCCGGACGTTGGTGCGGACGAGGTCTGGGACCTCGACGCCCAGGACGATACGCAGCCCCGTCGCTCCGACGTCCCAGCCCATGGCCCGCTCGGTGTCGGCGTACAGCCTGCTGCGCGTGGCCACGACCCGCGGCTGGTCGGCGGCCAGGCCCGGACCTCGGTCGGCCGCTCTCCGCGCCCCCACCATGACGACCGCGGCGGCGCCGTCACCGAAGAGGCCGCTGGCCACGAGGTTCGCCATCGATGCGTCGTCGCGCTGCACGGTGAGACTGCAGAGCTCGACGGAGAGCAGGACGGCGACATCGTCCGGGTGGCCGAGAAGGTAGTCGTGGACTCTCGCGACTCCAGCGGCGCCGGCGACGCACCCGAGACCGACGAGCGGCACGCGCTTGACGTCATCACGGAGGCCGATCTCACCCGCGATCCGCGCCTCGATCGACGGGACGGCGAGTCCGGTGATCGTCGTGGAGACGATGAGGTCCACGTCTGCGGGACCGACCCCGGCAGCGGCGAGGGCCTTGCTCACGGCATGGGCGCCGAGCTGAGTGGCCACGCGGATGAACTCGTCGTTGGCCTCACCGAAGTCGGCGAGCTGCCAGTAGCGCTCGAGTGGCAGGGCGAGGTGCCGCTGGCTCACACCGGCATTGGCGTGGAGGCGCTCGAGCACCACTCGGTCGGACCCCGTCGCGCCGAGCACGCCGGCGAACGCTGCCGTGATCTCCGCCTGCGCATAGGTGTGCTCCGGCACGACGCCCTGGACAGCCGCTAGGTGGCTCACGCCGTCAGCCTATGCGGCGGAGCGTCCGGAGCAAGATCGTGGCGTCGTCCACCCATCCAGCTCGACGACCTCTCACCCGCGTGCCGGCGGTTCCGTGAGCCGAGCCCTACGCTCGACTCGTGTCGACAGTCGGGGCCATCCGCGGTCTGGCGCTGTCCTGCCACCCGGGCCCCACGGTGGCGGTCACGGCCTTCACCGCGCTGCTCGCCGCCTCCGCCGGACACACGCTGCCCCGCGGACTGCTCGTCACAGCGGCCGTTTTCGCCGGCCAGCTCTCGATCGGCTGGTCGAACGACCTCATCGACGCCTCACGTGACCGGGCTGTCTCCCGCCCTGACAAGCCGATCGCGCGCGGCGACGTCACCGAGGGCACGGTGCGGATCGCGACGATCAGCGCCCTCGCCGCCTGCGTCGTCCTCTCGCTCGCCTGCGGGATCGCTGCCGGGACGGTCCATCTCGTGCTCGGTGTCGCGTCCGGCTGGGCCTACAACCTCTGGTTCAAGCACACGGCCTTCTCACCGCTTCCCTACGCCGTGGCCTTCGCGATCCTGCCGGCCGTCGTCACCCTCGCCCTGCCGACGCCCGAGTGGCCACCCTGGTGGGTGATGGTGACGGGTGGGCTGCTCGGCGTCGGCGCGCACTTCCTCAATGCACTGCCGGACCTCGCCGACGACGCCGAGACGGGCGTGCACGGCCTCCCCCACAGACTCGGCGCACCGGTCGTGCGCGTCGTCGCACCCGCCGTCCTCCTGGCCGGCTCGGTTGTCGCCGCCGTGGGACCCGGGCTCGACCCGACCTCCGCCATCCTCCTCGCTGGTTGCACCGTCCTGGCGGCCGTCGCGGTCACTGCCAGGGGGCGCGTCCCTTTCCTGGCCGCCATCGGCATCGCGCTCCTCAACGTCGTGAGCCTCGTCGTGCGCTCAGCCTCCTGGTAGTCCGTCGGACCGCGCTCGCTCGACGAGAAGGCGCTCGACGGGAACGGCGCGAGGAGCGGGAGTATGTCTTCGCTGGGAGCGAGCACAGCGGCATACGATCGAGCCGTGAGCGCCAAGCCAGCGGTACTCGAGGTCCCCGGCCCAGACCGCACGGTCCGCGACGTGCGGATCTCCAGCCCTGACCGGGTGCTCTGGCCCGCACAGGGAATGGCTGACGGTGAGCCGGTCACCAAGCTTGACCTCGCCAACTACCTTCTGGCAGTGGGTGATCCGCTCCTGCGCGCTCTCGGCGACCGACCCGTCACGCTCCAGCGCTTCCCGGAGGGCATCGAGGGCGAGGAGTTCTTCAGCAAGAACCCGCCCAAGGGCGTGCCCGAGTTCACGCGCACGGTGATGTGCACCTACCCGTCCGGGCGCAAGCACCTGCAGCTCGTCTTCGACGAGGTCGCGAGCGCGATGTGGGCCGTGCAGATGAACGCCATCACCTTCCACCCCTGGCCGGTGCGCACGGCGAACGTCGACAACCCGGACGAGCTGCGGATCGACCTCGACCCCCAGCCGGGACGCGACTTCCGCGACGCGGTCGAGGCCGCGTTCGCCCTGCGCGAGGTCATGGCCGAGACCGGCCTGACAGCGTGGGCGAAGACGTCGGGCAACCGCGGCGTCCACGTCTATGCCCGCATCGCGCCGACCCACGAGTTCCTCGATGTCAGGCACGGTGTCATCGGCATCGCCCGCGAGCTGGAGCGACGCCTGCCCGACCTCGTGACGACGTCGTGGTGGAAGGAGGAGCGGGGCGAGCGCATCTTCGTCGACTTCAACCAGGCGTGCCGTGATCGGACCATCGCGTCGGCGTACTCGCCGCGACCGCTGCCCGGGGCCCCCGTCTCCACGCCGGTGACGTGGGAGGAGCTCCGCGACACCGACCCGCGAGCGCTGACGATCCGCACCGTTCCCGGGCTGGTGGCCGACCGCGGTGATGCCTGGGCCGGAATCGACGACGCGGTGGGTGATGTCGCCAGCGCCATTGCCTTGTGGGACAAGGACGTCGAGCGTGGCCTCGGCGAGCTGAACTTTCCGCCCGACTACCCGAAGATGCCAGGCGAGCCGCCACGCGTCCAGCCGAGCAAGCGCCGACAGGACAAGTCCGACGACGAGTACATGGCGCCCAAGGCCGAGCGCGACGCCGAGCTGCGTGAGCTCTGGGGCCCCGTGCCGCCCCCGGTCCCGCCGATGCTGGCCAAGGCGGTCAAGGACTTCGGCGCCGTCAAGGGCGAGGTCGTGTACGAGCCCAAGTGGGACGGCTTCCGCTCGATCATCTTCCGCTCGGGGGACGAGGTCGAGATCGGCAGTCGCAACGAGAAGCCGATGACCCGGTACTTCCCGGACATCGTCGAGGCCGTCAAGGCCAGCTTCCCCGAGCGGGCCGTCATCGACGGCGAGATCATCCTCATCGACCCGGCGGACGGCAACCGTCTCGACTTCGACCTGCTCCAGCAGCGCATTCACCCGGCCGCGTCGCGAGTGCGCAAGCTGTCCGTCGAGACGCCGGCGAGCTTCGTCGCCTTCGACCTGCTCGCGCTCGGTGACGAGGACTTCACCGACCGTCCCTTCAGCGAGCGCCGGGCCGCGCTGGAGCGCGCGCTCGCCAGGGCAGAGGCTCCGATCCACCTCACCGCGATGACGTCGGACCGGGCCGAGGCCAAGGACTGGTTCGAGCAGTTCGAGGGCGCCGGCCTGGACGGCGTCATCGCCAAGCCGGTCGACGTGCGCTATGAACCGGACAAGCGGCTCATGTTCAAGATCAAGCACGAGCGCACGGCCGACTGCGTCGTCGCTGGCTACCGCACGCACAAGACCGATGCCGAGGCGATCGGCTCGCTCCTCCTCGGCCTCTACGACGCCGAGGGCAACCTCGCCAGCGTCGGCGTCATCGGCGCCTTGCCGATGGCCCGGCGCCGCGAGCTCTACGAGGAGCTGCAGCCCCTCGTCGCCGAGTGGGACGACCATCCGTGGAACTGGGCCAAGCCGGAGGAGGGGGTGCGCACGCCGCGATCCTCCGAGTTCTCGCGGTGGAACAACCAGAAGGACCTCTCCTTCACGCCGCTGCGGCCCGAGCGGGTCGTCGAGGTCCGCTACGACCACATGGAGGGCACCCGTTTCCGCCACACGGCCCAGTTCGTCCGGTGGCGCGACGACCGCACTCCCGAGTCGTGCACCTTCGACCAGCTCGAGGAGCCGGTCAGCTATGACCTGGCCGACGTGCTCTCCGCGGGGCGCGAGTGAGCCACCCACCTGAGCAGGCTTGCAGCGCAAGCCAGCTCAGCGGCATACGGCATCATGGTGTGCCGTTGAACGCCTCAACCACGAGGTCGTATGCCGCTGGGCTGGCGGCGGCCACCAGGCCGGGGGCCGCGATGTCGCTCGCGACGTAGGGTTGGCCGTCCGTCCGCCCGACGCGACCTCCCGCCTCATGGACGATGAGCGAGCCGGGAACGTGGTCCCACGGCCGGGTCGAGCCGTAGAGCAGGTAGTCGGTCTCGCCCTCGACGAGCTTGGGGTAGTCGATGCCGCAGGAGACCCACGTCAGGGTGAGCGGCGACAGGTCGCCCAGGGCCTTGCCGAGCCACTTGCGGCGCGAGGTCCGGCCGGCCAGTCCGGCGCCGTCCGGGGCGCTCCGGTGCAGGCGCTCGCCGTTGCGGAATGCGCCTGCGCCGCGCTCGGCGACGTAGGCGAGGCCGTGCTGCGGCTGCCAGATCCAGCCGCGCACGCCGACCCCGTCCCGGACCTCGCCCACCATGACGGCATGGTCCGGCGATCCGTGCACGAAGTTCTTCGTGCCGTCGACCGGGTCGACGGTGAAGGCGTGCGGCGCGGACGAGTAGGCCTGGAGGAGCAGCCCCTTTGCGGCATGGGCCTCCTCACCGAGGACGAGCGCATCGGGGTAGGCGGCGTTGAGCGCCTTGGTGATGAGGACCTCCGCCTCGTGGTCCGCCACCGTGACGAGGTCTCCGGGGTTCTTCTCGTGGATGTCACCGGTCGCCAGCGCCCGGAACCGGGGGTTGATGACCTCCTCGGCCACATTCTTGAGCAGTGCCAGCACGGCGTCGGTGTCCACAGCCACAACCTATCCGGCGGGATCTACGGCACACTCGACGCGGACGCGCCGGGGCCGGGCTCCAGACCGCGCACCAGGGCCCGGAGGCCGAGCTCGAAGCTGTCCTGGTCGATCCGGGCGGCGTCCGAGCGCAGCCGGTGGGCCTGCGTGAGGTGCGGGTAGCGGTCGAGGTAGACCTGTACGTCGTCGGCGAACCCGGAGGCGAACGGCGTGGACGCAGCCCCGATGACGAGGTACTTGACGGCCCCGGAGATCTCCGTGGCCCGTCGGGCCGGCCAGCCGGCGCCGACGAGTCCGCCGTGGACGGCGTTGGCCATGGCGAGGAACTCGTCCCGGCGCTGGGTCCCCGAGGCGATGATCGGCGCGGCGTTGGGATGGGCGGTGAGCGCGGCATGGTAGGAGCGGGCCCACGTCAGCAGTCCCTGGCGCCATCCCAGCTCGAACCCGCTCGTGTCGACCTCCGCGATGAGCTTGTTGGCGACGGCGTCGAGGACGTCGTCCTTGGTCGCGTAGTGGGTGTAGAGCGACGCCGCCTGGACTCCGAGGGCGTCGGCGAGGCGGCGCATCGAGAGCGCTGAGAGACCGTGGTCGTCGATGAGCTCGAGCGCGACGTCACGGATGCGCTCCCGGCTGAGCAATGGCGTACGCGGCCGCGGCATGGCCCTCCCTCTTGTCCAAACTAACAGCGTTAGGTTAACATCCAAACACTGTTAGGTAAGGGCTTCCGGATCGACACCGCGGCCCACGAGACGAGAGACGAACCCATGGCACGTCACCTGGCCACCGCGCCGCTTCGCCTGTTCGACACGGACCACCTCATCAGCGAGGACGACCGTGCCATCCGCGACACCGTCCGACACTTCGTCGACAACAAGATCAAGCCCGAGATCGGCCAGTGGTTCGAGGATGGCGCGCTGCCGGTGCACGAGCTGGCCCGGGAGCTCGGCGGGCTGGGAGTGCTCGGGATGCACCTCGAGGGCTACGGGTGCGCCGGCACGAGCGCGACCGCGTACGGCCTGGCCTGCATGGAGCTCGAGGCCGGCGACTCCGGCATCCGGTCGCTCGTCTCGGTCCAGGGCTCGCTCGCCATGTTCGCGATCTGGAAGCACGGTTCCGAGGAGCAGAAGCAGGAGTGGCTACCCCGGATGGCAGCCGGCGAGGCGATCGGCTGCTTCGGTCTCACCGAGCCGGACTTCGGCTCCAACCCGGCCGGCATGCGCACCCGGGCCCGGCGTGACGGTGACGACTGGGTCCTCACCGGCACCAAGATGTGGATCACCAACGGCTCGATCGCCGACGTGGCCGTCGTCTGGGCCCAGACCGACGACCGCATCCGCGGCTTCGTCGTCCCCACTGATACGCCCGGGTTCTCCGCGCCCGAGATCAAGAAGAAGCTCTCGCTGCGTGCCTCGGTGACGAGCGAGCTCGTCCTCGACGAGGTCCGCCTGCCGGCCTCCGCCGTGCTTCCCGAGGCCGCCGGGCTGTCCGGTCCGCTCTCCTGCCTCAACGAGGCCCGCTACGGCATCATCTTCGGCTCCCTGGGCGCGGCCCGCGACTGCCTCGAGACCGCCATCGGCTACGCGCAGGAGCGCGAGATCTTCGACCGGTCACTCGCCGCCTACCAGCTCACCCAGGCCAAGCTGGCCGACATGGCCCTCGAGCTGGGCAAGGGCATGCTGCTCGCCCTCCACCTCGGCAGGCTCAAGGACGAGGGCCGCCTCCAGTCCAACCAGGTGAGCCTCGGCAAGCTCAACAACGTGCGCGAGGCGATCGCCATCGCGCGCGAGTGCCGGACGATCCTCGGCGCAGCCGGGATCACGCTCGAGTACCCGGTCCTGCGGCACGCCAACAACCTCGAGTCGGTCCTCACCTACGAGGGCACGTCCGAGGTCCACCAGCTCGTCATCGGCCAGGCGCTCACCGGCGAGGCGGCGTTCCGCTGACCGCAAGCAGCCGCTCCCGCCGACGAGGCGCGACGCCAGATCGGCGCCCGGGTCCCCAGCTGGCGGGAAGAGCGACCCCGCCACCGCCAGCTCAGGACCATGGTCCCCATCTGGCGGCAGAATCGGCGCCGACGCCACCAAGCCGGGACCACGGTCCCTATCTGGCGGCGGTGGCGGCCGGGAGACGTCATCGGGAACGCCGGGCACGGGGCGGCCGTTCACCGAGTAGCAGTCCACCCACGGGGTAAGGAGACAAACGTGACGTTCGGTGAGCAGATGAAGCACAAGGCCGACGAGGTCAACCTCCAGGGCAAGGCGAAGGACTTCGGCGACGCCGTCATCGAGGTCCTCAAGGCCGCGGTCGGTCTCGCCGCCGGCTATGCGGCGGAGAACCGCGAGAAGGTCGACGGCGCCCTCGACAAGGCCGCCGAGACGATCGAGCAGAAGACCGGCGGCAAGCACGCCGACACGGTCACGAAGGTGCGCGCGACGGTCGACAAGGGGATCGACAAGCTCGTCGAGCAGAAGCCGCAGCCGAAGCCGAAGCCGGAGGCGAGCACGCCGCCCGTGCCCGACGACACGTTCTCGGCCTTCGACGACGGCGCACCGTCGGGGTCCCCGTCGCAGTCCCCGACCCAGTCCCGCCCGTCGTCCCCGTCCCAGTCCCGCCCGTCGTCCCCGTCGCAGTCCTCGGAGTAGTTCTCGGAGTGGTCCTCGCGGTGGCGACGCGAGTCGCCCGGAGGGAAGGGCGCGGCCGTTCGGCTGGCACGGGACACCACCAAACTCCGCATATCGCCCTGACCGAAGGTGGGTTGGCGGCAGGCGAGGTGGGTACGAGTCCGGGGGTGGGCACCCTCCCGAGGCTGGGCGCTGAAGGCCCATCCACCGGAAGCGCTCGCGTATGATCCCTGCTGACGAAGGCCCCTGAGATGTCAAACGACGTGCACCTTCCGTCCGAAAGGCCACGGGTGCCCGTGACATGAACCGACTCCACGAGGGATTCGTCCTCGGCGACCGGTACCGGCTCGAGAGCCGCATCGCCTCGGGCGGCATGGCCGACGTCTGGGCCGGGAACGACGAGGTCCTCAAGCGCCCGGTCGCGATCAAGATCATGCGACCCGACTCCAAGCACGAGAAGCTCTTCGCCCTGCGCTTCCGCGACGAGGCCGTCCACTCCGCGGGTCTGAACCACAACAACATCGCCACGGTGTTCGACTACGGCGAGGACGACGGCCTCGCCTTCCTCGTCATGGAGCTCGTCGCGGGCGAGCCGCTCTCGGCCATCCTCCGCGAGCGTGCGCCGCTGCCGGCGGCCGAGGTCCGGTCCATCCTCGGGCAGGCCGCCCTCGCGCTGGCGGTTGCCCACGAGGCCCGCGTCATCCACCGCGACGTCAAGCCGGCCAACATCCTCGTGCGGCCGGACGGCGTCGTGAAGCTGACCGACTTCGGCATCGCGCGCGCCCTCGACGCGTCCGGGCACACCCAGCACGGCGAGATGCTCGGCACGCCGAACTACATCAGCCCGGAGCAGGCCATGGGCCAGCCCGCCACCGGTTCCAGCGACCTCTACGCGCTCGGCGTCGTGGGCCACGAGATGCTCTCGGGCAGCCGACCCTTCGACCGCGGGACGCCCATCGCCACGGCCCTGAGCCACGTCAACGAGGAGCCGCCCGAGCTACCGGACGACGTCCCCGACGACCTCGACCAGGTGATCCAGGACTGCCTGCAGAAGAACCCGGCCGACCGGCCACCCAACGCAGCCGCCGTGGCGGTCCGCCTCGGTCTCGGCGACCAGGAGGTCGCTGGGCTAGCGCTCGGCCTTGCCCAGACGCTCGTGGGAGCGCCCGACCAGGCGCCGGAGCCAGACCAGGTGCCGACGCAGGGCATGCCGTCCCCGGCGGACCGCTGACCCCGTCCTTCCCGAGGCGGAGGGGCACTCACTGTGCCGTATGCCGCTGAGCCGGCTCAGAGGCATACGGCATCTCCCGTGGGTCGCTGGCGTCGTTTGGCCCGCGCGGGATCGGGCACGCGCCATGTGTGACCACGCCCACGACGAGTGAGCGGCCGCGAGTCGCCGTCTTCGACCCGACTCCCGTGCTCACCATCGTCGTCGAGTCCTTGAACGGAGCTCCCGACGTCCACCTCCATGCAGGGGGACAGGGGGTCTGGGTCGCGCGCATGCTGTACGAGCTGGGCGTCGACGCGGTGCTCTGCGCGGCCATCGGCGGCGAGACCGGCGTGGTCCTGTCCGGGCTCGCGCGCGACGAGGGCATCGAGCTGGCCGCGGTGGACAGCCCGGGCTCGTGCGGCGCGTACATCAACGACCGGCGCTCCGGGAAGCGGGAGGAGTGGGTGGCCATGGCCCCGGCACCGCTCGGCCGACACGTGCTCGACGAGCTGTACGGCTTGTTCCTGGGGGAGAGCACCGGAGCGAGCGCGGCCGTCCTGACCGGTCCCCGAGACCCGGCGGCCGTTCCCGCCGACACGTACCGTCGGTTGGCGGGTGACTGCCGGGAGCTCGGCGCATCGGTCGTCGCGGACCTGGCCGGCGAAGCGCTCACGGCAGCCCTTGCCGGCGGCGTGACGGTGCTCAAGGTCAGCGAGGACGAGCTGCGCGCCCATGGCCGCCTGGGGGACGACGCCACAGCCGAGGACGCCGTGGCGGCGGCGTGCCGGCTGAGGGAGGACGGGGCTGAGCACGTCGTCATCTCGCGAGGCGGCGAGGCGTCGATCGCGCTGCTCGAGGGGAAGGTCCACTGGGCCCACGGTCCACGGCTGAGCCCTGCAGACCACCGTGGCGCCGGGGACTCCATGACGGCGGGGATCACGGCGGGGATCGCCCGGCGCCGGCCGCTCACCGAAGCGGTGCAGCTCGGCGTCGCCGCCGGTGCGGTCACGGTGAGCCGACATGGCCTGGCGACTGGCGACCGCCGCTCGATCGGCAGCCTCGTCTCCGCCGTGAGGCTCGAACCGGTGCCCAGCCCACCGGCACCTTGACCAAACGGACCGACGACGCGAAGGAGACGACCGAGATGCGGGCACTGGTGACGAACGACGACGGGGTGCACAGCCCGGGCCTGCACGCGCTCGCCGCGGTTGCCGTCCACGCGGGGCTGGAGGTCGTCATTGCCGCGCCCCACGAGGAGCGCAGCGGTGCGAGCGCGTCCCTGACCGCGCTCCAGGCGGACAGCCGGTTGATCATCCACGAGTCCGAGACGCACGTCGAGGGCGTCGAGCAGGTACTCGGCGTCGAGGCGAGTCCGGCCTTCATCGTCATGGCTGCCATGGCTGGAGCATTCGGCCCCGAGCCCGGGCTGATTCTCTCGGGCATCAACCTCGGGCCGAACACCGGTCACGCGATCCTCCACTCGGGCACGGTCGGCGCAACGCTGACGGGCGCGACGCTCTCCTGCCCGGGCATCGCCGTCTCGCTCGCGGGGAGCCGTCCGACCCAGTTCGGCACCGCGGCGGGCGTGGCCGCCCAGGTGCTCGACTGGGTGCTTCAGCGTGAGGTGGCGCCGAGCCTCGTCCTCAACGTCAACGTGCCGGACGTGCCCCTGGCCGAGCTGCGCGGGTTGCGTCAGGCGAGTCTCGCGGAGTTCGGTGCGGTGCAGGCCGAGGTCGGCGAGATCGGCAAGGGCTACGCGACGATCACGTTCTCGCACATCGACGCGGAGTACGAGGCCGAGACGGATGCGGCTCTCGTCAAGGAGGGCTGGGCGACGATCACCGCGCTGGCCGCGCCGTGCGAGGCGGTGAGGATGGACCTGTCCGGCCTGCCGATCGAGGACGCGGCCGCTCAGCCGAGCGGCTCCGAAAGGGGCCGATGACTGGATCGCTGGTGCTCACGGCTGGTTCAGCTCGTTGGCGGGCCATGCGAGCAGGGCCGCCCGGACCACGATGGCCTCCTCGGCGTCGGTCGCGTCGAGGCCAGAGAGGTCGGCGCAGCGTCGGAGCCGGTTGTCGACGCTGTTCGGATGCAGGTGCAGCAGCTGGGCAGTCCGCCTGCGGTCCCGCCCGGTCTCGAGGTAGGTGCGCAGGGTCTGAAGCAGCTCCGGGCGGCCGACCAAGGGGGTGAGCAGCTCCTTGAACCGATTGCGCGCCGCACTGGGTCGCATCAGCTGGTAGTCCACGAGGACATCGTCCAGGGAGTAGATCCCGGGAGGTCGGTGGGTTGCCCGTACCACGTCACACACGTCCCTCGCCAACCTGGCCGCCTCGGGCACGTCCTGTGGGGTGGCCGCCGCCCACCCGGTGTAGATGGGCAGGTCGACCACCGCCTGCACCTCCCGGTGCGACACGGCCAACCAGACCCGGTCGTCCATCGACACCCAGTCCGTGCCGGCCGGGTGGGGGACGAAGGCGATCCAACCCGAGCGAGGTGACGCCCAGAGCACGGGCTCGTCAATGATGCGGGTCGCCTCGTGCCGGATGCGCCGGATGGCGCGGCGCACCCGCTCGTCGTCCTCCGGCAGGTCCCGGTCCCCGAGCGAGACGGCGGTGACGATGTAGGCAGCGGGCAGCCGGACGCCGGCGCGAAGGGCCGACTCATCGGTCGCGCTGCCGTCGAGCAGGTCCGCGACGAGCGTCTGGCGGGCGGCGAGCTCCTCGCCGAGGATCGACTGCCGCTCGCTCGTGTAACCGGTCGCCACGGCGAGGGCGACGATCCGCATGAGGTCGAACCCGAAGGACTGGACGGCGATGGCGGCTCCAGCGCCGCCGGTACCTGCCAGCCGCGCGACCTCCTCGGTGACGGTTCCCGCAGCCAGGTGGAAGGCGGACATCACCTCCTCCATCGGGACGCCGCCGGTGGCCCGCCGCTCCGCAGCGCTCCGGACCGGGGCGAGCATCTCCTGGGTGGGCAGCTCTCGACTGCGGAAGGCTTCGATGTAGTAGCCGAGGAACTGCCGGGCCATGTCGACGACCTGGTCCTCGGGCTCCGATTGCGCCAACCGGGCGTAGCTCGGGAGGTCGGCTCGAAGCCGCCCCAGCATCGCCGCGGCCAGTTCGTCGCGGTGCTGCTCCAAGGCCTCGGGCAGGGGCTTCCCGTGGAGGGCAACCGAAGACTGACGCCAGGACAGTGGCGCACCCGGACTGTGATCCATCACAACCTCCCGCGCGAAAGACTAGGCCATGTCCCAGTACGCGGAGGAGACCGGAGGGAGGACGATGGGACGCGTTCCACTTCGATGACGTCGGCGGGTCATGTTGAGCCGGGACGAGGTGGCGGCGAGATGACACGCCCATCGGTGCGGGGCGGCATCGAGGCGGGTCCCGTGGCCGACCTCCACCGGTCGCGGGCCCCCGGGGGTGGGTTTTGCGCGCCTTCGTACCGGACCAGGCGGCGCGCGGCCTGCAGCGGTCGCTCTCCTAGCGGTCCGCCACATCCGCCAAGGCCCGGGTCAACCGCACGAGCGCCACGATGATCGCGACGACGCACCCGAAGATGCCAAGCCCGATCACCCAGCGCGCGACCACGTCCCATGGCACCGAGGTGGTGTCGAAGTCGAACGGGAAGACCTGCCAGACCCGGACCAGTGAAGCGAGTCCCACCGACGTGGTCACCGCGTCGCCGAGCGCCCGCATCCATGCCGGGTCGAACACCGAGTAGACCGCATTGGCGGCCACCGCGGCAGCCATCGAGAGATTCACGAGCAGGAGCACCTCGGTCGTGCTCTCGGTGAGGAAGGGAACCGCCTGCCAGCCCGGGGCCACGTTGACCAGGAAGAGCAGAACGAGGTTGACCGTCATGGCCACCACGTAGCCGGCGCGCCTGCCAGCGACGGTCGGGCCGTGCTGAGTGATGTGCGTCGTCATGACTGCACCTGCTCCTGGCGTGGCGGCTCCGTCGGCGGACTCGGCGGCGGGAGCACCGCCCCCGGGCCCGGTGGAGCCGCCTCGATGGGCGGCGCCCCGGGGGCGGGCGGCGTGTGGACCCAGCGCTCCGAGCCACCGCCGTCGTAACGGAAGGGCGGGTACACGTCTGTCATGAGCAGCGCATACACCCCGACCCGGTAGGTCCACCGGTTGAGGCCGACGATGACGTCGAAGAGCCCACGGTTGGGGGCGCCGTTGAAGAGGAGCACCACGCCGGCGACCAGGGTGATCAGCGCGAGGATGCCCGGCCAGCCGCCGACCTGCACACCGTTCTCATCCGTCCGGGACTGGGTCCCGGCGATGAGGGCGATGATGATCCAGTGCGGCAGCAGCAGTAGCCACTTGACGAAGATCAGGCCACGCGAGAGGCGCTCCGGGTAGTCGACCGTGAGCCGCGTGTCGTCGTCCGGCAGCGCATCGAGCGTGAACGGCGGATAGCGGTCCGTGCCCAGGCCACCGGTCCCGCAGTAGTGCGCGACCCGCCAGCTCCACCGCAGGACGCCGACGTTGAAGTCGAAGAGGCTGCGTGGGTAGCGCGCCGTGAACAGGATCGCGAACCACGCGATGATCGTCGTGACCATGAGGGCGCACCACAGGAAGAACAGCACGATGAAGTGCGGGATGGCGAGGAACCACTTGACCAGCCACAGCCATCTGGACAGGTCCGGGGCAAGGCGGGCCTCGAGCACGAGCGGGTGGGGCCTGGCCGCGTCGATGGTGGCGTCAGCCCGGACGACAGGCGGCGGGGCCGCACCGACAGTCGGTGGCGCGGCACCGACAGGCGGTGGTGCCGCACTGAAGGGCGGTGGTGCGGCGCTCGCAAGCGGCGTGGGGCTGCCGCCGTAGGGCATGCCTGGCGACGGCGTCCGGTTCGAGACGGCATGGACGACAAGGATGGTCCCGATGACCGCCAGCACCAGTCCGGCCACGACGAGCGCGATGGCGATGCCGAGCAGCGCGCCCGAGCGGACGGCGGCCTGGACGTTCATCGCGACGCCCGGCTCACCGGAGGCGTTGAGGAAGGCGGCCGACCAGCGTCCTGTGTCAGGCGTCCAGGTCAGCTCCTGCGTGCCGGGTCCGGTGGCCTGCGCGACCCAGAAGTCCTGCGAGGCGGGCGGGTCGACCGCGGCGGACGTGCCGGGGACGTGACGGTAGCGCACGGTCCCGTTCCAGTTGACGATGACGGCCTCGTCTCGCGCGACGTCGCCGAGATAGCCGTTGAGCGCATCCGTCGGTGCGACCCCGACGAAGGCCTCCTGCCCGCCAACCGGGGTGGCCCGGAACCTGAAGTCCAGGTCGATCCAGTCGACGAGGCCAGCAGGCCCGCGGAAGTCGATGACGGACTCCCCCGTCGTCACCGCGGCGCCCTCGGACTGCAGTCGGTCGATGTCCACCGCGTGCCACCCGTTGTCGTTGCGGGCGGCAAGCTCATAGACCCCGATGGCGGCCCCGCCGATGAGCAGCCCCAGCGCCGGGGCCAGGAGAAGGATGCCGATGACCAGAGATACGACGTGACGTGGTCGCATGATGACCCCCAGGAAGAACCCCTTGACAGTCCTGACGATACGCCGTCAGCGTGCGGCGGCCTCCGTCTGTGATCCAACAGTCACAGGTCGGGAGAGCACGTCACGCACCGCCGCTTCGAGCCCGCCGGGAGTGTGCTCGCGCAGCTCGTAACGGGCCCGGACGAGCGGCTTGCTCACGCTCAGGATCCGCCCCAGGTCGATGGGCGTGCCCGAGACGACGGCATCCGCACCGGTCGCCGCGATCGTCGCCTCGATGGTGGCCTCGAGGTCGCGCACCTGCGCTTCGCCATAGCCCATGGCAGGCAGGATCCCCTCGGCGTTGGGGTATTTCGCGTAGGTGTACGCCAGCGACCCGACGGCATACGGGCTGGGGTCGACGATCTCCTCGGCACCCGCAGCACGGGCACCGACGACCGCCGCGCCGTAGGTCATCGAGCCGTGCGTCAGTGTCGGACCGTCCTCGATGCAGATGACCCGCTTGCCCGCCACGACGCCGACATCGTCGATCGTCACCGGGCTGTCGGCGCGAATCACCGTGGCGCGCGGGTTGACCCGCCGCACCGTGTGCTCGACCGCCTCGATGTCCTCCGGTCGAGCGCTGTCGCACTTGTTGACGACGACGACGTGCGCCATGAGCAGGTTGGCCTCGCCGGGGTGGTAGGTGTCCTCGTGGCCGGGCCGGAGCGGGTCGACGAGCACGATGTGCAGGTCGGGCTCGTAGAACGGCAGGTCGTTGTTGCCGCCGTCCCAGAGGATGACGCCCGCCTCCTGCTCGGCCGCCCGGATGATCTGCTCGTAGTCGACGCCGGCGAACACGACGAAGCCGTTGTCGATGTGGGGCTCGTACTCCTCCCGCTCCTCGATGGTCGTCTCGTGGCGATCGAGGTCGGCATGCGTCTCGAACCGTTGGCAGGCCTGCGCGGCGAGGTTGCCGTAGGGCATCGGGTGGCGGATCGCCACGACCGTCTGGTCCAGGTCGCGCAGGATCCGCGACAGGTACCGCGTCGTCTGGCTCTTGCCGACGCCGGTGCGCACTGCCGTCACCGCGATCACCGGCCGGCTGCTCCGCAACATGGTGCTCCTGGCGCTCTGCAGCCAGAAGTCCGCACCCGCCGCGATGCAGCGTGAGCCGAGGTGCATGACCTGCTCGTGGGGTACGTCCGAGTAGGCGAAGACGGCGACATCGGCCGCCTCACGACGGATGAGGTCAGTCAGCTCGTCCTCCTCCACGATCGGGATCCCGTCGGGGTAGAGGTCGCCGGCGAGCTCCGGCGGATAGGTGCGCCCCTCGATGTCCGGGATCTGCGTCGCAGTGAACGCGACGACCCGGTGCCGCGGGTCGTCCCGGAAGACGACGTTGAAGTTGTGGAAGTCGCGGCCAGCGGCCCCCAGGATGACAACCTTGCGTACAGCCTGCCCATCGGTGCTCACGACGAACCTCCGGCTGCGGTCGCCGACGGACCGACACACCCGGACTGGGTAGTCCTGGCCTCGGCCACCCGCCGACGCCAGTGTATGCGCCGGTGAACGCGATTCGGTGGCTTGAGAGGCGCCTCACCCCGCGGGTGTGGCCAAAGCCCTTGTTCATCGGACCGGTCCGGGGAACGCTGGGGCCATGGAGACCGTCGACCTGAACGCCCACGAGGAGCACCTGTCCCTGGCCGAGCAGTGGGTGGCCCGCAACTACGACCCGCTGCCCGTCGTCATCGCGAGCGCCGAAGGCGCCTGGGTGATGGACGTGTCCGGCCGGCGCTACCTCGATGCCCTGGCCGGCTACTCGGCGCTGAACTTCGGCCACCTCCACCCGATCCTCGTCTCCGCGGCGGAGCAGCAGCTGGCGCGCCTGACCCTGACGAGCCGCGCCTTCCACAGCGACCAGCTCGCACCCTTCTGCCGCGACCTCGCCGAGCTGGCCGGCAAGGATCTCGTCCTGCCGATGAACACCGGCGCCGAGGCCGTCGAGACGGCGATCAAGACGGCCCGCCGTTGGGGCTACCTCGTCAAGGGAGTGCCGGACGGCCGAGCGCGCATCGTCGTCATGCGGGGCAACTTCCACGGCCGGACCACGACGATCGTCAGCTTCTCCGACGACCCGGTGGCGCACGACCACTACGGACCGTACACGCCGGGCTTCGACCTCGTGCCCTACGGCGACATCGACGCCATCGAGGCCGCGATCACCGACGAAACTGTCGCCGTCCTGCTCGAGCCGATCCAGGGCGAGGGCGGTGTCGTCCTCCCGCCGCCCGGCTACCTGCGCCAGGTTCGCGACCTGACGCAGCGCGAGGGGATCCTCATGCTCGCGGACGAGATCCAGTCCGGCCTGGGGCGCACCGGGACGACCTTCGCCTGTGACATCGAGGACGTCGTTCCGGACATCTACATCCTCGGCAAGGCGCTCGGCGGCGGCATCGTCCCCGTGTCGGCGATCGTCGCCGACGCCGACGTCCTCGGGGTCATCACGCCCGGCAGCCACGGGTCCACGTTCGGTGGCAACCCGCTCGCCGCGGCCGTCGGCCGCGCGGTCGTCGGTCTCCTCGCCACCGGTGAGTACCAGGAGCGAGCGGCCCGGCTCGGCAAGGTCCTGGAGGATGGCCTCGAGTCGCTCGTCGGTCACGGTGTCGACCGGGTCCGGGTCCGCGGTCTGTGGGCCGGCGTCGACATGGATCCCGCGGTGGCGTCCGGTCGGGAGGTCTGCGAGCGGCTGCTCGTGGAAGGCGTCCTCGCGAAGGACACCCACGGCTCGACCATCCGCCTCGCACCACCGCTCGTGGTCGAAGAGCCCGATGTCGAGCTGCTCGTCGACACCCTCGGCCGCGTCCTCCGCTGAGTCCACACCGCTCCCTCGGAAACACACCCGCCCATCGACGGCCCGGTCGCGCTGCCACAGGGGCGCGCAGTCTGGAAACGGGTGTGTTGCCGGGTGGGCGCCTGAGTCCGCGTGCGCACGGTAGCGAGCTCAACGGCATACGGCCAATGCGTTTGTGTCTCAATAGTTCTCGCGAAGGGCGGCCACGGTCTGGGCCAGCCCCTCGGTGAGGGGGCGCGGGTGCCAGCCGAGGTCGCGCTCGGCCTTGGCCCGCGTGCCGAGGTAGTCAGCCAGCGCGGCACGCAGCGACTCCGGGTGATACATCGGGGGAAGCGGCACCACCCGGGCAAGGGGGGTCATGATCCGCTCGGCCCCACGCAGCAACCCGGCCGGTACCAGGACCGGCCCCTTGGTCCCGGCCGAAGCGGCGACCTGCTTCAGGAGCTTCTCCAGCGTCGCGGGTTCCCCTGCGAGCATGTAGCTCTCCCCCGGGACGCCATGCTCCATCGCGAGGATGTGCCCCCGAGCGATGTCGTTGACATGGGCCCAGGTGAGCCGACCACCGCCGGCCGGAACCGCGGGTCGCTTGCCCGCGACGACCTGCTTGATGAGCTCGCCGGTCTGCGACGTGTCGCCGGGGCCGTAGATGGCGCCGGGCATGACGATGACGACCGGGAGCCCCGCTGCCGCGAACTCCTTTGCCACGATGTGCGCCTCGGCCTTGGTGCGGTCGTACGCCGAGATGTGGCCCCCGTGGTGCTGGTGGCTCTCGTCGAGGAAGCGACCGCCCGTGTCGGAGTTGACGGCCAGCGTGCTCGTGTAGACGACCCGCGCTGTCCCGGCGCGCTGGGCAGCGGCCAGGACGTTGCGCGTCCCGTCGACGTTGTCTCGCTGGCCCGGCGCCGGATCGCGCTGACCGAGCCGGTACCAGCCAGCCACGTGGAAGAGCCCGTCCGCGCCCGCCAGGAGCCGGTCCAGCGCGCCGCTGTCGTCGAGATTGCCCTCCACGAGGTCGACCCCGATGGCGTCGAGCTGGATGGCGCGGGCCGGGGACCGCACGAGGGCGACCACCTCGTGACCGGCGTCGATGAGCTGACGCGCCAGCTCGCCGCCGACGAACCCGGTCGCCCCGGTCAGTGCACAGCGCATGGACGCCATTGTCGGATCTGACGCCGGCCCGGTGTCAACGAGGACGAGAACCGATCAGGGCCCTCGAGGTCGACGAGAGCATCTCGCGCCGAGCGCGCCGAACGGCTTTCGCAGAACTCCCCCGCTGGACGGGCGGCGCCCCTATCGTGGACAGGTCAGGAGGGCCGGCAGCGTTGCCGTCGTCTGCGGTTGGTGACGCCGCTCCCACCCACCTCGGGGATGGAGGAGAGTCGCGTGTCCCGGTTGTCCCGAATTGGAAGGCGCCCGGCTGTCACGACAGCGATGGTCGCCGCAGTGTCCCTGCTCTTGGTTCCCGCCGTCGCACCCAGTGCGTCGCCGGCCCCTGCGGCGCCGGCTGGACCCGCAGCCGCAACGGCCGCTGACGCGAGGCCCGCCCCGTCCGAGAAGGCGGTCTTCTTCGCGTCGGACGGCCTGCGCCAGGATCTCGTCGAGAAGTACGCCGCGCTGGGGCTCATGCCGACCATGCGCGACTTCCTCAAGAAGGGCACCAAGGCGAGCGGCAACGGCATGCTCACCCAAGCGCCGCCGAACACCGGAGCCGGCTGGTACACGCTCGCGACGGGCGCCTGGCCAGGCGTCCACGGCTCGACGAACAACACCTTCCACAAGAACGGCGACACCTTCGCCAACCGGACGACCGCCTTCGACGCCGGCGTCCTGCAGGCCGAGTCGATTGCCCAGGCTGCCGAGCGCGGTGGTCTCAAGGTGGCGCAGGTCGACTGGGCCGGCGGGCGCAACGCCCTCATCAACGGGCCGACCATCGACTTCCAGACCTTCCACTCGGGTCGCGGCGTCGCGACGAACTTCATCGGCAGCGCAGGCGACGAGCTGTTCGATGACGCCGGCTTCATCGCTGCGTTCGGGCTGCAGTTCGACCACCCCGCCGGGTACGCCGGCCAGGCGCCCTTCGCCGGCGCTGAGCCGGCCCCGGCGAGCGGCTGGACCGACGTCCCGACGTCCTACAGCCCGGCCATGGAGATGCGGCTGCGCGTCCTCGACTTCGGCGTGGACAAGTACGGGCTCAACGCCTACCTGTACGACAGCACGGACGACTCGATGACGAACTACGACCGCGTCCTCTTCTCGACGACCAAGAGCGGCGTCGACCCCGTCGCCGACCTCGCCGAGGGCGAGTGGGGCGACGTCAAGGTGACGATCACCGGTGGCGCGCTCGACGGCAAGACCGCCGGCATGCTCGTCCGGGTCGAGGAGCTCTCGGCGGACCTGTCCCGGGTCCGGCTCTTCCACACATCGGTGAGCCGTGCCATCGCGAGCTGGCCGAGCTGGCCGGGCGAGCCCGGTTTCACCGGCGACTTCGACGAGTACCTGGCCCAGACGTTCCCGATCGCGACCGCCGCCGACTTCGCCATCCTCGAGGCCGGCGTCACGAGCGAGGAGACCTACGTCGAGCAGGGCCTGTACTGGTCCACCGGTCACTGGCCGATGCTCGAGTACGTCGCGAAGACCCACCGTCCGGACCTCCTCCTCGTCGGCATGCCGACGACGGACGAGTTCCAGCACCAGTTCCTCGGGCTGGTGTCCCCGAGGCTGCCCAACGGCCAGCCGAACCCGGCCTACGACGACGTCGACCTGAACGGCGTGGCCGATGGCCGCGTCGCGGCGCGTGAGGGCTTCCTGCGCGATGCGTACGCCGAGTCCGACCAGACACTCGCCCTGGCGCGCGGCCTGGTCGGGGATGACCCGACGACCTTCGTCGGCTCCGACCACGGCTTCGCGCCCCAGTTCCTCGCCATCGACGCGAGCAAGGTGCTCGTCGACCTCGGCCTCCTGTCCCGACCACAGACCTCCAACTGCCGCCCGGCAGCCGGAGAGACGATCGGCAAGGCGAAGGCCTGCTGGGCCGGCGGAACGGTGCAGGTCTATCTCAACCTGGCCGGACGCGATCCCGCGGGTGGCGGCCTCCAGCAGGTCGCCGCGGCCGATGAGGCTGCGACGGTCGCGGCGATCAAGGCCGCCTTCCTGGCCCTCCAGGACCCGAACGACTGGACTCACGACGGCAAGGCCGAGGGCTGGCAGGTCATCGACCGAGCCTTCACCAAGGCCGAGTCCCGCTACATCCCGAACGGGCCCGGGTCGACGGCCGACATGGCCCACCCGACGCGCACCGGTGACCTGGTCGTCTTCTCGTACCCGCCCTACCAGTTCGACGCGGCGACGCCGGGCACGGTCGTCAGCGCGTCGCATTTCTTCGGGCAGCACGGCTACGTGCCTGACCTGCAGAACCTCGCCGCCAACATCAACATGCGCGCGACCTTCATCGCCGGTGGCACCGGGGTCGCCAAGGGCACTGTTTCCGCACGGGCGATCGACCTCGCGCCGACGCTTGCCTTCATGCTCGGCATCCCGGAGCCGCAGCACAGCCAGGGCCGGGTGCTGCTCGACGTCGTCAAGGGCGGTCCGGCGTACCAGCCGATCTCGATCATCGGGCTGAACGACTTCCACGGCCAGCTCGAGCCGACGACGCGGGCCTACGACTTCGGGATCAACGTCAACGTCGGTGGGGCAGCACGGCTCGCGACGATGTTCGACGAGGAGCTGGCATCACTGCCCCGCGGCAGCCTCATCCTCGCCGGCGGCGACAACGTCGGCGCCTCGCCGCCCAACTCGGCTCTGCTCCAGGACATGCCGGCCATCGACGTCGAGAACGCGTGGGGCCTGGACGCGACGTCCTACGGCAACCACGAGTTCGACTACGGGGTCGCGCGGCTGCTCGAACAGCAGGCGCGGGCAGACTTCCCGTTCCTCGCGACGAACATCGTGGACACCGCGACCGGCGTGGCCCCGAGCTGGGTGACGCCGTCGGTCGTGTTCGACGTGAACGGCACCAAGGTCGGCGTCATCGGGGCAGGCCTGTCGACGACGCCGGAGCTGGTGTCCGCGGGCGCGACCGCCGGACTGACCTTCCTGCCTGAGGCGCCGCGGATCGCAGCGGAGTCCAAGCGACTGGCGGACCTTGGAGTCCGGGTCCAGGTCGTCGTCATCCACGAGGGCACGGCCAACGGCGCCAACCCGGTGGGGACGTCGCCGGGCGTGCCCTGGGACGGCCCGATCATCGCGATCGCCGACCAGCTCCAGGACACGACCGTGGATGCCATGGTCGTCGGCCACACGCACCGGGTGTCCAACCTCATGCGCGGCAAGATCCTGATCACCGAGGGGATCAACGCCGGCGCGAGCTACTCCGTGCTGCAGCTCATGGTGCAGGGTGGCGACGTCGCGTGGGCCGGCGGGGCGACCCGGGTGGCGAAGACGCTCGGCGTGGCACCCCGGCCAGATGTGCAGGCCATCGTCGCCGAGGCGAACGCCGAGACGGCTGTCCTGCGCAACCAGGTGATCGGCACCCAGGCCAACGACATCCTGCGAGCCCCGTCTCGGCTGTTCGAGTCCGAGATGGGCAACATGGTGACGGACGCGATGCGCCTGAAGTACCCGAGCGTGGAGGCCGCCCTGACCAACTCGGGCGGACTGCGTCAGGACCTCGTGTGCTCGCCGCCGAGCGCCAACGAGCAGCCGTGCGAGATCACGTGGGGTGAGATGTTCGCGGTGCTGCCGTTCGGCAACCGCACGACGATCCTCACGCTGACGGGTGCCCAGCTCGAGCAGGCCCTGCTCAACGGGTTCTCGCCGTTCTGCAACCCGGCCATCGCGACGGGTCGCTTCCCGCAGGTGTCCGGTTTGAGGCTGACGTTCAGCTGCAACGGCACGACGCCGGTCGTCACGGGAATGTGGAAGACCCCCGACGGGATCGGCGGCTCGGAAACGGCCATCACGCCCACCGACACCATCCGCCTCGTGACGAACGACTTCATGTACGGCGGCGGCGACGGCTACACGGCGCTCGCCGGTGGGACAGACGTCCAGCAGCCGGGTGACGACCTGATGCAGATCGCCGTCGACCACGTCACCGCGAACTCGCCGGTCAACCCGGTCGTCGAGGGGAGGATCACCGGACCGTGACCACAGTGCCTGGGCGCCCAGCCCTCGGATGAGGGCGAGCGCCCAGCGACGTCTACTCGTTGGGGCGGCGCGGGTGGTGGTCAGCTCGCCTGGTGACGTTGGAGCGCAGCTGCGACAGCACCTTGGCCTCGGCGTCGTTGAGGGCCGCCTTCGTGTCCGTCAGGTCCGAGACGCCGACCATGGCCGGCAGTCCCTGGACGTGCAGCTCGAGCGAGGTCCGCATACCGGGCTGGCCGCGATCCTTGAACCGCACGCCGATGTCGACCATCTCGGGGTCGAATCGCGACAGCTGGGTGAAGAGCTGGGCGAGGGCCCGCTCGATGAACCGGAGGTCGTCCTGGTTGGCACCGCCCTCGAGGCGGACGCGGTTCATGAGGGTGTGGCTGGCTTCGGCGTTCATGGCACGCTCCTTCAGCGACGTGGGAGAAATGCGGCTCCCGCTTGCATTGTACGAAACAAGTTGTGCGGCAGTTGAACCCACAGGGGTGAGACCTGTCACTCCTACCCACCAAGGGCAGGCACGACAGTGAGGCCACCTTGCGTGGTCCCGGTCGGACCGGTTCATGGGAGGCTGGAGCATGCGGTCCAACTGTGCCCTCTACGTCGATGCCGGCTACCTCCTCGCGGCCGCCGCCACCCGCGTCACCGGGACCAGTCTGCGCGGCAGCGTCGTCATCTCCTACCCCGATCTCGTCCAGCGCCTCATCGAGCAGGCGGAGCAGCTGAGCGGGCTGCCGCTGCTGCGACTCAACTGGTACGACTCGGGGAACCGGCCCGGCGGCGCGCCTGATGCCACGCAGGAGACGGTCGGGATGCTGCCGCGGGTCAAGCTGCGTCTCGGCCGGACGTCGCCGCACGGTGAGCAGAAGGGCGTGGACCTACGGATCGGCCTCGACCTTGCCGCCCACGGACGCAACCACGTGGTGGACACCATGTACCTCGTCTCGGGCGACGACGACCTCTCCGAAGCAGTGGAGGAGGCCCAGAGCCACGGCTCCCAGGTCGTCATCCTCGCCGTCCCAGACCCCTCTGGCCGTCCCCACGCCGTCTCGAACCACCTCATCCGCGAGTCCGATGGCCTCGAGCTCGTCGACCCGGCGACGATCGACGAGACGGTGCGTCCGCGACAGCTCCAGCCGGATGCCGTCGCCGAGCTGTCGCCGGAGGCGGCCGGTGTGGTCGTCCCGCTTCCCGGCCCTCGTCCGGCGGCCGGGGACAGCTCCTCGTCACCGGCGGCGAAGCGCCAGGATGCCGCCTCCTCCCACGAAACCGTTCCCACTCCCGCGATCCTCGCCCGCACCAGACCGCAGCCCGTCGGCACCGGCGGCGGGACCGCGGGCAGCACCTCCGGCAGCAAGGTGGCGTGGTCGAGCAGCCGCGAGCATCCCGTGAACCGGTTCCATACCCTCTCCCCGGCAATGATCGAGATGATCGACGAGGTGTGCCGCGGCGTCGTCACCGCCTGGCGGGCCACGGCGACGGACGAGGACCGCAGGCGGGTCCTGAGCGAGCGCCCGTTCATCCCGAGCGACCTCGACCGGACCCTGCTGACGGACCTGTCCGCACGCCTCGACGTCTACGACATCCCCGACGAGCTGCGCTACCGCCTGCGTGAGCAGTTCTGGGACGCGATGGACGAGCTCGGCCGCTGACGCGGACCACCACCCGGCCGTATGCCGCTGGGCTCGCTACCGGGTCGAGTGTGCACTTCGCGCCGGGCCCCTTCCGGGTCGAGTGTGCACTTCGCGCCGGGCCCCCTCTGGGTCGAGTGTGCACTTCGCGCCGGGCCCCTTCCGGGTCGAGTGTGCACTCGCGCGGGGCCCCTTCGATCGAGTGACTCCGGATATCCGTGGACGGCTCGGCCTTCGAGGCAGCCGCGGCCTCCCGGCGCGAAGTGCACA
>NZ_DATEEY010000179.1:0-35202 GCF_035280925.1 Intrasporangium sp. | reverse complement strand
GGGGGCTCCGCCCCCCGTGCACCCCCCGAAGACCCGCGTGGCACAGTCATGTCGTATCCCTCCGGTGCGGTATAGAAGGGGCGCTTGGCCATCGGATAGCCCTCCACCGCAAGGAAGTCCGAGTCGAACTCGGCTCGCGCCCACTCGCTGAGCGCGCGCTCGTGTGCTGGGCTGAGGTCGGTCTCGCCGGGGTCCGCACCCACCGTCGCCAGCGCGTCGCGGAAGTGGATGACCGGGAACTCCTCGGGCACCCGCGGCAGGTTGACGCCGAGGAGCGAAGCGGACTCAGCGGCATACGTCCTGATCGACTCCACCATCCCGAAGAGGGCAGCCCGCAGGACTGCCAGCACGTCGTGGTGGTCGCGGATGAAGCCCAGCTCGGCGTCGAGCGAGGTGTACTGCGCCAAGTGACGGACCGTGTCGTGCGGCTCGGCGCGGAAGACCGGCCCGACCTCGAAGACCCGCTCGAAGACCCCGACGAGCATCTGCTTGTAGAGCTGAGGGGACTGGGCGAGGTAGGCGGGCCGGCCGAAGTAGTCGACCGTGAAGACGTTGGCGCCGGACTCTGTGGCGGTGCCGACCAGTTTCGGTGTCATGACCTCGATGAACTCGAGCGCGCCCAGCGACGAACGAAACCCGCGCATCGAAGCGCTCGCGATCTCCCACGCCGCACGGTGCCTCGGGTGCCGCAGCGTCACGGCGGCGTGGTCGAGCCGGGTCTGCAGCCCGGCGCCGAAGGTGGGCCGCCAGAGCTCCGCCGGCGGCGGCAGGGCCGGCTCGGTGAGCGGAGCGAGGACCGGCTCGACGAGCTCCGCACCGCCCGGTGCTGCCGGGTTGTGCACCACGCGACCCGTCACCTCGACGACCGTCTCCTCCGGCATGGCGCCGAGCCTCGCGATGACGTCGGGATCCTTGGCCACGACCTGGGCCAGGCCCGAGCGGTCCCGCAGCACGACGAAGGTCACGGTGGCGAGCACGCGGCGTCGATGGACCCAACCGGCGAGGGTCGCCGGAGCGCCCTCGGGATGCGATGCGAGGTCTCGTGCGAGGACGCGGGACGCGGTGCCGACGGACGGATGTTGCGATGAGCGTTGTGTCGTTGACATTCCTTCACCTCCTGGGATCGTGCCCCGGAGGTGCGGGCGATGGGGAGTGTCGCTGTGCCACCACACCTTCGCCGCCGCGGATCGCGGTCGGCCTCTTGTCCTGCTCGGCTCAGGATCGTCAGGCCCGTCAACGCCGTCCGGCCATGGTGCCAGATCGACGGAGCAGCCCGCACTGCCATTGCGATCCTCAGTCGAAGTGGATGTCCAGCCCGTGGTGCGGGAACACCGCGGTCCGGGTCGCCATGATCGCCCGGTCCACCTCGCTGCCCGGGTCGTAGCCGAGGTCCCACGAGCGCCACCACAGCGGTCCGTCCTGGGTCGTCAGGTCACCCATGCGCAACGGCGCCGGACGTCCGGTCGCGCGCTCGACGTGCTCGCGCCAGTCCTCTGGGATCTCCGTGGACGTGGGCAGCGGAACGTGCGCGGCGATGGCCGTCAGGTGCGTCCACGTGCGCGGGACGACGCCCACCACCTCGTAACCGCCGCCGCCCAGCGCGACCCACCGGCCGTCGCAGACCTCGTGGGCCAGGCGGTGGAGCGAGTCCGCCGCGGACCGCTGGGCGTCCACGGTCATGGCGAAGTGGGCGAGTGGGTCCTCGGCGTGGGTGTCGCAGCCGTGCTGGGTGATCAGGATGTCCGGCTTGAAGGAGCGGACGATCGGCATGACGGTCGCGTGGATCGCCCGGAGCCACCCCGCGTCGGCCAGCCCCGGGGGCAGGGAGACGTTGACGGCGTACCCCTCCGCCCGCGGGCCGCCGATGTCGGTCGGCCAGCCGGTCCCCGGGAACAGCGCCCGGCCGGTCTCGTGCAGGGAGATGGTCAGCACCCTCGGGTCGTCCCAGAAGATCCGCTCGACCCCATCCCCGTGATGCACGTCGACGTCGACGTAGGCGATCCGCTCAGCGCCGTGGTCGAGCAGCCACCGGATGCCGATCGCGATGTCGTTGTAGATGCAGAAGCCGCTCGCCCGGTCGGGCATCGCGTGGTGCAGGCCGCCCGTGAAGTTGACGCCGTGGCTCGTCTCGCCCTCCCAGACGGCACGCACGACGTCGACGGTCCCGGTGACGATCCGGGCACTCGACTCGTGCATCCCCACGAAGGCGGGGTCGTCCTCCGTGCCGATGCCCCGGTTGGGGTCGGCCCGGGTGGGGTCGGCCGACGCAGCCTTGACCGCCGCGACGTAGTCGGGGTCATGAACGGTCTCGAGCAGCTCGTCGCTGGCTGGCTCCGCGCCGCGCACCTCCACCCCGGAAACGTCGAACACGCCAAGGGCCTGGCAGAGCCGCGCCGTCAGGTCCAGTCGAATGGGGGCCATCGGGTGGGTCGGGCCGAAGTTGTACTTCGTGAACGACGGGTCCCAAACGATGCGGGCCTGGCTTGGCATGATTGAGACGCTATCGCGTCACCGTCGGGCGCGGACTGTGGAGAAGGGAATCCCATGGCGCGCAACAAGCTCTTCGAGGACGACGTGCTCGTGATCGGCCTTGGACGCTTCGGCTCGGCCGTCGCCCTGGAGCTGACCAAGCTCGGTCACCGAGTCATCGCCGTCGAGCGGGACAACGCCCTGGCCGAGACCTACGTCAACAAGTTCGCCAAGGTGGTGCACGCCGACATGGCGCAGGCGAGCTCGATCGACATGATCCGGTCGGCCGAGCCGAAGATCGCGATCGTCGGCATCGGCTCATCGATCGAGGGCTCTGTCCTCGCCTCGGCGAATCTCGTCGACGCGGGTGTGCCCTCCATCTGGGCCAAGGCGCTCACGCCGGAACACAAGCGGATCCTCGACCGGATCGGCGTGCACCACGTCATCTCACCCGAGTCCGATGCCGGCCGTCGTGTGGCGCACCTGGTCAACGGCCGGTTGCTCGACTACATGGAGTTCGACGACGGCTTCGCGATCGTCAAGATCAACCCGCCGCAGGAGACGATCGGCTTCACCCTCGAGCAGAGCCAGATCCGACGCAAGTACGGTGTGACCGTGGTCGGGGTGAAGGCACCGGGAGAGGACTTCACCTACGCGGTGCCCGAGACGAAGGTGTCCGCGCACCACGTGCTCATCGTCAGCGGACCGACCGAGCTCATCGACCGTTTCGCGGCACGGCCCTGAACGAGCACTGAACGAGCCCAAAACGAGCGCTGAACGAGCCCCGTGGCGCCTGGTCCTCGACGGCCGGCTCAGGTCCCTCCGATCACCCGGCGGTCGTCCGCGAGCGGGAGGACCATGGCGATCTCCAGCTCGCCATCCTCCTCTGACCTGACCCCCATCGGGCGCCGCTGGTCCGTCGGGCGGAAACCCATGCCGCTCGCGAAGGCGACCGCGCGGCCGTTCTCCGTGCCGACCCAGTAGTAGAGCCGGCTCTGCCCGCGCTCCTTGGCCAGCGCCGCGCCGTGCTTGACGAGGCGAGTTGCGACACCGGAGCCACGCAGCTCGGGCTTGACCCAGAGGCCGAAGAGCTCTCCCGACCGGCCCTCCTCGTCGGATGGTGCAGTGCCTACGCTCACGACTCCGACGGCGGCACCGTCGCGCTCGGCGACGAGCCGGGCCGATCGCTGCATCCGTGCGCGCCAGTGGGCCTCGTCGAAGGCCTCCTCCTCGTCCGCGGTGGCGACAAAGGCTTCGGGGGACTCACTCAGAGCCTCGAGCCGAACCGCCCGATAGTCCTTCCACTCATCCTCGCCCAGGTGGCGCACGGTGATCTCGCTCATGGCACCACCTTCGCACGCGGCCCGTCGCCCTGCACCCGAGGGTGGGTGAACTCCTGATGACCCGGCTGCCCCGGCACCGCCATCAGAGGGGGTGCACCATCTCCAGCTCGTGGAGGTCCTCGCGGCGAGGGTGCGCGGCGGTCGCACCTGTTCGCACGAAGCCACAGCGCTCATAGAGGGCGATCGCAGGGCCGTTGTGGCCGCCCACCTCAAGGACGACCTCGGCCTTGCCGAGGTGGCGAGCCTCTTCGAGGACCGCCCGGACCAGTGCCTCACCGACACCGCGCCCTCGAGCGCGCGGCGCGACGTAGAGGCCGAAGAGCGTGGCGGTCCGGGCCCGCTCGGGCTCCCAGTGCGAGCCCAGCCCGGCGCTGCCGACCACACCGTCCGCATCTCGGGCCTGGACGAGCCAGGCGCCCTCGATGCGCTCACGCCAGTCCGCCTCGTCGTAGACGGCTTCGTCGGCGTAGGTGTACCAGAAGGCGTCGGGGGCGTCCTGGAGCATCTCCAGCCGGAGGTCGCGGTGACTCTCCCAGTCGTCGGGGCGCACGACGTGCAGGTGCATGGGGTGAGGGTACCGACGGACCAGCCTCCAGTGGCGCAGGTCACACAGGACCACTAGGTTCAGGTCCGTGTCGGTCCCAACCGCCGGCATGCTGTCACATCAGCCTCCCCGATTGGAGCAGCTCAGTGAGCCTTCGCCACTTCAGACCGCTGGCCGCCGCAACCGCGGCCGTGCTCGGCATCTCCGTGGTCGGCATCGCCTCAGTGGCGACCGCCGCGCCCGCGCAAGGACCCCAGACCACCTATCTGGTCCTTGCGCCCGGCATCTCAACCGCACAGGCCAAGGACCGGGTCGCCGCCGCCGGTGGCTCGGTCGCGGCGGACTACCGCCAGATCGGCGTCATCGTCGCGCACTCGACCAACCCGAGCTTCGTCACGGACGTGGCCGGGCCGGGTGTCGCATCCGCCGCTGCCACGACTGGGCTCGGTTCGACCCTCGACGAGGGCACCACCCTCGACACCGTCGACTCCGCCGAGGTGACGGCGAACGGTGCGACGGGCGAGCCGCTCTACAACCTGCAGTGGGACATGCCGCAGATCAACGTCGCCGAGGCCCACGGGGTGACCACCGGAAGCGGTGTCGTCGTCGGTGTCCTCGACAGCGGCATCTCGAGCAGCCACCCGGACCTCGCCACACAGATTGCCAAGGACAAGAGCGTCTCGTGCATCGGAGGAGTCCAGGACAGGTCAGAGGCTGCCTGGAACCCGACCACGTCCGACCACGGCACCCATGTCGCCGGCACGATCGCCGCAGCCATCAACGGCGTCGGCGTCACCGGCGTCGCACCGGGTGCCAAGGTCGCGTCCGTCAAGGTCGTCAACGACGACGGCTTCATCTACCCCGAGGCGGCCCTCTGCGGCTTCCTCTGGGCGGGCGACCAAGGCATGGACATCACGAACAACAGCTACTTCATCGACCCGTGGGAGTTCAACTGCCGCAATGACGAGCGCCAGCGCCCGGTCTGGCAGGCCATCCAGCGCGCCATCCGCTACTCCCAGAACAAGGGCGTCCTCAACGTCGCCTCGGCCGGCAACTCCAACGTCGACCTGCAGCACAAGTTCATCGACTCAGGTAGCCCGAACGACGGCAGCTATCCGGTCGAGGACCGCACCATCACCGGCGCGTGTGTGGACCTGCCCGCTGAGGCACCGGGTGTCGTGACTGTCTCGGCCACCGGCCCGACGGAGCAGAAGTCCTACTACTCGTCCTACGGCCAGGGTGTCGTCGAGGTCGCCGCGCCCGGTGGTGACACGAGGTTCCGTACCGGAGGGGTCAGCTCGACCATCACGGACGCGATCCTGTCGACGACGTTCAACACGACGACGAAGACGAACGGCTGGGGCTACAAGCAGGGCACCTCGATGGCGGGCCCGCATGCCGCGGGTGTTGCCGCCCTGGCCCTCTCGGCCAACCCGAGCCTGAGCCCGGGCGCCCTCGCATCACTGCTCCAGCGGACGGCCGAGCCGCTGGCCTGCCCCGAGGGGGTCTACAACCCGGTCCCGAACATCTCCAGCGGGCCGCACGCCTACGACGCGACCTGCACCGGTGGGGACAAGAACGGCTTCTACGGAGCCGGCGAGGTGGACGCCTTCGCGGCCGTGCAGTAGGCGAAACCTCTCGTAGCACCACGTCGAGTGTGCAGAACCTGCCAGCCCCGGGCCGGCAGGGACTGCACACTCGACGTCGTTGTGCCCCGGTCGTGGTGGCCTCAGGCCTGTCCGGAGGCCAGCTGCTTGGACCGCGCCGCCGCGGCCTCCATGGCGTTGACGAAGGCCGCGCGAACCTTGTGGTCGTCGAGCTGCCGCAGCGCGGCGACGGTCGTGCCACCCGGCGAGCTCACCTGTTCGCGCAGGACGGTCGGGTGCTCGTGGGTCTCCTTGAGCATTGTCGCGGCCCCGTAGAGCGTCTGGACGACGAGCTCGGTGGCCGTGGCCCGGGGCAGCCCGAGGACGACGCCGGCCTCGATCATGGCCTCGACGACGTAGAAGATGTAGGCCGGCCCGCTGCCCGAGATCGCGGTGACGGCGTCGAGGTGCTTCTCCTCGAGGCGGACGACCTTGCCGCACGACGAGAGGAGTGCCTCGGCCTCGAGGAGGTGCTCCTCGGTGCAGTGGCGGCCAGGCGAGATACCGGCCATGCCCTCGTCGACGAGGGCTGGCGTGTTGGGCATGACGCGGACGACCGACGACCCCTCGGGCAGGCGCGCCTCGAGGAACTCGGTCGTGATCCCGGCCGCGAGCGAGACGACGGTGTTGCCCTCGCGGACGTGGTCGCGGAGCTCGTCGAGCAGGGCCTCCATGTCCTGGGGCTTGACGACGAGCACGAGCGTGTCCGCCAGCTCTGCCGCCTCCGGGTTCGACAGAACGCGGACGGCGTACTTCTCGCCGAGCTGGGCGGCCCGGTCCGGGTTTCGCTCGGTGATGACGAGGTCGGCCGGGTCACGACCCGCGCGAAGGAGGCCGGACAGCAGGGTCTCGCCCATCACACCGGCGCCGAAGATCGCAGTGGTTGCCATGGTCAGCCTCGGGTGGCCAGGCCGCGCAGGAAGAACATGACGTTCGCGGGCTTCTCGGCCATCCGCCTCATGAGATAGCCGTACCAGTCATCGCCGTAGGGGATGTAGACACGCATCTGGTCTCCGCGGTCGGAGATCCTCTTCTGCTCTTCCGGCCGGATGCCGTAGAGCATCTGGTACTCGAAGGACGTGGCGGCACGTCCCGCCTTGGCCGCGAGCGCGCCCGCGATCTCGATGAGGCGCGGGTCGTGGGTGGCGACCATCGGGTAGCCGTCGCCCTGCATGAGGACCTTGAGGCACCGGACGTAGGAGGTGTCGACGTCGCTGCGGGACTGGAAGGCCACCGACTCCGGCTCCTTGTAGGCGCCCTTGCAGAGCCGTACCCGGGAGCCCGTGCCGGCGAGGTCGCGGCAGTCCGCCTCCGTCCGGTGCAGATAGGACTGCAGGACCGCACCGAGGGTGGGGAAGTCGGCCCGCAGCTCGCGCAGTGCCTCCAGCGTCAGGTCCGTCGTCGTGTGGTCCTCCATGTCGAGCGTGACGGTCGTCCCCGCGAGATCTGCCAGGGTGCAGATGTCGTGCGCGAGCTCCAGGGCGATCTTGTTGCCGTCCCCGGGAAGTGCCTGGCCGAGCGCACTCAGCTTGAGCGAGACCTCCGCGGTGCCGCCCTCGGTGAGGCCCGCGTCGCGGAGGGCGGTGATGAGCTGGAGGTAGGCGTCGCGCGTCTGCTTCGCCTGGGCGAGGTCCGTCGTGTCCTCGCCGAGATAGTCGATGGTCGACAGTCGCCCGGTCGCCGCGATCTCCCCTGCCGCCCCGACGACCTCCGTGTGCTGGTCCCCAGGGACGAACCGCCTGACGACGGAACGTGACACGGGCGTCTTCTCGACGAGGTCTCGGATCCTCTCCTGCTTGGACAGCTGAAGGAGCGAGTTGCGCAGCAGGTCGCTGGCGTCCACGGGGACCTCCCGGTCATTCGTCGCACGGTGGTGGCTGCGGCAAATCTACCGCCGTGCGGCAGACTCGCCGCATGGACGCACGCCTCCCCCTCGAGTCCCACCTGGATGCCCTGGGCGATGGTCTCGGCCAGGCCGCGACCGTGCTGCGAGCCAATGCGATGACGGCCGGGCTCGACACCGCCGTGCCCACCTGTCCGGGATGGACGGTGCGGCACCTCGTCGCGCACGTCGGCATGGCGCACCGGTGGGCTGCGGGCCATGTCAGCGGTTCCCCCATCGACGCGCCGGAGGCCCTGGAGGCGGCTGCGATGTCGGAGCCCGACCTCCTGGGCTGGTTCGACGAGGGGGCGACGGCGCTGCTCCAGGCCATCGTCGACGCTCCTGATGACCTCACGGCCTTCGTCTTCCTCAAGAACGCTCCGGCTCCCAAGGTGTTCTGGACCCGGCGGCAGTGCCACGAGACGACGATCCACGCGGTCGATGCCTTGGCGGCGCGACTCGGCCGGTCGCCCGCCCGCGAGGAGGCCTGGATCAGCACTGGCCTGGCCCTGGACGGCCTGGACGAGCTGCTCCGCGGTTTCGTCCCGCGGCGCAGCCAGGGCATCCACCCTCCCGATGAGACGGTCGTGCTCGTCCGGCCGGACGACGCCTCGATCGCCTGGCGACTCGCCATGGGACCCGACCACCCCGTCGAGGTCACCGTGGTCGACGAGGCGAGCTCAGCGGCATACGGCACCATTGACCGCGAACTGGCCGGGCACCCGGTGGACCTCTATCTCCAGCTCTGGAACCGCGGCCCCGAGGTCGACCCCTGGTGGCGCGACCTCGTCACCATCACGTGGAAGTGATCCCCGATGCCAGCGCTGGACCACCTGACCAAGGACGAGTTCCCCCGTTCGAACAAGTACGACGCGAAGTGGCTGGTCGATCTCGACATGGGCCCGCACCCGCTGTGGCTGCTCGAGGACCTCGCCGCCGACCTTGAGCTTCGGCCCGGGATGCGGGTGCTGGACCTCGGATCCGGGCTCGGCGCGACCTCGGTCTTCCTGGCCAAGGAGTACGGAGTGCAGGTCGTGGCGGTGGATCTCTGGGTCGACCCGACGGAGGCGGGCGCGGTCTTCGCCAAGGAGGGCGTCGCGGACCAGGTGCTGCCGATGCGCGTGGACGCGGGGGCGCTGCCGTTCGGTCGGGCGTCCTTCGACGTGATCCTGAGCATCGACGCGTGGGAGTACTTCGGGACGGGGGACCACTACCCGCCGTATCTGGCCACGTTCCTCAAGCCAGGTGGGCAGCTCGGCGTGGCGACGCCCGCCCTGACGACCGAGGTGCGCGAGCTCGGCGCGATCCCCGACCACATCGACAAGGTCGTGGGCGCCGAGACCGCGGCGTGGCACACCGCAGACTGGCTGCGGAGCCAGTGGGAGTTCTCGCGGGCGTTCACGTCGGTGACTGCGCGGGCGCAGGCCGACGGGTGCGCGAACTGGCTGCTGTGGGAGCGTGCCGTCATGGAGCTCAAGGGCCGGATGACCTCACCGGTGCAGCAGATGCTCGAGGTGGACGGCGGGGCGTTCGTGACGTTCGCGATGGTCACCGGGAGGGTGGCATGACGGTCAGCGAGGTCGACCTGCGGTACCTGCGGCGCGCCGTGTCACTCGCGCGGCTGGCCCTGGAGCGCGGGGACGAGCCGTTCGGATCGGTGCTGGTGGGGGCTGGTGGCGAGGTGCTCTTCGAGGACCACAACCACGTCGTCGCCCTCGAGGAGACGCAGCATCCGGAGTTCGCCATCGCCCGCTGGGCGGGGGCGAACCTGTCTCGCGAGGAGCGGGCTGCGGCGACCGTCTACACATCTGGTGAGCACTGTGCGATGTGCTCCGCCGCCCACGGTTGGGTCGGGCTGGGAAGGATCGTCTACGCGGCGAGTTCGGCACAGCTCGCACGGTGGCGGGCCGAGTGGGGCAGGCCGGAGTCGCCGGTGCGGGCGTTGGCAATCCGCGAGGTGGTACCGGGTGCGGTGGTCGACGGTCCGGCTGCGGAGCTCGAGGACGAGGTTCGCGCGCTGCACGAGTCCTCGGCCCGCCGCGCCTGAGCGGCATTCGCGGACCCCGATCCCCACCTGGCGGGACCTGGGCCCAACCCGCCGCCGACCGGGGACCGCGGTCCCCACGTGGCGGGCCTGTGGATGAGCACACTTGGCGTGCCTGTGCTTTCGAGAGGCTGTACGCGTGACAACGGGCACCTCCGACAGCACCCCTCCAGCCGATCCAGACGGCGAGGACAGAGCAAGGATGCTGGCGGCCGGTCTGTTCACCCGAGCAGGCGCCCTGTCGGCCGGCTCGACGGCGTGGTCGTTTCGCCGCTCTCACCGGCAGCTCTTCCACGGAGTGCACGTGCGCAGGGACGACGTGGTCGATGAGCCTCGTCTCAACGGGGCTGCACTTGCGATCTCCCCCCGGGGGTCCTATCTCTCGCACTTCTCGGCGGCGCGCCTCTTCGGCGGTGTGGTCCCCGATGATCCGGATGTCCATGTCACCTCCCCGAGGAACCGGGCAAAGGCCCGAGGGATCGCCGGGCACCGCGCGAAGCGGAACCAGCAGGTGACGACCTGGCGCGGCCTGCGCACGACCACTCCGATGCAGACCTTCCTGGACCTGGCGCAGGTCCTGACCCTGGTCGACCTCGTGGTGCTCGGGGACTCCTTGGTGAAGCGAGGTCGTCTCACCACTGAGCAGCTCGTCGCCTTCGTCGCGTCCTCGACCGGGCCGCATCACCGCTTGGCCACGTGGGCGGCCGCCCTGGTCCGCAAGGGCGTCGACTCGCCCATGGAGTCGCGGCTCCGGCTGCTCATCGTCCTGGCCGGGCTGCCTGAGCCCACCGTCAACCACCGCATCGTCGACTCCGACGGACAGCTGGTCTACCGGTTTGACCTCTGCTACCTGAGGTACGGCCTGATCATCGAGTACGACGGGCGGCAGCACGCAGACTCGACCGAGCAGTGGCACCACGACGTCGACCGGGACGAGGACCTCGACGACTGGCAGGTCCGCCGTCTCGTCGTCGTGTCGTCCGGCATCTACAACACGCCGGGCAGGACGCTGAGCCGGATCACCAAGGCCATGCGGCAGCGGGGCATGACCGTTCCACCGCTGTCGGACGAGTGGCGGCGGCACTTCCCGAGCCGAGCTGGCGACGTCACATCGCCGTCATGACGGGACCACGGTCCCCATCTGGCGGAGACGGGGGCCAGGTTCCCGCCACGCACGGACCACGGTCCCCATCTGGCGGGGACGAGGGGCCAAGTTCCCGCCCGGCACGGACCACGGTCCCCATCTGGCGGGGACGGGGGCCAGGTTCCCGCCACGCACGGACCACGGTCCCGAAACGGCGGGCAAACCGAGGTATGGCCCGCCACCGCCGGACCCGGGCCCTCACATGGCGGGACGAGTTGTCGGGCGGCAGGACGCGAGCGGCGGGAGGAGCGGGACGCAACTGTGACCCGGGAAGGCGGCTCAGCGGCATACGGCCGGGTAGAGGACCACGACCGAAGGGAGGTTTCCGCTCACGGCGAACAGGAGGGCGAAACCTCCGGTGGGCAGGCTCAGGATGGGAACACTCACGCACGGGCTCGCGTTGTGCGGGGTGCCTGCTGACAGCGGGCGTGGATAGCATCGAGGTATCTCGATCAGGCAGGAGACGACATGTTTGAACGGTTCACCGACCGGGCCCGACGGGTGGTGGTCCTGGCGCAGGAGGAAGCACGCCTGCTCAACCACAACTACATCGGCACCGAACACATCCTCCTGGGTCTGATCCACGAAGGCGAGGGCGTCGCCGCGAAGGCCCTCGAGAGCCTCGACATCTCGCTCGAGGCCGTGCGGGCACAGGTCCAGGAGATCATCGGCCAGGGCCAGCAGGCCCCCACCGGCCACATCCCCTTCACGCCCCGGGCGAAGAAGGTCCTCGAGTACTCGCTCCGCGAGGCGCTGCAGCTCGGCCACAGCTACATCGGCACCGAGCACATCCTCCTCGGCCTGATCCGTGAGGGTGAGGGCGTCGCGGCCCAGGTGCTCGTCAAGCTCGGCGCGGAGCTGAACAAGGTGCGCCAACAGGTCATCCAGCTGCTCTCCGGCTACCAGGGCCAGGGCGGCCAGGGCGAGAAGACCGGTGCCGGGGTGGGCCAGGCGACCGGCGAGGGCACCCCTGCGGGGAGCCTCGTCCTCGACCAGTTCGGCCGCAACCTGACGCAGGCCGCGCGCGAGGGCAAGCTCGACCCGGTCATCGGACGCGAGACGGAGATCGAGCGCGTCATGCAGGTGCTGTCCCGCCGCACCAAGAACAACCCCGTCCTCATCGGCGAGCCGGGCGTCGGCAAGACCGCGGTCGTCGAGGGACTGGCGCAGGACATCGTCAAGGGCGAGGTGCCCGAGACACTCAAGGACAAGCAGCTCTACACGCTCGACCTCGGCAGCCTCGTCGCGGGCAGCCGCTACCGCGGTGACTTCGAGGAGCGACTGAAGAAGGTCCTCAAGGAGATCCGCACCCGCGGCGACATCATCATCTTCATCGACGAGATCCACACCCTCGTCGGTGCGGGTGCCGCCGAGGGCGCGATCGACGCCGCGAGCATCCTCAAGCCGATGCTCGCCCGTGGTGAGCTGCAGACGATCGGCGCGACGACGCTCGACGAGTACCGCAAGCACATCGAGAAGGACTCGGCGCTGGAGCGGCGGTTCCAGCCGATCCAGGTCCAGGAGCCGACGCTCCCCCACACCATCGAGATCCTCAAGGGCCTGCGGGACCGCTACGAGGCGCACCACCGCGTCACCATCACCGACGGCGCGCTGGTCGCGGCTGCCAACATGGCCGACCGCTACATCAACGACCGCTTCCTCCCGGACAAGGCGATCGACCTCATCGACGAGGCGGGTGCCCGGCTGCGCATCCGTCGCATGACGGCTCCGCCGGACCTGCGCGAGTTCGACGAGAAGATCGCCCACCTCGTGCGCGAGAAGGAGTCAGCGATCGACGGCCAGGACTTCGAGCGTGCCGCCCGGGTCCGCGACGAGGAGAAGAAGCTGCGCGCCGAGAAGGCCGAGCGTGAGGCCCAGTGGAAGTCCGGCGACATGGACGTCGTGGCCGAGGTCGATGAGGAGCTCATCGCCGAGGTCCTCGCGGCCAGCACCGGCATCCCGGTCTTCAAGCTGACCGAGGAGGAGTCGAGCCGGCTGCTCCACATGGAGGACGAGCTGCACAAGCGGATCGTCGGCATGGACGACGCCGTCAAGGCCCTTTCCCAGGCCATCCGTCGCACCCGCGCCGGCCTCAAGGACCCGCGCCGTCCCGGTGGCTCGTTCATCTTCGCCGGTCCGACCGGTGTCGGTAAGACGGAGCTCGCCAAGACGCTCGCCGAGTTCCTCTTCGGCAGCGAGGACTCGCTCATCAGCCTCGACATGTCCGAGTACTCCGAGAAGCACACGGTGAGCCGGCTCTTCGGCTCCCCGCCCGGCTACGTCGGATACGAGGAGGGCGGCCAGCTGACCGAGAAGGTCCGCCGCAAGCCGTTCTCGGTCGTGCTCTTCGACGAGGTGGAGAAGGCCCACCCGGAGATCTTCAACAGCCTGCTGCAGATTCTCGAGGACGGCCGCCTCACCGACTCGCAGGGTCGGATGATCGACTTCAAGAACACCGTCATCATCATGACGACCAACCTCGGTACCCGGGACATCTCGAAGGCGTCCATGGGCTTCAGCGCCGGACCCGACACTCGCTCCGACTACGAGCGGATGAAGGCGAAGGTCACGGATGAGCTCAAGCAGCACTTCCGGCCGGAGTTCCTCAACCGGGTCGACGAGATCATCGTGTTCCCGCACCTGACGCGCACCGAGATCACGCAGATCGTCGACCTCGAGATCGCCAAGCTCGACAAGCGGCTCAAGGACAAGGACATGGGCATCGAGCTCACGCCCGCGGCCAAGGACCTGCTCGCGAAGAGGGGCTACGACCCCGTGCTCGGCGCGCGGCCGCTCCGCCGCACGATCCAGCGCGAGATCGAGGATGCCCTCTCGGAGAAGATCCTCTACGCCGAGTTCACGTCCGGCCAGTACGTCCGGATCGACACCGAGGGCGAGGGCAAGGAGGAGAAGTTCACCTTCAGCAGCATGGCTCACCCGAGTCACCGCCCAGCGGACGACCTGCCCGAGCTGCCGGAGGGTGCGGCGCTCGACGAGGCGCTCGGCGCCGACCTCGTCGGCGTCCCGGATCCGACCCGCGACGTGACCGGCAGCGCCGGCCCGAGCGCGGGGTCCGGCACCGAGACGGCCTGACCGCCTGATCGGACCAAGCAGGGCCCAGGAGGGGCCGGGGGACGAGTTCCCCGGCCCCTCCGTCATACCCAGGTCGTAGGCAGGCGGCCCCGGCTCCAGACCGACGTTCGACGCGGCAGGCGCCTGCCCGGGCGAGCCTTGGGACATGCCAAGGACACCGACAACACCACCAGCAGGCCGTATGCCGCTGGGCGCGCGCGTGCACGCCCGTTCCCTCCCAGCCGCCAACGGTCGTCTCATCGCCCGAGACCTCGTCATGCGCTACACCCCCGCATCAGACGGCACCCTGCCCGCCGTCGGCGGCGTCTCGGTGGCGATCGAGCCTGGTCAGAGCGTGGCCGTCATGGGGCCGTCGGGCTCGGGCAAGACGACGCTGCTCCACGTGCTCGCGGGCATCCTTCGCCCGACCTCGGGTCAGGTCCTCTGGAACGACCGGGACGTGGCCAGGCTCGGCGATGCGGAGCGGACCCTGCTGCGGCGGCGGGACTTCGGCTTCGTGTTCCAGCAGGGCATGCTGCTTCCGGAGCTGCCCGCTGTGGAGAACGTCGCGCTGCCCCTCCTGCTCCACGGCGTCCGGCGCAGCGAGGCGACCAGCCGGGCCCGGGCCCTCTTCGACCCGCTCGGCCTTGCCGGGCTGGAGCGGCGCCGACCCGGGGAGCTCTCGGGAGGCCAGGCGCAGCGGGTGGCCATCGCTCGGGCCCTGGTCGGGCGGCCCGGTGTCGTCTTCGCCGACGAGCCCACCGGTGCACTCGACCAGACGACGGGTACCGAGGTGATGCGGCACCTGACCGACCTGGCCTCCCACAGCGGTGCGTCCCTCGTCGTCGTGACGCACGACCAGAACGTCGCCTCGTGGTGCTCCCGCGTCGTGCGGATGCGTGACGGACTCATCGAGGGCGCGGAGGTCCGGGCGTGACAACGACACTGGCGCTGTGGTGGCGGATGCGGAGCCTGGCTGCCGGGCAGGACCGGGTGCCCGGGTTGCTGTCGGTCATCGCCTTCGCCGTCGCGACGGGTGCGCTGCTCGTCAGCCTCGGCGGCCTACGCGCCTTCGAGACGAGGAACGCCGAAGACGTCTCCGGCCCGGACGCGTTGTGGCCCACGATCGGCGAGACCTACGTGACGCTGGCCTGGGTTGCGGTGACCTGCTTGGTCATCCCGATCCTCACCCTCGGCAGCGTCGCGGCCCGGCTGGCCATCGCCCGGCGCGACCAGCGGCTGGCGGCGTTGCGCCTGAGCGGCGCGACGTCCGCCCAGGTCACGGTCATGACGTTGGCCGAGGCGGCGACTCAGGCCGTGGTCGGCGCGGTGGCGGGGGTGGTCATCTACGCGGCTGCCCTCCCCCTGGTGGCTCAGCTGAGCTTCCAGGGGCGGAGCTTCGAGGTGTCAGAGCTCGTCCTGCCGATCGTCCTGGTCGCTCTCGTGGTCCTGGCGGTGGTCGCGGTGGCGCTCATCTCCGGGCTCTCGTCCCTGGCCAAGGTGGTCATCGGACCCCTGGGTGTGGCGGCGCGGACCACACCCCGCCGGTTGAGCGCGGTGCGCGTGGCCGTGGCCGTGATCGTCGGGGTCGTCTGGTTCGTCGCGGTGAACTCGATGGATCGGCCGGCCCGCGCCACCACCGTCATCGTCCTGTCCGCGATGATCCTCGCGGTCAACGGCCTGGGACCGTGGGTCGTCATGGTGGCCGGGCGAGTCGCCGCGAGGTTCGCGCCCACCTCAGCCACCCTCCTCGCTGCTCGGCGCATCGTCGACGACCCGCGGAGCACCTGGCGGGCCGTGGGCGCGCTCGGGCTGGGCGTCATCGTCACCGGGTTCACGACGCTCGCGACCTCGGAGGCGAGCCAGCAACGGGCCGCCGACGCGACCATGGCCAGGGACATGTCGACCGGAGCCATGGTGACGCTCGCGATCATCACGGTCATCGCAGCCACGTCGACCGGCGTCGTCCAAGCGGCGCGAGTGCTCGACCAGCGTGCCCAGTACCGCGCGCTCAGCCTCGCCGGCACTCCCCTGTCGACCCTGCACCGGGCGCGCTCCCACGAGATCGGGTTGCCGCTGGCCGTGACGGTCGTCGTGTCCGCGGGATTCGTCCTGGTCCTCATGCTGCCGTTCCTCAACTACGTGGACGTGACGCTCATCATCCGGTTCCTGGCTGCGGCTGGTGTCGCCGCGGCCACGATGCTGGTGTCCGTGGCCGCCTCGCGAGGCCTGGTGCGGCGGGCGGCGGGCGGGACGCCCTGATCCGTGACGCCGACGTACGGTCGTCTACGGTTTCCCTGTGATGCCCGGACGCGCACGCCACCGCCCACGCCGCCGCTTGGCCGCTCTCACCGCGACGGTCGTCACGGCTGCGCTGCTGGCCGCCTGCACGAGCGAGCCCGCGCCACGAGGCAGCACGGCCGCCTCGGCGACCACGCCGGGAACCCCCACAGCATCCCCCGCGCCACCCGTCGAGCGGACGGTCGAGGGCGCCCCGGCGGACCTGGCATCGCTCATCGACCGCCTCTACGGGGGCTCTGACCTCGGCGACGGTGCCAACGCCGAGACAGCCGCGGCCCTCAAGGGACGCGCCGCACCGGCCTCACCCGTGCCGGCCGGTGCGACGGCGGCCGTCGGCTCCTGGTTCGACACGCCGATCGCCGTGGTCACGGCCGGAGACGACGTGACCCTGGCCATCGGGCCAACCTGGCAGCTCGTCGGAGGCTGGTGGCCCTCGCTCGGCCTCAAGGCCCCCGCCCTTGGCGAAGGCCCCCGTTGGGTGCTCGCGCTCGGCTCCGATGCGCGCAAGGGACAGAACCTGGGCCGGTCACGGGCCGACACCCTCCAGGTCGTCGGCCTCGACGGCACCGGCGGCGGTGGCGTCATGGGGATCGCCCGTGACCTCTGGGTGCCGCTCAGCACCGGCGGCAAGGGCAAGATCAACTCCGCGATGGCGCTCGGCGGTCCGGCGGCCCAGCTCGCCACCGTCCGCAGGGCGACCGGGCTGCCGATCGAGGGCTACGCCGTCATCGGCTTCGAGGGGTTCAAGCAGCTCATCGACGACCAGGGCGGCATCCCCATCGTCGTTCCGGAGACCGTCAACGCCTCGCATGCCCGGCTCGTCATCGAGAAGGGCCCCCAGGTGCTGAGCGGCAAGGAGGCCCTCGCCTACGCCCGCGAACGCAAGACGCTTCCCGATGGCGACTTCGGGCGCTCGCGTCACCAGGGCCAGCTCCTCGTCGCCGCGGCGATCAAGGCCAAGCTCGCCGGGCCGATCGCGGTGCCCGGCGCCCTGACCAGCTTCAGCGCCGTGGGCCAGGGCAACCTCTCCGCGGAAGAGATGCTCACCTTCGCCGCCGGCCTCCATCGGGTCAACCCCACCCAGGTCGGGCGCGGCGTCGCCGCTGGGCCCTTCGGCTGGGCGGGCTCCCAGTCCATCGTCGTGCTCGGCGACCAGGCCCGCCGGCTCTTCGCCTCGTTCGCGGACGGCAACCTGTGACCTCGACCCCGCCCGCTGACGACCTGATCGTCCGCCGTGCACGGACCTCCGACGTCAAGGGCATCCGGGCCCTCGTCGCGCCGCTGGCCGAGCGTCGGGTCCTCGTGAGCAAGGACGCCGTGACCTACTACGAGAGCCTGCAGGAGTTCCTCGTTGCCCAGCGAGGCGATGTCATCGTCGGCTGCGGCGCCCTCCACGTGATGTGGGAGGACCTCGCGGAGATCCGCACGCTCGCCGTGGCGGGCCCGCTGCTCGGCACTGGCCTCGGCGGCCGCCTTCTCGAGGCCCTCGTCGATGACGCCCGCGAGCTCGGGGTCCGTCGCCTGTTCTGCCTCACCTTCGAGGTGGCCTTCTTCACCCGTCACGGGTTCGCGCCGATCGAGGGCCAGGCGGTCTCGGCCGAGGTCTACGCCGAGCTGCTCCGCTCCTACGACGAGGGCGTCGCGGAGTTCCTCGACCTGGAGCGCGTCAAGCCGAACACGTTGGGAAACACGAGGATGCTGCGCACGCTTGAATAGTCCGTATGCCGCTGAGCTCACTTCCAGCGCAAGCCGGCTCAGCGGCATACCCCCGTTTCTGTCTCAGCTGTGGGGGTCTCGGGAGGTCGCGTAGATCCGGCGGACGACGTCCTCGATGTCAGGCTCCTCGATCGTCAGGTCGCGCACCTCCGCACGACGCGACACATCGGCGAGCACCGCCGCTGCCGTCGTCTGGGCCGCGTCGAAGGCGAGCCGCTGGCGCAGGCCGTCGGACTCGAACCCGACGAGCCGCGCCCGGGGGACTCCCTCGAGGGGCATCGTCGGCTCGGCCAGGTCGATGACGAGGAGGCGCTCGGCACCCACCGTGGCGGCGAGTCCCTGGAGGGTCCCGTCGAAGGCCAGCCGGCCGCGGTCGACGACGAGCACCCGGCCGCAGAGCCGCTCGATGTCGCCCATGTCGTGGGTGGTGAGAAGCAGGGTTGTGCCGCGTTGGCGGCGCTCCTCCACGAGGAACTCGCGAAGCCGCTGTTTGGACAGGACGTCGAGGCCGATCGTGGGCTCGTCGAGGATGAGCAGCCGTGGCGAGTGCAGCAGGGCGGCTGCGATCTCGGCACGCATCCGCTGACCCAGCGAAAGGGAGCGAACCGGCGTGTCCAGCTGTGGGCCCATCTCGAGCTGGTCCACGAGCCGGGCCGTGCGCGCCCGGGCCTCGGCGGCGTCCAGCCGGTGGATGGCGGCGAGGATGGTGAAGGACTCGTGCAGCGGTAGGTCCCACCACAGCTGGGATCGCTGGCCGAAGACCACCCCGACCTGGCGGGCCACCTGGATCCGTTGTCGCATCGGGTCGAGTCCGCAGGTTCGCGCCAGCCCGGAGGTCGGTTTGAGGATGCCGGTCAGCATCTTGATCGTCGTCGACTTGCCGGCTCCGTTGGCCCCGATGTAGCCGACCGCCTCACCGGGCCGGATGGCGAAGCTCATGTGGTCGACCGCCCGCGTGCGCCGCGCGCCACGACGGAAGTCGCGGACCAGGTCCTGCGTCTCGATGATCGGTGCCGGCGCGGTGGCGGCGCGTGTCTCGGTCATCCACCTGCTCCCTGGTAGTGGCGCGTGCCGGCCCACCAGCAGACGCCGGCGACGACCCAGGCGAAGACTGCTGCAAGTGGCGTGCACCAGGCCAGCCAGGCTGGCGCGAGAAGGTCCCCTGGCAGGTCGAGGACTGCGACGGTCGGGAGATAGGCGACGAAGGCGGTCGGGACGACGAAGGTCCAGAAGATCCGCAGCGGATCGGGGAAGACGGGCTGCGGCTGCTGGGCGGCGTAGGAACCGCCGTAGGTGAAGGCGTTGGTGAACTCCGCCCCGTCGATGATGAAGAACTGCAGCCCGCCCGCAGCGGTGAAGAGCGCCGCGAAGATGGCGGTCCCACTGAGGATGGAGAGCAGGAGCAGGCCAACCGTGGCGGCGTCCCAGGCGATGTGGGCCCTGGACAGGGCGATGACGAGGACGATCACCGCAACGGCGAGTCGCCCGACGCGGCGCAGCGAGATCTCGCTCGACATGAACTGGGCCAGCAGCGGCAGGGGCCGCAGGTAGAAGGCGTCGATCGTCCCGGCGCGAATGTAGCTCGGCAGCAGGTCGAGGTGGCCGACGAACATGTCGGCGAGCGAGAAGCAGATGTTGGACAGCGCGAAAACGAGCAGGGCGGCGGTGAAGTCGAGGCCACCGAGGACGTCGACGTTGTGGAAGATCACCCAGACCTCGGCGAGCTCGGTCAGCCCGACGCCCACGGTACCGATGATGTCGGTCACGAACGAGGTGCGGTACGCCATCTGTGCGCGGGCTCTCGAGCGCAGGATGACCCGGTAGGGCGTCAGGTCAGCCACCCTGCACCTCCAGGTGTCGGCGGCCACGCTGCAGGACCAGCTGGCCGAGGATGAGCAGGACTGCCGCCCAAGCCACTTGGCCTGCCAAGGTCGACCAGATCGCATCACCGTCGACGCGGCCGGAGAGGATGTCCACCGGGTTCTGGAGCATGGCCGGGAAGGGCGTCCACAGCGCGAGGGTGCGCAGCCACTCGGGGAACCACGGGATCGGGAGGTAGAGGCCACAGAGGAAGCCGGACGTGATCATCCAGACCAGGCGGATGCCCCGCACCTCGGTGACCCAGAAGGCGAGCAGGTTGACGATGAAGGTGCCGGCGAAGGCGGCGACCACCGCGATGACGACCGAGACGAACCCGAGGACCCACGAGTCCAGCCCGGGCGGGGCTGCGAGGTCGAAGAGCAGGGCGCCGATGAGCAACGATGGCGCACCGCGCAGGATGAGGTTGATGCCCGCGCGGCCCAGGTCTCCTGCTACGTATGCGAGCTGCGGGTTGAGCGGACGGAGGAAGTCCACTGCTATGTCGCCGCTTCGGACGCGGTCGCTGACCTCCTGGAAGCCCCAGAGGCTGACCGCGCCGAGGAGCGCCTGGCCCCACCACACGAACGCGAGCACCTTGGGCGCGTCGTACCCGCCGATCTCCGTGCCGGCGGACGCGACCGCAGCGACGAGGACCGAAGCCCGGATCAGGCCAAAGACGGAGTTGGTCGTCGTTCCTGCCAGCATGGCCAGGCGATACGTCGAGTGCCGCCGGAAGCCTGCTCTCACGAGGATGGCAAAGGTTCTCATGGTTCGGTCGCCAGCATGGCGGACGACCCGGGCAGACGGAATCGGTTGCGCGACAAGGGCTCAACGAGGCCGTCCGCGACGAGCGAGTCCAGGCATCGCATGACTTGGGCGCTGTCCGGCCCGGCGCCTACCAGAGCCTCGAGCGGAAGCGCCTCATGCTCCTCTCTCAGTCGCCGCAGGATCTCGCCTCGGACCTGACGGTCGGTGCCGTGCCACGCCTGCCCGCGCCGCGGTGGCCCGGCCGAGGTGGGTCGTCCGGACGCATTCCAGGCACAGAGATCGGACACCGGGCACTCCTGGCACCGTGGACCGCGCGCCACACAGACGAGCGCGCCGAGCTCCATGACGGCGACGTTCCAGACATTCGCCTCCTGCCGTGCCTCGAGCGAGGTGTACCGCTGGGTGGGCAGGGCACTCGTGGCCAGCAACGTCTCCGCCCGAGTCAACGTCACATGCGGAAAGGCCTTGCCCTCCAAGGCTCGCGCGAGGACGCGGCGCACATTCGTGTCCACCACGACCTCCGGAATGCCGAAGGCGAAGCAGGCGACAGCGGCTGCGGTGTAGGCGCCGACACCAGGCAGGGCGAGCAGCTCGGCGTGTGTCGCAGGCACCTCGCCACCATGCCGCTCGACCATCGCCGTGGCTGCTTCATGGAGCCGCAGCGCGCGGCGGGGATAGCCGAGTCTGCCCCAGGCTCGCACGGCGTCGCCCGGCGCGGAGGCGGCGAGTTCGCCGGGCGTCGGCCACCGCGTCATCCACTCGCGCCAGGTCGGCTCCACCCGAGCCAGTGGAGTCTGCTGCGCCATCACCTCTGACACGAAGATGCCCCATGAGCTGCAGTCCGGCTCGCGCCACGGAAGGTTGCGACCCGCTCGGGCGTACCAACGGCTGACGCGCTCACGCAGCACGTCAAGCGGCACCGGGCCCAGCGGCATACGGAATCTCGTTGTCCTCGTTAGACGTAGCGCTCGAGGATCGACGATTCGGCGAGACGCGACAGCCCTTCGCGGACAGCGCGGGCCCGGCCCTCACCGACACCGTCGACGAGCATGAGGTCCTCGATACCTGCCGCGAGGAGGCGCTGAAGCGACTCGAAGTGTGAGACAAGGCGTTCGACGATTGCCGTCGGCAGGCGGGGCACCTTGGTCAGCAGACGGTAGCCCTGCGGGCTGACGGGGGCGTCCAGGCTGTCCCCAACGATCATGAAGCCCACCGCCCGGGCGTCGGCTGCGAGATCGAGCAGCTCGACGGAGTTGAGCGACTCGAGGTTCGCGAGCGCGTCGTCCGAAGTGAGGTCCGACTTGGTGGCCGGCAGGTAGTCGCGGATGACGAGCTCACGGTCGTTGCCGAGGCCACCGACGAGCTCCTCCAGCTGGAGGGCGAGCAAGCGGCCATCGGTGCCCAGCTCGACGACATAGTCCTGGATCTCAGCCGAGATGCGCCTGACCATCTCGAGGCGCTGGAGCACCGACGTGACGTCGCGGATCGTGACGAGGTCCTCGATCTCGAGCGCCGACAACGTGCCGGTCACCTCGTCGAGGCGGGCCTTGTAGCGCTCCAGCGTCTGCAGCGCCTGGTCTGCGCGCGACAACGTTGTCGGCGAACCCTCGACGACGTGGCGCAGGTTGCCGACGTAGAGCGCGACGACGCCCATCGACTGGCTCACCGAGATGACGGGGAAGCCAGTCTGCTTCGCGACTCGCTCCGCCGTCCGATGTCGTGTGCCTGACTCAGACGTCTCGATGCTCGAGTCCGGCACGAGCTGGGTCGCTGCACGGAGGATGCGCGTGCCCTCGCGGTCGAGGACGACGGCGCCATCCATCTTGCACAGCTCGCGGACCCGCGTCGCCGAGAACTCCACGTCGAGGGTGAAGCCGCCGGTGCAGATCGACTCGACGACCCTGTCGTGGCCGAGGACGATGAGGGCGCCGGTGCGGCCGCGGAGAATTCGCTCGAGGCCGTCGCGCAACTCAGTGCCAGGAGCGACCGCGGCGAGGGCCGCCCGAAGCAGCAGCTCGTCGTCGTTCCTGTCCATCACTTCCCGTTCGGCCGAGGTCGGTTCTGCATCAAGACGCGGTGGTCCGCAGTCTAAGCGGTCTCACGCGTCAGTGCGGGCGGTGTTCGTCGCATGGCGAGGCGGCGCATCGTCTCGATCGCCTCGGAGACGCTCCCGACCTCGATCACGTCGATCCCGTCCGGCGCGGCGGCATCGGCCCGGCTGCCGGTCGGGACGACGGCGTGCCGGAAGCCGAGTCGAGCAGCTTCGTTGAGGCGTCGACCGATTCCCGTTGCCCTGCGGACCTCCCCAGCAAGACCGACCTCCCCGATGGCAATGGCATCGACCGGCAGCGGCAGGTCGAGAACGGAGGAGGCCAGTGCACAGACGAGGGCGAGGTCGGCGGCCGGTTCGGTGACTCGCGCGCCGCCGACCGTTGCGGCGAAGATGTCATGGGATCCGATCGGCGCACCGGCCCGCTTGTCGAGAACGGCGATGACCATCGCGAGCCGGGACGCGTCGAGACCGCTCGACGTCCGCCGCGGCGATGGCAGGCTGGACGGCGCGACGAGTGCCTGGATCTCCGTGACGAGCGGACGCCGACCCTCGAGCGTGACCGTCACGCAGGTCCCCGCGACCGCATGGTGGCGGTCCGACAGGAAAAGACCGCTCGGGTCGGCCAACCCCACGATGCCCGCCTCGGACAGGTCGAAGCAGCCCACCTCGTCCGTCGGGCCGAAACGATTCTTGACGGCGCGGACCAGGCGCAGACGCGAGTGCCGGTCACCCTCGAACTGGAGCACGACATCGACGAGGTGCTCGAGCACTCGGGGACCCGCGATCGAGCCGTCCTTGGTGACGTGACCGACGAGCAGGACGGCGATGCCGCGCTCCTTGGCCGCCCGGATGAGGCTCACGGCAACTTCGCGGACCTGGGACACGTTGCCGGCCTGTCCCTCGACATCGGAGCTCGCGATCGTCTGCACGGAGTCGACGACGAGCAGCTCCGGGGCGCTCGCCTCGATGTGCCCGAGGACGGTGGCGAGGTCGGTCTCGGCGGCGAGGTACAGACTGTCGGCCAGCGCGTCGATCCGCCCGGCCCTGGCCCGGACCTGCGGGGCGGACTCCTCTCCGCTGACGTAGAGCGTGGCGGCGCCCCCTCGGGCGGCCCGTGCCGCGACGTCGAGCAACAGCGTCGACTTGCCGACGCCCGGCTCGCCGGCCACGAGGACCACTCCCCCGGCGACCAGACCACCACCCAGGACGCGGTCGAACTCGGGGACTCCCGTCGGACGTGCCGTCGCCGTCCTCAGGTCGACGTCCGCGATGCGCACGGCCGGCGTGACCACCGACGCCGGGGCGGTGCGTGGCGCGCTGGCGCCGCCGACCTCCGCGACACTCCCCCAGGCCTGGCACTCGCCGCAGCGGCCCACCCACTTGACCGTGGTCCAGCCGCACTCGGCACATCGGAAACGGGGGGAGCGCCGGCTGGTCGACTTGGTGGCCATGGCCGTCACCGTAGAGGTGGGGGACGACATCGGTGGGGAGACCGGGCCGTGGAAGAGCTCCGGGACAGGATCGGGGCCAGCCCCGTGGGATCATGGAGACATGGAATCGGTCCTGCCCTACGTCCTGGCGCTGCTCCCAACGGTGGGTGTCGCCTGGCTCTTCTACATCATCATCAAGAACATTCTCGAGGGCGACCGGCGCGAGCGAATTGCCTTGGCGAAGTGGGAGGCGCAGCGCGAGGCCGAAGCAGCCGGCAAAGTTCGGGACGAAACGTAGAAATTTGCACGAGCCGCCCCTCACGGGCGTTTCTCCACAATGGCGCGCCGGTGATTCCACCGGATTGGTAATTCCGTGTAAATTGGCCGTCGACGTGAACGCGAAGCATTCACGGCGCTCCCATTACCATCACAACACCAGATGGAGAAACATGGCTCAGCGAGTCGAAGTCGTCCTGATCGACGATGTTGACGGCGGTCACGCCGACGAGACCGTCTCCTTCGCGCTCGACGGGGTCTCTTACGAGATCGACCTCAGCGACAAGAATGCGAAGAAACTGCGCGACGCATTGGCACCATGGACCGGAAAGGGGCGTCGCAGCGGCGGTGGGCGTGGCGGACGTCGCCGCTCCTCAGGCGCGGGCGGGGCGAAGCGAACCGATCTGGCATCGGTTCGGGAATGGGCTCGGGCCAACGGCTACCAGGTCTCCGACCGTGGCCGGATCTCCTCGGAGATCCAAACCGCTTACGACAAGGCCCATTGACGGCCGTCGCAGCCTGGTCCCCGTGAATGGGGCCCGGTTGGCCCGAATTGATCGAGGGGGTCACCTTCCGAATGGAAGGTGACCCCCTCGTCGTCAGCGCCGGGGCATCGCGATCTCTGCGGCAAGGTCTCCGGATTGCTCGACCCGCTCGAGGACTTCGTCCATCCGTAGCTGGCGGAGCTGCTCGCCTGCCGCACCGGCCTCGACCTCGTCCCAGCCACGGGGGGCCGCCACGGCCGGAGCCTCCCGGCCGCGAAGGGAGTACGGACAGATCGTCGTCTTGGCGGCAACGTTCTGACTCCAGTCGAGGAAGATCTTGCCCGGCCGCAGGTCCTTGGCCATCTTCCAGACGACGAGGTCCGGATGTTTCTTGGTGAGCTCCTGTGCGAGCTGCTGAACCGTGTCCCTGATCTCGTCACTCGTGTGCGCCGCCCCCGGCAATGCCGCATAGAGCTGCATACCCTTGCTGCCGCTCGTCACCGGCACCGATGCCAGGCCGATCTGCTCAAGGCGGTCGCGCACGATGACCGCGACGACTGACACCTCGTGCAAACCGGTCCCCGGTCCCGGATCGAGGTCAATGACGAGACGGTCGGGATTGAGCGGGATCGCGTCACGACCCTCACCCTCGAACCGCCATTGCGGCACGTGGAACTCGAGCGAGTTGAGATTGGCGAAGAACGTGAGCCCGGCGAGGTCGTCGATGAACGGAAAGACCGGATCTCGCCCCGCCCGACGAATCCAGTTGGGCGTACCGGCCGGCACATTCTTCTCGAAGAACTGCATGTCGTGGACGCCGTGCGGATAGCGGATCCGGGTGACCGGCCGGTCGGCGAGGTGTGGCAGCATCACGGGCGCCATCCGGGCGTAGTAGTCGATGACCTCTGCCTTGGTCGTCCCCGTCGCGGGATACATCACCTTCTCGAGGCTGCTCAGCTTCATCCGCCGACCCTCGACCTCCACGGTGACCTTCGGGCCGGCCTGCTGGCGGGCGGGCCCGGCCATCACTGGCCACCCAGGATGAGGTCGTCGACGTCGTCTGGGGTCAGGTCCTCACGCAGACGCTTGAACGCCGGCTGGCGCAGGCGACCCTGGTGGCCCAGCCCGAGCGACTCGACGTCGGCGACGAGCACCGGGTGCACCCACCGGGCGCCGAGGGCGTCCTCGGGGGGAATCTCTGTCACGAAAGGGGACTCCTCGAGTGCCAGGGTCGACAGGCTGCGCCTCAGTGAGTCACCCGCGCGGCCGGCGAGGCCCGCCCCGACTCGGCCCAGGAAGCGAAGGCCGCCCGGACCCGGCACACCGACGAGCACGGCGCCGAGCCGGTCCTGCACCGTTCCGGTGGACTCCGGCCGCCAGCCGCCGATGACCACGGAGGTACTGCCCCGATGGGGCGACTTGAGCCAGTCTGGAGAGCGGACGCCGGGTCGGTAGATCGAGCCGACCCGCTTGCTGACGATGCCCTCGAGGCCCTGCTCGCGCGTCGCGCCATGAAGTAGCGCGCCGTCCTCGAAGGTCGGCGGAGTCTGCCATCGCGGGCCCTGGAGCTCGAGGCGCTCGAGCGTGGCGCGGCGGTCGCTCCAGGCGCGACCCAGGAGCACGACGCCGTAGAGACGGAGCAGGTCGAAGGTCATCAGGGTGACGGGGCTGCGCTCGGCGAGCACCGACGCCCGCCGCGGGTTCGTGACATGGAACCGCTCGGCAAGCAGGCCGAAGGATGGCTTCCCGGCGTCGAGGCAGACGACCTCGCCATCGAGGAGCATGTCGGCGTATTCCATGGCCAGCGGACCGAGCTCCGGAAAGGCGACCGTGACATCGCGCTCAGTGCGAGACGTCAGCCGCAGCGACCCCGCGCTGACGTCCACCAAGACCCTCATCCCGTCCCACTTCACCTCGTGAATCCACTCGTCGCCCGACGGAATGACCGTGGTGGGCGTCGCGAGCATGGGGCGCATGGGTGCATTCTTGTTCTCATGCGAGCCATCTGGAAAGGCGCAGTGTCCTTCGGACTCGTCAACGTACCGGTCCGTCTCTTCTCTGCGACCGAGAACCACGACGTGCAGTTCCGGCAGGTCCACGAGAAGGACGGAGGGCGCATCAAGTACCAACGGGTGTGCTCGATCGACGGCGAGGAAGTGCCCTATTCCGACATAGCGAAGGGGTACGAGACGGCGGATGGCCAGATGGTCGTTCTCAGCGACGAGGACATGAAGAGCCTGCCGTCACGCTCGTCCAAGGAGATCTCGATCGAGAAGTTCGTGCCCGCGGACCAGATCGACCCGCTCCTTTTCGACCGCTCGTACTACCTCGAGCCGGACAAGACCGGTCTCAAGCCTTACGTCCTCCTGCGCGACGCGCTCGAGAAGGCCGACCGCATGGCCGTGGTCACGGTCTCGATCCGCACCCGGATGACCCTGGCCGTGCTGCGGGTGCGCGAGGGCGTCATCGTCCTGCAGACCCTGCTCTGGGCGGACGAGGTGCGTCAGCCGGAGTTCGAGTTCCTCTCCGAGGACACGGAGGCCACCGACAAGGAGCTCGCCATGGCCGCCTCGCTCGTCGACTCGCTTGCCGGGGACTACGAGCCGGATGAGTTCGAGGACGACTACTCCGAGGCGGTCGAGGCGCTCGTCGCGAGCAAGATCGAGGGCGGCGAGATGAAGCAGGCGCCGGCGGCGCAGGCCGAGGAGACGGAGGTCGTCGACCTGCTCGCGGCCCTGCAACGCAGCGTCGACAAGGCAAAGGCCGCGAAGTCCGGAGGCACGTCGACGAGCGAGATCCGCGAGGAGGCGGCGACGGAGAAGCCGGCCGACACGGCCAAGAAGGCGCCCGCGAAGAAGGCCGCTGCCAAGAAGGCGCCGGCCAAGAAGACCGCCGCGAAGAAGGCGACGACCACCAAGAAGGCGGCGAGCAAGCGCAAGGCCAGCTGACCAGCGACACGATGCCGTATGCCGCTGGGCTGGGTCCCGGCGGATCGTGGCGGTCCGCAAGGATGGCCCCATGCAGACCGTCTCGGTTGAGGAGCTGAGCTCCAGGGTCCAGTCGCTGCCGCCGACTCCGCGGATCGTCGTCAGCGGGAACATGGCCATTCCGTGGGAGGGCGTGAAGGTCATCGACCAAGCCCTTCCCGAGTACATCCTCCACGCCCTCAACGCACCGCCCGGCCTGCCCGAACGCGAGGGCGTGACGGTCGAGACCTGCTTCGTCGGGGCCGGCATGCGGCGTCATCCCGGGCTGAGGTACGTCCCGTCGCGTCTCTCCCTCGTGCCGCTCCTGTACTCCCGGACGCTGCTGCCCGATGCGGTCCTGATCCACTGCGCACCTCCTCGCGAGGGCCAGCTCAGTCTCGGTGTGGAGGTCAACGTCCTGCCCGCCGCGATCGAGGCGTGCCGCGCGCGAGGTGGTCTCGTCATCGCCGTCATCAACGACCGCATGCCGTACACCTTCGGCGACGCCCAGGTGCCGGTCGACCACGTCGACCTGGCCATCGGGGTCGACGCACCGCTGGTCACGCACTCTGGACGCACGCCGGACGACGACAGCGCCACGATCGGCGAGCGCGTCGCCTCGAAGGTCCTCGACGGTTCGACCATGCAGCTCGGCATCGGCGCCGTTCCCGACGCGACCCTCAACGCGATCATCGGCCGCAAGCACATGCGGGTGTGGACCGAGATGTTCTCCGACGGCATCCTCGCCCTCGACGCGGCTGGGGCCCTCGACCGGGACCACCCGCTCGTCACCTCCTTCGTCTTCGGCAGCCAGGATCTCTACGACTGGGTCGATGGCAACTCGTGGGTGCGCATGCTCCGCACCGAGAAGACGAACGACCCCGGCCTCATCGCCCAGCAGCGCCGGATGACCTCGGTCAACACCGCACTCGAGGTGGACCTCTTCGGCCAGGCCAACGCCTCGCGGATCAACGCCCGCATCCACTCCGGCTTCGGCGGACAGACCGACTTCATCGTCGGTGCGCTGCACTCGCCCGGAGGCCAGTCCTTCATCGCCCTGCGCTCCTGGCACCCCAAGGCCGACGTGTCCACGATCGTGCCGCTCGTCGACGAGCCGGTCACGAGCTTCCAGCAGAGCGCCATCGTGACCGAGAACGGAGTAGCCCAGCTGTGGGGACGAGATGAGCGGGAGCAGTGCCGCGACCTGATCGACGAGTGCGCGCACCCACGCGTTCGCGAAGAGCTCTGGGAGGAGGCGGCAGGGCTCGGACTCGCTTGAGCCACAGCCGCGCCGAAGGGCGCGGATGGGCTGCGAGCGAGCCCAGCGGCATACGGTATCCGACTGGGTCGTAGCCTGAGGCGCATGAGCACGCCGGAACGCCCCGTCGCTGTTGTGACCGGCGCCACCCGCGGCATCGGGCGTGCTGTGGCCGAGGACCTCGCCGGCACCCATCACGTCGTCGTCGGCGGCCGGACAACCGAGTCCGTGAAGGCCGTGGTCACGGAGCTGCCCTCCGCCGAGGGGTTCGTCGCTGAGCTCGCCGACTGTGGACCAGGCGGGTCCCTCGAGCGGGCGCTCGCCGACCTCGTGCCGCGGCTTCCGCGGGTCGACGTCCTCGTGCACTCCGCCGGCGTCCTCCGGCGGGGCAGCGTCGCGGACGTGCCGATGGCGGACTGGGAGCTCTCGATGCGAGTGAACCTCGTTGCGGTTGCAGGCATCACGCGCGCTCTCCTCCCGGCGCTCCGCACCGCCCATGGCCTGGTCGTGGCGCTCAACTCGGGGGCGGGGCTCAGTGCCACTGCCACCATGGGCCCGTACAGCGCCTCGAAGTTCGCCCTCCGGGCCTTCACCGATGCACTGCGCGACGAGGAGCGAGCCAATGGGGTGCGGGTGACGTCCATCCATCCCGGGCGTGTCGACACCGACATGCAGCACGAGATGATCGACTACGAGAGGACGCTGTACCGAGCGGAGGAGTACCTGCGCGTCGAGTCAGTCATCAGCGCAGTGCGGCTCGCACTGAACGCCGGTCCAGAGGCGTCCATCGACACGCTGACGGTGCGGCCGCGCGGGTTCCGCGCTTGATCTGCGCACTGGTCCGGCTCAGATGCGGCTGGCCCCACGCGTCGGCATGATCGCGAACTGCGTGAAGGCGAGGGCCTCGATGAGCGCGGTCTCACGCTGGTCCGGGGCCATCTTGCGGGTCGCCACCTCGATGATGACGTCGCCCGACCAGCCGGAGCCGACGAGGTGCTCGAGCACCTCGCTGCACGGCTGCGACCCGCGGCCGGGGACGAGGTGCTCGTCCTTGAACGACCCGAGCCCGTCGGCGAGGTGGAGGTGTGCGAGGCGCGATCCGAGCTCACGCACCATGTGCAGGGCATCCGAGCCGGCCGTCGCCGTGTGGGACAGGTCCATGGTGACGTGGTCGTAGGGCTGGTCCACCGGGTCCCAGTGTGGGAGGTAGGCGAGCATCTCGCGCCGGGCCGTGCGCCACGGGAACATGTTCTCCACGGCGAGCCGGATCCCGGTGTCGTGCTCACGCAGGGCCACGCCATCGACGAAGGAGGCGGCGTAGTCCCGCTGCCATCGGAACGGCGGGTGCAGGACGACGGTGGGCGCGCCGACCTCCAGCGCCAGCTCGATGGAACGGTCGACCTTGTCCCACGGATCGGTGCCCCACACGCGCTGGGTGAGGAGCAGCGTCGGCGCGTGCACGGACGCGATCGGCAGCCCGTGGTGCTCGGCCAGCGCGCGCAGGGCGCCGGGCTCCTGCGTGACCGGGTCGGTCCACACCATGACCTCGACGGCGTCGTAACCGAGCCGCGCGGCCGTCGCGAAGGCGGTGGCCGCGTTGTCCGGGTACATCGCAGCCGTGGAAAGCCCGATGCGGATCGTCATGGGGTTCATTCTGGGGCACGGCCCCAACGGACGCCGGACGGACCCCGGGCGAGGCCCGGGCGAGGCCCCGGACGAGTCCCCGCCAGTCCTAGGTGGGCCTGCTCCGCGCTGCGTCAGGATCGAGGAGGTCGAGCCGCCTGAGGATCAAGCCTTCCCGGAGCGCCCACGGGCAGATGTCGAGCCGGTCGACATTGAGCAGGTCCATCGCCGCCTCGGCGACGAGTGCCCCGGCGAGCATCTGGTGGGCGCGGGCCTCGGACACCCCTGGCAGCGACACCCGAGCGGCCGCGTCGAGCCCCTTGAGCTTGTCGACGATCGTCCCGAGATCTGCCCGAAGCAGCTCGCGCGGGACGAAGGGGCCGCTGTCGCGTGGGGCGGCCCCCGCGATCCGCGCCAGAGCACGCATCGTCTTGGACGTGCCGACCACGCGGTCCGGTGTCGGGGCCTTGAGCAGCGGCCGGACCTGTCGAGCGACCGTGGCACGGATGTACGAGCGGACGGCGCGCGACTCCTCCGCGGTCGGAGGGTTGCCGGGAAGTCGTTCCCGCGTGAGGCGGCCCGCGCCGAGCGGCAGGCTGATGGCCACATCCGGGTCCTCGTCGATCCCCGAGGCGAGCTCCAGTGAGCCGCCGCCGATGTCCATGACGAGCAGCCGGCCACTCGACCAGCCGAACCACCGGCGGGCGGCCAGGAACGTCACCCGGGACTCGTCGACGCCGCTCAGGACCTCGAGCGTGACGCCCGTCTGCTCCCGGACGCGCGCGATGATCGTGTCGCCGTTCGGCGCCTCGCGCATCGCAGACGTCGCGAAGGCGAGAAGCTCCTCGACGCCCTGGTCCTCGGCGATCTCGAGGCACTCTCGGACGAACTCGACGAGCCGCACCGTCAGGTCCTCGCTGACGAGACCGTCAGGCAGGAGGTGCTCCGAGAGTCGCAGGTCGATCTTGTGGGAGAACGCGGGCAGGGGGTGGGCGCCGGCGTGGGCGTCCACGACGAGCAGGTGGACGGTGTTGGAGCCGATGTCGATGACGCCCAGCCGCATCCTCCGACCCTAGCGGGACTCGGTGAACATCCCCTGAACGGGTGGTGATCGGCCGGTCTACCCGTCAGGGAGTGCGCCGGCTGAGCGTGAGGGAGGCCAGGGCGAGCGCGAGGACGATGAAGCCCATGACGATCACGATCGACCAGGCGCCGGCACTCGTCACCTCGGCGTGCGCGGTGATCTCCTTCATCGCGTCGACGGCGTAGGACAGGGGCAGCAGGTCGGAAACCGCGCTGAGGAAGGCCGGGAGCCGGTCGCGGTCGACGAGCAGGCCACAGAGCAGGAACTGCGGGGTGATGAAGGCCGGCATGAACTGCACCGCCTGGAACTCGGTCCGGGCGAACGCGCTTGCGAGCAGCCCGAGGGACGTTCCGAGGACCGCGACCAGGACGGCGACGAGCACGAGCATCCACAGCGGACCGACGACGTCGAGGTCGCACACCCAGATCGCGAAGGACGTCGCGAGGAGTGCCTGGACGATGGCCAGCGCGCCGAAGGCCCCGGCGTAGCCCAGCATGAAGTCGGCCCTGCCCATGAGGCTCGTGAGGAGCCGTTCCAGGGTCCCCGACTGGCGCTCCCGCAGCGTGGCCACCGACGTCACGACGAACATGACGATCAGCGGGAAGACGCCAAGGAGCGCAGGGCCGATGTGGTCGAAGACCGGCGTGTTGCTGTAGATCCAGGCGAGCAGCCCGATCGCGACCATGGGCACCACCATGATCAGCGCGATCGTGCGGTGGTCCGTGCGGATCTGCCGCAGCACCCGGCCGGTCGTGGCGATGGTCAGCCCGGGGTTCATCGGCCCAGCTCTCCGTCGGACGATGCCTCGACGAGGGCGAGGAAGGCGGCGTCCGCATCGGTCTCCCCGGTGTGCTCGAGCAGCTCGTCCGGCGTGAGGTCGGCCAGGACCCGGCCGTCGCGCAGGAGGACGAGCCGGTCGCAGCGGGTCGCCTCATCCATCACGTGGCTCGACACGATGAGCGAGCAGCCCTGCGCGACGAGGTCATGGAAGTGGTTCCACAGGTCGCGGCGCAGGATGGGGTCGAGGCCCACGGTCGGTTCGTCGAGCACGAGCAGGCTCGGGCGGCCGACGAGGGCGCAGGCCAGCGAGACCCGGGACTCCTGGCCTCCCGAGAGGTTGCGGACGAGGACGCCGGCGTGGTCCTCGAGGTCGACCTCGGCCAGGGTGCGGTCGACCGCCTCGCGCAGGTCTCGGCCCGTGAGGCCCACCGCCCGACCGAAGTAGGCGATGTTCTCCCGGACCGTGAGGTCCGAGTACACACTGGGCGACTGCGCCACGTAGCCGACCTGGTCGCGCAGGGCCCGGGTACCCCCCTCGTGGCCGAGGACCGTCACGGTGCCGGACTCGATGACCTGGACGCCGACGATGGCGCGCATCAGGGTCGACTTGCCGGAGCCGGATGGCCCGAGCAGGCCGACCACCTGACGAGCGGGGATCTCGAGGGACACGGCCGGCAGCACCCGACGCTCGCCACGAACGACGGTGAGGTCACGGACGAGAACTGCGTGACGCGCGGCGCCCTGGGTCATGACCAGAATCTACGGGCCGGACGACGTAAAGTGTGGCGGTGGCCGAAGCACCCCTCGATCTCCCGCGTGTGTGGGTCGAGTTCACCGACCCTGACGACGCCGGGCAGCGGTTCCGGTGCGACCTCACCTGGCTGACGAGCAGCTGGACGTGCATCTTCGGAGCCGGCTGCCACGGGATCTACGCCGACCGTCCGGACGACGGCTGCTGCACCCTGGGTGCGCACTTCACCGACGACGACGACCTCGACCGGGTCGCTGCCGTCGTCGACGAGCTCGGTGAGGACGAATGGCAGTACCGGGACGTCGGCGCCGCGACCGGTCGTCGGAGGGACTGGACCGACAAGGAGGACGGGGCACGCAAGACGAAGGTCGTCGACGGCGCCTGCATCTTCCTCAACCGGCCCGGCTTCCCGGCCGGAGCCGGTTGCGCCCTCCATCAGCACGCGCTGCTGACCGGCGCGCAGCCTCACACCGCGAAGCCAGACGTGTGCTGGCAGCTGCCGATCAGGCGCAGCTATCGAACCGTCGAGCTGCCCGACGACACCAGCTACCTCGAGGTGACGATCACCGAGTACGACCGGCGCGGCTGGGGTCCCGGGGGCCACGACCTCGACTGGTACTGCTCCGGCAACTCCGAGGCGCACGTCGGCCGCGAGCCGGTCTACCGTTCCCTGGCGCCGGAGCTCATCGAGCTGATGGGCCGGGCAGGCTACGAGGAGCTGGCGATTCGCGCGGAGGCGCACCTGGCCCAGGTGCGGGCGGTCCGGGCGCGCGGCGCCCACAAGCTCCTGCCGCTCATCGTCCACCCGGCGACCATCGCGGCAACACCCAGGTCCGGGCGGTCCACCGCGTGAGCGACATCATCGCCTCCCCCAACATCTGGGACACGCCGGACGTCTACGAGATCGAGAACCAGGGCGTCGACCGAGCCGGTGTCATCGAGTCGGCGATGCGCGAGATCGAGGACTGGGCGGGAAGGGATGTCGTCGACATCGGCTGTGGGACGGGATACCACCTGCCGATGTTCGCCCGGACGGCACGTTCAGTCGTCGGCGTGGAGCCTCACCCGCCGCTGGCTACGCTTGCCGCACAACGTGTTTCCGGTATGCCGCTGTGCTCGGTCCGCGAGGAGGGTGCGGCCTCGATCGGGGTTGCGGATGGGTCCTTTGACGTGGCCCACGCGCGATGGGCCTACTTCTTCGGGCCGGGATGCGAGCCGGGGCTGGTGGAGCTCGACCGCATCATGCGGGCGGGAGGCGTGGCCTTCGTCATCGACAACGACGCGACGCGCTCGACGTTCGGGGCCTGGTTCCGCAGGGCCCTGCCCTCCTACGACCCGCGGGCGGTGGAGCGGTTCTGGCAACGCCAGGGCTGGTCACGCGAGCGCCTCGACATCCGTTGGGAGTTCGACTCGCGCGAGGACTTCGAGGCGGTGGTCCGCATCGAGTTCGCACCCGACCACGCCGACCTCATCCTGGCGGAGCACCCGGACGCCACCGGAGTGGACTACGCCGTCAACCTCTGGTGGCGCCGCTACTGACGGCATTCCGGCCCCTGGCTCAATCGAGTGAACAGCTTCGGGGCCTCGCAGCAATCGAGTGAACAGCTTCGGGGCCTCGCAGCAATCGAGTGAGCAGCTTCGGGGCTCTGCAGCAATCGAGTGAGCAGCTTCCGGCCCGAATCTTGTTCACTCGATCAGGAGGGGGTC
>NZ_DATEEY010000178.1:0-8832 GCF_035280925.1 Intrasporangium sp. | reverse complement strand
GACGTTCAAGCAGGACGGTATCGGTGGGTTCCGGGGGGGCTACGAGTACAGCCGATCGGCCAACCCGACCCGCACGGCGCTCGAGGAGTGCATCGCGGCACTCGAGGGCGGCAGCCGCGGCTTCGCCTTCGCATCCGGCCTCGCCGGCCAGGACTGCGTCATCCGGTCTCTGCTCGGGCCCGGCGACCACGTTGTCGTGCCGAGTGACGCCTATGGCGGCACGTACCGCTACATCAACAGGGTCGCGCGGCCGGGCGGCATCGAGCACTCGATCGCGCGGATCAGCGACGTCGACGCCGTCCGTGCCGCCATCCAGCCCGGCCGCACGAAGATGGTCTGGGTGGAGACACCGACCAACCCCTTGCTCGGCGTGGCCGACATCGAGGCCATCGGCGCGGTGGCCCACGAGGCCGGAGCCGTCCTCGTCGTCGACAACACGTTCGCCACCGCCTACCTGCAGAACCCCATTGCCCTGGGCGCCGACATCGTCACGCACTCGACGACGAAGTACTCCGGCGGCCACAGCGACGTCGTCGGCGGTGCGGTCGTCACGGCCGGTGAGATCGCCGTCGCGGGCATGGAGGACGCAGCGGAGCGAATCGCCTTCCACCAGAACTCGATCGGTGGCGTCGCGGGGCCCTTCGACTCATGGTTGACGCTGCGAGGGCTCAAGACCCTGGCGGTCCGCATGGAGCGGCACTGCGACAACGCGGAGCAGGTCGTCGACTTCCTGACCGGGCACGACGGCGTGTCCCAGGTCTTCTATCCGGGACTCGAGTCCCACCACAACCACGACGTGGCGGCCCGGCAGATGAAGCGCTTCGGCGGGATGGTCTCGTTCCGGATGCGCAAGGGCGAGGACGCCGCGGTCAAGGCGTGCGCGGCCGTCCAGCTGTGGACCCTGGGCGAGTCGCTCGGTGGGGTCGAGTCGCTGATCGAGCACCCTGCCCGGATGACCCACGCCTCGGTCGCGGGTACTGAACTCGAGGTCCCGGCCGACCTCATCCGCCTGTCCGTCGGCATCGAGGACGTCGGCGATCTCATCGCCGACCTGGAAGAGGCCCTCGACATCCACGGCTGATCCGCGGCGCCACTGCCATGACGATCCTCACGGTCGACTTCGGCTCGACCTTCACCAAGGCTGCGCTCGTCGCCGACGACGGGACGGTCCTCGGCACCGCCTCGACGCCAACGACAGGCACTCAGGGGCGCGGGAGTGGAGACATCCTCGACGGCTACCGCGTCCTGCGCGACCGCCTCGGGGTGCCTCACGGCGCACATGTCCACGCGTGTTCCAGCGCGGGCGGCGGCCTGCGCCTCGCCGTCGTCGGCTACGAGCGCACCGTCACCGCCGAGGCAGGCCACCGCGTCGGCCTGTCCGCGGGAGCGAAAGTGGTCCACGTCGCCGACGGGGCACTGACCACGAGGGAGGTGAGCGGCATCCGGCATGCTCGTCCAGACATCCTCCTCCTCGTCGGCGGCACGGACGGCGGCAACGCGGATGTCCTGCTGCACAACGCTGCCCGCCTGGCCAAGGGCGCCATCGGCGGACACGGCCCTCACGCCGTCCCGATCGTGCTGGCCGGCAACATCGACGCGCGGTCCGAGGCGACCGCGCTGCTCGAGGCAGCCGGGCGGCCGGCGATCCACGCCGACAACGTGCTGCCGCAGATCGGCGTCATTGCGCCCGAGTCCGCCCGGGCAGCGATCCGCGAGGCGTTCCTCCGCCATGTCATCGGTGGGAAGGGCCTGTCGCGGGACGCGGCGTTCGGGCAGATGGTCGAGGCCGCGACGCCCGACGCCGTGCTGCGGGGCGTCGAGGTCGTCGCTGACGTGCGTGGCGGCGGGGACGTCATGGTCGTCGACATCGGTGGTGCGACGACCGACGTCTACTCGGTCATCACCCCCGAGGGGGAGGACGCCAGCCTGCGCAAGGACGTGGTGGCGCCGCTGTGGCACGCGCGCACGGTGGAGGGCGACCTCGGGATGCGGTGGAACGCCGTACACGTCGTGGAAGCAGCCGAGTCCGAGGGCCTGCTCGGGTCCGTGGGTGATCCCGAGGCATTGCGGTCGTATGCCGCCCACGTCCAAGCGCGCCCGGGCTCACTCCCAGCGGACGACGTCGAGCGCCGCCTCGACCTCGAGCTGGCCCGGCTGGCGGCGCTGGTTGCCGTGCGGCGGCACTCCCGACCGGGGCAGCCGACGGAGTCGCCCCGTCCGCTCGCGAACGTGACGACCCTGGTCGGGTCCGGTGGCGTGCTGCGGCACACGGACGAGGCCGGTCGGGCGCACGTGCTCGACGCCGTGCTGGCCGACCATGCCGGTGGCTGGAAGGTGCCGCGCTCGGCGACGGCGACGGTCGACGCGGCCTACCTGCTCTATGCCGTCGGCCTGCTGGACGCCCACGACCCCGCCTCGGCCCGATCGGTCGCCTCGCAGCTCGCCTGACCTGCCGCCATGTCGGGATTCCGGTCCGCAGATGGCGGCAGATCAGGGCTCCGGCTCACCAGCTGCGGGCCCCGGTCCCCAAGTGGCGGAGATCTGTGGCTCCAGCTCGCCACGCGCGGGCCGCGGTCCCGAGATGGCGGGACGGAGGGCTGGGCGGGCAGCGGCCTCGGGAACGAGCACAGCGGCATACATGACGAAAGTGCAGTCCCCGCCCGCGTGGGTTCAGGGGAACTGCACTTTCGGCGGCGACTCAGCTGGTGTAGGGCTTGGCGTCGAGGATCTTGACCTCGATCGTCTTGCCGTTCGGAGCCTCGTAGCTCGTCATGTCGCCGACGGCCTTGCCGTTGACCGCGGCGCCCATCGGGGACTTCTCGGAGAAGACCTGGAGGTCGCCGTCCGCGATCTCGCGGTTGCCGAGGACGAAGGTCTCGTTGTCGCCGAAGATCTCCACCGTCACGATCATGCCCGGCTCGACGACACCGTCATCGGGCGGGGTCTCGCCCACCACCGCGTTGTGCAGGAGCTCCTGGAGCTGGCGGATGCGGGCCTCCATCTTGCCCTGCTCCTCGCGGGCGGCGTGGTAGCCGCCGTTCTCCTTGAGGTCGCCCTCCTCGCGGGCCTCTTCGATCTTGCGGGCGATGTCCAGGCGACCTTCCCCCGTCAGCTGGTCCAGCTCAGCCTTGAGGCGGTCATAGGCCTCCTTCGTGAGGAAGCCAGCGGCAGTCTCGGTCACGGTCACAACTCCTCGATGTACCAGCGCCCACGCGGTGCTCGCGTGGGCGCCTGCTCGTTCAACACACCAATAAAGTGGGTCGGACCGTGCTGCACCAGCATGAAAGGTGAGCGGTCGCGACCCGGGGTGAAAGACCTAGGATAGCAAAATCCACGTCAAAGGCGCACTCAGGGCGCCACGACACAGGTCTTGACGTCCCCCGTCACCGCTCGACTCGTCGTGCGCAACGTCACCGACGTGCGGGCCGTGCCCACTCCAGCCAGCTCCACCGGGACGTCGGTCGTCCCGACCACCGAGAAGTCTCCGGCCAGGGCGTGGACGGTGCAGATGAGGTCCTTCCCGTCGGGGCTGTGCACCTCGAAGTCGACCCACACGCTCCCGTCGTCGACGACCTGGTAGCCCATCGTCTGCCACGAGGGCAGGCCCAGCGTCGCGGACAGGCCGAACCAGATCGCCAGCGCGACGCCGAGGGCGACCCCGATGCTGCCGATGACCCACCACTTGAGGGTTCCGGGGGCGGTGCGGGGGAGCGGCATGTGAGGTCCTGGCCTGATGAGAGGATGGCGCGGTGACTCCGGCCCCGTCGGTCGACGGGTGGGCCGGGGGACCGTCCACGAGACGGTCAGAACGATACGACGAGCCAGATCCATGACGAACAGGGAGCCAGGGAACACGGTGTTCGAGGGCCTGCGGCTGATGGCGGTGCACGCGCACCCGGATGACGAGTCGAGCAAGGGCGCCGCGACAACGGCGAAGTACATCGCCGCAGGCGCGTCCGTCATGGTCGTGTCGTGTACCGGCGGTGAGCGAGGCGACATCCTCAACGAGAAGCTGAAGAACGACCCGCAGATCCTGCGTGACATCGCGCAGGTGCGCCGCGACGAGATGAAGGCCGCGCAGGAGGTGCTCGGCTGCGAGCACACGTGGCTCGGTTTCGTCGACTCCGGACTGCCCGAGGGGGACCCCCTCCCGCCGCTGCCCGACGGCTGCTTCGCACTCGAGGACCTCGACGTCACGACGGAGGCCCTCGTGCGCGTCATCCGCGACTGGCGGCCGCACGTCATGACGACGTATGACGAGAAGGGCGGCTACCCGCACCCGGACCACATCATGAACCACACCGTGGCCATGTCCGCCTTCGAGGCGGCCGGTGACCCGGACCGCTACCCGCATGCCGGCGAGCCGTGGCAGCCGCTCAAGATCTACTACAACGGCGGGTGGACGAAGGAGCGCCTCACCACGATCCACGAGGCGCTGGTGGCCGAGGGCCTGGAGAGCCCCTACGCCGAGTGGCTGGGCAACTGGCAGCCACGGCGCGCCGGCGGCGTCACGACCCGGGTGCAGTGCGGCGACTTCTTCGAGACCCGCGACCGGGCGCTGCTGGCCCACGCGACGCAGGTCGACCCGGACGGCTTCTGGTTCCAGGTGCCGCGCGAGCTCCAGCAGCGCGTGTGGCCCGTGGAGGAGTTCGAGCTCGCCATCTCCTACGTGCCGGTCGAGCTGCCCGAGCAGGAGCTGTTCGACGGGCTCGGCTCGGCTGCGGAGGCGGATGCGCTGGCCAAGCGCGGGCAGCTGGAGCTCGCCTACGACGGGCGGCTCACCCCGGACGACGAGGAGCGGTTCGACCCGGCTGAGCGGGTCGAGCACCCCAACGAGCCGGCGGAAGGAGGCGAGGACTGATGAGCGACGGCAGCACCCTGTCGATCGGACCGGGCGTGTGGGGGTTCCTGGCCCTCTTCGTGCTCGCCATCGCGCTCTGGCTCCTCGTGCGTAACATGAACGCCCGGTTGCGGCGCATGGCCTACCGCGAGCACGAGCGCGTCGAGACCGAGCGCGCCGCTGACGGTGCCACGGCCGAGCCGGGCGTCGACAGGGACGGCACGGGCGACACGGGCGACACGGACGACACTGACCAGGGACCGGAGACCACGGAGAGGGGCTGATCACCGCCGGCGCCGACACCCACTCCTGACTGTTGAGGGTTGACTGGTGAGGGTTGCCTGTTGGGAAAGGGGTCAGGCCAGCGAGGGGGCGGCCACGATCGCCAGGGCCACCGCGCTGAAGTGGGCCGTGAACCCGCCGAGCGTGAACGCGTGGAACACCTCGTGGAAGCCGAACCAGCGCGGTGACGGGTTCGGTCGCTTGGCGCCGTAGACGATGCCGCCGGCGGTGTAGAGCAGGCCGCCCAAGGCGATGAGCGACCCCACCAACGGGCCACCGGACCTCCAGAACGGCACGACGTAGAACACCGCCGCCCATCCCAGGGCGATGTAGAGCGCGGTGTAGAGCCAGCGCGGTGCGCTCGTCCACGCGATCCGGAAGGCCACCCCGGCGATGGCCGCGAGCCAGATGATGGTCAGCAGCAGGCGGGCCTCGTCGCCGGGCAGGAGCGTCACGGCGAACGGCGTGTACGTGCCGGCGATGATGAGGTAGATGTTCGAGTGGTCGAACCGCTTGAGCAGAGCCGCCATCCGTGGCCCCCAGGACCCGCGGTGGTACACGGCCGACACACCGAAGAGGAGCGTGGCGCTCACGGTGAACACGGCGCACGCCGTCCGGACGGCGCCGGGATCCGAGAGGAGCACGAGGACGATACCGCCGACCAGGGCGACGGGAAACATGCCCAGGTGTAGCCAGCCCCGCAGCCGGGGCTTGACGGCGGCGACGAGGTCGGAGACGGCTCCTGCAGGTCGGTTCGGCTGCTCGTCCATGTCGACCAGTGTACCTACGCGACCGTAGGTTACGCGCCCGTAACACCCTGGCCGGCCCACCGGGACACCCCGCGGTGGCATCGTCGGCGCGGAGTAACGTGGGATGCGGCCCACGGCCGGGGCCCCATCGCGACGACGAGGCGAGGGAGACTCAGTGGGTTGGCGGGATCTGGTCTACGGCGCGTACGAGCGCCGCGTGCTCCGGGACCTGCCCCGCGAGTCCTTGCCGCGACACGTCGCCGTCATGCTCGACGGCAACAGGCGGTGGGCCAAGGCCCGGGGCGCCGGCACCGCGCACGGCCACCAAGCCGGGGCGGACAAGATCGAGGACCTGCTCGAGTGGTGCGAGGAGGCGGGGGTCGAGTACGTCACGCTGTGGCTGCTCTCGACGGACAACCTGCGGCGCGCCGAGGAGGAGCTCGGACCGCTCCTCAAGATCATCGAGAACGCCGTCGCGGACCTCGCCGCAACCGGTCGATGGCGACTGCGGCTGGCCGGGGCGGCCGACCTGCTGCCCCAGGAGACCGCAGAGAGCCTGCAGCGCTCAGCCGCGATGACAGAGGGCGTCTCGGGCATGACGGTCAACATCGCCGTGGCCTACGGGGGGCGGCGGGAGATCGCCGACGCCGTCCGGGACCTGCTCCTCGACCATGCAGCCAAGGGGGAGACCACCGAGGAGATCGCGGCAGCCCTCACGGCCGACGACATCGCCGAGCACCTCTACACGAAGGGGCAGCCGGATCCCGACCTCGTGATCCGCACGTCGGGGGAGCAGCGGCTGGGCGGCTTCCTGCTCTGGCAGAGCGCGACCTCCGAGTTCTACTTCTGCGAGGCGTACTGGCCTGACTTCCGCCACGTCGACTTCCTCCGCGCCCTGCGGGCCTACGCCGAACGGCACCGCCGACACGGTGCCTGAGGGCCCGGAGCGGCGGGTTCTGCGCACTCGATGGGGCGTGCGGGAGGGGGCGGGAGGCTCGCTGCGTCGGGAGGTCAGCTCAGCGGCATACGGCTGAAGGGTGGGTGAACGCTGTGCGACACGGGGGCCAGATGATGTGCGAACCCGGCCCGGCGACGTACCGTCGAGGCAGCGGAGACACCCGTCCCCGCTGCCAGGAGGCCCGCGGATGAGGCAGACGCTTCGGACGGAGGGCCGGGTGCGGCCCCACCGGTGCAGGGCCACCCGGTACCTCGCGAGCGAGTAGGCGCGACGAGCGCGCCGGCAAGGAGCGGACATGGCCTCGAAGACCCAGGTGGGACACCAGGTCTCCAACGACACCACGACCTCGTCCGACGCAGTGCCGGGTCGCCGGCGCTCCACTCGCAGGCGCGTGCCGGACCGCAAGACGTACGTCCTCGACACCTCCGTCCTCCTGTCGGACCCGAGGGCCATGCTCCGCTTCGCCGAGCACGAGGTCGTGTTGCCCGTCGTCGTCGTCACCGAGCTGGAGGCCAAGCGCCACCACCCGGAGCTCGGCTTCTTCGCGCGGCAGGCGCTGCGGCTCCTCGACGACCTGCGGATCAGCGAAGGACGCCTCGACAAGCCGGTCCCGGTCGGGGACGACGGGGGCACGCTGCGGGTCGAGCTCAACCACACCGACCCCATGGCGCTGCCGGCCGGTTTCCGGCTCGCCGACAACGACACCCGGATCCTCGCGGTGGCCAAGAACCTGGCCAACGACGGCTGCGACGTGACAGTGGTCAGCAAGGACCTGCCGATGCGGGTCAAGGCCTCGGCCTGCGGGCTCGACGCCGAGGAGTACCGGCACGAGCAGGGCGTCGACTCCGGGTGGACCGGCATGGACGAGCTCGAGATCACCGTCGAGCAGCTCGACCAGCTCTACGACCGCGGACGCATCGAGCACGCAGGCGCCGCGGAGCTGCCCTGTCACACGGGCCTCGTGCTGCTCTCGCCGCGTGGGAGCGGCCTCGGGCGCGTTGGGCCCGACAAACAGATCCGGCTCGTGAAGGGGGACCGTGACGCGTTCGGGCTGCACGGTCGGAGCGCCGAGCAGCGGATCGCGCTCGACCTGCTCCTCGACCCTGACGTGGGCATCATCTCGCTCGGCGGTCGCGCCGGGACCGGCAAGTCGGCACTCGCCCTGTGTGCCGGGCTCGAGTCCGTCATGGAGCGGCGCGTCCAACGCAGGGTCCTCGTCTTCCGACCGCTCTTCGCGGTCGGCGGCCAGGAGCTCGGCTACCTGCCCGGCACCGAGCAGGAGAAGATGAACCCGTGGGGCCAGGCGGTCTTCGACACGCTCAGCGCCCTGGTCTCCCCGGAGGTCGTCGACGAGGTGCTGGACCGCGGGCTGCTCGAGGTGCTGCCGCTGACCCACATCCGCGGCCGAAGCCTGCATGACGCCTTCGTCATCGTCGACGAGGCGCAGTCGCTCGAGCGGAACGTCCTGCTCACGGTCCTTTCACGGATCGGCCAGAACTCCAAGGTCGTGCTCACGCATGACGTGGCCCAGCGGGACAACCTGCGCGTCGGTCGGCATGACGGGGTGGCCGCAGTGATCGAGAAGCTCAAGGGACACCCGCTCTTCGCCCACGTCACGTTGACGAGGAGTGAGCGCAGCCCGATCGCCGCACTCGTCACCGATCTCCTGGAAGGCCCGGACGCATGACTGGCCTGATGAGGGCGCAAATGTGACCTGCCTCACATGGCAGATCGCGTTTGCCGCAGCCTCGATGGTGGACGAATGGTCTCGGACGGGTAACCTTCCGCTCAGTCCCTCCACAGGTCCGGCTCCGTGCATCGGGGGAGATCCGCGTGCGGATCCCACGGAGCCCTGACCGCAACGACACGTCGATCAGGAAGGTCGAGCCCCTCCCCATGGCCCGGTACGTAGGTCGCCATCGAGCCCAGCCACCGAAATCGGCACGATCCGTCCCCCCAGCACACTCCGCAGCTCGCCCACCAGCCCACCGGCCGCCGGCCCA
>NZ_DATEEY010000177.1:0-40739 GCF_035280925.1 Intrasporangium sp. | reverse complement strand
TGACTGAGCAAGAACAACTAGCCAAAAGCTAGAAATTCACATCAACCAAAGGATAAAAAAACGCGTGGAGACACAACCAACCACCCCAAAACAAGGCAGCCAGCCACACCCCCACAACGAGGTAATTGGCATCGATCATTTGACACGCTGTTGAGTTCTCAAGAACCGGACACACACCATCAACCAGCCAACAGACCAGCCTCCGGGGCAACCCTTCAAGTTTGCCGCTCGTCTGCTTGGGAGTCAAATCCGTGACCGCCTCTTGGAGGCGCCGGACCCGCTCGCTTGGTTTCCCTTGCGGCAGAGAGAACACTACACGGCCCGCCGCCGATCTCCTAATCCCGTCTTGGACCGGTCCCAGACCGGCCACGGACCGGCCCCAGACCGGCAACGGACGGACCGGACACATGCCCTGACCTGCTCAAACGCGGTCCCCGGGGGTGCTACGGGGAGGTGACTTGGACGGCGGATCAGGCGATCCGGTCGATGACGATCGGGGGCAGGTCCGGCCGCGAGCCCTCAGGGGCGATGGTGAACCCGCCGTCGAGCGCTTCCAGAGCCCGGTCGAACCGCCCCGGGTCATCGGTGTGCAGGGTCAGCAGCGGCTCCCCGCCCCTGACGACTGCGCCGGGCTTGTAGTGCATCTCGACCCCTGCGGCGGCCTGCACCGGGTCCTCCTTGCGCGCCCGCCCGGCACCGAGGCGCCAGGCCGCCACGCCGACCGCGAGGGCATCGAGCTCGACCAGGACGCCGTCGGCCGGCGCGAGGAGGTGGTGGGTCTCCTTGGCCGTCGGCAGCGCCGCGTCGGGGTCACCGCCCTGGGCCCGGATCATCCGGCGCCACACGTCCATGGCGCGTCCGTCCTCGAGTGCGTCCGCAGGGTCGACGTCGCCCCTCCCGGCGGCGGCAACCATCTCGCGGGCGAGGGCCAACGTCAGCTCGACCACGTCCTGCGGCCCCCCACCCTCGAGCACCTCCACCGACTCGCGGACCTCCAGGGCGTTGCCGGCCGTCAGCCCGAGCGGAGTCGCCATGTTCGTCAACAGCGCCACGGTCTCGACTCCAGCGTCCGTGCCCAGCCGGACCATGGTCTCCGCCAGCTCGCGCGCCTGGCCGAGCTCCTTCATGAAGGCCCCGGAGCCCACCTTGACGTCGAGCACGAGGGACCCGGTGCCCTCGGCGATCTTCTTGCTCATGATCGACGACGCGATGAGGGGCACGCACGACACCGTGGCGGTCACGTCCCTCAAGGCATAGAGCTTCTTGTCGGCGGGGGCGAGGCCAGCCCCCGCGGCGCAGATCACGGCGCCGACGTCCTCGAGCTGGCGCATCATCTCGTCGCTGCCCAGCGAGGCGCGCCAGCCCGGGATCGACTCGAGCTTGTCGAGGGTGCCGCCGGTGTGGCCGAGCCCGCGTCCGGAGAGCTGAGGCACCGCGACGCCGCATGCAGCGACGAGCGGTGCGAGCGGCAGCGTGATCTTGTCGCCGACGCCACCGGTCGAGTGCTTGTCGCTGGTGGGCCGGGAGAGCCCCGAGAAGTCCAGCCGCTCGCCCGACCTGATCATCGCGTCGGTCCAGCGGGCGATCTCCTCGGCGCTCATGCCGTTGAGGTAGATCGCCATGGCCAGCGCCGACATCTGCTCCTCGGCCACGACACCGCGCGTGTAGGCGTCGATCACCCAGTCGACCTGCTCGTCAGTCAGCTGGTTGCGGTCTCGCTTGGCAGCAATGATGTCCACGGCGTCGAAGGCTTCGGTCACGGTGCCATCATGTCCCAGCCCAGCGGCATACGGCCGCCTATCGCGCCAGTGCGTCCAGGTCTTCTCGGCCGAACGCCTGGGGGAGCACCTGGGTCATGGGCAGGACGCCCTCGGGGGTCATCAGGAGGCACTCGGGCCCGCCGTTCTCCCACAGCAACTGCCGACACCGACCGCAGGGCATGAGGGCGGTGCCGTCGCGGCCGACGCAGTGGACCGCGACGAGGCGCCCGCCGCCGGTCGCGTGGAGCTCGGACACCATGCCGCACTCGGCGCAGAGGCCAACGCCGTAGGAGGCGTTCTCGACGTTGCAGCCGGCCACGACCCGCCCGTCGTCGACGAGCCCCGCGACGCCGACCGGGAAGCCCGAGTAGGGGGCGTATGCCCGCTCCATGAGCTCCACCGCACGGCGGCGGAGAATCTCCCAGTCGATGTCGTATGCCGCTGGGCTCGGTCCCGGCCCAGCCTCCGTCACGAGGCCTCCCCCTTGCGATAGACGAGGCCGTCGGCCTTGGGCATCCGTAGTCGTTGTGACGCGAAAGCCAGCACGATGAGCGTCGCGAGGTACGGCGTCATGCCGGTCAGCTCGCGGGGGAAGGTCGAGCTGACCATGAACCAGACGAGGACGACGACCGCCGTGACCGCACTGACCACTCCGACCACGCGCTGTCCGTTGCGGCGACGCCAGAGTGCCCACAGGCCCCACAGGAGGAGGAACACCCCGAAGGGCAGCAGGTAGGCACGCACGATGTTGCCACCGCCACGCAGGTTCACCGTGTCGGCGTAGCCGAACAGGCCGGCCCCGGCCGCGAGGCCTCCGGGGCGCCAGTTGCCGAAGATCATGGCCGCGAGGCCGATGTAGCCGCGGCCTCCGGTCTGGCCCTCGCGGTAGAGGTTCGACGCGACCATGGCGAGGAAGCCCCCGCCCAGACCGGCGAGCCCGCCGGAGACGAGGACCGCCATGAACTTGTACCTGATCACGTTGACGCCGAGCGTCTCCGCGGCCACCGGTGACTCCCCGCAGGACCGCAGCCGCAGGCCGAATGCGGTGCGCCAGAGGATCCACCAGGTGGCCACGAGGAGCAGCACGACGATGACCGTCAGGACGGACAGGTTGGTGACGAGGGCGCGCAGCACGCTGGCGACGTCGGCGAGGATGAAGACCCCACCCTGCTCGACGTCCGCGAGGGCGTCGGAGAGGGGCGTGATGGTCAGGCGCGGCAGCTCGGGCAGGCTCGGCGACTGGGTGCCACCGGTCTCCGTGAAGGTGCGCGTGGCGAGGTAGGCCGCCGCACCAGCACCGAGCAGGTTGAGCGCCACACCGGAGACGATGTGGTCGACACCGAAGATGACCGTTGCCAGGGCGTGGATGGCCCCGCCGATGACGCCCATCATGATGGCGCCCAGCACGCCTGCCCAGGCGCCGTAGTGCACCGCGAAGAAGGCTGCGCCCCAGGTGCCCATGATCATCATGCCCTCGAGGCCGATGTTGACCACGCCCGCACGCTCGGACCAGAGGCCGCCGAGTCCAGCGAGGGCGATGGGTGCTGCGAGGGCCAGGGCGGCGATGAGCGCGCCGGACGAGCTCATGTCGTCCGCACCCGTGATGACCCGGGTCAGGGAGACCACGACCAGGCCGACGGCGGCGAGGACGAGGACGCGACGCCACCCGACGAGGTTGGACAGTCCCCGACGCGGCGCACCGCCGGCGGGCGATTCGGGCGTGGTCTGCGTCGTCAGCTGGCTCATGCCGGCGCCCCTTCCTTCGTCATGGATCCTTGCTCGGCCAGCGCCTGCGCGACCTTGCGCTGCTCGAAGCGAACGTTGGCCCGGCGGATCACCTCGTAGGCGATGACGACCGACAGGACGATGACGCCCTGGATGATGAGCACGAGTCGGTCGCTCACCCCCGCGGTGATCTGCAGTGCGTTGGACTGTTGCTCGAGGAAGCCCCAGAGAAGCGCGGCGAAGACGATCCCGATGGCGTTGTTGCGACCGAGCAGGGCGATGGCGATGCCCGCGAAGCCGAGACCGGGCTGGAACGTGGAGCCGTAGGAGTAGTCCTGGCCGAAGAGCAGCGGCATGCCGACGAGCCCCGCGACGACACCCGAGAGCACCATGGACGTCATCACCATGCGCTTGACCTTGACTCCGCTCGCTACTGCCGCGGTCTCCGACCGGCCGGTCGCCCGCAGGTCGAAGCCGAACCGGGTCTTCTCGAGGATGAACCAGTAGAGGAAACCGACGATGACGGCCAGGAAGAGGAAGCCGTACACCTCGCGCGACACCCCTGGGATGAGCTGGATGCCGGGGACCCGGGACTCCTCGGTCAGCGGCCTCGTGCTGACGACGTTGGATCCCTCGGTCCGGAAGGCGACCTTCCGGAGCAGGAAGGCGACGAGGATCGTCGCGATCGCGTTGAGCATGATGGTCGAGATGACCTCGGAGACTCCTCGATAGACCTTGAGCAGACCCGCGATCCCGGCCCAGATCCCGCCCGCGAGCATGGCCACGACGAGGCCGAGCAGAATGTTGAGCGGCCCGGGCAGCCAGGCTTCGCCGACCACGACCGCCGCGGCGAACGCCGCGATCCGGTACTGCCCGTCGACGCCGATGTTGAACAGGTTCATCCGGAAGCCGATCGCCACGGCAATGGCCGAGATGTAGTAGACGATCGAGGCGTTGATGATCGCCACCACGACCCGTGGCCGCGGCACCGACAGGATGGTGCTCCAGACCTCGCCCACGGGGTCACCGGCCGCGACGAGGATGGCCGACGTGACAATGACGGCCACGACGATGGCCAGCGCCGGGGCGGCGAGGCTCATCAGGATCCGGCGCAGGTCGAATCGGTCGCTCATCAGGCTGCTCCGTCCGTCGCCGTTGCCCCGGTCATCGCCCCGCCGAGCTCTTCCTTCGTCACGGTGTCGGGATCGAAGGGCCCGGACAGGCGTCCTCGCAGGATGACCCTGATGGTGTCGGACAGGCCGATCAGCTCGTCGAGGTCGGCGGAGATGAGCAGGACGGCAAGGCCGTTGCGCCTCGCCCGCTTGAGCTGGTCCCAGATCGCCGCCTGGGCGCCCACGTCGACGCCGCGCGTGGGGTGTGCGGCCACCATCACCTTGGGCTCGCGACGCATCTCACGGCCGATGATCAGCTTCTGCTGGTTGCCGCCTGACAGCGAGCCGGCAGTCACGTGGATCGATGGCGTCCGGACGTCGTACTGCTTGACGACCTCTTCGGTCTCCTTCCGTGCGGCACCCGCGTTGACCAGCGAGCCCCCCGGCCCGGAGGCGTAGATCGGCTCGGTCTGGTGACCCAGGATGACGTTCTCCCACAGGGGTGCCTCGAGCAGCAGCCCATGCCGGTGCCGGTCCGCGGGGATGTAGCCGACGCCGGCCTCCCGGAGCTCCCGGGTCTCCCAGGTGGAGGTGTCCACCTCGCCGAGCAGGATGCGGCCCGATGAGGGCTCGCGGATTCCCATGATCACCTCGACCAGCTCGTCCTGGCCGTTGCCCTCCACGCCGGCGATTCCGACGATCTCGCCCGCGCGGATGGTCAGCTCGATCTCGCTGAGCAGGGGACGCCCGCCGAGGGGGTTGTCGAGGGAGGTGTCCTCGATGACGAGCAGGGGCGTCTCGGTGACGGTCGACTCCTCGGTACTCGGCGACGGCAGCTCTGAGCCGACCATGAGCTCAGCGAGGTCGCGAGCGGTGACGTCCTGGGGCAGGACCTCGGCCACCGTCGTTCCCCTCCGGATGACGGTGATCGCGTCGGCGACGCTGAGCACCTCGTCGAGCTTGTGCGAGATGAAGATGACGGTCAGGCCCTCCGCCTTCAGCTCCCGGAGGTTGTCGAAGAGCTCCTCGACCTCCTGGGGCACGAGGACGGCGGTCGGCTCGTCGAGGATGATGATCCGGGCGCCTCGATAGAGAACCTTGAGGATCTCGACGCGCTGCTGCGCTCCGACGCCGAGGTCCTCGACGAGGACGTCCGGGTCGATGCCCAGGCCATAGGCGTCGGAGATCTCCCTGACCTTCGCGCGGGCCGCGTCGCCGATGCCGTGGAGCCGCTCAGCCCCGAGGACGACGTTCTCGAGGACGGTGAAGTAGTCGGCGAGCTGGAAGTGCTGGAACACCATCCCGATCCCGGCGTCGATCGCGTCCGCGGGTGACTTCAGCGCTCGCACGGTCCCCTCGACGGAGATCGTCCCCTCGTCGGGCTGCTGGACCCCGTAGAGGATCTTCATCAGCGTCGACTTGCCCGCGCCGTTCTCGCCGACGATGGCGTGCACCGTCCCACGATGCACCGTCAGCTCGATGTCCTTGTTGGCGACGACACCGGGGAACCGCTTGGTGATCCCGTGCAGCTCGACCACCGGCTCCCCACGCGCCCCGGCCGGCTCCACAGTGGGCGCAGGCATCGACCCCCGGTGCGACGGGACGCTGGCGGTTGTGTCATTGGGGACGATGACGCACGCTCCTCATCAGGGCCCGACGGCGCGGGCGGCGACCGAAAATGAACCACCACGCCGAACGTACACAGTCGACAGGCGGCTGGGCGGTAAACGGCCCGGACAACGCGGGCGCGTCGTCCGGGCCGTCCACGGCTGACCGGATGGGGTCTCGAGGCTCAGGGAGCCGTGGGGACCTTGATCTCGCCGGAGATGATCTTCTGCTTGAACTCGTCGAGCTGGCCCTTGATGTCGTCGATCTTGCCGCCCGTCGTGGAGTAGTCCACGCCACCGGCCTTCAGGTCGAACACCTTGTTGCCGGCCGTAAACGTGTCGTCGCTGACCGACTTGATGAACTCGAAGACGCCGACGTCGACCTTCTTGATCATCGAGGTGATGATGACGTCGCGCACCGCGGCGTCAGCGGTGAGGGCCTGGTCGGAGTCGACGCCGATGGCCATCTTGTTCGCGGCCTTCGCGGCCTGGAACACGCCCCCACCCGAGCCGCCGGCCGCGTGGTAGACGACGTCGGCGCCGGCCTGGTACATGCCGTCGGCGGCCGCCTTGCCCTTGTCGACCGAGTTGAAGCCGGAGAAGTCGGGGACCTGGGTCAGGTACTGGATCTTGATGTCGATGTCGGGCTTGACCTGCTTGGCGCCCATGACGTAGCCGGCCTCGAACTTCTTGATGAGGTCGGTCTCCACACCACCGACGAAGCCGATGACGTTGGACGTCGACTTGAGGGCCGCCGCCGCGCCGACGAGGAACGAGCCCTCGTTCTCGGCGAACGTGATCTGCTGGACGTTCGGACCAGCCGAGTCGGGCGATGCATCGTCGACGATCGCGAACTTGACCTCCGGGTTCGCCTTGGCGACGATCCCGACGGACTTCGCGTACGCGAAGCCGACGGCCACGATGTTGTCGTAACCGGCGTCGATGAGCTGCTCGAGGCGCTCCTCGCGAGCGGACTCGGGCTCACCCGACGTGGCGGTCGCCTCTTGGCCCTCGACACCCAGCTCGGCCTTGGCCTTGTCGAGCCCGGCAGCGGCAGCGTCGTTGAAGGACTGGTCTCCGCGCCCGCCAACGTCGTAAGCGAGCCCGACCTTGATCGGCTCGCCAGCAGGCGCTCCGGTGCCGGTGCCGTTCGCCCCCGGGGTGGCGTCCGGGGTGTCACTGCCACAGGCAGCGAGTCCGAGCGCGGCAGCGGCGACGACTGCTGCGATCTTGGTTGCGTGACGCAAGGGTTGCTCCTTCACTCCATCGGCCGATGACGACATCGGCCCTGATGCCACGCACTGTAGACCCGGACAGCGCCACGATTTGGAGCACTCCGCCAAACTCGCCGCAAGTGTTACCGATCCGCTACCGCGTGCGAGGCGCACGCATCCCGGTCGGCCGGGGCAGGAGGTGGTGTGCGGCGGAGGCCAGCACACAGCCGGCCAGCGTGCTCGCGCCGACCGCGATCGCACCCTCGTCGACGACCAGGTCGCCCCGGTGCAGGTCGTAGGTCGGGCCCCCCGGTCGGCGGGTGCCGAGCCGGGCCATGGCGCCGGGAACGTGGCTCAGGTACCACGCGAAGTCCTCGCCGCCCAGTGACTGGGGCGTCGAGGCAACCGTCGCCCCCGCACCGACGACCGCGGCGGTCAGTGCGTCGATGCAGGCGGCGTCGTTGTCGACCGGTGGCACGCCCTTGGTGATCGTCACGTCGGCGGCCACGGCGTACGGCGCGACGACGGCGTGGACCACCTCGTCGAGAAGCTTCTCGACCCCCTCCCAGGTCTCGGCGTCGAGCATCCGGAGCGTGCCACCCGCCCTGCCGGTCGACGGGATGACGTTGTGCGCACCGCCGCTGTGGATGGAGCCCCAGACGAGAGCCGCCGCCGCTCGTGGGTCCAGCCGGCGTGACAGCGCCGCGGGCACGTCGGTGACGACCTTGGCGAGGGCGTACGTCAGGTCCTGCGTCAGGTGCGGCCGGGAGGTGTGTCCGCCGCGTCCGGTGAGCGTCACCTCGACCTGGTCGGCAGCCGCGGTGATCGGGCCGACGCGCAGGCCGACATGGCCCACGTCGAGGGCGGGGTCGCAGTGCAGCGCGAAGATCCGGTCCACCCCGGCCAGGCCGTCCTGGGCGACGACGTCCTGGGCGCCGCCGGGCATGAGCTCCTCTGCCGGCTGGAAGACGAGCCGAACACCGACGCCGTGGTCACGCAGGAGGTCCTCCACCGCCTTGAGCGCGAGGCTGGCGCCGAGCAGCGCCGTCGTGTGCACGTCGTGACCGCAGGCGTGGCTGACCCCGTCGGTGCGAGAGGCGAACTCGAGCTCCGTCTGCTCGCGAATCGGCAAGGCGTCGAGGTCCGCCCGCAGGGCGACCCGGGTGACTGGTTCGGGAGCGCCGACGTCCGCGACCAGCCCGGTCCCGTGAAGCGGACGCACTGCGATGCCGGCGCTGTCGAGGCGCTCCGCCACGAGCCGAGTCGTGCGCACCTCGGCCCGGCCCAGCTCGGGATGCCGGTGCAGGTCCCTCCGGAAGTCGATGAGCTCGCCCTCGTGCTCGGTCACGACACGGGAGATCTCGTCGAACGGCGGGGGCATGGTCACGAGTAGGAGAGTCTACCGAGAGGATGGGTGGCGCCCGACCACGTCGAAGGAGCAGCAGTGTCCTCGCGCCCGCTCGAAGAGGTCGTGCACGTCGTCGACCGCGCGCTCCCCCACGTCACCGTCTCCGTTGAGGCGACGGGTGCGGTCACGTGGGTCGCCGACGTCACCGCGCACGCTGCCGCCGGGGCCGACCCGCTCGCGCCATGGCGGCAGGCACTCGCCGCCCGACAGGGCTCCGAGCGCAAGCCGCACGTGGCGGCTGCCTTCGTCCTGCAGTGGTGGTGCGAGGTCGTCGCAACCCCGCTGGCGTATGCCGCTGAGCTGGCCTCCGTGGTCATCGACCCCTCCCCGACGGGACTGGGTTTCCAGCTCGCGCCGGGGCTCTACCCGTCCCGCATCGTCGTCAGACCCGGTCACGCCAGCGTCGTGGAGCCCGCCGGCCACTCGAGGGAGGCTGCGCTGGAAGCGAGCTCAGCGGCATACGGCCAACTGGTGACGCGTGTGGTGCGGGACTACGCGCCCGACGTCAAGATGAGCTCACGGCAAAGGTGGGGGGTCGTGAGCGACGTGTGGGCCATCGCGGTGCGCAGCGCTACCGGCGCGGCCGGGCGGTATGCAGAGCCAGCCAGGAGAACGTCGTGCTGCTTCATCGTCGCGCTGCCCGGCATGACCGCGTGCGCGGGCTGTCCCCAGGGGTCAACCAACCGGAAGTAGGCGGTGGGCGCTGGTCCGGTGAGCGTGGATGCGGCTGGCGTTCCGGTCGGTTGACCCCTGTGGACAATGTCAGCGCGGCGTGGCGGCTGAGTCAGAGGCTGGGACCATGCATCCGCAGACCGCCCTCCGCAGACTCGGCGGCATCGCCCGTCGGGACCAGCTCCGCGCACTCACCCACTGGCGGAAGATCGACAGCGCACTGGTCGACGGATCGATCGTGCGCACCGCCCACGGGTGGTACTCGCTGCCCATCGCGGAGGGGGGCCGGTTGGAGGCCATGCGCCTGACTGGAACCGCCTCCCACCTGTCGGCGGCCAACCACTGGGGCTGGGCGGTGAAACACACCCCCGACGTGCCGCACGTCACGGTGCGGTCCAAGCGCAGCCTGCCGGCCGGGTCGGGCGACGGGGTGGTGCTCCACTGGCGCGATCTCGCCGCGGAGGACGTCGTCGATGGCTGGGTGACCAGCAAGGAGCGGACCGTCATTGACTGTTGCCTGGACCTGCCGTTCGACGAGGCGCTGGCCGTCGCGGACTCGGCGCTGCGCTCTGGTTTCAAACGTGCAGCGGTGCTGGAACGGGCCGAGTGGCTCGGCCCGCGGCAGCTGGTCAAGGTGCGGTGCGTGGTGGCCGCTGCGAGTCGCCGTCCGGCCAACCCGTTCGAGTCGGTGCTGCGGGCCATCGCCCGGGGCGTTCGAGGACTTGAGCCGGACCCGCAGCACCGCATCCGCCATGACGACTTCTACGCCCGCGTCGACCTCGCCGACCCGGAGCTGGGCATCGTGCTCGAGGCGGACAGCTTCGAGTTCCACGGGAAGCGGCCTGCGATGCGACGCGACTGCAAGCGATATGACGAGCTGGTGGCCCGTGGGTGGCTGGTGCTCCGGTTCACCTGGGAGCAGGTGATGTTCGAGGCTGAGTGGGTGGCCTCCGTCATCCAGCGAACGGTGGCGCTGCGGCTCGCCGAGCGGGGTCAGCCAACCGGAAGCAAGGGCCGGGTGCGGGCTGGCTGAGCACGAGCGGGGGCTGGACTTCCGGTTGGTTGACCCCCGGACCCGGGTGCGGGGGTCAGCCGCTGACCGGGCGGAACTCCTGCATGGCGCAGGCCATCAGGTCGGCCAGCGGGCCACCTTCGCCCAGGTGCTCGGGCGCCCGCATGGCGACGAGGACGTTGATGAGCATGCCGTGGGCGACGAAGACGCGCAGCTGCTCGTCCGTGCCTCCGGTGCGGCGGAGGAGGGCGAAGATCCGCCCCATGGACTCGCGGGCGGCCACCCCGATCTCCTCGACGCCGGCCGAGGTGAAGCCGTGCAGCATGACGAGCAGGAAGTCGCGGTCCTCGACGAGCTCCTTGTAGGCGTGGCCGAGCCGCGTCCAGTCGTCCGGCTCGTCGGGGTCGAAGGGCTGTGCGTCGAGCTCGCGCCCGAACGCCTCGATGATCCGCGCGCCGGCGTGCTCGAAGACCTCGACGAAGAGCTGGAGCTTGGTGCCGAACATCCGCACCACGTAGGGCTGGCTGACGCCGGCCTCCCGGGCGACGGTGTCCGTGGTGGTCGCGGCGTAGCCCTGTTCGGCGAAGGCGCGGGTCGCGGCGGTGAGGATGAGCTCGCGGCGGGCGCCGGCGGACATGCGGGTGGCGGTGGGTGCAGACGTCGAGGCGGAAGACATGTTGACATGTTATCAGTCGATTACCTATTGTCGAGCTGTTCGTTAGTAATCATCCAATGCATAGAAGGGTCCTCGACATGAGCACCTTGACCGGCGCCCCCTCCACAGACTCGACAACCAAGGTCGAGAAGCCGCCTAGCGAATCCCGCGAACGGACTCGACCGGCCACCGCCCTGTGGCTCGTCCTCGTGGCCACCTCGCTGCCGATGTTCCTCGCCACGCTGGACAACCTCGTCATGACGACGGCCCTGCCCGTCATCCAGGCAGAGCTGGACGCCACCGTCGGGCAGCTCTCGTGGTTCCTCAACGCCTACACGCTGGCCTTCGCGGCCTTCATGCTGCCGGCAGCGACGCTGGGTGACCGGCTCGGCCGACGACGGGTCATGGCCGCGGGGATCGTCATCTTCACCATCGGCTCCATCGGCGCAGCGCTCAGCTCGACGTCGGAGGCCCTCGTCGTCGCGCGCGCCGTGCAGGGCTTCGGCGCCGCAGCGATCATGCCGCTGTCCCTGGCCCTCCTCGCCGGTTCGGTCTCGGAGCGGCTCCGACCCATGGCGATCGGCATCTGGGGCGGCGTGTCCGGGCTCGGCGTCGCCGTCGGTCCGGTCGTGGGCGGTGCCATCGTGCAGGGCATCAGCTGGGAGGCGATCTTCTGGGTCAACGTGCCGATCGCCGTCATCGCCATCGGGCTGCTCCTCGTCGCGGTGCCGGAGTCGCGGGGCACCTTCACGCGGCTCGACCTGGTCGGCACCGGCCTGCTCGGCGGCGCGGTGTTCCTGGCGACGTGGGGAATCGTGCACGGCAACGACGACGGCTGGGCCTCCCCCGGCGTGCTCACGCTGCTCATCGGCGCAGCCCTGCTGCTCCTGGCCTACGTGCCTTGGGCCGCCCGCCGGCACGACGCGGTGCTGCCGCTGCGGCTCTTCCGGTCGAGGAGCTTCTCGGCTGCGAACGTCGTCGGGCTCTTCTTCGCCCTGGGCATGTTCGGCGCCGTCTTCCTGTTGTCGCAGTACCTCCAGATCGTGCAGGGCTACAGCCCGCTCGAGGCGGGCATCCGGACGCTCCCGTGGACCGCGGCCCCGATGGCCATCGCACCTCTCGCCGGTGCGCTGGCACCGAGGGTCGGTGTGCGCACCCTGCTCGTCAGTGGGCTCGCCCTGCAGACCGTGGCCCTCGCGTGGTTCGCCGTCATCACCGAGGCCGGCCTCGACTACGGGGCCTTCGTGCCGCCGCTCGCGCTCGCCGGCATCGGCATGGGGCTGACCTTCGCCCCCGCGTCGACGGCCGTCCTCCAGGACCTCCCGCACGAGGACTTCGCCATCGCCAGCTCGGCCAATGCGACGATCCGGGAGTTCGGCGTGACCCTCGGCGTCGCGACGCTGACCGCGGTCTTCCTCGGCGCCGGCGGGCAGCTGACACCGGTCGGCTACGACGGCGCTGTCGGGCCGGCCCTGCTCACCGGCGCGGTCGCCGTCGGCATCGCCGCCCTCGCCGCACTGTTCCTCCCCCGTGGCAAGGGCCGTTCGCAATCGGCTGACGCAAGCCACGCGGGGTCAACCAACCGGAAGCAGGGCCGCGTCCGGGTCGCCTGAGCGCGGCCGGGGCTGGAGTTCCGGTTGGTTGACCCATCGCACCCGGCCGGAGCGGGACTCAGCGTGGGGCTGGGAGCGAGCAGGACGACCCGGCCGGAACGGGACTCAGCGTGGGGCTGGGAGCGAGCAGGACGACCCGGCCGGAACGGGGCTCAGCGTGGGGCTGGAAGCGAGCTGGACGACCCGGCCGGAGCGGGACTCAGCGTGGGGCTGGGAGCGGGCCCAGCGGCATACGGCCTGCTGGTTTTGGTTCTAGAAGGTCTCGCGCGGCTGGTAGGTGCCCCACACCTCACGGAGCGCGTGGGCGACCTCGCCGCCGGTGGCGCGGGCCTGCAACGCCTGCTTCATGGGGTACAACACGTTGTCGGTACCGCGGGCGGCCTCCTGCAGCTCGGCCAGGGCGGCCTTGACGGCGTCGTTGTCCCGCTCGGCGCGCAGCCGCTGCAGACGCTGTCTCTGGTCCATCTCGATCTGCGGGTCCACGCGGAGCGGCTCGTAGGCCTCCTCCTCGTCGAGCGCGTACTTGTTGACGCCGACCACGGTCCGCTCACCCTCGTCGATCTCGAGCTGGACGCGGTAGGCAGAGCGCTCGATCTCGGACTTCTGGAACCCCTGCTCGATCGCCGCGACGGCGCCGCCCTTGTCCTCGACGGCCTGGATCAGCGCCAGCGCCGCCGCCTCGACGTCGTCGGTCATCGACTCGACGACGTAGGAGCCCGCGAACGGGTCGACCGTCTTGGTGACGTCGGTCTCGTAGGCGATCACCTGCTGGGTGCGCAGCGCGAGGCGGGCAGCCTTCTCGGTCGGCAGGGCGATGGCCTCGTCGAAGGAGTTGGTGTGCAGCGACTGCGTGCCGCCGAGGACCGCGCCCAGGCCCTGGAGGGCGACCCGGACCAGGTTGACTTCGGGCTGCTGCGCGGTCAGCTGGACGCCGGCGGTCTGGGTGTGGAACCGCAGCATCTGGCTCTTGGGGTTCTTGGCGCCGAAGTCGTCACGCATGATCCGCGCCCAGATCCGCCGGGCCGCCCGGAACTTGGCCACCTCCTCCAGCAGCGTCGTGCGGGCCACGAAGAAGAAGGAGAGGCGCGGCGCGATGTCGTCGACGTCGAGCCCCGCGGCCTGGGCGGCGCGGACGTACTCCATCGCGTTCGCCAGCGTGAAGGCGATCTCCTGCACGGGCGTCGCACCGGCCTCTGCCATGTGGTAGCCGGAGATGGAGATCGTGTTCCAGCGCGGCAGCTCCTTGTGGCAGTACGCGAAGACGTCGGCGATGAGGCGCAGCGACTCGCGCGGCGGGTAGATGTACGTGCCGCGGGCGATGTACTCCTTGAGCACGTCGTTCTGGATCGTGCCGGTCAGCTGGTCCCCGGCGACGCCCTGCTCCTCGGCGACGAGCTGGTAGAGCAGGAGCAGCGTCGACCCGGGGGCGTTGATCGTCATCGACGTCGAGATCTTGTCGAGCGGTAGCCCGTTGAACAGGGTGCGCATGTCGTCGAGCGAGTCGATCGCCACGCCGACCTTGCCCACCTCACCGTGCGCGATCGACTCGTCCGAGTCGTAGCCCATCTGAGTCGGCAGGTCGAAGGCGACGGACAGCCCGCCGGTGCCCGCCCTGACGAGCTGGTGGTAGCGCTCGTTCGACTCCTTCGCCGTGCCGAAGCCCGCGTACTGGCGCATCGTCCACGGCTTGCCGGTGTACATCGACGGGTAGACGCCACGCGTGAACGGGTAGCTGCCGGGCTCGCCCAGCTTGGCCTCCGGGTCGAACCCGTCCAGCGCGCCGGCGCCGTAGACGGCCTCGATCGGCAGGTCGGACTCCGAGCGCGCGCCAGTGCTGTCAGCCATGCTGCCGAGCGTAGTGGCGTCGGCCTGCCCCAGCGCCGGCCGGGAGCCCGAACGTCGCCGATCTCACGTGGTGCGTTCACCCCTTGGTCGTATGCCGCTGTGCTCGCCTGCGCACGTCGGTTCCCGGTCGGGTGGCCGGGTCAGTGGTCGGTGGGCCAGTCGCGAATGACCTCGGCCTTGCGCTCCTCCCAGCCCGTCCGGATCGACTCCATCTTCTCGAAGAGGTAGTCGAAGTACTCGACGGTGAGCTGGAGCCGCCGCCCGGCCTGAGTGTCCGGGCCGACGGCCTCCAGACCGGATCGGACGCTCGCCTCCATCTGCGTCAGGAGCCGGTCGCGGCTCAGCATCGCCGTGTGCCAGGCGTCCGTCTGCACGACGTAGACGTCACGCCGGGAACCGCGCTCCCGTTCCTTGCCGATGAGCATCGCGTGGGCGAGATAGCGGATCGCGCCGGAGATCGCCGCGGGACTGACGCCGAGGGACTCGGTGAGCTCTGTGGACGTCATCCGGCCGTCATCGTCAGCGAGGAGCTGGGCGAAGACGCGCCCCGCGAGTCGAGGCATGCCGGCGTCGGTCAGGACGTCGCCGAACCGCTCGACGTAGAGCCGGACCGCCCGGTCGTCGCGGGCCAGAGCTTCGGCCCGCTCGTTGCGATCCGTTGTCCCCTCTTCCAGCAGCCTCATGAGGGGACGGTATCGCATCGTTAATAACATTCACTACTTGCTGAATGCTGTGTAGTGTGCCGCGTATGACCGCAGCGATTCAGGTCACTGACCTCCACAAGCGTTTCGGCACCACGATCGCGCTCGACGGACTCGACCTCGAGGTCGACGCGGGCGAGATCCACGGCTTCCTCGGGCCCAACGGCGCCGGCAAGTCCACGACGATCCGGATCCTGCTCGGGCTGCTGCGCTCCGACAGCGGCAGCGCGAGCCTCCTCGGCGAGAATCCGTGGCGGGACGTGGAGACCCTGCACCGGCGGCTCGCCTACGTCCCCGGCGACGTAGCCCTGTGGCCGAACCTCACCGGTGGCCAGGTGATCGACCTGCTCGGTAACCTCCGTGGCGGCCTCAACGAGCGGCGTCGGGCCGAGCTGCTCCAGCGCTTCGACCTCGACCCGACCAAGAAGGGGCGGTCCTACTCGAAGGGCAACCGGCAGAAGGTCGCGCTCATCGCGGCGCTCGCCTCCGACGTCGAGCTGCTCCTCCTCGATGAGCCGACGGCGGGCCTCGACCCGCTCATGGAGGCGGTCTTCAAGGACACGGCCCGCGAGCGACGCGACGAGGGCGTGACGATCCTCCTGTCGAGCCACATCCTGAGCGAGGTCGAGTCGCTCTGCGACCGCGTGAGCATCATCCGCGACGGGCGCAATGTCGAGTCCGGATCCCTCGCCCAGCTGCGGCACCTGGCCAGAACCACCGTGGACGCCACGCTGGCACAACCTGTGACGGCCGAGCAGCTGGCGACCGTTCCCGGGCTCGGCGACGTCGGGGTCACCGACCACCACGTCGTGTGCACCGTCGAGTCGAACCACCTCGGGCAGCTGCTCGAGCTACTCGGCCGCCACGGCATCAAGAGCCTGACCAGCGCTCCCCCGACCCTCGAGCAGCTCTTCATGGCGCAGTACCGCAGCTCTCCGAGCGGCTTGGCTGGGAGCGAGGGGGACCCGTCGGCCCCCGAGGCGGCGACGACCCGATGAGCGGCTTCACCGGCACGGGTGCCCTGCTGCGCCTCGCGGCCCGACGCGACCGGGTCCTCATCCCGGTCAGCGTCATCGCGCTCGTCGTCCTCGTCGCGGGATCGGCGCAGGCGACGATCGACCTCTACCCGACCACCGACTCAGCGCTCGGTGCAATGGGTGACATCTTCACCAACCCCGCGCTGGTGGCCATGTACGGCCCCCTGACCAGTCCCACGATCGATGCCTTCGCGGTCTTCAAGACCATCCTGCTCGGTGGGGTCTTCCTCTGCCTGCTCGCCTACATCGTCGTGCGACGGCACACCCGGACCGAGGAGGAGGAGGGGCGGCTCGAGCTCGTCGGGGCCGGCGTCGTCGGCCGTCGTGCGCCCCTGGGTGCTGCCATTCTGCTCGGCGTGCTCGCTGTGCTCGTCACCGGCCTGCTGACCACCATGTCCGCCGTCGCCGTCGGTCTCGACCGGACGGGGTCCGTCGCCCTGGGGGTCGCCTGGCTGACCATGGGACTGACGTGGGTCGGTGTCACGGCGTTCGCAGCGCAGCTCACCGAGACTGCACGTGGCACCGCCGCCTTCTCCCTCGGCGCCCTGGCCGTCGCCTTCCTGCTGCGAGCTGTGGGAGACACCGCCGAAGAGGGCAGCGCGCTGAACTTCCTCACCTGGCTCTCACCGATCGGTTGGGGCGAGAAGGTCTCGCCCTACGGCGCGAATCGGCTCTGGCCTCTGCTGCTGGGCATCGCGGCGTTCGGGCTGCTCTGCGCGACGGCCTTCATCCTGCTCGAGCGGCGCGACCTCGGCGCGGGCGTCATCCCGCCTCGCCCCGGCCCCGCCCGGAGCCGGATGCGCACGGTCGAGGCGCTCACCGCGTACCTCGCGCGGGGCACCGCCATCGGGTGGGTGATCACGGCGGTCGTGCTCGGCTCCGTCGTCGGCTCCATTGCCGGGAACGTCCAGTCACTCATGGACTCGCCGCAGACAGCGGAGATGCTGCGCAAGCTGGGCGGCGGAGCAGGCACGATCGTCGACGTCTTCTTCTCCGCCGAGCTGCACATCGCGTCGGTTGCAGTGGCGGCCATGGGCATCTCGCTCGTGACCCGACTGCGGTCCGAGGAGGCCTCGCTCCGCGGCGAGTCGGTCCTCGCGACGTCGGTGACGCGGCCCCGCTGGGCCCTGTCCCACGTCGGCGTCGCGGTCCTGGCGACGACGCTCGTCATGGTGCTCGTCGGCATCGCCGCCGGGCTGGCCGACAGCCAGCGAACCGGCGACGCCGCAGGGTCGATCGGCCGGCTCGTCGGCGCAAGCATCGTGACCCTCCCGGCCATCTGGGTCTGTGTGGGCATCGCCCTCGTGTTCGTCGGACTCCTTCCACGGCACACGGGGCTCGTCTGGGCGGTCCTCATCGGGTTCCTGCTGCTCGGCGAGTTCGGCGCGATCTTCGGACTGCCCGACTGGGTGCAGAGCCTGTCGCCCTTCGGCCACGTGCCAGGCCTGCCCGCGGCGGACCTCGTCATGACGCCCCTCATCACGCTGACGGCCATCGCCGCGGGCCTCGTGGCGGTCGGGGCGGGCGCCCTCCGGCAGCGCGACTTCCCGACGACCTGACCCTTCCCCTCGTCGTCCTCTCCTCCTTCGTCGAGTGTGCAGAAGATGATGCCGCCCGCTGGGCGGCATCTTCTGCACACTCGACGCAAAGGGAGGGTCCTCTGCACACTCGACGCAAAGGGAGGGCGCGCGGGAGGTTCGGTTCAGCGGAAGCCAGCCCAGCGGCATACGGCATGGCGGTTTGTCGGTAGGTTCTGCCCCATGTCTGAGGGAACCCACATCGAGGGACTGTGGGCGGTCATCCCCGCGGGCGGGTCAGGCACACGGCTGTGGCCGCTCTCGCGTCGGGCCTCCCCGAAGTTCCTCCACGACCTGACCGGGTCGGGGCGCTCGCTGCTGCGGATGACGTGGGACCGGCTCTCGCCCCTCGTCGAGGACCGCTTCCTCGTCGTCACCGGAGCAGCCCACGAGGATGCCGTGCGCAGCCAGCTGCCGATGCTGCGCCGCGACGACGTCGTCGCGGAGCCGTCACCCCGGGACTCGATGCCGGCCATCGGGCTCGCCGCGGCCATCCTCGAGCGACGCGACCCCGAGGCGATCCTCGGCTCGTTCGCCGCGGACCACGTCATCACGGACGTCGCCGCCTTTCACGCTGTCGTTGCGGAGGCGGCCGCGGCGGCGCGCACCGGCGAGCTCGTCACCATCGGCATCGAGCCGACGCATGCGGCCACCGGGTTCGGTTACATCAAGCAGGGCTCGGGCCTGGACATCGAGGGGGCGCCCCACGCCCATCGGGTCCTCGAGTTCGTCGAGAAGCCAGACCCGGAGTCCGCGCGGCGCTACGTGGAGTCGGGCGAGTATCGCTGGAACGCAGGGATGTTCGTCGCCGGCGCGACGACTCTGCTCGAGCTGCTGGCCGAGCACCACCCCGATCTCGTCGACAACCTCCGGATCATCGCGAGCGACCCGCGTCGCATGCAGGACCTGTGGCCCTCGCTGCGCAAGATCGCCATCGACCATGCCGTGGCGGAGCCGGCGGCAGCCGCCGGACGGGTTGCCGTCGTACCGGCGTCCATCGGCTGGGACGACATCGGCGACTTCGCTTCACTCGCAACGATTCTCGGCCGCGGCAAGGCTCGGTCGCTCGAGGTGATCACCGGCGTGGACGACATCGTTGCCGTCGACTCGACGGGCATCGTCGCGGCCGACAGCGGACGGGCGGTGGCCATCGTCGGGCTCGACGACATCGTCGTCATCGACACCGCCGACGCCCTGCTCGTGACGACGAAGGAGCGCGCCCAGGACGTCAAGCGGGTCGTCGACGAGCTGACCGGACGCGGGCTGACCGAGCTCACCTGAGGCGCTGCCTCGCCCGGCCCAGGGCCACTCGTGCCGGAGAGCCGATCAGTCGCGGCCGTAGATGTCCCGCGTGTAGACCTTGTCGACGACGTCAGCCAGGTCGTCGGAGTGCCGGTTCGCCACGATGACGTCGGCCTCCGCCTTGAAGGCGTCGAGGTCACGGACGACGCGCGAGTGGAAGAAGTGGTCCGACTCGAGCGTCGGCTCGTAGACGATGACCTCGACGCCCTTGGCCTTGATCCGCTTCATGATGCCCTGGATGCTCGAGCTGCGGAAGTTGTCGGACCCCTCCTTCATCACGAGCCGGTACATGCCGACGACCTGCGGATCGCGCCGGAGGATGTCCCTCGCGATGAAGTCCTTCCGCGTCGTGTTCGAGTCGACGATCGACCGGATCAGCGTCTGTGGGACCTGGTCGTAGTTGGCGAGCAGCTGCTTGGTGTCCTTGGGCAGGCAGTACCCCCCGTAGCCGAACGACGGGTTGTTGTAGTGCGCCCCGATGCGCGGGTCGAGGCCGACCCCCTCGATGATCGACTTGGCGTCCAACCCGTGGGTCGCCGCGTAGGTGTCGAGCTCGTTGAAGTAGGCGACGCGCATCGCGAGGTAGGTGTTGGCGAAGAGCTTGGTGGCCTCGGCCTCGGTGGGGTTCGTCAGCAGCACCGGCACATCGGTCGACTCGGCGCCCTCGACGAGGAGGTCGGCGAACTGCTTGGCCTCGGCCGATGTGTCCCCGACGATGATGCGGCTCGGGTGCAGGTTGTCCCAGAGCGCCCTGCCCTCCCGGAGGAACTCCGGCGAGAAGATGACCCTGGCCTGCGGATGCCGGTCGCGCATGCGGGCGGTGAAGCCGACCGGGACGGTGGACTTGACGATGATGGTGGCCTGGGGGGCGAGCCCGCAGATGTCCGCGATCACCGACTCGACGCTCGACGTGTCGAAGTAGTTCGTCCTCGGGTCGTAGTCCGTCGGCGTGGCGATGACGACGAAGGACGCGCCGGTGTAGGCGTCGGCCGGATCGGTCGTCGCGCGCAGGTTCAACGGCTTCGACGCCAGGTAGTCCTCCAGCTCCCCGTCGACGATCGGGGAGCGGCGCTGGTTGACCGACTCCACCCGCGCGGAGTCGAGGTCGAGGGCGGCCACCTCGTTGCGCTGGGCCAGGATGACGGCGTTGGACAGACCCACGTAACCGAGGCCGACGACTGCGATTTTCACACCGACACCTTAGACGGTGCGAGAACCGCGGCTACCGACGAAGCCTGCGCTGGGCGTGAAAGGTCGCCCACCCCTAAATGTGGGCGACCTTCCCCACGGGGGTGGCTGCGCGAGAGCTGTGGATGACGGCCATGTGTCAGGGCCGCGCCCAGTGGGTGTCCCTTCACAGAGGGACTGAAGCGGGACGGCGCTTGAGGCCGGGAGGCTGCTCAGCGGCATACGGCATGGGGAGCGGTCGTCACTGGGACGTCACCCAACACACCCTCCCGCGTCGCCCTCGCATCACCTGACCACGCCAGCGTCGAGGAGTGCGAGTCGCGATCGTCACCGAGTCGTTCCTCCCGAGCCTCAACGGCGTCACCACGAGCGTGTGCCGGGTCGCCGACCACCTCCGGGCGCAGGGCCACGACGCGGTGATCCTCGCGCCGCGCTCGCGGGACGCCACGCCCGAGAGGTACGCCGGCTTCCGTGTGCACCGCGTCGCGTCGGTGCCGGTGCGCAGCTTCGACGTCGGCCTGCCGACCGGGGAGATCGAGGCGATCCTCGCCGAGGCCGCACCTGACGTCGTGCACGTCGCGAGCCCATTCGTCGTCGGCGCGAGGGGGCTGCGCGCCGCTGGACGGCTCGGCCTGCCCACGGTGGCGATCTTCCAGACCGACATGGCCGGCTACGTCCGTCAGCACACGCCCGGCCCGGCGGGCGCCGCTGCAGGCCGCACGACGTGGCGCTGGATCCGACGCGTCCATTCGTGGGCGGATCTCACGCTGGCGCCATCGACCGCGGCGCTGGCGGACCTGCGGGCGCACGGGGTCGCTCGGACCGCCTTGTGGGGACGCGGCGTCGACACGACCCTCTTCAGCCCGGCGTGGAGGTCCGACGCGGTGACTCGGGCGATGCGGCGCGAGCTCGCTCCGGCCGGCGAGAGGCTCGTCGGCTACGTGGGCCGGCTGGCCCCCGAGAAGGAGCTCGAGCGGCTCGCCGAGATCGCGGACGTGCCCGGCACGCGCCTCGTCATCGTCGGGGGCGGCCCGTCCCGCGAGTCGGTCGGAGCCCTGCTCACCGAAGCAGTGGCTGCAGCAGCGGGTCGGCCGAACCTCCCGCCCGTCTTCCTCGGGCCGCGTCAGGGCGAAGACCTGGCGCGCGCCTACGCCGCTCTCGACCTCTTCGTCCACACGGGAACCCACGAGACCTTCGGCCAGACGATCCAGGAGGCGGGCGCATCCGGTCTGCCCGTCGTCGTACCGCGCGCGGGTGGGCCGATCGACCTCGTCACGGACGGCGACAACGGCCACCTGTTCGACCCCGCCGTCCCGGGGTCGCTCCGCGATGCCGTATGCCGCTCACTCTCCTCCCAGCACCACCTCTCCGAGCTGGGTCGGCGGGGTCTCGAGAGGGTCAGCGACCGTTCCTGGGCAGCCGTGGTCAGCCGGCTCATCGGGCACTACGAGGAGGTCGCTCGCGCGCGAACGCTCGTCGCCGCGTGACCTCGCTGTGCGGCCCGGCGCGAATCCCCCTCTGCCGCCGATGTTGCGGCTATGGTGTGGCACGGCGCCCGACCAATGACGGTGGAGGTTCGCACGATGAGTGACACACGGCTCGATCCCGGACCTCAGGGTGGTTCGGTACCCGGTGGCGTCGGCTCGCCCGGACGGGCGCAGATCAGTGCCGGGACCCTGCGGACCGACCGCTGGTGGCTCCAGCCGGCCGTCACGTTCACGCTCCTGACGATCTGGGTGCTCTACGCCCTGGTCCGGACCGCCTTGCAACGGAACTACTTCGTCGAGGCGTACGACTACCTGACGCCGTTCTACTCGCCCTGCGTCACGGCCTCGTGCGAGCCCGGCGCCCGCCACTTCGGGACGTGGTTCGGAGAGTTCCCGCCGCTCGTGCCGTACGCGTTGGTCGTGCTGCCGTTCCTGCTCGGTTTCCGGCTCACCTGCTACTACTACCGGAGGGCGTACTACCGGTCGTTCTGGCTGTCACCGCCCGCCTGCGCCGTCGCGGAGCCGCATCGGAGCTACACCGGTGAGACCCGATTCCCCCTCTTCCTGCAGAACTCGCACCGCTTCTTCTTCTACTCGGCACTGGTGGTCTCGTCGATCAACACGTACGACGCGGCACGGGCGTTCAAGGGCGTCGACGGCGGGTTCGGGATCGGCCTCGGCACGGTGATCATCGTGGTCAACGTCGCCTTCCTCTGGCTGTACACCCTGTCCTGCCACTCCTGCCGTCATGTCGTCGGCGGGCGGCTCAGACACTTCTCGAAGCACCCGGTCCGCTACCGCGCCTGGACGATCGTGTCGCGGCTCAACACCAGGCACATGGAGCTCGCGTGGATCACCCTCGGCACCCTCATGGTGACCGACGCCTACATCGCCCTGGTCGCCTCCGGGGCCCTCTCTGATCTGAGGTTGGTCAACTGATGGCTGCAGAGCTCGAGCGGCACGACTACGACGTGCTCATCATCGGGGCCGGCGGAGCCGGACTGCGTGCCGCGATCGCGGCCCGGGAGGCCGGCATGCGCACCGCCATCGTCTGCAAGTCCCTGTTCGGCAAGGCCCACACCGTCATGGCCGAGGGCGGCATCGCGGCGAGCATGGGCAACGTCAACAGCAGGGACAGCTGGGAGGTGCACTTCCGGGACACCATGCGCGGTGGCAAGTTCCTCAACTCGTGGCGGATGGCCGAGCTGCACGCCAAGGAGGCGCCGGACCGGGTCTGGGAGCTCGAGACCTATGGCGCCCTCTTCGACCGCACCCCCGACGGCCGGATCAGCCAGCGCAACTTCGGCGGCCACGAGTACCCGCGCCTCGCGCATGTCGGCGACCGCACCGGCCTCGAGCTGATCCGCACGATGCAGCAGAAGATCGTGTCGCTCCAGCAGCAGGACGAGCGCGAGACCGGTGACGCCGAGAGCCACCTCAAGGTCTTCGCCGAGTGCACCATCACGGATCTGCTCACCGACTCGCGCGGCGCTGCCGGCGCTGGCGGCGCTGCGGGCAGTGCCGGGGCCATCGCGGGCGCGTTCGGCTACTGGCGCGAGTCGGGGCGCTTCGTCCGGTTCGACGCTCCCGCGGTCGTGCTGGCCACGGGTGGCATCGGCAAGTCCTTCAAGGTGACGTCCAACTCTTGGGAGTACACCGGGGACGGGCACGCCCTCGCGCTGCGGGCCGGTTCGACCCTGGTCAACATGGAGTTCGTCCAGTTCCACCCGACCGGCATGGTCTGGCCGCCCTCCGTCAAGGGCATCCTCGTCACCGAGTCCGTGCGCGGCGACGGTGGCGTCCTGCTGAACTCCGAGGGCAAGCGGTTCATGTTCGACTACGTCCCGGACGTCTTCCGAGGGCAGTACGCCAAGACCGAGGAGGAGGGCGACCGCTGGTACACGGATCCCGACAACAACAAGCGCCCGCCCGAGCTGCTGCCCCGTGACGAGGTCGCCCGGGCCATCAACGCCGAGGTCAAGGCCGGACGTGGCACGCCACACGGCGGGGTCTACCTCGACATCGCCTCACGCCGCAGTGCCGCCGAGATCCTCAAGAAGCTGCCGTCGATGCACCACCAGTTCAAGGAGCTGGCCGACGTCGACATCACGGCGGAACCCATGGAGGTCGGCCCCACCTGCCACTACGTCATGGGCGGTGTCGAGGTCGACCCCGACACCGCTGCGGCCGCTCGCGTGCCGGGGTTGTTCGCCGCGGGTGAGGTGTCGGGCGGCATGCACGGGTCGAACCGGCTCGGCGGGAACTCGCTGTCCGACCTGCTCGTCTTCGGCGCTCGGGCCGGCACCGGCGCGGCCGCCTACGTCAGGGGCCTCGGGTCCGCCCGTCCGCAGGCCGACGAACCCGCCATCGACGCGGCGTCAACAGCCGCGCTCGCCCCGTTCGCCGAGGAGGGCGGTGAGAACCCCTACACCGTGCACCAGGAGATGCAGCAGACGATGAACGATCTCGTCGGCATCATCCGCACCGCCGAGGAGATCGAGCAGGCGCTCGCCAAGCTCGAGGAGCTCACGGTCCGCGCCCGGCGCCTCACCGTCGAGGGGCACCGCCAGTTCAACCCCGGCTGGCACCTCGCCCTCGACCTGCGCAACATGCTCGCCGTCAGCGAGTGCATTGCCCGGGCCGCGCTGCTGCGACAGGAGAGCCGCGGCGGACACACCCGCGATGACTACCCGGGCATGGACTCCGCATGGCGATCCAGGCTGCTCGTCTGCTCCATGGACGCAGACAGCATCAGCGTCAAGGAGCAGCCGGTGGAGCCGATGCGCGACGACCTCATGGCGTTGTTCACCAACGACGAGCTGGCGAAGTACCTCACCTCGGAAGAGCTCGCGGCCAGGCCGGCGCCGAGCGCCAGTGACGGGAGTGGATCATGAGCTACGACGCGAGGTTTCGGGTATGGCGCGGGGATGCCGACGGTGGCGAGCTCGTCGACTACACGGTTGAGGTGAACGAGGGCGAGGTCGTGCTGGACATCATCCACCGCCTGCAGGCCACCCAGGCCCCGGACCTCGCGGTCCGCTGGAACTGCAAGGCCGGCAAATGTGGCTCGTGCAGCGCCGAGGTCAACGGCATGCCGCGGCTGATGTGCATGACGCGGATGTCGACCTTCGCCGAGGACGAGACGGTCACGGTCACCCCCATGCGCGCCTTCCCGGTGGTGCGCGACCTGGTCACCGACGTGTCGTACAACTACGAGAAGGCGCGCCAGATGCCGGCCTTCGAGCCGCCGGCCGACCTGGCACCGGGCGAGTACCGGATGGCTCAGGTCGACGTCGAGCGCTCGCAGGAGTTCCGCAAGTGCATCGAGTGCTTTCTCTGCCAGGACACGTGCCACGTCGTGCGCGACCACGAGGACAACAAGGAGGCGTTCGCCGGGCCACGATTCTTCATCCGCGCGGCCGAGCTGGACATGCATCCGCTCGACGCGCGGACCGACCGGGTCCAACGGGCACGCACCGAGCAGGGCATCGGGTTGTGCAACATCACCAAGTGCTGCACCCAGGTCTGCCCTGAGCACATCAGGATCACCGACAACGCGATCATCCCGATGAAGGAACGCGTCGCCGGCGACCGCTACGACCCGCTCGTGTGGCTCGGCCGCAAGATCGGGCTGCGCAAGCCCTGAACCAGGGCGAGCCACGGGCGCCCGAGGACGAAAGGGCTGGGACGCAGCCTTTCGCGCGCGTCGAGCTCAGCGGCATACGGCATCTCGCCCGTAGTGGAAATGGTCACACTGCCGGCGTGCGGGCGCGACGATAGGGTGCGCACGTGGCCACCAACACTCTCCCAAGGACGGGACCCGCATCGGCGCGCCGCACCACCGTGTTCATGAAGGTGGTCATGGCCGCGTCCGGTGCGCTCTTCGTCCTGTACGTCCTCCTGCACATGTACGGCAACCTGAAGATCTTCAGCGGCGTCAAGGCGTTCGACGACTACGCGCTGTCCCTGCGGACGATGTTCACACCGATCCTGCCCTTCGGCGGGTTCCTCTGGATCATGCGCGCGCTGCTCGTCCTCGCGGTGCTCGGGCACCTGTGGGCCGCGTTCCACCTGTGGAGCCGCGCCAACGGGGCGCGCGGCTCGCGCTACTACGCCAAGGAGGCCGCCAAGGCCGCGGCCAGGTCGAAGATGATGCGGTGGGGTGGCGTCGCGATCCTTCTCTTCGTCATCTGGCACCTGCTCCAGTTCACCTGGGTGAAGTTCAACGTCGGCCCCGACCGGGCCGGAGACAGCGTCGGCCTCCTCGTCGTCAGCAGCTTCCGGGTGTGGTGGGTCACCCTCGTCTACGTGCTCGCGATGATCGCCCTCGGACTGCACCTCTGGCACGGCGTCTTCAGCGCCAGCCAGACCCTTGGCCTGTCGACGACGGCGCAGGCCCGCAACCGGGCCCGGGCCACGGCAACGATCATCGCCCTCGTGACAGCCGTCGGCTTCATCCTGCCGCCGCTCGCCATTCTCTTCGGACTCGTCAAGGGGAACTGATCGATGACTGAACTGATCCACGGGCTCTACACCGAGGGCGAGCCGATCCGGGACACCAAGACTCCCCCCGGTCCCATCGCGGACAAGTGGAGTACGCGCAAGTTCGAGGCCGGCCTCGTCAACCCCGCCAACCGTCGCAAGCTGTCGATCATCATCGTCGGCACCGGTCTCGCCGGCGGCGCAGCGGCGGCGACGCTCGGCGAGGCGGGCTACCAGGTCAAGTCCTTCTGCTACCAGGACTCTCCCCGTCGCGCGCACTCGATCGCGGCACAGGGCGGCATCAACGCCGCGAAGAACTACAAGAACGACGGCGACTCGACCTACCGGCTCTTCTACGACACCGTCAAGGGCGGCGACTACCGCTCGCGCGAGTCGAACGTCTACCGCCTCGCCGAGGTGAGCGCGAACATCATCGACCAGTGCGTCGCACAGGGTGTGCCGTTCGCTCGCGAGTACGGCGGCCTGCTCGACAACCGCTCCTTCGGTGGCGTGCAGGTCTCGCGGACGTTCTATGCCCGAGGGCAGACCGGTCAGCAGCTGCTCCTGGGCGCCTACCAGGCGCTCGAGCGGCAGGTCGCGGCCGGCACCGTCGAGATGTTCAGCCGCCACGAGATGCTCGAGATCATCGTCGTCGACGGACGGGCGCGCGGCATCATCGCCCGCGACCTCGTCACGGGAGAGACCGAGACGCACCTCGCGGACGCCGTCGTGCTGGCCAGTGGCGGCTACGGCAACGTCTTCTTCCTGTCGACCAACGCCATGGGCTCCAACGTCACTGCGACGTGGCGGGCGCACCGCAAGGGCGCCTACTTCGGCAACCCCTGCTACACGCAGATCCACCCGACCTGCATCCCGGTCTCGGGGGAGCACCAGAGCAAGCTGACGCTCATGTCGGAGTCGCTCCGCAACGACGGTCGCATCTGGGTGCCCAAGCGGGCCGAGGACTGCGAGAAGGACCCGCGGCAGATCCCCGAGGAGGACCGCGACTACTACCTCGAGCGGATCTATCCCTCCTTCGGCAACCTCGTGCCCCGCGACATCGCCTCGCGGGCCGCGAAGAACGTCTGTGACGAGGGCCGCGGCGTCGGGCACAAGGTCGGCGACTTCCGGCGCGGCGTCTACCTCGACTTCACCGACGCCCTCAAGCGGATGAGCGCCGACGCCGTCGCCGAGAAGTACGGCAACCTGCTCGACATGTACCAGCGGATCACGGGCGAGAACCCCTATGAGGTGCCGATGCGCATCTACCCCGCGGTGCACTACACGATGGGCGGTCTCTGGGTCGACTACGACCTCGAGTCGACCATCCCAGGCCTCTTCGTGGCCGGCGAGGCGAACTTCAGCGACCACGGCGCGAACCGCCTCGGCGCCTCGGCCCTCATGCAGGGCCTGGGCGACGGCTACTTCGTCCTGCCCCACACGATCCGTGACTACCTCGCCAAGGGCCCGTACTCCAAGATCGACGAGGACCACCCAGCGGTCGTCGAGGCCCGTGCGGCCGTCGACGCCCGGGTCGCCCGGCTGCTCGAGATCAACGGCGACCGCTCGGTCGACTCCTTCCACCGCGAGCTCGGCAACATCATGTGGGAGTACTGCGGGATGGAGCGCACGGAGGAGGGCCTGCTCAAGGGCATCGACCTCATCCGGGGGCTCCGCGACGAGTTCTGGCGCAACGTGCGCGTCCTCGGCGCCGCCGACACCCTCAACCAGAGCCTCGAGAAGGCCGGCCGCGTAGCCGACTTCCTCGAGCTCGGCGAGCTCATGTGCATCGACGCCCTCCACCGCCGCGAGTCCTGCGGCGGCCACTTCCGTGGCGAGAGCCAGACCGCGGACGGCGAGGCCCTGCGACACGACGAGCAGTTCGCCTACGTCGCGGCGTGGGAGTGGGGCGGCGAGAGCGGCGGCGCCCCGATCCTGCACAAGGAAGACCTGGTGTACGAGTTCATCGAGATGAAGCAGCGGAGCTACAAGTGAGCGGCATGAAGATCACCCCACACAGTTCTACGCTCATACCTCACTTCGATGCTGCGCGGGGGCTCCGATGAACCTGACCCTGAAGATCTGGCGGCAGCCCGGCCCGAAGGCCAGGGGCGAGATGGTGACCTACCCGGTCACGGACATCTCCCCCGACATGTCGTTCCTCGAGATGCTCGACGTGCTCAACGAGCAGCTCATCGCGCGCGGCGAGGTGCCGATCGAGTTCGACTCCGACTGCCGTGAGGGTATCTGCGGCATGTGCGGCCTGATGATCTCCGGCAAGGCACACGGCCCGGAGGTCACGACGACCTGCCAGCTGCACATGCGCTCCTTCCAGGATGGTGAGGAGATCACCATCGAGCCGTGGCGCGCCGATGCTTTCCCGGTCATCAAGGACCTCGTCGTCGACCGAACCGCCTTCGACCGCATCATCCAGGCGGGTGGCTTCATCAGCGCCAACACCGGGTCGGCTCCCGAGGCGCACTCCGTCCCGGTGCCGAAGACGAACGCGGACCGCTCCTTCATGGCGGCGGCCTGCATCGGCTGCGGCGCCTGCGTCGCCGCGTGCCCCAACGCCTCCGGCATGCTCTTCCTCGGCGCGAAGGTCACCCACCTCGGTGAGCTGCCCCAGGGCCAGCCGGAGCGGGACGCCCGCGTCGTCGCGATGGTGAACCAGCACGACCACGAGGGCTTCGGCGGCTGCACGAACATCGGCGAATGCTCGCGGGCCTGCCCGAAGGAGATCCCCCAGGACGTCATCAACCAGCTCAACCAGGACCTGCTCCGCGCACTCGCACGCGGCCGGTGACGCGCCGAGCGCCGTTGACGAGGCCCGTCCCCTTCCGAGGGGGCGGGCCTTTGCCCATTGGCCGTATGCCGCTGAGCTCGCTCGCGCTCCGAGCCGCCGTCAGGCAGGTGGCTGGGTCGGCCGGGTTACCCTGTCCGCGATGATCCGACCCACCACAGTGCTGCGTGGTTCCCGGACTGCCGTGCGGGCCGGGGCCGTTGCGGCGTGTCTGGCGATCCTCGCGTCCGTCGCGGTCGGGATTCCCGGCGCGGTGGCCCGTGCGCCGCAGTCCCCCGCCGCGACGCCGACCTGCAAGGAGTGGCAGACGGTCACGCAGGTGCCGGTGCCGGGCCCGCGCCGGTCGGCGAGCGGATCGGCGAGCCGGTCGGCGAGCGGGTCGGCCAGTGGATCAGCCAGTGGCTCTGGCACGACGACGCCGACGCCCAAGACGACGCCAGTCTGTCGCAACGCACCACCCACGCCCTTTGCGCAGCCTGCCTGGGCGCCCGACACCGTGGTCGGCGGCGCACGCCTGGGCACGACTGGTGTGGTCGTCGACCTCAAGCCGGGAGCGGCTGCCCCACCCACCGGGCCTGATGTCTCCTACGTCGTGGCAGACATGGACACCGGCGAGGTGCTCGCCGCGAAGTCCCCGCATGCCTGGCTGCGGCCGGCAAGCACCCTCAAGACCCTGACCGCGCTCGCGCTGATTCCTCGACTCGACCCGCGCCAGGTCGTCGTCGCAAAGCCGGAGCACGAGGCGGCGGCCGGGACGCGCGTCGGTGTCCTCGCCGGCAACGCCTACCCGGTCGGCCGGCTCTTCGACGCCTTGCTCATGTCGTCCGCGAACGACGCCGCCTACCTGCTCGCCGATGCCGCCGGCGGCACCGAGCAGACCGCTGCCCTGATGAACGAGACGGCGGCGGCGCTTGGTGCCCACGACACCGTCGCCATCGACCCGAGCGGTCTTGATGAGCAGGGCCAGCACTCCAGCGCCTACGACCTGGCCCTCATCGGCCGTGCCGCGATGAAGCTGGCGGACTTCCGGGTCTACGTCACGAGGCGCCACGCCGTCTTCCCGGGCGGCAAGGCGAAGTCGACCGGCAAGGTGTACCAGCCCTACCAGATCCAGAACATCAATGACCTGCTGCCGAACTACCCCGGAGCGATCGGGATCAAGCCGGGGCGGACCAACCGGGCGCAGCACACCTTCATCGGCGCGGCCACCCGCGATGGCAGGACGCTGATCGTCACGCAGATGGGCAGCACGACCGGCGACTGGGAGGACACCGCGGCCCTGCTGGACTGGGGCTTTGCTCACGGCGACGCGGTGGCCCCGGTGGGGCGACTCGTCGAGCCCGGCGAGGCCGCCGCGCCACGCGCGGCTGCGACTGCGACGGCGAGTGTGACCGGCACGCCCGTCCCGGCCTCAGCGGTGCCGGCTCCGGCAGGTCTTGAGCCGCCGTCCGGCGCCGGTGCGCGAGAGGAGGCCGCCGCCTCAGTGGTCATGTGGGGCGTCGCGGCGCTGGGCGTTGGCGTCCTCGCGCTGGCGGGGTCGCTGGTCGTGCGTCGACGGTCACGCACCTGACTCGAGGCGGGGCGTCACCGGCGTCTGCCCCGCAGCGCTCCGATGGTCAGCGCCCCCAGCGCACCCAGCACGGCTCCAGCGGCGAAGGAGACCCGATCACCCGCTCGACTCGGCGGTGCATCGGTGACGACGTGAGCGGCATACGGCATGACGGTGGTCCGGGACATCACAGGCGACGGCTCCTCCACCCCAGCGAGACGGGCCAGGTCGAGGTCGTTGGCCGCCAGCGCCGAGGAGAAGAGCACCACGCGCGCCATGAGATTGAGCCAGACGAGAAGGCCGGCCGCCACGGCGACGGTTCCCAGCAGCGGGTTCGACGAGGCGCGCTCCACGAGGAGGCCGCCGAAGTACTTCATCGCGGTGAGCAGGACGGCGCCCACGATGGCGCCGGTGCGGACGTTCACCCACGGGAGTGGGGCCCCGGACAGGACCCGGATGAGGATCACCATGAGCAGGGCGTCGAAGAGGACGCCGAGGAGCAACCCAGTTGCCGTGAACAGAACGGGGTTGCCCGGCAGCACCTCGATCCAGCCCGCGATGCGTTCCGCCCAGCCACCGACCGCGCTCGTGACGATCGCGGAGACGGCAATGCCCAATCCCAAGGTCAGCAGGACCGCGAGGTCGCGCACCTTGGCCAGCACCGCGTTGCCCGGTGCGGCGTCAAGGCCGAAGACGCCCCGGATGCCCCTGCGCAAGGCGCCGACCCAACCCATGCCCGCCCAGAGCAGGGTGACGAACGAGACGATGCCCGCGATCGTCAATGTGGAGGTCTGTGGGGCGGAGATCCCGATGAGCCCATCAGGGTTGTCCGCCGTCTTCACCAGGCCGGGAAATGTCTCGTTGAGCGATTCAGCGATCGTGTCGAGGATGTCGGGCCGGCCTTGGAGGAAGAAGGCGAATCCGGTAAGAGCCAACGCGAGCGCCGGAAAGATCGAGAAGAAGGCGAAGTAGCAGACGCCTGCGGCGAGGAGCCTGCCGTTGGCATCCCGGTAGCGCTCCCACGCCCGGTACGGAGATGTGGCAGTGGCACGGTCGACGAGGTCCTTGAACGCCATGACCGAGTCACTCTCCCTGCGCGGCCGCCCCGAGTCTGAAGTCGTGCTTGGGCCGCCACACACCGTCAGCACCGAGCTCATAGAGGAAGAAGGCGTCGACGGTGAAGGCAATGTGGAAGTCGGCGAGCTCCTCGAAGGCCCGGTCGAGGGCGTCATCCGGAACGTTGTGGGCAACCGTCACGTGCGGGTGGTAGTAGAAGTCGAGCTCACGGCTCAGCGGCCCCGATCGCAGAGCCGACTCGAGCCGCTCGCAGGCGGAGACGCCCTGGGCAACCTGGATGTAGACGACGTCGGAGACGGGCCGGAAGGTTCCCGTGCCGCGCAGCACCACCTCGAAGCTGTCACGCTCACTGGCAACGTGCTTGCAGTGGGCGATGAAGTCCTCGCAAACGCCGACCTCAACCGGGGTCGGCGGCAGCAGCGTGATGTGGGCCGGGATACCCCAGGCCGACGGATCACCGAAGGCCGCGCGTCGTTCCTGGAGGAACTCGCCGTGTGGGGACGGGATCGGGATGGAGACACCGATCGTCGTTGATGCGGTCACACCACGAACCGTACCGAACGCCGCGGCCCGCCTGCTGCCAGGTCGGGCATCGTCAAGGGAGTTGCGCGTAGATGCGGTCGTAGTCCCGGGCGACTCTCTCCCACGTGTACTCCTGAACGGAGTTGAGGCCGCCCGCCGCCAAGCGGCGACCCGTGCTCGGTTCCGAGAGGACACGATCGATCGCGGCTGCGAGCGCGTTGATGTCCTCGGGATCGACGACCAAACCGGTCATGCCGTCAACCACGAGTTCTCCCGGACCCCCTCGCGACGTCACGACCACCGGCGTGCCGCTGGCCCACGCCTCGAGCACAACGATTCCGAAGGCTTCCTTCCTGCTGGGTACGACGACGACATCGGCCTTGGCCATTGCCTGCTGGACCTCCTCTGAACTCGCCCTGCCGCGAAAGTCCACTCGCCCCGAAAGCCCCAGCTCTCGCACGAGGTCAGTCAGCTCCCGCCTGGCAGGCCCATCTCCCAGCACGGTTAGCCTTGGCATGGTCGACGCCCTTGCCAGGGCTCGCAACAAGAGGTCAAAGCCCTTGACCTGGACCAGGCGTCCGGCGGCGACAACTTGTCTGGGCGATCGCTCCGTCGCAGCTGTCGCCCGCACAAGGGGAGTGGACATGACCACACCGTTCGGGACGACGTCCACCTCACGAGCACCGAATCGCTCTTCGAGGTCCTCCGCCACGAATCGTGAGCATGCGGTCACCGAGGCACTCTTGCGAAGTGCCCGGGCCAACTCGTGCCGCATGAGAAACGACTGCCCAAAGATGTCGTCACTGTCCATGAACGTCTCGCCATGGGCGGAGAGGACCAGAGGTGTCCGACCAATGGCGGCTGTGAGCATGGCATAGGGCCCGTTGGGCCCGAAGCACTGCACGTGCAGAACGTCCGGACGAAACTCACGCCGTGCCGCGGACCAGCGTGCTAGCGCAGCCGGTCCCTTGAGTGCGAAACGCGCAAGATTTGGCAGTCGGGAGGCCGGCAGCGGAGCTGGCAGGTAGCGGACGCGGACTCCGTCCACTGTCCGCTTCCCGAGGTGTTCGCCTCGGTCCACGGTCCAGACCTCCACCACGTGTCCCTGTGCCAGTAAGCGCGTGGCCGTGTGGCGAGTGTGCTCCTCCACGCCTCCGAAGTAGGGATGGTACGAACTGGAGACGAGGGCCACCCGCCGCGGCATCTTGGTCAGTGGCATGCATCCTCCGGCTGTCCAAGATCACAGCCCGATGCATGCGGGGCCCGCCCATTCCCATGCATGACGACGGCACCATCAATTCTCAGGAAGACGCTTGAAGCGCGGCCCGATCGACGCGGGCAGCCGGTCCAACACCGTCCACCCGAACTGCCACAGCAGGCGAATGCGCACGTCATCCCACCGGCTGCCACCCGTCCGGTCGAGTACACCGGGCAGCGATGTGTTCGTGTCGTAGTGGACGTTCACGGCGGTGGCGCGGAAGAGGCCCGAAGAGCGCTGGTAACTCTCCATTCGATACTCGAAGGTGTAGGGGTGGGGCGCGTGACGGACAACGGCTGCCGGCGCGAATGTCCTGAACCGAGCCTTGAGCAGTCGATCGCGTTCGAGCAGGAAGACGTGGTCGCTGAAGCCATAGCTGTAGACGTAATCCCCATGGCGCTCGACGGCCTCGTGACAGATGTTCGGCTCCCACTCGGTCCGAGGCGGGCGGTGCAGGGAGACGTGGAAGACGCGGCTGTCCGACTGAAGCAGATCGAGCGCGGGGTCAATCCAGTTGCTGGGAGTGACCAACGTGGTCTCGGCATCCCAGCCCAGCAACCATCGGGTTCGGAGGACGTGGGGCATGACGAGACCAAAGCTCGTCAGGTACGGTCGTGGGCCCAGTCGCCGACGTGACGCCTTCACGCGGGTCAGGGCCTCGTTCAGGTGTTCGTCGACGAAGGCGAAAGACGATATCTCGCCCCGACGCACGGCCTCGGCAGCGAGTTCCGCCGCGTTGGCCCGGGAGTCGACGTTGTTGATAAGCACAACGACATCGTCCAGTGGGCGCCGTTGCGATGATGTCAGGGCAGACATGAAGCCCGAGGCAAGCACCATGCGATAGGTACGCTCGTACACATTGGTGACCAGGCCCACAGACAAGGACAGCCTCCCAACTGGTCCACACACGCGAAGGACAAACAGCGCCTAGATTACACTCGGCCGAGGCCGGGCCAACGGGGTCCGGGTGAGCGGATGAGGTGCGGTGGGCTTGAGCGACGTCAGCCCTGATGGCACGCCGCAGGAGGTCCCGCCGCTCCGCGTTCTCCTGATCTCGCCCCTTCCCGCGCTGGACCCGCCGTCCGGGGACGTTACCTACACCCAACAGCTTCTCGGCGCACCCCCGCCAGGAGTCAGCTACACCACCTACGACCAGGCTCTCCGTGATGGACGCCTCGTTGAGCTGGGTACCCGGGCGGCCGTGCGCCAGGCAAGCGGCGTCGATCGAGTGAGTCAATGTCTGATAGCCATGGCTCGCAAGAGCGAGCACCTGTTGCGCCGGTCGGGCTTGGCCTTTCGCGAGCAGATCCGAGTCTTTCGGGTGCGGGCCAACGAGTTCGACCTCGTGCACGTCCACGTCTTCCACCACCGCTTCTTGGGCAGCCATCCCCCTGTGGTCGCCAGTGCTGGTGGCCCGTTGCGCTGGGTCTACGCGGACGCCTGGGGATGGTCCGAGTATCGTCTGCGAGTGGCGGAGACATTCGACCGCCTGATCGCTCTGCCCTGGGACGCGACCATGTGCGCGTCTCGCCCTGGACGGGTCGACCTGTTCATCTCCCCCAGTGAGTATCTGCGACGGTGGCTGATCGGCCGCGGCTGGCAGGCTACGCGGATTGCCGTGCAACGGAACTACTTGGCCGGCGCGGGAGGCCCACCTCGCAGCCGGCTTCGTCGCTCGCCCCGCACGCTCGGATTCGTCGCCCGAGACTTTGACGCCAAGGGTGGCCACGATGTGCTGGCGGCTTACGAGCAGCTGCGCTCGCGACACCCAGGTCTGCTGCTGCGCATCGTTGGCTCGCCGCCGCGGCTGAGCCCGAATGAACTCACTGAGGCCGCGGTGGAGTGGACGAACGAAGTCGATCGCGACCAGTTGCTGGCTGAGCTTCTTCCTGAAATCGACGTGCTCGTCTACCCGTCACACTTCGACACCGGCGTTCCCTACAGCGCGATGGAGGCACTGGCCCAGGGCATCCCTGGCGTGGTGTCGGACTACGGCACACTGCCAGATCTGGTGGATGGTGACGCCGGACGCGTCAGCGCAGTCGGTGACGTCACTTCCATCGTGCGTGCGGTCGAAGACCTGCTCAACCCTGCGACGTGGAGAGATGCCTCCGAAGCGGCATCTCGCCGCTTCCGCCACACATTCGCGTCTGGCTCCCAGTCCCCGCGGCTAGGAGCTTTGTATCGGGCAGCCATCGAGTCCAAGCAGGGCCGATCCCCAGCAGCTCCAGACGGTTCCACGACAGGTGCGCGCGGGTAGCGTGTGCCGGTCCCAGTACGGCAGGTGTGAGGTCACATGACAGACAGGCTCGTCTCCATCGTCATCCCATGCTTCAACGACGAACCCGAGCACTTGATTTCGTCGGTCAGGTCGGCTCAGAACCAAACACATCCTCACACCGAGGTGGTCGTCGTCAACGACGGGAGTACGCGCACCGAGACGATCGCCGCCCTCAGACAACTGGAGGGCGCCAAGGTGCTCCATCAGGACAACCGTGGCCCGGGCGCTGCCCTCAACCTGGGGATTGAGGCGGCCTCGGGGCAGTACATCCTCCCCTTGGGAGCGGACGACACTCTGGACGACCGCTTGGTGGAACTGACCTACCGAAGGCTTGTCTGCGAAGGGCCTCAGGTCATGGGAGTGTATCCGCGGGTCGAGTTCTTCGGCCTGCGCGAGGGCACGATGAACGCCCCACCTTCAGTCGACTTCAGAGAGCTTGCGGTACGAAACAAAGTGGTCGCCACCACGCTCTACCGCAAGAGCGACTGGATGCGTGCCGGCGGCTACGGATCGTTTGACGACTGTTCCGAGGATTGGTATTTCTGGCTCATCCTGACCGGCCGGCTCGGCGGCCGGCTCGTGCAGGAGCCCGAAGCAGTATTCCACTACCGGATCAGGCCCTCGTCCCGCAACCTCATCAACCGCGGTGTGGATCGGAAGGAGGCGTGTCGCCGGCACGCTGCTGCCGCATTGCCACCAGACCGGGTCATGGAGCTCTACCTGGCCGCGGCCAGGGAAGCAGATGAGGCGATCGCCGACGCGGATCGATACGGTTCCTACGTTGCTTCTTGGCGCCACCGCCTGCGGTACCTCCTGCCGGCCTACAAGGGCGCACGTGATCTGAAGCGAAGGCTCATGGCGTGACTCCACCCGAGGAGGAAGCACCCAGGACGACACCAGCCGGACTCCAGCATCAGGCGATCCGCGGCGCCGGCTGGACCGTCCTCCACACCATGCTGGCGCTCCCGACAGCCTTCGTCGTCAACCTCCTTCTCGCGCGAGTCCTTGGAGTCGTCGACTACGGACGCCTCACCTTCTTGACGCTGGTGATAACGACCGCAGGTTCGATCGCGGCGCTTGGTGTCGGAACAGGGGTGCTGCAGTTCGGCGCCAAAGCTCACGCAGCAGGGCGGACGGCCGAAGTCCAGCAACTTCTCGGCGCCGACTCGGCCTGGCGGCTCTTGGTCAGTGCACCGCTGGTTACCCTCGTGGTGCTCATTTTCGTTGACCTCGACCCCGGGATCATGGCGGTCGCGCTGGCGTTCGGGGTGTGGGTTCCTTCCGCACTGGGCGGACTCGGCATCGCCATCAACATCGAGAACAAGACCGCCCGCGCAGCGCAGGTGGCCATGGTCGGCAACATCGTCACGCAAGTGGCCGTCATCGCCGTCTTGTTCTGGCGTGAGAGCGCGGACGCCGTGTGGGCTGCCCGCATGGTGACGGGTTCGGTCGTCGTCTTGATGCTCTACCCCGCCATCACGAAGGCCTATCGACGAGCAGTTCTCCTTCCAAGGAGCCTTCGTACACTTCCTCGGGGCTTCTGGAGTTTCGCAGTCCCCGCGGGGCTCTCCAGCACGATCGGCATGCTCGTCGTCTCGAGGTCCGAGGTGCTGTTTCTGCAGTGGCTGTCCGACCCCGTTTCCGTGGGCCTGTTCGGACTCGCATTCGGGCTTGCCCTGCACCTTTTCGCGCCAGCACAAGCGTTCATTGGGCCTCTGGTGCCGGCGGTTTCCGGCTTGGCCGAAGTTGATCCCCAGATGGTCACTCGCGCCTACACGCGAACGCTGCGCTGCAGCTCCACGGTCGCCTCGATCATGACCGCGAGCGCGCTACCCGCGTTCGCTGCGCTGGTTCCGCGCCTGTACGGACCTGAGTTCGCCGAGGCAGCGGAACTTGTCCTGGCACTCGGCATCGTATGTTCCTTCGGCATCGTGGGAGGACCCCTCACCGCTTTTGCCATGGCCCGTCTCGGAGGTACCCGCTTGCTCCGAATCGACGTGATCGCCTTGCTCATCAACGTCGCAGCCGCTATGGCTCTTATTCCACTGGCCGGAGTCTGGGGAGCTGTCGTCGCCAACGCCTCCGGAATGATCGTTCGAGTGTCGATGCTTCTGACGGGTGAGGCCAGCCATCTCGGCGTCGACGTGAGAACTCGTTGGGCCTCGATTCTGCCGGTGCTGCTCGGACCCTTGGTGGCAGGAACGGTCTGGCTCATCACGCTGGGGCTTTCCCACAACGACGTCTTGCGCGCGTGCCTGCTGGCCGCCTCAGGCGGTCTAGGACTCATTCTGCTGGCTCGACTGACCAAAGCCGGCATCACCGACGCAGACCGGGCGGCAATAGTCAGGGTGGCGCCTGGTCGAATTCGCAGAGCGGTGGATTTCGCGCTCGGTCTCTTCACATCGGCGAGGACCCTGCCGAACTGACCGCCACCAATCGTCAGAAGTTGTGTCGCCCCGAGAGCCGAGCACCGAGCGATCGATCCGACGGCAGCACCGGTTCGCGTGCAGGAAGGGCTACGCAGGTGGGGCGAGGCCGACCGACGCCCAAATGCGAGCATGCTCGCGCGCGGACCGCTCCCACGTGAACTGCCTGGCCCGGGCACGTCCAGCGGCGACCATGGTCGTGAGCCCAGCGTGGTCCGACGTCGCATCGATGATGCCTTCCGCAATGGCATCGCCAGTTGGCTCGACGAGCAAGCCTCCGTCGCCGACAACCTCGGGCAGCGAAGAGGTGGCCGCTGCCACCACCGGAACGCCAGCGGCCATGGCCTCGAGTGCCGGGAGGCCAAAGCCCTCGTAGAGCGACGGGATGACCACGACGCTCGCAGCCGCGACAAGGCCCGGGACGGCTTGGTCCGCCAGTCGCCCCACCAAATGGGTACCCGGCAACGAGGCGAAGAGATCCGTACGGCGTCGATGTGGCGGCCCCGCGAGCACGAGGTCGAGGTCCGGTCGGGCGGCACGCACGAGCGGCCAGGCCGCCGCGAGCGCTTCGAGGTTCTTGCGTCGTGCGGCACCACCCGCGTGCAGCACGTAGCGCCGCTCGATTCCCCACTGCTTCAACGTGGTCGAGTCGTGCGGCGTCGCGTCGAAGAACGCAGTATCGACACCGTTGTGCACGACGTGCGGGTCACCAATGCCGAGTAGGTCCTGCGCCTCGCTGGCGCTGAACTCCGACACGCAGATGACGGCGGCAGCACGTCGTGCCTCCTCGGCGGCGGCCGGGACGGGCGGCGACTCGTCCGGAAAGCGCCACGCGACGACGTCGTGGATCGTGATGACGTCGCCGCGCGGTGCCGGGGGAAGCTCCAGGTTCATCCGATGCGACACCGGATGTCGCCCGTAGAACAGCCTGCCCAGCTCACGTCGCACGCCTGCAGGGGCCATCGCGACCTTGGCCACCGGAAGTCGGCGATTGCCGGGTAGCGATGCGCGAAGAGAGCGCGTGACGAGGCGGCGTACCTCCCAATCACCGGCCCCTACCTCACGTAGTGCGCCCCGTGCGCGACTCGCGACCTGCTCCTGGTACACCTGCGCGCCCATCGGTGCGTCTGTCGCGATGGTCGCGATGCAAAGGCGCTGGCCTACGGTCACGCTCGCACGGAACTGGGAAGCAGGCCAACCGTGTCATAGACGCGGCGGGCTGTAGCCTCGGCCACCGCGGCCGCTCGTTCTGCTCCGTCAGCCAGGATCTTGTCCAGCTGTGGCCGATCCCCCATGAGCTCGAGGACGCGCTCCCGGAACGGGCCGATCGCACCGACGACGACCTCGGCAACGTCCTTCTTGAGGTCGCCGTATCCCCTGCCGGCGTAGGTCGCCTCCAGGGCGGCGATCGGGGTGCCCGACAGGGCCGAGTGGATGGAGAGAAGGTTGGACACCCCAGGCTTCGTCTCGGGGTCGTACCGGACCTCCCGCTCGGCATCGGTGACGGCCGACTTGATCTTCTTGACGATGCGCGCTGGGTCCTCGAGTAGCGCGATGAGCCCCGCATCCGTGCCTGCGGACTTGCTCATCTTGGCCGTGGGTTCCTGGAGATCCTGGATCTTTGCGATCTCGCGGATGATGTGCGGCTCCGGAACCACCAGCGTGTCGCCGAATCGCTGGTTGAACCGGCCAGCCAGGTCCCGGGTGATCTCGAGGTGCTGGCGCTGGTCCTCACCCACCGGCACGACGTCGGCGTCGTAGATGAGGATGTCGGCCGCCATGAGGATGGGATACGTGAAGAGCCCGACGTTCGCCGGGGCGCCCTTGGCCGTCTTGTCCTTGAACTGGGTCATCCGGCTGGCCTCACCGAACCCGGTGATCGTCGAGAGGACCCAGGCCAGCTCCGTGTGTGACGCGATGTGGCTCTGGACGAACAGCACCGACCGCTCTGGATCGACACCGCCAGCGATGAACTGTGCCGCAGTGACCCGCGTCCGCTCGCGCAGCACGTGCGGATCCGGGGCGACGGTGAGGGCGTGCAGGTCCGCGACGAAGTAGAAGGCGTCATGGGTCTCCTGGAGCTTGACCCACTCGACGAGCGCGCCGATGTAGTTGCCGAGGTGGAGCGAGTCGCTCGTCGGCTGCATGCCGGAGAGGCTGCGGGGCTGGCGGGTCGAAGGCATGGATGCATTCTGGCGCATGCACGCGGCCCGGCCGAATCGGCATCAGCGTTCGGTGTGCACCTGACGATGACAGGCTCTTCCGATGGACAGTGCTCGATTCACTAGGGTTGCGCCCGAGGGAGGGCTGATGGAGGAACGACCATGGCGGCCTGGCCGACTCCATGTCGCCATCGTTGACCACACCAGTCAGCTCGGCGGCGCTGAGCTGGCTCTGGTGCGGTTGCTCGATGCACTCGGCGACAC
>NZ_DATEEY010000176.1:0-57173 GCF_035280925.1 Intrasporangium sp. | reverse complement strand
CCGCCGCCACCTCCCGGGCGCCGTGCAGCTCGTCACGAGGGTGACCACGCGATGTACCGTGCGAACGGTCCGGACCGCTGCTTCTTCTGCAAGGACGAGCTCTTCAGCCGGATCTCGGACGAGGTGGCTTATGCCCAGGGGTTGGTGGCCGTGGCCTACGGCGAGAACGCCGACGCCCGGCGACCGGACCGCCCCGGGGCCCGGGCGCGACGAGCCATGACGTGCTGCGTCCGCTCGCCGCCGCGGGACCGACCAAGGCGGACGTCCGGGCGCTCGCTCGCGCGCTCGGCCTGCCCAACGCCAACAAGCCGGGCGCTCCGTGCCTGGCGTCCCGCATACCGCACTTCTCCGAGGTTGCGCGGCCAAGCTCGCGCAGGTCGAGGCGCCCGAGGCGGGTCTGCGGGCGCTGGGCTTCCCCGGCTGCACCGTCAGGCACCGCGGCGAGGTGGCTCGGGTGGAGCTGCCCGACCTCGAGCTGGGCCGCGCCATGGAGCCCGAGGTGCGCGCGGCGACCCACGCGGTGGGGGTCGAGGCCGGCTCCCGGTTCGTCGCGGTCGACGTCGCCGGGATCCAGTCGGGGGCCTTCACTCTCCCCCTCGTGCGCCTGGGCCATGGCTGACCTCGGGCCATTCGTCCCGGGCGACCTGGAGGGCGTCGCCGAGCTCGACCTCCGTCGGGCGGTCCGCAGGGGTTACCCGGATGCCGTTGTCCGCAGGGGTTACCCGGAGGCCGTTGTCTGCGAGCGCAAGACACCGGGGCAGGTGGCATCGATTGCCTTGGCCCTCAAGCATGCTCATGACACTGGCACGACGACTGGACCGGTGCTGTTCACTCGTGCCCTAGGGCCTCACGCGGAGGCGGTCCTGCTGGTGCTGCCCGATGGGATGCACGACGAGGTTGGCCGGATCCTCGCTTGGCCCGGTCACGCCTGTCACGCTGCTCGGCAGGCGCCACAGGCTAGGTGCTGATCCCGCAACACACCGAGCAGGTCAGGACACACCGGGACCGGGCACCGGTGTGTCGTGACCTGCTCGGTGTGTTGCGGCGTCTGGGGCCGGGAGGGCTGGGAGGACGCGCGGCCCGGGAAGGAGCTCAGCGGCATACGGCATGGGCGTGGTTGACCTGGCCGATCGCGTCGGTCGTGGCGGTTCCGACCTCCGTCGGGTACGGCGCGGCGTTCGAGGGGCTCGCTCCGTTGCTGTCGATGCTGAACGCCTGCTCGCCTTGCGTCGGCGTGGTCGACATCGACAACGGCTACGGCGGCGGGCACCTCGCGGCGCAGATCGCTGCCGACCCGAGCTGACGGCGGCGCGCCGGTGCGACGGGGTCAGCTCTCGAGCTTCGCGACGATGCGCTGGACGGTGAGCCAGCTGCGAGTGGTGATGCCCTTCCCGTGGAGCTTCTCCAGCCAGGACATGAAGTCGGGGGTCCTGCCCGGGTCGCCGTTGTCGATGACGGCGAGGACGACCCTGGCCACCGGGTCGTACCGGACGAACTGCGTCAGCGGGTCCGACTTCCCCGGCACAGGACCGGTCGGCGGCGCGAGGTCCTTGAGAAAGGTCGCGGTCAGGTAGGTGCCACGTCCGTGGGTCAGACCGGGAAAGGGGTCGCTGTCGAGCAGCGCGCGCAGCTCGCGGTGCGCGCGGATGATGGTGCGGCTGGAGAGGCCGAGCTCGCTGGTGAGCGCGGCCTCGATCCGCCGCTCGAGGGCGGGCACGTCCGTCTCAGAGCTGCCGAACACGATGTTGCCGCTGGCCAGCACCGAGGCCACTCCCTCGAACCCGAGCCCCTCGAACACTCCTCGCAGCTTGTCGTTCGTCATGTTCTTGCCGCTCGGTGCGATCCCGCGCAGGAGCGCTGCGTAGTGCACCACGCCCACCTTCACCCACCGCCGGCGGGAGCGGGCCCTCCGGGGACCAGTCCAGTCTCGACCGCGGCGGCAACGGCACGTTCGAGGACCTCGCGGACCGGGCGGTCCAGAGCGGCCGCGGCGGTCTCGACCGTGGAGAGCTCGGGGGCCACGTTGATGAGCCGGGTGGTGTCGGCGGCCGTGATCCTGACCGTCTCGGGGATGACCGCCTCGACAGCGGATCGAACGTTGGCGAGCGACGTGGTGGCGTCGACGAGCGACCCGAGCAACATGTCACCGGCCACTCCAGCCGACGCGTCGATCCACGCGGTCCGGCCACGCCGAGCCGGCCCTGTCACGCCTGTCACGCTGCTGGACATGCGCCACAGGCTAGGCGCTGATCCCGCAACACACCGAGCAGGTCACGACACACCGGGATCGGGTCCCGGTGTGTCGTCACCTGCTCGGTGTGTTGCGGCGTCTGGGGCCGGGAGGGCTGGGAGGACGCGCGGCCCGGGAAGGAGCTCAGCGGCATACGGCATGGGCGTGGTTGACCCGACCGATCGCTCAACGCTGGGTCGTGTCGGTGACTTCGCCGACGAGCTCCTCGAGCACGTCCTCGAGGAAGACGACGCCCGTCACCTCTCCGGACTCGTCGATGACCCGGGCGAGGTGGGCGCCGGTGAGCTGCATCGTGGCGAGGACGTCCTCGACCTCGTCGCCCTCCCGGACGGTCGCGAGCCGGCGGATCCGCTTCGGGGGGACGGGCAGCTCGTGGCGCGCGTCGTCGGCGTAGAGCACGTCCTTGAGGTGCAGGTAGCCGGCGATGTCCCCGCCCGCATCGAGGACCGGGTAGCGCGAGAAACCCTGCCTCGCGACGAGCCGCTCGATGTCCGCGGGAGTGGCACCGAGCTGCACGGTCGTCAACCCCTCGAGCCCGACGGCGACGTCGCGAGCGAGCTTGTCGGAGAACTCCAGCGTCTTGGAGACGAGTCCGAGTCGCGCCTCCTCGATGAGCCCCTCGCGGTGCGACTCGCCGACGATGTGGGCCACCTCCTCCGCGGTGAAGGCCGACGAGATCTCATCCTTGGGCTCGATCCCGAAGAGACGCACGAGCGCCTTCGCGAGCGTCTCCATCGCGCTGATGACCGGGCGCAGGGCGCGCGTGATGGCGTAGAGCGGCGGCACGAGCAGGAGCGCGGACCGCTCCGGGCCGGCGATGGCGATGTTCTTGGGGATCATCTCCCCCACCACGACGTGCAGGTAGGACACGATGAGCAGGGCGACCGCGAGCGCCACGCCGCCCGCCCAGGCCGTGCCCATTCCCCACCCCGCGAAGATCGGCTCGAACAGGTGGTGCAGAGCGGCCTCGGCCAGGGCGCCGAGTCCCACGGAGCACACGGTGATACCCAGCTGGGCGGTCGCGAGCATCGACCCGAGCCGCTCGACCGCCTCGATGCTCGTGGCCGCGCGCCTGCTTCCGGCGTCGGCGAGCGGCTCCAGGGCCGAGCGGCGGACGGCCATGGCAGCGAACTCGGCACCGACGAAGAACGCGTTGCCGAAGAGCAGGATCAGCGAGACGACGTAGACCCAGGGGCCACTCATCGCGGCACCTCCGCCACGGTCTCGGGCGCTGGGCCCGGTGGCTCGGGCGCCGAGTCGGGGTCGGGGACGAAGCGCAGGCGGTCGACCCGGCGCCGGGCCATGCCCGTGACGTGGATGCGCCAGCCGGGGACGGCGATCACGTCGCCGACGACTGGCACCCGGCCCAGACGGGCCATGACGTAGCCGCCCATCGTCTCGTACGTCGTGCCGTCGGGCACCTCGGCGTCGAAGGCGTCCCGGACCTCGTCCGGTCGCCACAGGCCCGGGACCGTCCACGACCCGTCGGTGAGCTCGCGTCCGCTCTGCCGCCTCCGGTCGTGCTCGTCCGCCACCTCGCCGACGATCTCCTCGACAACGTCCTCGAGGGTGACGATGCCGGAGGTGCCGCCGTACTCGTCGACGACGACGGCCACCTGGAAGCCGCCCGCCCGCAGCTGCCGCAGCAGCGGCTCGAGCCGGATCGTCTCCGGCACGACGAGTCGGTCGGACATGAGCGCGGACACCGGGACGTCCTTGCGGCGCTCGTGCGGGACGGCCATCGCGCGCTTGACGTGGACCACGCCGTCGATGTCGTCCCAGTCGTTGCCGAGCACGGGGAAGCGCGAGTGACCAGTCCGCCGCGACAGCCGGAGGACGTCGTCGGCCGACTCGTCGCGGTGGATGCCGGCACAGCGCACGCGTGGCGTCATGACGTCGTCGGCAGTGCGCTCACCGAAGCCGAGCGTCTTCGTGAGCAGGCGCGCGGTCGTGACCTCGAGGGTCCCCGCCTCGGCCGACCGCTGCACGAGGCTCGCGAGCTCCTGTGGCGTCCGCGCGCCGGAGAGCTCCTCCTGGGGCTCGATCCCGATCGCGCGCAGGAACGCGTTGGCGGAGCCGTTGAGCGCGAGGATGAGTGGCTTGGCCACCGTCGCGAAGACCCGGACCGGCAGCGCGACGACCTTCGCCGTCGTCAGGGGCGCCGAGATGCCGAGGAACTGCGGGAGCAGCTCGCCGAAGACCATCGAGAACGCGGTCGCCAGCACGAGGGCGAGGGCGCTGGAGATGGCCTCGACCGCTGGCTGCGCAAGCCCGAGGCTGGCCAGCGGGCCGGCCAGGAGGCGGCCGATGGACGGCTGGGCGAGGTAGCCGACGACGAGAGTCGTGATGGTGATACCGACCTGCGCCGCGGACAGCTGGGTGGACAGCTGCTTGAGTGACTGGAGGACGATCCGGGCGTGGCCGTCCCCGGCGTCGATCGCCTTCTGGACGGTCGGCCGGTCGAGGGCGACGAGGGAGAACTCCGCAGCGACGAAGACGGCGGTGCCGCCGGTCAGAAGGATCGCTGCGAGCAGCAGAAGCCACTCCGTCACCGCATCCTCACTGCGTCCTCACCTGACCTCACCTGCCCTCATCTGCCTGCACCTGCCCTCACCTGCCCTCACCGCGCCCACTATATGGACCTGCACGTCAGTCGTCGCGGTGTGATTGAGTTGGACGCACATTGAGGAATCGCCCTTCGGGGGCCTTGAAGGAGGCGTTGTGACAGCCGCGTCGGCCGCCACCCCAGCACAGCCCGCCACCGGCGGCACCAGGCCGGCCGCAGATCCGCAGCAGGGGCGGATCGAGGTCCGCGGACTGACCAAGCGGTTCGGTCGGTTCACCGCCGTCGACCACCTCGACCTCGACGTCGTGCCCGGCCGGATCACGGGCTTCCTCGGCCCCAACGGTGCGGGCAAGACGACGACCCTGCGGATGCTCCTCGGGCTGATCCGTCCGACCGCCGGCACCGCGACGATCGAGGGCCGGCGCTACCACGACATCGCCAACCCGCTCACCGTCGTCGGGTCGGCCCTCGAGTCGACGAACTTCCACCCGGGGCGCACCGGGCGCAACCACCTGCTGACCCTGGCCGCCGCGGCCAGGATCCGGGCGAGCCGCGTGGACGAGATGCTCGAGCTCGTGGGCATCCCGGCTGCGGCCAGCAAGCGCGCGGGCGGCTACTCGATGGGCATGCGGCAGCGACTCGGGCTCGCCGCCGCCCTGCTCGGAGACCCTCGCGTCATCATCCTCGACGAGCCCGCCAACGGCCTGGATCCTGACGGCATCCGGTGGCTGCGCGGGTTCCTGCGCCACCTCGCCTCGGAGGGCCGCACGCTGCTCATCTCGAGCCACATGCTGTCCGAGGTCGAGCAGACCGTCGACGACGTCGTCATCATCGCCAACGGCAAGCGGGTCGCACAGGGCACCGTCGAGGAGCTGAGGGGCGAGCCGACCGCCTTCGTGCGCACCTCCGACCCCGACCGGCTGGCCAGCACCTTGGCCGGGCGCGGACTCAGCCTCAAGCGCAAGGACGGCGGCATCCAGGTGACCACGGAGGACCTCGCCATGGTGGGAGACCTCGCACACGCTGCTGACATCGCGATCCACGAGCTGCGCGCGGAGAAGACCCACCTCGAGGAGCTCTACTTCAACCTCACCGACTCGGACCAGCACCGCAACCGCAACCTCGGTGAACCGGTTGCACCGGTCGGCCAGCTGCCCCCGCCGAGCGGACCGCCCATCGACCCGAGCCTGCTCGCCGTGACCCCGGACGCTGCGCCGCCGGACCCGAGAGACCCCGAGGCGCGACGGCAGGAGGAGGCGCGGTGAGCAAGGCCGTCAGGTCGGAGTTCCGCAAGTTCTTCACGACGCGACTGTGGTGGGGCATGCTCATCGCGATCGTCGTGGCCGGCGCGGCCTTTGCGGCCCTGTTCGCCTTCCTGTTCACCAGCGATGCCGTGATGGGCGAGGGTGGGCCCGGCGTCCCGACCTCTGACGCCGAGCTGGCCCGGACCACCTACACGAGCGGCATCGGCGTCGGCTACCTGCTCACCCTGGCGATCGGCGTCATGACCGTCGGCTCCGAGTACCGCCACAAGACGATCACCGCCACGTTCCTGGCCGAGCCCAAGCGCACCCGGGTCATGGTGGCCAAGACCATCCTGCTGTTGGCACTGGGCGCCATGTACGGGCTGGCCTCCCTCATCGCATCGGTGGTCACCGGCGCGACGATCCTCTCGTCGCGCGGACACGAGCCGTTCGCGGACCCGGAGATCTGGCGGACCCTTGCGCTGTCCCTGCTCGTGCTCGGCCTGTGGGCGCTCATCGGCCTCGGAGTCGGCATCCTGATCCCCAACCAGGTCGCAGCCCTGCTCATCGCGATCGGCATCGCCTGGATCGTCGAGCCGATCATCGGAGCGGTACTGCCGTTGACCGAGATCGGCGCGAACATCGCCCGTTACCTGCCCACGCAGGCGACGAACGCGACCCTGGACGTGCAGAACATCAGCTTCGGCGGGACGGTGTCCGACCAGCTTGCCTGGTGGGCCGGCGCGCTCGTCCTCACCGGCTACGCGGTGATCCTGGCGCTCGTCGGCACGATCCGGACGGTGCGCGCCGACATCTCCTGACCTGGCCACCATGCCGGGTCCACCCGCGAATTCCCTTGTCCGTATGCCGCCCCGCCGGCTCCCGCTGCCGTCACCCCTGCGCGACTTTCGCCATTCAGACGTCTGTCGGGTCCTGATCCGTTCGGGGCTAGGCTTGGCGTGTACTCCTCCCGACGCACCCCAGGCAACGAAAGAGGCGCATTCGCGTGTCTGAACAGTCCACGTCCGGTGACCCGATGGCCACCTTCGGACCGAACGACTGGCTCGTAGACGAGCTGTACCAGCAGTACCTGACTGACAAGGACTCGGTGGACCGCGCGTGGTGGGCGTTCTTCCAGGACTACAGTCCGCGTGACGCCGAGGGCCGCAAGGACGCTCCCGCCGGCAACGGTGCTCCCACGGCTCAGCCGTCCCCGCAGACGTCAGCCCCGCAGTCGCCTTCGACGACCGCTGCCAGCACCTCGGACGCCCCGGCGGCCACCTCCGCAGCCACCTCTCCGGCCCCGTCGGCCCCCGATCGGCCATCGGCTGAGACGGCTCCTGCCCCAGCACCCGTGGCGAACGCCGCCCCGGCCGCCCCACGTAGCCCCGCCCCGGCGGCCCCGGCCGCCGAGAAGGCCGCCTCGCCGAAGCCCCGCGACATCCCGGCGGTCAAGGGGACCGGCCCCGTCAGCCAGGACGCCCTGACGCCGCTACGTGGGGCCCCGGCCCGCGTGGTCGCCAACATGGAGGCCTCGCTCGAGGTGCCCACGGCGACGAGTGTCCGCGCCGTCCCCGCGAAGCTGCTCATCGACAACCGGGTCGTCATCAACAACCACCTCGCGCGCTCCCGCGGCGGCAAGGTGAGCTTCACGCACATCATCGGCTACGCGATGGTCAAGGCGCTCTCCCTCATTCCCGAGATGAACTACGGCTTCACGGAGAAGGACGGCAAGCCTGCCCTCCTGCAGCCCGCCCATGTCAACTTCGGCCTCGCCATCGATCTGCAGAAGCCAGACGGCTCGCGCACGCTCGTGGTCCCCTCGATCAAGTCGGCCGAGGGGATGGACTTCGTCCACTTCTGGACCGCCTACGAGGACATGGTCAAGAAGGCCCGCAACAACAAGCTGACCATCGAGGACTTCCAGGGCACGACCATCTCGTTGACGAACCCCGGTGGGATCGGCACGGTGCACTCGGTCCCACGCCTCATGAAGGGCCAGGGAGCGATCATTGGTGTGGGCGCCCTCGACTACCCGGCCGAGTGGCAGGGTGCGAGCACCGAGACGCTCAACCGCAACGCGGTGAGCAAGATCCTCACCCTCACCTCGACGTACGACCATCGGATCATCCAGGGTGCCGTGAGCGGCGAGTTCCTCCGGGTCCTGCAGGAGCTGCTCCTCGGCGAGAACCGCTTCTACGACGAGATCTTCGAGTCGCTGCGCATCCCGTACGAGCCGGTCCGGTGGATCCGGGACATCGACTCCTCCCATGACGACGACATCAACAAGGTCGCTCGCGTGCAGGAGCTCATCCATGCCTATCGGGTGCGCGGCCACCTCATGGCCGACACGGACCCGCTCGAGTACAAGCAACGGCGACACCACGACCTCGACGTCACGACGCACGGCCTGACCCTGTGGGACCTCGAGCGCACCTTCGCCACGGGCGGGTTCGGCGGCGCACCCTTCCTCAGGCTCCGGAAGATCCTCGGGATCCTGCGCGACTCGTACTGCCGGACCGTCGGCATCGAGTACATGCACATCCAGGACCCCGAGCAGCGCAAGTGGATCCAGGACAAGGTCGAGGTCGCCTACAAGAAGATCTCCCGCGAGGAGCAGTTGCGCATCATGCGGCGCCTCAATGCCGCTGAGGCCTTCGAGACCTTCCTCCAGACCAAGTTCGTCGGACAGAAGCGCTTCTCGCTCGAGGGCGGCGAGTCGGTCATCGCACTGCTCGACCGCATCCTCTGCCGCGCCGCCGGCGACGACCTCGACGAGGTCTGCATCGGCATGCCACACCGGGGGCGTCTCAACGTCCTCGCCAACATCGCCGGCAAGTCCTACGGCCAGATCTTCCGTGAGTTCGAGGGCAAGCAGGACCCGCAGTCGGTCCAGGGCTCCGGCGACGTCAAGTACCACCTGGGCACCGAGGGCGAGTTCCACTCCGAGGACGGCAAGAAGACCAAGGTCTACCTCGCGGCCAACCCGTCGCACCTCGAGGCGGTCAACCCGGTGCTCGAGGGCATCGTCCGCGCCAAGCAGGACCGGCTCAACCTTGCCGGTGAGTCCTTCACCGTGCTGCCCGTCCTCATGCACGGCGACGCAGCCTTCGCGGGCCAGGGCGTCGTCGCGGAGACCCTCAACCTCTCGCAGCTGCGCGGCTACCGGACCGGTGGCACGATCCACGTCGTCATCAACAACCAGGTGGGTTTCACGACCTCACCGAGCTCGTCGCGGTCCTCGGTCTACTCGACGGACGTGGCGCGCATGATCCAGGCGCCGATCTTCCACGTCAACGGCGACGATCCCGAGGCGTGCGTACGCGTCGCCGAGCTCGCCTACGACTTCCGGCAGGAGTTCAACAAGGACGTCGTCATCGACCTCATCTGCTACCGCCGGCGTGGACACAACGAGGGCGACGACCCCTCGATGACCCAGCCGCTGATGTACAACCTCATCGAGGCCAAGCGCTCGGTCCGCAAGCTGTACACCGAGTCCCTCATCGGCCGCGGCGACATCAGCGTCGAGGATGCCGAGGTCGCCCTGCGGGACTACCAGCAGCAGCTCGAACGCGTCTTCATCGAGACGCGCGAGGCGGCGAAGTCGGCCGAGCTGGAGCAACGCTCCGCCGACCCTGACACCGAGGTGCCCGACAACGCCGGCCTCGAGAAGCCGACGGCGCAGGTCCTCGACGACCGCGCAACGCATCGCTCGTCGACGCAGACGGGAGTCCCGGCCGAGCACATCGTGCAGATCGGCGAGACCTTCGGCAAGCCGCCCGCTGGCTTCACGATCCACCAGAAGCTCAAGCAGCTGACGGACCGCCGGGTCCAGATGGTCCACGAGGGCGGCATCGACTGGCCGATGGCCGAGCTGCTCGCGTTCGGCACCCTCCTCAAGGAGGGGACGCCTGTCCGACTCGCGGGGCAGGACAGCCGACGCGGCACCTTCGTCCAGCGCCACGCCGTCCTCATCGACAAGAACACGGGCGAGGAGTGGACGCCGCTGCTCTACCTCGGCGAGGGGCAGGCGCGATTCTGGGTCTACGACTCGCTCCTGTCGGAGTACGCCGCCATGGGCTTCGAGTACGGGTACTCCGTCGAGCGCCCAGACGCACTCGTCCTCTGGGAGGCCCAGTTCGGCGACTTCGCGAACGGCGGCCAGACCATCGTCGACGAGTTCATCAGCAGCTCGGAGCAGAAGTGGGGCCAGCGCAGCTCGGTCGTCCTGCTCCTCCCGCACGGTTACGAGGGCCAAGGCCCGGACCACAGCTCGGCCCGAATCGAGCGCTACCTGCAGCTGTGCGCCGAGAACAACATGACCGTCGCATTCCCGTCGACGGCGGCGAGCTACTTCCACCTGCTCCGGCGCCAGGCCTACGCCCGCCCCCGCACGCCGCTCATCGTCTTCACCCCGAAGTCGATGCTGCGGAGCAAGGCCGCGGCCAGCCCCGTCGAGGCTTTCACCCAAGGTGGCTTCCAGCCCGTGCTGGCCGACCACGAGGGCGTCACGCAGAACGTCGACCGGGTCCTTTTCGCCTCGGGCAAGATCGTGCACGAGCTCGACGCCGAGCGGTCGAAGCGCGAGGACACGTCGACGGCGATCATCCGGGTCGAACAGCTCTACCCCATCCCGCTCGAGGAGCTCCGGCAGGCCGCGTCCCGCTACCCCGGTGCGGAGCTGGTGTGGATCCAGGACGAGCCACGCAACCAGGGCGCCTGGCCGCTCATGGCGCAGTGGATCCACGAGGATCTCTCCGAGCTCGGCGAGACCCGACCGTGGAGGGTCATCGCTCGCACGGCCTCCGCGTCGCCCGCGACCGGCTCGACGAAGAAGCACGCCATCGAGCAGGCAGAGCTGATGGACCACGCCTTCGGTCGCTGAGACTCCTGGCACCGAGTCGGGCCACGCATGGGTTCGGCACCCTCCGTCTGATGACTGGAGGGGCCGGGACGGGCCTGGGGCGGGGGCCGAGCCCAGCGGCATACGGCATCTGTGGCCCCCTCGCCCACCGGCCGAGCCTCCATGGCGTGGCGAACCCCACGCGATACCCTCCAACCGTGTACTTCACCGACCGGGGCATCGAGGAGCTCGCCAGCCGGCGCGGCGCGGAGGAGGTGCGCTTGGACTGGCTCGCCGAGCAGCTGAGAACGTTCGTCGACCTCAACCCCGAGTTCGAGGTACCGATCGACCGTCTGGCGACCTGGTTGGCGCGACTCGACGACGACGAGGACTGATCCACGTGACCAACTCCTCGCACGATCCGGATCGGCCGACCTTTGGCACGGGGCCGGCCTATCCCACTTCTCACACCCGGTTCGACGACAGTGTCCGAACGGGGTCGAGCGCCTCCCCTGCCCGGCCGAGCGAGTCCGTCGCTCACCTCGCCGCGGAGGGTGAGGGGTCGACGCCGAGCGAGCCGTCCGCACCCGAGCGGTACTTCTCCCCCACAGCGGAGTTCACCGTCGCCGGCGGCGTCCGCGACGTCGGCATGGTCTTCGTCGGCGCATCGACGACGGCCGGCTACGGGGACCCGAAGGGCCTCGGCTGGGTCGGCCGGGTCGTGGCACGCACCCAGCACCCCGATCTCGATCTCAGCGCCTACAACCTCGGTGTCCGAGGCAGCACCTCCGGTGACGTTGTTGCGCGCTGGGCCGGCGAGGCGCATCCACGCTGGAAGGGCCGGTCCGAGCGACGGCTGGTCCTCTCCTTCGGCACCGCCGACATCCGCAGTGGCATGACGATGGCGCGGTCCCGGCTCAACCTCGCCAACGTCATCGACGAGGCGACCAACGCCGGGATCGGCGTCTTCGTCGTCGGCCTGACACCGTGCTTGGACGCGGAGCTCAACCGGCGCATCGAGGCGCTGGCCGAGGCGCAGGCGGACGTCTGCGCCCGCCGCGGGATCACCTATGTCGACTGCTTCCGTCCACTGGTCAGCCACGACCAGTGGACGGCGGATCTCGCCGCCAGCCCCGACCGCGCCCACCCGGGGCAGGCGGGCTATGGGCTGATCGCCTGGCTCGTGCTCCACAACGGATGGAACGACTGGATCGGGATCGGCTGAGCGATCCCCGGGCCAGGCACTCCATCCCGAGGCGCGTCAGTCCCCCGTGCCCAGCTCGCCCAGCCGGTGCGCCGGTGCCGCCAGCGCGGCCCCGATGCTCGCGACGGCCAGGGCCGCGACGGCAGCCGCGATGAGGGTCTGGTCGGAGTCGCGGAGCGACCAGGCGACCGGGAGCAGGAGGACGTTCCACAGCAGGGTCGGCGTGCGCGGCCACCGCTGCCCGCGAAGCCATCCGCGAGCCACGACCAGCAGGGCCACGCCGAAGATGAGGATCAAGGCCGCCGACGTGAGCGCCGTGGTCAGCGAGTCGGCTGCGCCGACGGCCATCTCGTAGACGTAGAAGCCAGCGAAGGCGAGCACGACGAGGGCTTCGGCCAGGGTGAGCAGGCCCGCAACCAATGCGGCACGCGAAAGCCTTGACGGGGCGCCGGCGGAGCTCGGGCGGTCGGTCGGGTGCGTCGGCTCGGTCACCTGACCGAGCCTAGTGCGCGCGAGATCACACCTGATGCGCCCGCGTCAACGCGAGGTTGGTATGGATCTGGACGGGAACTGCGGATAGGATCGGGTCTCGGTGTGATCTGCGCCCAAAGCCTTGCCACGTCGCATGGCCTCCCAGCACACTGGTTGACGCCGACTGGTGGCAACGAGCGACGCGTACGGAACCTATTCGTGCGCGTCTCCGTTGGTCAGGGGAGCGCTTCCCCGGTCCCACCGAGGTCCCACGAGTAATGGCTCCGACAACGACGCTGGCGCCGAGAACCGCACTCACACCGAGCCACGTGTGGTGCCGAACGACATGATGAAGGAGCACGAGCCATATGGATTGGCGCGACCGCGCTGCCTGTCTGGATGCCGACCCGGAGCTGTTCTTCCCCATCGGGAACACCGGTCCGGCCATCCTGCAGATCGAGGAGGCCAAGGCCGTGTGCCGGACCTGCCCAGTCATCGACACCTGTCTGAAGTGGGCCTTGGAGACCGGTCAGGACGCCGGGGTCTGGGGTGGCCTGAGCGAGGATGAGCGCCGCGCCCTCAAGCGCAGGAATGCGAGAGCCCGCCGCGCCGGCTGAGCGTCGCGAGTCCATCGCCTTCGAGCCCGGTGCCGCCAGTCACCGGGCTTTGCTGTGCTCAGCGTCCAAGGGCTGTTCGCATCCGTCCAGATCTGTCAGATCCATCCATATCTGCCCATGTCTGTGCCGTCTGTCTGGTCGAGCTACGGCAGTGGACGCAGGCTGGCCGTGAACCGGGTGCGCGTGCCTCGCGGTGACGCCGGTTCCCACGCGATCCGCCCCTGGAGGTCCGCGACGAGCGACTGCACGATCTGCGTGCCCAGGCCGGAGCCGGGGGGTCGCTCTGGATCGATCCCCGTGCCGTCATCCTCGACCGACACCACGAGCATCGGCCTGCCGCGCTCGTCGCTCAGTCGCTCGACGAGAACCCGGATCCGTCCGCCGCTGTCGCCGAGTCCGTGCTCGATGGCGTTCTGGACCAGCTCGCTCACGATCATGGCGAGCGCGGTCGCGTCCTCGGGGCGGAGTCTGCCGAAGGACCCCTCGAGCGACGTGGTGATCGGCGCGCCGTTGGAGGAGACGTCGACGATGGCCTGCACGCCGCGTTTGACGATGGCGTCGAAGTCCACCGACTCGTCGATGCCCTGGCTCAACTGGTCGTGCACCATGGCGATCGTGCCGACGCGCCGTTCGGCCTCCTCGAGCGCCGTCCTGGCCTCCCCCTCGGGGACCCGGCGAGCCTGGAGCCGGAGCAGCGCCGCGACCGACTGGAGGTTGTTCTTGACGCGGTGATGGATCTCGCGGATCGTCGCCTCCTTCGTCATCAGCTCGCGCTCGCGCCGCCGCAGCTCTCCGACGTCACGTAGCAGCACCAGTGCACCGAACCGCTGACCCGCTTCCGTCAGCGGGATGGCCCGCATGGAGACCGTCGTACCGGCACCGGCCAGTTCCGTTCGCCACGGCTGGCGACCGGTGACGACGAGGGGCAGCCCCTCGTCGACGGGATAGGACTCCCGGAGGTTGTCCGTGACGAGTTGGGCCAGGCTGGCCCCGACGACCTCCCCGAGGTGTCCCAGCCGGTGCAGGGCCGACACCGCGTTGGGGCTCGCGTAGGTGACGATCCCGTCGATGTCGAGGCGGATGACACCGTCTCCCACCCGCGGAGCGCCACGGCGCAGCCCCGTGGGAGCGGTGCTGTGCGGGAACTCGCCGGCCGAGACCATGCGACACAGCGCGTCCGCCGTCGCGAGGTAGGTGATCTCGAGGCGGCTCGGCGTGCGAGTCGTCCAGAGGTTGGTGTGGCGGGTGATGATGGCGACCACACTGCCCTCGCGGACGACCGGGATGTACTCCTCGCGCACCGACTGGTGTCCGGTGTCGCTCGGCACCTCCACCTGCCGCACGCGCAGGATGCGCTGCTCGGCTGCTGCCTCGTCCAGCAGCGGGCCGACGTGTTCGCCATCCGCCGTCCGGCCGACCTGGTCGTCGACGAAGACGAGGTGACCGGTCGTCGGACGCACGTGCGCGACCGCCTCCCAAGGGCCGGCCGTGCCGTCCGTGCCGGCCGTGCCATCCCTGCCGGTCGTGCGGGTGGCTGGGCGCACCCACAGCACGAGGTCGGCAAAGGACAGGTCGGCGATCAGCTGCCAGTCGCCAACGAGCAGGTGCAGCCACTCCACCTCGGCGTCGCCGAGAGCGGTCCGGCTGTGCAGGAGCTCACTCAGGGTTGCCACACGGTGAGCCTATGCGTCCTCTGTTCCCCCCATGCAGACGGACCATGCCGTATGCCGCTGGGCTCGGACCCGCCTTCGTCCTCGCTCTCCGGGGTGGGGGACGAAGGCGGATCTCGTGCCTCAGCTGGCCGAGCGGGACGACTTCGGGCGCGTGGGCCCGGGCTGAGCCGTGGCCTTGTCCACTTTCGCCTGCTTGGCGCCCCCCGACTTCGAGGCAGCCGACTTCGAGGCAGCCGGCCGCGCAGACCCAGCCCGCTTCGCGGGCACCTTGGTGGGCGGCGACGGCTGGCCCTTTGCCGTCCTGCCCGGGGCCTTGGTCGCCGTGGCCGTCGTGCTGGCTGGCGCCTTGGCCGCAGGGCGGTCGCCCGGCGACTGCACGAGGGCGGGCGTCCGACTCGCCTCACCCACGGTGGACGACGCGGGCTTCGTCACGGTGCGCAGCGTGCGGAGCGCGACCGACAGGGCGGCGATGCCCGCATAGGACATCCGCTCGATCCCGCCGAGGGCCGCTTGGGCCCGCTCGAGCGAGTCGGCGTTGATGTCGGACCACTGCGCGAGCCGGTCTGCCGCCGGACTTCCCGGCTCGCTCACCTCGAGGACCGAGCGCGTCAGCACGTCGAGGACGGCGTACAGGTCGTCTCGCAACGCGCCCCGAGCCATCGCGTCCCAGCGGTTCTCGCGCGGCAGCGAGGTGACCCTGGTGAGCATCGCGTCGATGGAGAAGGTGTCCGAGGTCAGGAAGTAGACGTCGGCGACCTGGTCGAGCCGCTCTCCCGTGTCGGCCGCGATCTCGATGCAGTCGAGCAACGAGTACGAGTCCAGCAACGACGCTGCGGCGAGGGCGAGGTCCGCGGGGACCCCCTTGCCCTCGAAGTCGCGCGCCCGCGAGAGCAGACGGGCCCGCTCTCGTCCCTGGAGCAGCTCGGGGATCCGACCGGCTTGGGCCGCGATGCCCGGCCGGAACCGGGCCACCTCGGCGGCGATGTCGAGCGTGGCCGGTCGTGTCGTCAGGAACCAGCGGATCGCCCGGTCGAGGAGTCGGCGGAACTCGAGGTAGAGGCTCGTCTGGGCGGCGGTGCTGACGACGTTGTCCGTACCCTCGACCCGGGTCACGTAGCCGGCGAGGTCGAAGATCTCGCGACACACGACGTAGGCGCGAGACACCTGCTCGGGGGACGCACCCGTCTCCTCGACCGCGCGATAGGCGAACGTGATGCCGCCACGGTTGACCACGCTGTTGGCGACCGAGTTCGTGATGATCTCGCGGCGGAGCGGGTGGGACTCGATCTGCTCGGCGAACTTGCGCCGCAGCGGCTTGGGGAAGTACTCCGCCAGCGTGCTGGCGAACCAGGGGTCATCGGGCAGGGACGAGTTGGTCAGATGGTCCTTGAGGTGCAGCTTCGCGTAGGCGACGAGCACGGCGAACTCCGGTGAGGTCAGGCCCTTGCCGTCCTTCTGCCGCCGCGCGATCTCGGCCTCGCTCGGCAGGAACTCCAAGGTCCGGTCGAGGTCGCCGTGCTCCTCGAGGAACTGGATCAGCCGGCCGTGGACCGGGAGCATCACATGCTGCTGGGCCCGCGCGTTGCCCAGCAGGACGTTCTGCTCATAGTTGTCCCGCAGGACCTGCTCGGCCACCTCGTCGGTCATCGACGCGAGCAGGGCGTTGCGCCGCTTCATGGTCAGCTCGCCGGAGCGGGTCAGCTCGGTGAGCAGGATCTTGATGTTCACCTCGTGGTCGGACGTGTCGACCCCGGCGCTGTTGTCGATGGCATCGGTGTTGATCCGGACACCGGCCAGCGCGGCCTCGATCCGGCCGAGCTGGCTGGCACCGAGGTTGCCACCCTCGCCCACGACCTTGCAACGCAGGCTTCCGCCGTTGACGCGGATCGCGTCGTTGGCCCGGTCGCCGATCTCGGAGTGCCTCTCCCCGCTCGCCTTGATGTAGGTGCCGATGCCGCCGTTCCAGAGCAGGTCGACCGGGGCGAGGAGGATGGCCTTCATCAGCTCCGCGGGCGTCAGGCTCTTGGTCCCGGACCGCAGTCCCAGGGCCTGGACCATCTCACTGGTGATCGGCACCGACTTGAGTGACCGGTCGAACACGCCGCCGCCCGTCGAGATGAGGGAGCGGTCGTAGTCCGCCCACGAGGAGCCGGGCAGCTCGAAGAGCCGGCGACGCTCGGCGTATGAGGATGCCGGGTCGGGGTTCGGGTCGATGAAGACGTGCCGGTGGTCGAAGGCGGCGACGAGCCGGATGTGCTCGGACAGCAGCATCCCGTTGCCGAAGACGTCACCACTCATGTCGCCGACACCGACGACGGTGAACGGCTCGCTCTGGGTGTCGACGCCCATCTCCCGGAAGTGCCGCTTGACCGACTCCCAGGCTCCGCGGGCGGTGATGCCCATGCCCTTGTGGTCATACCCGGCGGAACCACCGGAGGCGAAGGCGTCGTCGAGCCAGAACCCGTAGTCGGCCGAGATGCCGTTGGCGACGTCGGAGAACTTCGCCGTGCCCTTGTCCGCGGCGACCACGAGATACGTGTCGTCGCCGTCGTGGCGCACCACGCGAGCAGGCGGAACCACCTCGCCGGACACGAGATTGTCGGTGAGGTCCAGCAGGCCCGAAATGAACATCTTGTAGGAGGCGACGCCTTCGTCGAGCCACGCCTGACGGTCCACGGCGGGGCTGGGCAGCTGCTTCGCGTAGAAGCCGCCCTTCGAGCCCGTCGGCACGATGACGGCGTTCTTGACCATCTGCGCCTTGACGAGGCCGAGGATCTCGGTGCGGAAGTCCTCCCGGCGGTCGGACCAGCGCAGTCCGCCACGCGCCACCTTGCCGAACCGCAGGTGCACGCCCTCGACCCGCGGGCTGTAGACCCAGACCTCGAACATCGGCCGTGGAGCGGGCAGGTCCGGGACCTTCTTCGGGTCCAGCTTGAGCGACACGTAGGACTTGGGCCTGCCGTCGTCGGTCACCTGGTAGAAGTTCGTGCGCAGGCTGGCTCGGATGACGCCCAGGAAGGCACGGATGATCCGGTCGTGGTCGAGGCTGGCCACGTCGTCCAGCGCCTCGTGGATCCGTGCGACGAGCCGCTTGGACCGGCCCGCTCGCTTGTCCTTGCCGGCTGCCGTGTCAGGGAACAGGTCGGGGTCGAAGCGAGCCTCGAAGAGCTCGACCAGGCTGCGGGCGATCTCCGTGTGGGCCACGAGCGCCGACTGGACGTAGTCCTGCGAGAACGTCGATGCCGACTGCCGCAGGTACTTCGCGACGGTGCGCAGGATGACGACCTGACGCGACGTGAGCCCAGCGATGAGGACCAGGGCGTTGAAGCCGTCGGACTCGATCTCGCCGTGCCAGACGGCTCGGAAGGCCTCCTCGAAACGGCTCCGCACATCGTCGGCCGCCGTCCCTCGGGCCCAGTGCTTGGCATCGACACGCAGGCCGAAGTCGAAGATGTGCAGCTCGCCACCGTCTGGTCCGGCGAACTGGTACGGCCGCTCGTCGGTCACCTCGACGCCCAGGTGGGTGAACAGTGGCAGCACCTGGGTCAGGGACAGGTCCGCTCGTCGGTAGAGCTTGAAGCGGCGCTCACGGGGGTCGTTCGACTGGGGGTCCTGGTAGAGGTGGAGGGCCGTCGCCGACGGTGAGTCGTCAAGTGCCTCGATCCGGTCGAGGTCGGCCCCAGCGATCTCGACCCCGAAGTCCTCCTTGTAGGCCTCGGGGAGCGCCTTCGCGTAGGCGGCCATCGCCCGGGCCGCCCCCTCGGCACCACGCCGGCGGCCGAGCTCTTCGACCAGGTCCTCGTCCCAGGTGCGCGTGGCGTCGACGATGCGTTGCTCGAGTGCGGCCGCGTCGACCTCGGGGATGTCGACACCCAGGGGCACCCGGACGACGAAGTGGAGGCGGGCCAGGGTCGACTCGCTGACCCGGGTGGTGTAGTCGATGGACTCCCCGCCGAACGCCTCGAGCAGGATGGCCTGGATCTTCAGCCGGACCGTCGTGTTGTACCGGTCCCGCGGCAGGTAGACGAGACAGGACATGAACCGCCCGAACTCGTCCGGTCGCAGGAACAGCTTGGTCTTGCGACGCTCCTGGATGTGGAGCACCCGCGTGGCAACCTCTGCCAGGTGCGTAGCGCTCGTCTGGAAGAGCTCGTCACGCGGGTAGGTCTCCAGGATCTGGAGGATGTCCTTGCCCGAATGGCTCTCCGCGGTGAGCCCGGTCAGCCGCAGCACGTCCTGGGCCCGGACGTCGAGCAACGGGATGTCGTGGATGGAGTCGTTGTAGGCCCCGGAGGCGTAGAGCCCGAGGAACCGCTGCTCCCCCACACACTCGCCGCGGGCATCGAACTTCTTGATCGAGATGTAGTCCAGATACACGTCCCGGTGGACGGTGGACCGCGAGTTGGCCTTGGTGATGATCAGCAGGGTCGAGTCGCGAGCGGCCCGGCTCGCGGCCGGCGTGAGGACCACTCCGGTGCCCGCCTGGGGCCGGTCGTAGCGAAGGAGTCCCAGCCCGGTGCCCGGCACCTGTCGCGAGACGTCCTTGCCGTCCTCGTGCGTGAGGGAGTACTCACGGTAACCGAGGAAGGTGAAGTTGTTGTGCGAGAGCCACTCGAGGAAACGACTGGCCTCACGCGCCTCGTGCGGACTGGTTCCCGGCGGTGTCGCGGCCTTGAGGTCGCTCGCGATGGTGAGGGCGTGGGCGCGCATCTTGGGCCAGTCCTCGACCGCGTCACGGACGTTGTCGAGCACGTGACGCAACCGCGCCTCCACCTCTGGGATCGCAGCGTCTGGCAGCCGGTCGATCTGGAGGTGCATCCATGACTCCCGGATCAGCGCGACGTCGTCAGGCACCGGGGTGGAGGGGTCGGTGCGCACCTCGACCAGAGCGCCCGTCACTGTCCGCGTGACGTCGAGCTGGGGATGCACGATGCTGCGCACGCCTCGGTCGAATCCACCGAGCGCGGAGACCACCGAGTCCACGAGGAACGGCATGTCGTCGACGACGATGTCGACACTGGTGGACGTCGTCTCCTTGCCGCTGGCGTCGACATCCAGGTTGACCACTCGGATGTTGGAGGTGCCAACGGGGCGGGACTGGGCGAACTGCTTGTGCCGCAAGGCGGTTGCGGCGAGCTCCGCAGGATCTCGGGCAATCAGCTCCTCGGTGGCGACCAGGTGGTAGTAGGCCTTGAGGAAGGAGTCCAAGGCCTGCCGTGGCGCCGTTCTGGCCTTGGCCCTTCCCTTTGGTGTGGTCGCGCTCAACGCCGCTGCCGCGGCTTGCAGGACGTCGATCCGGGACTGTTCGAGTGGCGCAGACATGCGATGCTCTTGTTCCTCATCATGGGCTCGTGCGGGCCACACCGTCGTGGCGCGCATCTCACGAAGTGAGCCTATCCCCGTTCGACGGGCGTCCCGAACAGGCCTCGCCGGACCGGTGGAGAACGGCGACGGCATGCTCTGCGCAGTCAATAGGGTGGGGCCATGACCGGGTACGGGACGGACGCCGCCGACACGGGTGGACCGGTCGATTCGGCCACCCTGCGCGCCCTGACGCGTGCCCGGCGCGTCACCCGAGACCTCGCAAACGACCTGCTGACCCATCTGCCGGACCTCGGCGACATCGGCACGCAGCGCGAGCTGGACGCCTGGGTGGAGCAGGCCGCGGACACGCTCCGCGCGTTGTCCGATGCGATGGAGGAGAGGCTGCTCGAGGTGAGCAAGCCCCGGCACGGCGGCGACCCTCGGGCCCACCGCACTGCGACGGCCCCGCTGGATCGCCCCATGGCACCGGGCACCTCGGGCCGCCGTCGGGTGGAGCGACCATGATGGGGCTGGGCGACCCGGGCTCGACGTCGGCTCTCGGCGGAGCTCTTCGCCAGCAGGCCATCATCCTCACGGACCTCGTCGTCGAGCTCACCGAGGCGGCCGAGCGCGCCGCACGAGGTGGGCGCGCAGACCTCTCGGCCCGGGAGCGCGAGCTGCTCACCGGCGCCGCCCGTGAGCTCGACGCCGTCGGAGCGGCCCTGCAGTCGTTCACCGCCACGGTGCAGGCCGGTTCGGCCCGCATCCGGACGCTGGCCGACGACGCCGCGCGGAGCGACCTCGTGATCGAGGGCAGCATCATCGTCGAGGCAAAGGGGCCGAGCCGGGTCGATCCGGTGGACCGACTGCGACGACGCGAGCGCTTGCAGGAGCTGCTCAACCGGGTCAGTGCCGCACAGGGGAAGGAGCTGGCCCGCATCGCCCGCGAGCTGGCCCGCTCGGGTCCCCCGCTCGCCGCCTTGAGCGAGCGAGCCCGCCTCGGGTCCTGACCGGTCCCCGGCCTCGCGGTTGCTCTAGCGTTGGCTCATGCGGATCACCGAGACGATCACCTACCAAGCCGCGGTGGAGGTCGTGTACGCGATGAAGACCAACCCGGAGTTCCAGGAGCGCAAGTGTGCTGACTCGGGGGCGCTGCAGCACGATGTGGCCGTGCGGCAGAACGGCGCGGGTGCACTCGTCGTGACGAGGCGTGATCTGGCCACGGATGGCCTGCCGGACTTCGTCAGGTCCATCGTCGGAGCACGGCTCTCGATCACCGAGACCTACCAGTGGGACGCCCCCAGGGCCGACGGGTCGCGGGAGGGCACGCTCACCGTCGAGGCGGCAGGGGCTCCCGTGGCCATGCGGGGCACGGTCCACCTCGAGCCGAAGCGTGACGGCACCAACCTCAACATCGACGGGGACCTCAAGGCGCACATCCCGCTCATCGGCGGTCGCATCGAGAAGGCCGCCGCCCCTGCCTTCATCAGGGCGCTGCGCAGCGAGCACGAGTCCGGCCGCCGCTGGCTCGCCGAGCGCGCGTGAGCATCGAGAGAAACCTGGCGTCACCGGTCAGAGCATGTGCGGGTACGCGTGGCTCGTCGGCGGCACGAACGTCTCCTTGATCGAGCGGACGCTGGTCCAGCGGAGCAGGTTCTGGGCCGCGCCGGCCTTGTCGTTCGTCCCCGAGGCCCGCCCGCCGCCGAAGGGCTGCTGCCCCACGACGGCACCGGTCGGCTTGTCGTTGATGTAGAAGTTGCCGGCCGCGAAGCGCAGCCGGTCGGTCGCCTCGGCGATCGCGCGACGGTCCTGCGCGATGATCGAGCCCGTGAGTCCGTAGGGGGAGAACCGCTCCATCTGGGCGAGCACTCCGTCGTAGTCGCCGTCCTCGTAGACGTGCACCGACAGAATCGGTCCGAAGTACTCGGTGCGGAAGGACTCGTCCGCGGCGTTGCTGATCTCGAGGATCGTCGGGCGGATGAAGTACCCGACCGAGTCGTCGTACGTGCCACCGGCGATGACCTCGATGCCGTTGGTCGCGTGGGCCCGGTCGATCGCCTCCCGGTGCTTGGCGAACGCCCGCTCGTCGATGACCGCTCCCATGAAGTTCGACAGGTCGGTGACGTCGCCCTGCTCGAGCCCGTTGGTCAGGTCGACCATCTCGTCGCGCACCTGCTTCCACACCGTCGCCGGTACGTAGGCGCGGGAGGCCGCCGAGCACTTCTGGCCCTGGTACTCGAACGCCCCCCGGATCATCGCCGTCCGCAGGACCGCCGGATCGGCGGAGGGATGGGCGACGATGAAGTCCTTGCCGCCTGTCTCCCCGACGAGTCGTGGATAGGTGCGGTAGCGGTCCAGGTTGGTCGCGACCTCCTTCCACAGGTGCTTGAACGTCGGCGTCGAGCCGGTGAAGTGGATGCCGGCGAGGTCCTCGTCCGTGAGGGCGACCTTGGACACCTCCGCCCCATGACCGGTCACCATGTTGATGACCCCGGGCGGCATGCCGGCCTCCTCGAGCAGTTCCATGATCAGGCTCGCGGCGCGCTGCTGCGCCACCGAGGGCTTCCATACGACGGTGTTTCCCATCAGGGCCGGCGCCGTGGGGAGGTTGCCGGCGATGGCGGTGAAGTTGAAGGGCGTGATCGCGTAGACGAACCCCTCGAGCGACCGGTAGTCAGACCGGTTCCACACGCCCTTGCTGTTCAGGGGCGGCTGTTGCTCGAGGATCTGCCGCGCGAAATGGACGTTGATCCGCCAGAAGTCGATCAGCTCGCACGCGGCGTCGATCTCGGCCTGGTAGGCCGTCTTGCTCTGACCCAGCATCGTCGCGGCGTTGAGCCGGGCCCGCCACGGTCCGGCGAGGAGCTCCGCCGCCTTGAGCAGGACGGCGGCGCGGTCGTCGAACGACAGCCCGCGCCAGGCCGGCGCTGCCGCCTTGGCCGCCGCGACGGCCTTGGACGCGTCATCGGTCGTGGCGCCTCGCAACATGCCGAGCACCTTGGCATGCGCGTGCGGCTGCCGGACGGCGATCTCGTCACCGGCGCCGGTGACTCGCTCGCCGGCAATCACGTGGGGCAGGTCGACCCGGGTCGAGCCGAGCTCCGCCAGTGCGGCCTCGAGTGCGGTGCGCTCAGGCGAACCGGGGGCGTAGTCGAGCACCGGTTCGTTGGCCGGTGCTGGCACGTGGGTCACTGCGTCCATCGAGACTCCTGCTCTGGTGTGCGTCGGCGCCGTGGCACGGCGATGGGGTGGCCGCCTCGTGGGCGACCACCCCATCGTTCCACGCCCCGCGTGGGAGGAGCAGATCGGTGTTCAGCGCAGGACCGGAATGCCCCACGGGTAGCGGTACAGCTCTCCCCGGCTCGCCAGGATCGCGCCCCTGATGTGGCAGTAGACGCTGGCTGCGAAGGCGACGATCCAGAGGATGATCGCGATCGGGATGCCGATCAGGGTGATGAAGAAGATCCAGCCGACGATGGTCATGGCCCAGATCAGCAGGTTGAAGTTGAAGGCGCCGGCGGCGGACTGTCGGACGAAGGCGCTCTTGTCCTTGTAGATGGCCCAGACGAGCAGCGGGCCGAGGAACGAGAGCCAGCCAACGGACAGGACGGCGGCGACGATGGTCGAGATGTGGCCGAGAACCGCCCAGGTGCGCTCGTCGTTGACGGCGACCGCGTCGCGGGACGGATCAGGCTGGTACGGATGGCTCATACCTCCAGTGTGCGGGGCTCGGCTCACCCCTGCCATGGAGGACGACCCTGACCGCACCCTGATCACACCCCACCTTGGCCTGTGGCCACGTCGATGAGTCCGTATGCCGCTGTGCCCGGTTGCGCCCAGGCCGCCGCCCCGGTACCCCGGTCGGGTTTGCAGACCCGCGGCGCTCCTCAGACTCGTGACGAGGCCTGCGTGTCCTCGGCGAGGGAGTAGACGGCGCTGGCGGGATCCGCCAGATCGAGGGCCTCGAGGAGGGTGCGCACCATGGCGTGGTGCCCCCTCGGACCAGGATGGACGGCGTCATCCAACCACCCGTCCGGCGCGATGTCGTCGCCGGCCTCCTTCGCAGCACGCGACCAGACCCCGGCGTGGTCCACGAGGACGACGCCAAGCCCCTCCGCCACGTCCCGGACCGTCGCGGCGTACTGCGCCATCAGGTCCGGGTTCCGGGCACCCTCGTCACGCACTGGTGTCGGGGTCTGGAGAACCACCGTGGCACCCACGTCCCGGCCCCGCTGAACGATCTGGTCGAGCCGGAAGCGGAAGCCACGGACCCCTTCCTCGTCATCGTTCATGTCGTTGGTGCCGAACATGACGAACAGCACGTCAGGAGCAAACCGACCTGCCCGCCAGTGGAACTCGGTGAGAAGGTCCTGGGTCGTGCTGCCGGAGACGCCGGAGTTGATCACCGCATCGCCGCGCCGGTCGAGCTCGCCCCGGACCCGCTCGGCGAAGAGCTCCACGTAGTTGCGCCAGCCGTGCGTGTGCGCGACACCCTGCGTGATGCTGTCGCCGACGAAGGTCCACGTCACCGGCGGTCCGGCCAGCACCTCGCGGAGGCGGTCGGCGTCCCGACGGGCGTACTCGGCAGCGGTGAAGTCCATGACCGCACGGTAACAAGGCGGATGCAGCGTTGCTGCCCAGAGCCCCGAGCTGCTCAGGCCACGCTGCTCTGCCGCGGCTCGAACCGTGGCATCGGTGGAGGCACGTCGCCGGCGTGGAGCAAGGGCTCGACCGGCAGCCGGGCAGCGAAGCGCGCCACGGTGCCACCCACAGCAGCGTCAGCCAGAATCCGCCGGTGGCCCAGGCCGACGGTCGAGTACAGCTCCGCGCCGGGCCATCCCGCCACGAGCCGGGCCGAGGGCTCGTGCGGCGTCTCGCGGTCCCCGAGGTCGTGGATGACGAGCAGCTCGGGCCGCGACTCGAGCTGCTCGCCGAGCCGGGCCACGTCCAGGTCCGCCACCGGGTAGCCGGTACGCTGCTCGGCGCGCGCGATGAGGAGCCGTTCCGTCCGCGGACCGAAGCGCAGCCGGGCCCGGAACCGTGCGAGGAAGTCGGGCACTCCTTCGACCGGGGCGATGAGGATGAGCCGCTCGGTGGCGAGCCATCCGTCCCGCAGCGCCAGGAGCGCGGAAAGTGCGCCCATGGAGTGGGCCACGACGGCACGGGCGGGGCCGAACCTCGCCGCGACCGCGTCGAGCGAGCGGCCGAGCTCGACGGCATCGCTGGATCCCGATCCGTGCACTCCCGCGTCCGAGCGTCCGTGGCTCAGGCCGTCGAAGGCAACCACCTTGAGACCATGTGCCAGCAGGTGTCGGACCAGGGGTCGCAGCTGCTCCGCGTGTCCACTCCACCCGTGGACGAGGTAGACGACCGGGCCCTCCCCGTAGGTCCAGCCACGGACGACCCGACCGCGAAGGGTCGCCTCGAAGGGGCTGCCGAGGAGCTCGACAATCCCGTCCGGATCCGTGGTCCCGGTCCGAGCAGGGGGCGGGAGCTCGAACCAGAGGCGGTAGGCCCACGCCGCGGCGAGCCGAGGTGCGAGCGCGTCCGCGAGGGCGAAGGCAGTCGTGGAAACGTGATGAACAATCGTACGATCGATCGTGCTTTTCTTCGTCGATGACTGGACCATGTGCTGATTCCTTTTCGGGGTGGGACCGCCGTCGGAGCGGTCGGTGTGGAGGGTCCGCCCGTTCAGGCGGGGTTGGCGCGACAGGAGTCCAGGAGACGTTCGAAGGCTCGGCGGGCGTACTCGTCGGCCTTCGGGTCGCGCATCAGGCGACGCGCGTGGTGGTGGGCAAGCAGGATGCCCTCGAGCTCGTAGGCGAACTGGGCGGCGTCCACGTCAGGCCGGAAGTGACCCTCGGCAATCGCCGTGCCGACCACCAGGGCCACCGACTCGAGCTTGTCGCGCTCCGCGCGGACGAGCTCGTCCCGAACCGGACCCTCTTGGTCGTCGAACTCACTCGCGGCGTCGACAAAGATGCATCCGCCCGCAAAGCGGCCGGCCTGCCAGGCGAGCCAGTTCTCGAAGAAGGCCCGGAGGCGCGGCTCGCCCCTGGATGTCATCACGGTCGGCCGCATGACGTGGTCGGTGAACTGGTCGCGGGCGTACTGGAGCACCTCGACCTGCAGCGACTCCTTCGATGCGAAGTGGGCATAGAGGCCGCTCTTCGACAGCTTGCTCGCAGTTGCCAGCGTGCCGATGGTCAGGCCGCCGAGCCCGAGCCGGGACGCCAGGTCGCTCGCCTCGTCGAGGATCGCCGCCTTCGTCTGCTCTCCCTTGCCCATGTGCCTATAAAAGCACGATCGTTCGTCTCCAGCAAGGGGATATTCGAGTCAGCCGAGCTCATTTTCATCCAGGGCCCAGCGGCGGAGCACCGGGAGCCACACCGCGACGCTGTCGGGCACGAAGGACCTTGGCTCGCGGCCGATGCGCCGCACCAGCTCCTGGAGCGGGACCCAGTCACCCCAGGCAACCTCCTCGGGCTGCCAGCGGACCACTCCACTCCAGGTCGTCATGAACCGGTGTGCGTGGTATCTCGTGTGGTGGTCGGCGTAGGTCACGACACCGAGGGGCACCAGCTCCACGCCACCCACACCCAGCTCTTCGTCGAGCTCGCGACGGGCTCCCGCGACGGGGTCCTCACCCGCGAGGACCACGCCACCGGCGGCGAAGTCGAGCAGGCCCGGGAAGACGTCCTTCGAGAGGGTCCGTCGATGGAGGTACACGCTGTCGCTCGGCCCCCGGACCACGATCGACGACGCGGCGTGCCAGACGTTGTCGCGCCGCATGACGGAGCGCCGGCACGCTCCGACCAGGGTGCCGGCGGCGTCGAAGCGGGCCACCAGCTCGTCGGCCACGGTCACCGCCTCTCATCCGCCTCTCATCCGCCTCTCATCCGCCTGGAGCTGTCTCGCCCCCACGCCGTCCCGGGGGGCCCGGCCCGCGTCCTGCCGGGCCGAGGCCACATCAGGCCAGCAGGGCACGGACCTCGTCGAGCTCCGTCGCGTCGTACCAGAGCAGGTCGTCCGCCTCCGGCCCGGTCGCGGCCCCGGCCGCCTCGTCGACGTGGAAGGATGCGATGCGGCTCATCGGAAGGGAGACCGCGAGAGTCACCAGGCTGACCGGCGTGCCAGCCCCGTCCAGGACCCAGGCCGGGTCCGCGTCCGCCGATGCCACGACCCGTCGGTCTCCCCGCTCCGAACGAGCCGCAGCAGACGCGGCGACCGCGTCCGAGAAGGCGGCGAACTCCAGGTCCTCCAGATCGAGCCCTGCTGTACGAGAACGAAGGTCGTCAGTCACCGCGAACGCGGCCCGAGGGCTCGGGTGGTCGACGTCGAGGCCACCCTTCTCGGCGAGGTCGTCCAGATCTCGTCTCCCGATCGGCACGTAGATGCGGATCACCGGCATCAGGACTCCCTCCCACTCCTCAGCTCGGCGAGGGAGACGACGATCGACTCGGCGAGCTCGTCGACGTCAGGCATCGCCTCACGATCGGCGTTGAGGCCGTAGTAGACCCCGCCGTTGTAGGACGTGATCCCGATGGACAGGGCCTGTCCTCGTGCGAGCGGAGTGACCGGGTAGGTCGACAACATCTCTGCCTCACCGGCGTAGAGCGGGGTCTGCGGCCCCGGAACGTTGGTGATCATGACGTTGTAGAGGCGCCGCGACATCGCCGAGCCGAGCCGGGCCCCGAGAGCATGGAGGGTCGGCGGTGCGAAGCCGGCCAGGTTGGCGAGGGAGGTCGCCCCGACCGCCTGCCCGCCTTCCATCTGCTGTCGCATCGCGAACGCGATCTGGTGCAGTCGCATCGATGCGCCCGGCTCCCCCACCGGCAGGCTGACCACGCACGCCATGACCTGGTTGGCGTACATGCCGGCCGGGTCGTCGCCATAGATGCTGACCGGCACCATGGCCCGCACGACGGTTCCGCCGTGGACGGGTTCCCCCCGCGCCAGCAGCCAGCTGCGAAAGGCACCGGTGATCGTGGCGAGAACGACGTCGTTGATGGTCACGTCCTCTGCGTAGGCCCCCTTGGCCAGCCGCTTGCGGACGGCCCGGTAGTCCGCGAGGTCCGTCGACACCATCACCCACCGTCGCGCCGAGCCCACCTCGGCGTTGAGCGGAGACACAGGCGCAGGTCGCGCGGCCGTCCGTGCGACCGCCGACACCACGGTCCCGGCCGACTCGAGGGCCCGGAGCACGACATTGAGGGCGTCGTTGAGCCCACCACGGACCTGGTCGACGACCTGCGTCGGACGCCGCACGGCGTCAACGAGGGCGCCGGCGACCAGCTCCGCCGACGAGGGGGACGCCTTGGGCTCCCACGGCATCTGGTCCTCGCCCAGGCCCTCACCGCGCACGGAGTCGACGATGACGTGAGCGATGTCGAGGGCGTGGACGCCGTCGATGATGGCGTGATGCGTCTTGGTGACGATGGCGACGCGCCCGCCCTGGAGCCCCTCGACGTAGTACACCTCCCAGAGCGGCCTCGTCCGGTCCAGCTTGCGCGGCTGCACCCGGGCGACGAAGTCCTGGAGCTGACGGTCGGTGCCCGGGCGCGGCAGGCCCGCGCGCCGCACGTGGTAGCTCATGTCGAACGACTCGTCGTCGACCCAGACGGGGTTGGCGAGGCGACCGGGAACGTCGCGGACCTTCTGGCGGAACCGCGGGATCCCCCCGATGCGGTTCTCGATGATCTGCACGAGCTGGTCGTGGTCGAAGCCTTCGCCCGGTGGCTGGAAGATCATGACCGACCCAACGTGCATGGCCGTGGTCGGCTCCTCGAGGTACAGGAAGGACGCGTCGAGGGAAGTCAGCCGGTCCGACATGCTCACACTCTGCCAGACGGGCCCACGTAGGATCCGCACCATGCCTCTGATTCGCCTCCTGCCGTATGCCGTGTGCCTGCTGGCGCTCTCCGGCATCGCAGCCTGCGGCTCGGCTGACGCACCACCCCCGGGCCGCAACGCCACTGCGACGGTCGTCACTTCCCTTGACGTCACGGTCACCGGCACGACCGTGACGCCCGCGCCGGCGCAGGTGGACCTTCGCATCGGTGAGGCGCTCGACCTGACGGTGACGACCGACCACGACGACGAGCTGCACGCCCATGGTTTCGGTGACGTCGAGGCGGAGCTCAAGGCCGGCGTTCCCACGACGGTGCGGCTCGTCGGCACCGAGTCCGGGGTCTTCGAGGTCGAGACCCACGAGCCCGCCCTGACGCTGCTCACCGTCGCGGTTCGGTAGGGGCGAGCGGTGCTGAGCCCAGCGGCATACGGCATGCTCGGCGCACTGCCCACCCACGGGGTCGGCAGTCGCAGCGACCTGCCCCTTCCCTTTGGCGCCCTCGTGACAAGTGCGCTGGCCGCTCTCCTCATCTCCTTCCTGGCAGTCGGCCTGCTCTGGCGCGAGCCGCGGTTGCGCAGCTCCCAAGGCCTCGTGCTTCCCGGCGTCCTCGCCTCGGTGCTCGACTCCCGCTGGCTCCGCAGGGTGGCCCAGACTCTCTCGATCGCACTGACGCTGTGGACCCTGGTTGCCCTCCTTGCCGGCCCGGACAGCGCGAGAAACCCGGTTCCCCACGTCGTCTATGTCTGGCTCTGGGTCGGCCTCGGGTTCGCCTCGATGCTGCTGGGGCCGGTCTGGCGTGTCATCAACCCGCTGCGGCTCCTGCACACGGGGCTGTTGCGGCTCGCTCGGGTCTCCCCCGACGTCGCCGTCTTCCGCTATCGCGCGGGGTGGTGGCCGGCCGCGCTGGGGCTCGGAGTCTTCACGTGGGTCGAGCTCGTCGCCACCGAGAACACCAGCCTTCCGTTCCTGCGACTGCTCATCCTCGGCTACCTGCTCGTCTCGGTTCTGGGCGCCGGCCTCTTCGGCCGTGCGTGGTTCGATCGCGCCGACCCGTTCGAGGCCTGGTCGAGCCTGCTCGGCGCCCTCGCGCCGCTCGGGCGCCGGGACGACCGAAGGTGGGTGCTCCGCACGCCACTGCACGGGATCAACGAGCTGCGTGGCGAGCGCGGGCTCGTCGCAACCGTTGCCGTCATGCTCGGCAGCACCGCCTATGACGGGTTCTCGGCCAACCTGTCGTGGGCGACCTTCGTGCAGACCGCTGCCGTGCCGGCCTGGATGCTCAAGACCGCGACCATGCTCGGGTTCTTCGCGGCCGTGGCAGTAACCCTATGGCTGGCCTCTGCTGCATCAATGATGCTGTCGGGCAAAGGGATTCGAGATTCCTTCTACTTCGCCTCCGATTTCGCCCCATCACTCATCCCGATCGCCGGTGGATACGTCGTCGCGCACTACTGGTCGCTGTTCGTCTATCAGGCACCGGTCGGGCTGGCCCTGCTCAGCGATCCTCTGGGCACCGGAGCGGACCTGCTCGGCACCGCCGGGATCACGCCGGATGACACCCTGGTCCAGGCCACCCTGGTGGCGACGATCCAGGCGGTCAGCATCGTGGTGGGTCATCTGCTGGCGGTACTTGCGGCCCATGAACGCGCTGTCTCGGTGCTCGATCGGCGATCCGCCATCGTGGGCCAGATCCCGCTCATGTTCATCATGCTCGCCTACACCTTCGCGGGCCTGACCATCCTCTTCGCCCCCTGATCTGCCTTCAGCCGGCAGCCCTCGCTCGACGGAGCCGGCGCCGGCGACCCGTGACTCGCGTCTGGGTCCACGGCGCGACCGCCGTGGCCAGCTCCGCAAACGCTGCGCCCAACGCCGAGTCCCGAGCGAGCTCGGCCACCGATCGGCCGGCGAGGAGGGCCGCATCGATGGTCGCCGCGTCGTCGGGCACGAAATGGAGGCCGTCCAGGCCCGCGAAACGCAGCAGCGACTCTGCGATGCGCTCCTCGGGCCGTGAGCCGACCGCAGAGCTGCGGACCCGGTTGATCACGGGCACGGGTGGAGGGGACGGGACGGAGCCGAGCTCCTGGAGGGCCCGGACGAAGCGCTGGAGCCCGACGGGGTCCGCGCCACCCACGGCAAGCACCGTGTCGGCCGCCGCGAGCGTCGTCAGCGTCGCCTCGTTACGACGAGGTGCGGCGGTGTCATAGCTGAGCTCCTCGTCATTCTCGATGCAGAAACCGCAGTCGACGACGATGACCTGAGCCAGTCCGCGTCCGAGCTCGAGGACGCGCTCGAGGGCTGCAGCCCGTAGTTCCGGCCACCGCTCCGCCTTGGGCAGTCCCGTCAGGACCCGAAGGCCCGGCATGACGAGGGGAGCGAGGCGCGCGAGGGCTGGCAGGTCGAGCGTGCCGTGGTCCGCGGCCCGGCACGCCGCCGCGATTCCGGGCGCCTCGTCGAGCAGACCGAGGACCTGGGCCACGCTGCCGCCATAGGTGTCTGCGTCGACGAGGAGGACCTCCCCAGGGCGGGACGCGATCTCCGCCGCCAGGTTCACCGCGAGCGTCGTGCGGCCCGGACCGCCCGTCGGTCCCCAGACGGCAACGATCGTCGAACGGGGCGGTGGGTCCGAGACTGACGATGGGGCGGCGTCCGGCTCCATGCCGCGCGGTTGCCAAGCAGGCTCGTCGTCAACGTCGGACACCGCGCTGAATGGGGAGAGCGGATCGGGGCCGGGAACCGGCATGGAGCCGTTGTTGGGGGCACGGTCGGTGGCCGCCAGGTCGTCCGGCTCCGGATCCGGGACCAGCAGCTGTCCCCACGGGTCTCCCGCCGCCACCACGGGCAGATCCGTGGCGCTCGGGCGCCCGTTGGGGCGACGCTCCGCATGGTCCCGGACGGCCGAGCTGAAGGCTTCCGCGGTCGCCTCAACGGGTAGGACGACAGGGATCCGAAGCTGACGCAGTCGTCGTTCGGCGCCATCATCCCCCGTTGGGTACAAGCCCAGGACCAGGACGCCGCGTTGGCTCAGGCGATGGACCAGACCGAGGTCGAGCCCGTGCAGGTCGGCACTCACGACGGCGCACTGCCCGAGTCCGGCCTCCGCGACGGAGAGCAGCTCGGCGACATCGGCACAGCGGCGCGTGACCCTGAGATCGCCTGCCGACTCGAGGGTCGTGGCGACAACTGACTCCCACGCAGGTCCGAGGCCGGTGATGACGTCGGTCATGCGTCTCCACTCTCATCCGCTGGCTCCTCCACCGGACCCTTGACCGGACCCTTGACCGGCCCCTTGACTGGGACGAGCGTGATCTTCGCGTCCTGGTCCACCGCCTCGATGACCGCCCGGACGTGCTCCGCCGGCACATAGAGCTGCACTGACGTCGTCGCCGCAGCACCGAAGCCGCCGTCCCCGGCCCGCACGTCGACGACGGCGACTGCGTGGAGCAGTCGCGACGTTCGCCCTGGCTCACGGTCGTCGGTCACACCGCGGGTTGCATCCGGCGTGACGTAGAGGTCCACACGATGACCACGCTCGAGCCCGGGGGTCGACTGCGCGTCGGCGGGGACGGTCACGCGCTGCACACCGACGTCTCCGGGGGCACCAAGCGCAGCAGTGGGCAGGAGCTCTCCGGCCAGGACGTCCCGCAGCATGATCGTCCCCTCGGGCACGGGGGCGTCTGCCGGGACGTATCGCCCCAGGCTGTCCGCGAGCGCAACATCGACGCGCTGGAAGGAGGCAGCGGTGACTGCCTCGCCGGCGACGAGATTCTCCACGGCAACGAGGTACGGCGTGCGGTCGTCGACACTCGCGACGAGCCTGGCCCCCAAGGTTGTGGCGGCGATGACGAGGATCACGCCGACCACGAGTCGGCTGTCCTTCCAGGACGGCTTCTGCAGCCGCTTTGCCGTCGGCACGGCCAGTTCGCCCATGCGGTCACAACCCCCTTGATGTCACGGTGGAACGGCGCATGGCCACGTCGCGGGAACATCCTGCCGCACCCGCGCACAAACCGCCTCTGGAGACGGCGAACTGTGCATAACCGGCACCAACCATTTCAGCGCGTGCCTAGCATGGGCAGGCCGAGATGGCGGACTGTGTGCGACGCAACCCCACCCGGGGTATGAGTTGTTCGACGGCGTGCTCGGTGGACCACGCCCGTTGTGGCGCGAAGTGAAGGAGCGATCGTGGCCCAGAGGTTCCTCCAGCTGGCAGAGGTGTCGGAGATCCTGAACATCTCGGCAGCGCAGGCCTACGCCCTGGTGCGCTCGGGCGAGCTGCCCGCCATCAAGATCGGCGGCCGTGGCCAGTGGCGAGTCGAGGTCACCGAGCTCGAGAACTACATCCAGCGCATGTACACAGAGACGCGGTCGTTCGTGCAGGCCCACCCCTTCGGTGGCACCGTGGAGGACTGAGGACTCGACGAACGCGGCGCTACAGACGGACGGAGGACCTGCGTCAGCGTCGGCGGATGGAGCCGAGGGCAGCGATCGGCATGACGAGAGTCCGCACGACGTGACGGGCACGACGCGGCTCATCGGGCGCGTGCTCGGCCAGGTCGAGATGGTCCGCACCGACCGCGTCGATCGTCCCGGTCAGCACGAGGCCGTCCACGTCCACGAGGTCGACGACCGCCCGGTCCCGGCTGATCCCACGCAGCGCGCCCCCCAGCGGGAACCGTCTTCCGACGAGGCTTGCCTCCTGCGCTCCGGGGCGCAGTCCCGTGATGCTGCGCACCGCCGCCAGCGGCACCAGGACCGACTGGTTGGCGGTGTCGACCAGCAGTAGCCAGTCCGGACCGACGTCTGTTGGAGTGCCGACGATGACTCGTGGGCCTGGCGCTCCGGGAAGTCGGAGGGAGATGGCCCCTCGGCCAACGTTCGCGAGGAGTCTGCTGTACAGGGCGATCTGAGCCCGCTCCCGGCGCGTCCTGTCAGCGACCTCGGCGTCGCGCTCGACCGCGGCCTCGGCGTCAAACCCGGCGTCCAGCTCCTCGAAGAGCCGCTCCCATCTCATACCGCCAATCCCCCGAATCCGTCGCGGACGCATCAACGACCCGACTCTAGTCCCCGCCCTTGAAAACCAGTCAACCGTTGTCAAACAGAAGTAAACAGCATTAAATAGAACCATGCTCTCTCCCATGGTTGACAACCACAGGGGCGGCGGTCAGTACCCCGCCGTCACAGGACTTCTCGTCACCACCATGTGGGGGGGCGCCAGCTGGTGCCTCACTCGAGTGGCCTCCGACAGCTGGCCGGGGGACTCCTCCTCGGGCCGGGCGAGCATCGACGAGGTCCTCGTCGCGGCGTTGGCCTGGACCGGCGCACTGCTGACCGGCTGGTTGGTCCTCACGTCGCTGGTCGCCGTCGCGGCTGCGGCGCCAGGCATGGTGGGAGCCGTCTTCGAGCGACTGGAACGGTCGCTGACACCGCATTTCCTGCGCCGGGTCCTGTCTCTCACCCTCGGCGCCTCCATCGGCACCGTGGCCCTCCCGGCGCCGGCGGCCGTCGCCGTCGCCGTCGGCACCGGTACCGCTGACGCCGACGGTTGGCAGCATGCCCTCCCGGCGCCGAGTCCCGGCTGCTCCGTGAGCGCCCAGGCGGTCAGCTCGGTGCCGAAGGGCGACGACGACGGCTCACCGCCAGCTGCACCACGGCCCGGGTGGCTGCCCGACCCTCCGACACCGGCGATCAGCCCGCACCACGCGCGGTTGCTGGCGCCGGCCCCTCGGCCGACGAGCACAACGAATGACACGCTCACCGTACGACGAGGCGACACGCTGTGGTCGATCGCCGCTGCACACCTGGGCCCGGGCGCCACGGATGCGGAGATCGCAGCCGAGTGGCCCCGCTGGTACCGGGCGAACCGAGCCGTCATCGGTGACGATCCGGACGTCATCGAGGCGGGTCAGCAGCTGCAGGCGCCGCTCCCCGAGGTGTTCCGATGACCGGCGCGGGGCCCAGGGAGCCGTGGGGCCACTGGTCGTGCGCCGGATCGGCCTTCACCGTACGACGTATCCCTGACACGGGTCCCGGCCGGATCAGCGCGGACGAGGCGTGGGCGTTCGAGTCGACGCCGTACACCCAAGAGGCTCTTGCACTCGACTTCTTCCCCTCGGTGGATGAAGCGTTCGCGCACCGGCCGACCCATTCCAGTGACCTGCCGGAGCCCGAGCCGTTCGTGGCCAAGATCGCCCAAGCGGTCGTCGAGGTCATCTCCGGTCAGCGGCCGGCCACGCAGCTCATCCGACACACGAGCCCCACTGTGTACGCGCTGCTCGCGCGGCGGGCCCTCGTCTCCAGCCGCCGGCTCCGCAGTGGTCCCCGACGCCCCGCCGTGGTCCGTCGGATTCGGCTGTGCGAACCGGCCGACGGCGTGATCGAGGCCTGCGCGGTCGTCGTTTCGCACGGTCGGGTCCGCGCGCTCGCCTTCCGCCTCGAGGGGCTCGACGGGCGGTGGTTGATGACTCAGGTGGCCGTCGGCTGACCCGACCAAACCGCTGGGATGACCACCCATGCCTTGATCGAGTGAACACGTTTCGGGGACAACTGACTCCGAAAGTCGTTCTTTCGATTGGGAAGGGGCACCCCGGGTCAGCGCCGGCGCCGCTTCACCTTCTTGCCGCGACGGTCCGCCTTGCGCTCGACGGGCTGCTGTCCGGTCTCGACGGCGCGGCCGTCCTCGCCCGGGGCGGTGTAGCGCAGGGCGGACGACCGCTGCTCCGGTGCCGCCAGGCCGACGCCCGACACCTTCACCCCAGCCGAGCCACCTGCCGCCCCAGCCACGTTCGCTGCCACGGCTGCCCGAGTCCGACCGGCACCCGCTGGCACGTCACCCGCTGGCACGTCACGCGCTGGCGCAGCAGCTTCGGACGGCTCCGCAGCGGGCGCCTGCGCAGCAGCAGTCTGGGCGACCCCGCCGACGAGATCGCTGACAGCCATCGGCGTGGCACCCACCTGCTGCCCGGGCGGCGTCACCTCGACCTGCACCGAGAAGAGGTGCGAGACGGACTCCTCCTTGATGGCGTCCATCATGGCCTCGAAGAGCTGGAAACCCTCACGCTGGTACTCGATCAGCGGGTCGCGCTGGGCCATCGCACGCAGCCCGATGCCCTCTTGGAGGTAGTCCATCTCGTAGAGGTGCTCGCGCCACTTGCGGTCCAGGACGGAGAGCACGACCCGGCGCTCGACCTCTCGCATCGTGGCCGGTCCCAGCGCCTCCTCGCGCTGGTCGTAGGCGTGATGCGCATCGGACATCAGCTGTTCCCGAAGGAGGTCGGCGTTGATGCCGTTCCGGCCACCCGCGAGGTCCTCGAGCGCCTCGATCGTGATGCCAACGGGGTACACCTGACGCAGCGCATCCCAGAGTCGCTCGAGGTCCCAGTCCCCGGCGAATCCCTCAGCGGTCGCGGCGTCGACGTAGCCACCCACGACGTCGTTGACGAACATCCGCAGCTGCTCGTGCAGATCGCGCCCCTGGAGGACGGCGCGTCGCTCCTCGTAGATGACCTGTCGCTGTCGGTTCATCACGTCGTCGTACTTGAGGACGTTCTTGCGGATCTCGTAGTTCTGGGCCTCGACGGCGCCCTGCGCCTTCTGGATCGAGTTCGTCACCATCTTCGACTCGATCGGCTGGTCGTCCTCCATCCCGGCGGACACCATGAACCGGTCGACGAGGGCCGCGTTGAACAGCCGCATCAGGTCGTCCTGCAACGAGAGATAGAACCGCGACTCGCCGGGGTCACCCTGGCGACCGGACCGACCACGGAGCTGGTTGTCGATGCGTCGGGACTCGTGCCGCTCCGTGCCGAGCACGTAGAGCCCGCCGATTCCGGTGACCTCGTCGTGCTCGGCCGCAACCGCCGCCTCTGCGCCCGCCAACGCCTCGTCCCACGCCGCTTCGTACTCCTCCGGCGTCTCGACCGGGTCGAGCCCGCGGCGCTTGAGCTCGGCGACCGCGCGGAACTCCGGGTTGCCGCCGAGCATGATGTCGGTGCCGCGACCGGCCATGTTGGTGGCGACCGTCACCGCGCGCTTGCGGCCGGCCTCGGCGACGATGGCCGCCTCACGTTCGTGCTGCTTGGCGTTGAGGACCTCGTGCTTGATGCCCTTCTTCTTCAGCTGCTGGGAGAGGTACTCGCTCTTCTCGACCGACGTCGTGCCGACGAGGACGGGCTGCCCGAGCGTGTGCCGCTCGACGATGTCGTCGACGACCGCGTTGAACTTCGCGACCTCGGTGCGGTAGACGAGGTCGGCCTGGTCCTTCCGGATCATCGGCATGTTGGTGGGGATCGGGATGACACCGAGCTTGTAGATCGAGTTGAGCTCGGCCGCCTCGGTCTGGGCGGTGCCGGTCATGCCCGAGAGCTTCTCGTACATGCGGAAGTAGTTCTGGAGGGTGATCGTCGCGAGGGTCTGGTTCTCGTTCTTGATCTCGACGCCCTCCTTCGCCTCGATCGCCTGGTGCATTCCCTCGTTGTAGCGGCGCCCCGGGAGCATGCGGCCGGTGTGCTCGTCGACGATGAGGATCTCGCCGTTCATGACGACGTAGTCCTTGTCCCGCTTGAACAGCTCCTTGGCCTTGATGGAGTTGTTGAGGTAGCCGATCAGGGGCGTGTTCACGGTGTCATAGAGGTTCTCGATGCCGAGCAGGTCCTCGACGCGCGCGATGCCGCTCTCCAGGACCCCAACGGTGCGCTTCTTCTCGTCGACCTCGTAGTCGCCGCGGCCGTCCTCGCCGCGGCTCAGCCGCTGTGCGATCCGGGAGAACTCGACGTACCACTTCGTCGCGATGTCGGCCGGCCCCGAGATGATCAGGGGCGTGCGCGCCTCGTCGATGAGAATGGAGTCGACCTCGTCGACGATGGCGAAGTGGTGGCCGCGCTGGACGAGCTCAGATGGCTCCCACGCCATGTTGTCGCGCAGGTAGTCGAAGCCGAACTCGTTGTTCGTGCCGTAGGTGATGTCCTTCGCGTACTCCGCGCGACGCTGCTCGGGCGTCATGCTCGAGAGGATGCAGCCGGTCTCCATGCCGAGGGCCCGGTGGATGCGGCCCATCAGCTCGGACTGGTACTCGGCGAGGTAGTCGTTCACCGTGATGATGTGCACGCCTTTGCCCGTGAGCGCGTTGAGGTAGGACGGGAGCGTCGCCACGAGGGTCTTGCCCTCACCGGTCTTCATCTCGGCGACGTTTCCCATGTGCAGCGCTGCGCCGCCCATGATCTGCACGTCGAAGTGCCGCTTGCCGAGGGTGCGCTTGCTGGCCTCGCGGACGGCCGCGAAGGCCTCGGGGAGCAGGTCGTCGAGGCTCTCACCGGCCTCGAGGCGCTTGCGGAAGCTCGGCGTCTCGTCGCGCAGTTCCTCGTCGGTGAGCTTCTCGAAGTCAGCCTCGAGGGCATTGACCTGCGCGGCGATGCCCTGCAGGCGCTTCAGGGTCCTGCCCTCGCCCGCGCGGAGCAGCTTGTCGATGCCCAAGACCATGGTGCGTACTCACTCCCGACTCAACGTGATGCGACCCGCCGCTGGGCGGGCACAATCGCCCGTGTGGGTCACGGGACCTGCCTAGGCTAGTCGCAGCCAGCCCTTCCGGACCAACGGACCGGCGCCGCGTGATGGTTCCCTGTCGATCCATCCCGGGCCGTATGCCGCTGGGCCGGCCCTCAGGCGTCCCCTGCCGTCACGACGTGGTCGAGTCCCAGCCACTGGGCCATCGACGCGAGATTGCGCCCCAGCGCCGCATGGGCATCCGGGGGCGCGCCTGCCTCCCAGGTGATGGCGTGGCAGCGCAGGACGCCGGCCGCGCGGTCCGCCTTGAGGTCGCAACGTGCCACGAGCGCGTCCCCGTAGAGGAAGGGCAGGACGTAGTACCCGTGCACCCGCTTGGGGGCCGGCGTGTAGATCTCGATCCGGTAGTGGAAGTCCCAGAGGGCGTGGACCCGGTCGCGCTGCCAGACGAGCGAGTCGAACGGGCTGAGCAGCGCCTCTGCGTGAACCCGCCGCGGAACGCGTGCGCCGGCGTGGAGCCACGCGGGACGCCAGCCGGGCACCTCGACCGGGATGAGCTCGCCCCCGGCCTCCAGCCGGGTGATCGCCACCCGGGCATCGGCGCGCTTGATCCGGAAGTAGTCGGCGAGGCAGAGCTCGGTCCCGATGCCATGCGCCCGGGCCGCGATGCGGACGAGCTCGACGAAGCGGTCCGCGTCGGCCTCGGGTCCGGGCCGGTCACGCCAGGCCGCACTCTGGCGACCGGGTGCGGTCCGGTCGAGCGATGCGTACCTCCTCTCGAACTGCGCCGTGCGCCCGGCGGAACTGATGCGACCGGCCCAGAAGAGGTACTCGAGCGCCTGCTTGACCTCGCTCCAGTTCCACCCCCAGTTGTCGTTGGCGCGGGGCTGGTCGTGGCTGAGCGCGACCTCCACCTCCCGGGCCGTCATCGGTCCCCGGTCCTCGACCTCGCGCTGGACCAGGTCGACGAACTGCGGGCGCTCGGCGAGGATCCGCCGCATCGATCCCCAGGCACCGTCAGCGGCGCGGCGCATCCGGTGGTCCAGCAGGGGCCACGTCTCGGGTGGGATGAGGCTCGCCTCGTGGGCCCAGTACTCGACGAGCCGCCGGGGCGCCCGGTCGCGTGCCCGGTCGAGGATCGTGCGGTCGTACGGCCCGAGTCTGGCGAAGAACGGGAGGTAGTGGCTGCGCGACAGCACGTTGACGCTGTCGATCTGCACGACGCCGACCCTGTCGATGACGCGCTGGATGTGACGCATGGTGGCGGCGAAGGGCTCCGGGCGGGGGTCGAGGAGGCCTTGGGCCGCGATCGCGATGCGACGGGCCTGCGCCAGGGTGAGCCGACGGACCGGGCGGGCGGTCACGCCGCCCCTCACTCCCCCGGCTCGATGAGCCGCTGACGCACCGCGTACATCGCCGCCTCCATGCGCGAGTGCATCTGCAGCTTGTCCAGGATGTTTCGGATGTGGTTCCGGACGGTGTTCTCCGAGATGAACAGCTCACCAGCGATCTCTCGGTTGAGCCTGCCCCGTGCGACGAGCCGGAGGATCCCGAGCTCGCGCTCCGTCAGGCGCGGCAGCTCGAGCTCCGGCGTGGGTGCGGGAGCCGCTGCCTCGTGCCTGCTCATCTTCGAGAACTCCTGGAGCAGCTTCGAAGCCATCATGGGCGAGATGAGCGACTGCCCGTCGAAGACCCCACGGATCCCGACCGCCACCTCCTCCGGCGGCACGTCCTTGAGCAGGTAGCCGTTGGCCCCGGCCCGGACCGCCTCGAAGAGGTGCTCCTCGTCGTCGGAGCTGGTCAGCATGATGATGCGGGCCGACGGGATACGCTGCTTGATGACACGGCAGGCCTCGATGCCGCCCCGCTTCGGCATCCCGACATCCATGACGATGACGTCGGGCAGGGTCTCCTCGGCCAGGTCAACCGCCTCGTTGCCGTCGGCCGCCTCCCCGACCACGTCGATCCCGTCTTCCGTCGCGAGCACGGTCTGGAGCCCGCGCCGATACAGCGCGTGGTCGTCGACGATGAGCACTCTGATGACATCTGGGGGCGCGGGATTCACCCCCACATCTTGGCAGGGCGGTCCGACGATCCGTCCATCTCCCCATCGCCCACGATTCGGGGCGCCCACCGCGGCAGCGGCGAGCGCCCCGGGTGTCGTTCGGGACGGGGCCGTCGTCAGCCCGTGGCGGCGACGGGCTGCTCGGTCTCGAGGTGAAGGACCCCGTAGCTCCAGCCGCGTCTGCGGTACACCACGCTGGGCCGGTCGGTGTCCATGTCGTGGAAGAGGAAGAAGTCGTGCCCGACGAGCTCCATCTGGTTGACCGCGTCCTCGAGGGACATCGGAGCCGCGGTGTGGACCTTCTCGCGGACCTCGATGGGTGAGCTGCCCACGGCGCCGAAGCGGCCCCCCTCCTCCGGGCCCTCCGCACTCCCGGGGCGGGCTTCCTCGGTCACCGCGGCCGCCGACCCGTTCTCCGCATCGATCCGGGCGGTCGCTTGCGCCACCGACTCGGGCACTCGCCTGCCCCGGCTCACGCGGCGCTTGTCGTTGACCCTGCGAAGGCGTTCCATGAGCTTGTCGACAGCCGCATCGAGGGCGGCGTACTTGTCATCGAGCGCAGCCTCCGCGCGGATGACGGGTCCCTTGGCTCGACAGGTGATCTCGACTCGCTCTGGCCCACGGCCTCGAGCGACTTGCTCGTGCGTCACGACGACGTCGATCCGATGCACCTTGGGCGCCAGTGCAGCAACTTTGCCCAGGCGCTCGTTCAACAGCTCACGGAATCGGTCAGGGACCTGGACGCGGCGTCCAGTCACGACAATCTCCACGGTTCCTCCTTGGTCGCGCTCCGGGCGCTCAGTGCTCTTGGTCCGGGGCCCGGGACAGGCCCCCGCATCACCTCGGCACCACCCTCTCCCTCGATCGGGCCCGTCGCGGTCAGGCTGTCCAGATGACGCCACACCAGGGGCCGGGGGTCTCCTTTCGATGACAGTACTTGGGCTGGTCGATTGTGGGAAGGCATCCCCGGAAGGCCAACGCAGAGCCATCGGTCAGGGTCCCGAACGGCGTGGTGTCGCTGCGATGACTGCCGCCCGCACGTCGATCGCCCCGGCGGCTCGCAGGGCGCGCGTGCCTTCCGCCAACGTGCTTCCCGTCGTCACGACGTCATCGACGATGAGGCACCGGGCACCCCGGATGAGTGCGGCCGTCCGGCGACGCACCTCCATGGAGGCCGCCAGGTTTGCGGACCTGCCGAGCGCGCCCAGACCAGCCTGGTCAGCCACAACCCGTCGGTGGTGCAGCGCATCCAGCGGGCCGAGGAGACCGGGTCGGCCCGCTGGGACGCCGGCCAGGAGCTCGAGTGCATGTCGCGTCACTCGCTCGAGGGGGCGGTCTCCCCTGAGGCGCACCGCCCGCGCGGAGGACGGGACCGTGACGACGAGGACCGGACCACCCGGCGGTGCGGACCCGTCCGGAGAGCCACGGGCGCACCCACGGAGAGCGGCCTCCATCGCGACGGCGAGCAGCGACGCGAGGCCTCGATCGAGGTCCCTCCTGCCCCCGTCCTTCCAGGACCGGACACCGGCGCGCAGCGGGCCGGTGTACTGGCCCCAGGCGAAGCAGTCGGGGAAGGCTGGCGGAACCGGGTCCGGCGCGACCACGCGGACGCCCGAGGCCAGACGGGACCTGGCGAGAGCGGCCGAGCACCGACGGCACCACGCGTCGCCCGGGCGCCCGCACGCGGCGCACTCGACAGGCAGCACGAGATCGAGCAGCTCGGCGAGGAGACGGACCACCCGCCCAGCAGATCGTGGTGGGCACCGTCGAGCCAGCCTGATCGTGCGGCCTGTGGAGGGCATCGCCGAACCGCCCTGCCCTGTGGACAGGCGGTCCACCTGCGGTCCAGCCGCAAGCAGGTCAGCGGCCGGGGACGAGCAGATCCGTGCCCTCGCCGATCTGCCGCCAGCTCGTACCGGCCTTGGCCAGCACCCTGTTGTCGTCGGTCACGCAGATGAGGCCTCGCTGGCTCCCGGTCGTCGTGATCGTCCTGGCCCCCGGGGCTTCCTCGAGACGCTCCAGGCCGGGATCGCGCAGGCCGATGCGGACCCGCATTCCGTCGAGGCCCCGGCCGACGTGGCCGATCCACGGAGTGACGGCGTCCCCCTCCGTCAGGCGACCGAGGACGGCAAAGGACTCGGCGCCGATCCAGGCGACGTCCGTCAGCTGGCTGAGCGGCTGGGCCTGGCGGAGTGGCTCGGCAAGCGCCGTCGGTTGACCGTTGGGCGCCCGCACGACGCCGGCGACCTGCAGCTGGTTCGCGGCGGTCTTCGGGTTCTTGGTGATGAGGAGCGCCCGGGTCCCATCGCCCGACAGCGTCAGCGCCACGATGTCCATCCCGCTCAGCCAGGGCACCTCGACCGCGACCGGCTTCGGTTGGGGCACGAGTGACGCCGTGTTCACCGTCCAGATCCGTGCCGTCCCCCCTGCCTGTCCGGCGATCCACAGGTACTGGCTCCGGTCATACGCCGGCCGGATGAGGTTGCTCCAGCTCCCCTTGAGACGCACCACCTTCTCGTGCGCCGGCCAGATCGACAGCTCCCTGAGGTCTCCGCCGACTGCCGCGACCTGGTTGCCGTCTCTCGAGAGGGTCAGCTGGGTCCATTCGCCGTCCGGCACAACCGGGTCGTCCGGTTCGAGAGACTGGACTCCTCGACGCCCCTGGGAGTTCGCGTCGTCGGGGATGAAGGTGGGATCGATCCGCTTGAACGTCTTCCCGCTGCGGATGAGGGCGGAGTCGAAGAACGGCGCAGGCGTGAACCCATAGCCGACCTCCTGCGGTGTGGAGAGCGTCGTCCCCACACCGGCCAGGTCCAGCTCGGTGCCCTCGACGGAGATGGACAGGGAGGAGACGTTGGCTCTCGACAGGGTCGCCGAGAGCTGCGCCCACATGGCACGCCGCCCCTCGAGGCCGGCCGAGAACGCCGTCGAGGTGAGGTCCACCTGGGCGTGCCCCGACTCGATCGGGACGGAGTTGACGGCGAGCCGTGTCGAGGCAGGAAAGCCGGTGGTGACCGCCCCGGCGAGGTGTGGCGGGACCGGCTCGAGCTGGGCGCGCGCCAGGCTCGTGGCGAGCCGTGGTCCCCGCGGGAACCAACGCGTGTCCGGGATCAGCTCCCGGCCCGAGGGACTGACATAGTGCACGGGGACGGCGACGTACAGGTTGTCGAAGGCGCTCGCCTCCAGCCAGACACCGAATCCCTCTTCGGGCAGCTCGAGGCGCCACTCGCCGGCCACCTGCGTCAGGCCGAAGGTCGTGCGCATCACCGTGCCCGGCTCGGCATCGCGGTAGCGTCCGTCCGTGGCCAGCATGCCCACCGGCGTCACGCTGACCTCGATGGAGCTGTTTCCGGTTTGGCGAACGCGCAGGTCGCTGGCCCCGTTGTAGATGACCGTGTCGTGGGCCGACCAGCGCCATCGGCCCACCGACGGCGCCGTGAGGTAGGCCTTCGCGGTGGCGTGCGTCTCAGTCTGGTCCTCACCCGCACGGATGAAGCCGCGGGCGATCTGCTCGGGGCTTGCGCCGGCCATGGGTGACTGCGCCGTCACGCGGTACGGATCGTTGATCTGCTCGTCGAGCCGACGCCCCTCGCTGACCCGCGAGGAGTCCGGCAGCCCGGCACAGCCGGCGGCCACTCCCGCCACCACCAAGGCGGCGAGGACGACCTTGGCCCGGCGCAGTAGGGCGGGCCTCATGAGGGGTGCTCCGCTCCGGTCGGTTCTTGCGTGCGGGTGATGCGGCGCAGCTTGATGGTGTCGTCGGATGCGCGATCAAACGCGTCCCGATCCTCGTCGCCTGCATCAGCCCGGCCCCGATGGGCTTCGGCGGCAAGCGGACTCAGCGGCAGCGGCGACCCGGTGATGGTGGCATCGGCATGCCGCGGGAGGGTGAGCCGGAAGCACGATCCCTCCCCGGGGGCACCCCAGGCCTCCAGCCTTCCGGCGTGCAGCCTGGCGTCCTCGAGCGAGATGGCAAGTCCCAGACCGGTGCCGCCGGTCGTCCGTGCACGGGCGGGATCCGCTCGCCAGAACCGGGTGAACACGAGGGCCGCCTCACCCGGTCGCAGACCCACCCCATGGTCCCGGACGGTGACGGCCACCGCCGAGTCGTTCGCGCCCAGGGTGACCTCGACGGGTCGGCCGTCACCGTGCTCGATCGCATTGGCGATGAGGTTGCGCAGAACGCGCTCGATCCGGCGCGAGTCCATCTCGGCCACCACGGGGACGCTCGGCTCGCGGACGACCAGCTCGATGCCCTTGCGCCCGGCCAGGGTGCGGTGGGCGTCGACCGCACGCTCGACGCAGCCACGCAGGTCAGTGGCCTCGATCTCGAGGACAGCGGCACCGGCGTCGAAGCGCGAGATCTCGAGCAGGTCCGTCAGCAGGGACTCGAAGCGGTCGAGCTCGCCCATGAGCAGCTCCGCCGACCTGGACACGGTGGGGTCGAACGTGCCCCGGGCGTCGTGGATGAGGTCCACGGCCATCCGGATCGTCGTCAGGGGGGTGCGCAGCTCGTGCGAGACGTCGGAGACGAAGCGCTGCTGGACCCGGGACAGGTTCTCGAGCTGGGCAATCTGTTGTTGCAGGGACGCCGCCATGGCATTGAACGAGTTGCCCAAGCGCGCCAGGTCGTCCTCGCCCTTGGCTTGCATGCGCTCGTTGAGGTTTCCCTCCGCGAAGCGCTCGGCGACGATCGCAGCGCGACGCACCGGGTCGGTGACGAGCCGGGTGACGACGAACGCGACGGCGCCCACGAGGAGGATGAGGGCGATCCCACCGAGCAGGAACGTCCGGCCGACGAGGTTGATGATGTCCCGTTCGCGCTGCATGGGATAGATGAAGTACAGGCCGTAGTCGCCGACCACCGGCAGCGCCACCTGCTGGCCCACGACGAGCGCGGAGACGGTGCTGTCGCCCTCCTCGATCGTGGTGATCTGCATCTGCTGTTGATCCGGGTTCTCCGCGACTGCCCGGGACAGCTCCTTGGGGATGAAGCGGGATCCGACGGAGCCGCTCTCGATCGGCCCGATGATGTTCGGGTTGTTGTTCGTCTCCAGGCGGGACAGGACGACGTAGCGCTCCTGCGTCCCACTGTCGCGCTGCATCGACCGGATCTGGTCGGTCGCCCCTTGGCTGACGTCTGCGGTGGAGTCCACCTTGTCGGTGTACTGGAAGTAGTTCTGCGTGTCCTTCGCGTCACGCTGGGCGTCGGCAGCGGCGATGTTCTGTCGCCCGTCCACGAGGCCCTGCGCGATGGAGCCGTAGAGATAGGTGCCCACCGCCGTGAGCACGAGGACGCCCAGCAGCATCGTCGCCACGACGACGCGGAAGCCGAGCGAGGCGCGCCAGAGGTGGAGGGGCCGGCGCCACAGCCTCCTCAGCTGGTGCCCCAGCCGCTCCATGCGGCTCCGGGGCCGGTGGCCCCGGACGGTTTCGTCCATCTCCATCACTGCTGTGGCCGCTCACTCATCTCCATCGGCCGACTCCGAGGCACTGCCGTTGCCGGCAGGCCTCAGGCGGGGCCCGCCTTGTAGCCGACGCCCCGCACGGTGACCACGATCTCCGGGTGCTCCGGATCGTGCTCGATCTTCGAGCGCAGCCGCTGGACGTGGACGTTGACGAGACGGGTGTCGCCCGCGTGGCGATACCCCCACACCTGCTCGAGCAGCACCTCACGGGTGAAGACCTGCCACGGCTTGCGCGCGAGCGCGACGAGCAGGTCGAACTCCAGAGGCGTCAAGGAGAGCGCCTTCCCGTCCCGTCTGACGGAATGTCCGGCGACGTCGATCTCGAGATCACCGATCGTCAGCTTCTCCGGCGCAGGCTCGTCGCCGCGACGGAGTCGGGCCCGGACCCGGGCGATGAGCTCTTGTGGCTTGAAGGGCTTCACGACGTAGTCGTCGGCCCCGGACTCCAGTCCGACCACGACGTCCACCGTGTCGGTCCGCGCCGTCAGCATGACGATCGGCACGCCGCTCTCGGCGCGGATCCGACGGCACACCTCCATGCCATCCAGGCCGGGCAGCATCACGTCGAGCAGGACGAGGTCGGGACGCGCCTCCCGGAAGGCGGGGACAGCGTCGCCTCCGTCGGCCACGTGGGTGACCTCGAGGCCCTCGTTCCGCAGCACGATGCCGAGCATCTCGGCGAGGGCGAGGTCGTCGTCGACGACCAGAACCCGACCCTTCACGTCTTCTCCCTTCGCGGCCCCCGGGTGGGGTCGCACGTCATGGCCACATCATCACACAGCAGCGCGGCCCCTCAGGATGCGGCGGAGGCGCGCTCCTGCCCGGGTCACTCCGTGACGAACCACTTGTCCTTGATCTTGACTGCCTTGAACCGATGGATCACCTGTGCTGCGACAGCGGGCCGCACCGTCGCCGCCTCGAAGGTGGCCAGGTCGTCGATGACGGTCGCGCCGTCGATGCTCAGGCCGTCGAACATCCCCTTGAGCTCCTGCAGCGAGTTGAGCAGCGGCGACAGCTTCTCCCCACACTGGGGAGCGGCGCCCTTGATGCTGTTGACCGGCTGGCCGTCCGCCGCCATCAGGGCGCAGACCTTGACGCCCTCGCCGGCGACCAGGGCACTCAGCCAGGACTCCATGGCCGACTCGGGCGTGGCCTGGTCGACCACTCGTGAGGTCGTCGCGGCACTGTCGCTGGACGTCGTGGCCGTCCCGGCGACGGGCGTCGTCTCCGCCCGCGGTACGGCCGTGGGCACGGGGCTCATGAAGGCGTCCTCCAGCGTGGAGCAGGCGCCGAGCGCGAGGGTGAGGGTGAGCGCCAAGGCACCGCTCAGGAGCTTTCTCATGTGTTGCCTTTGATCTCGTGCACCCCGGGTCCACCGACCCCGGGTTTCGTCGGTTCAGGTTTCGCGGACCCGCCACCACGCGGGCTGGTGACCCGGCCACGCGTTGACGTATGCCGCTGGGCTCGGCGAGCTCAGCGGCATACGCCCGCGTGTGGCTGGGCGGCGTCGCCACGTGCTCAGTAGCGGTAGTGCTCGGGCTTGTACGGACCGGCCACGTCCACGCCGAGATACTCGGCCTGGCCCTTGGTCAGCTCGGTGAGTCGCACGCCGAGGGCGTCGAGGTGGAGCCGGGCGACCTTCTCGTCGAGCACCTTGGGCAGGGTGTAGACCTGCTTGTCGTAGTCGGTGTTCTTGGTGAACAGCTCGATCTGGGCGATCGTCTGGTTCGAGAAGCTGTTGCTCATGACGAAGCTCGGGTGGCCGGTGGCGTTGCCGAGGTTCATCAGGCGGCCCTCGGAGAGCACGATGATGCTCTGGCCGTCCGCGAACGACCACTCGTGGACCTGCGGCTTGATCTCGGTCTTGGTGACGCCCGGGACCCGGGCGAGACCCGCCATGTCGATCTCGTTGTCGAAGTGCCCGATGTTGGCGACGATCGCCTTGTCCTTCATCTGCGACATGTGGTCGGCGGTGATGACGTCGTAGCAGCCGGTCGTCGTGATGAAGACGTCGGCGGTGGCGACGACGTCCTCGAGCCGCGCGACCTGGTAGCCCTCCATGGCCGCCTGGAGCGCGCAGATCGGGTCCACCTCGGTGACCACGATGCGAGCCCCCTGGCCGGCCAGCGACTGGGCCGCACCCTTGCCGACGTCGCCGAACCCGCACACGACCGCGACCTTGCCCCCGACGAGCACGTCGGTCGCCCGGTTGAGGCCGTCGATGAGGCTGTGCCGGATGCCGTACTTGTTGTCGAACTTGCTCTTGGTGACCGAGTCGTTGACGTTGATCGCCGGGAACAGCAGGTCACCGGACTCGGCGAGCTGGTAGAGACGGTGCACGCCGGTCGTCGTCTCCTCGGTGACACCCTTGATCCCAGCGGCGATGCGGGTCCACTTCTCGGCGTCGCTGGCCAGGCTCTGGCGCAGCAGCTCCTTGAAGACGGCGAACTCGTCGGAGTCCTCGTCGGTCGTCGCGGGAACCTGGCCGGCAGCCTCCCACTCGACGCCCCGGTGGACCAGCATGGTGGCGTCGCCACCGTCGTCCAGGATCATGTTCGGACCACGGACCTCGCCATCGGCACCCGCCGGCCAGCTGAGGATCTGCTCGGTGCACCACCAGTACTCCGGAAGGGTCTCGCCCTTCCAGGCGAAGACGGGCACGCCCTCGGGGTCGTCCGGTGTCCCGTCGCGGCCGACGACGACGGCGGCCGCCGCCTCGTCCTGGGTGGAGAAGATGTTGCACGAGGCCCAGCGGACCTCGGCCCCGAGAGCGGTCAGGGTCTCGATGAGGACGGCCGTCTGGACCGTCATGTGGAGCGAGCCGGCGATCCGGGCTCCCTTGAGCGGCTGGCTCTCGGCGTACTCGGCTCGCAGGGCCATGAGCCCGGGCATCTCGTGCTCCGCGAGGCGCAGCTGGTGCCGGCCGGCCGGGGCGAGGCTCAGGTCTGCCACCTTGTGGTCAAAGGACATGGAAGATCTCCTTGGCTTGGTGTGCGGACCCGGCGCGCCCCTCTGGGTCTCACGGGTCGTCACCCACGCCGGAGTGGCCGATTCTACCGTCAGTGCGCCGGCGCTCCGCGTCGTCGCGGGATCACGTGCATGACCCCGACGATGACGGCGCCGACGACGAGGCCGACCAGGGCCGACGCGAGGGTGTTGACCAGCCAGGCGAGGACTCCGCCGACCCCCGCCACCTCACGGACCGCGTCTTCGAGGTGATGGACGAGGTCGTAGGGGCCGTGCCAGCCCAGCTCGTCGATCCCGCCGAGAATGATGTGGCCGCCGACCCACAGCATCGCCGCGATGCCGACGGTCGACAGGACGCTGAGCAGCACCGGCATCGCCTTGACGAGGGCGCGTCCGACGGCCTGTGCACCAGACGAGGCTCGCTGCGAGAGCCGCAGGCCGATGTCGTCCATCTTGACGATGAGGGCCACGACCCCGTAGACGAGGCCGGTGATGAGCAGGGCCACGACGATGAGGATGACCAGCCTGGAGACGAACGGCTCGTCCGCCACCTCGTTGAGGGCGATGACCATGATCTCGGCCGAGAGGATGAAGTCGGTGGCGATGGCTCCGGAGACGATGGAGTCCTCCTGCTTCGCGTCGATCACTGCGGCAGGCTCGGCTTCCTGGTGTCCCGACACCGCCTCCCAGATCTTCTCGGCCCCCTCGTATGCCAGGTAGGCGCCACCGATCATGAGGATGGGGGTGAGCAGCCATGGGAGGAACTGGCTGAGCAGCATGATCACGGGCAGGATGATGAGCAGCTTGTTGCGCACGGAGCCGAGGGCGATCCGCTTGATGATGGGCAGCTCGCGCTCTGCCTGGAGGCCCTGGACGTAGCGCGGTGTCACCGCCGTGTCGTCGATGACGACGCCGGTCGCCTTGGCGCTCGCCCGCGCTGCGGCTGCGCCCACGTCGTCGATCGATGCCGCTGCGAGCTTCGCCAGGGCCGCGATGTCATCGAGGAGCGCAACCAGTCCACCTGCCATGGGCTACATGGTAGGTGGCAGGGAGGCGCGTTCTAGCGCGCGCCTCTCAGCAGTCTCACGTGCGGCGAGGTCGCTGGGTCGTACCCCTGGCCGAGGGCGAGGTACGTGGCGGCGAAGTCGGTGAGGGCCACGTGCGACGCGACCCGGAGCAGCGGGTCGTCGGACACGGCGTCGACGAGGGAGACCCGGACTCCGGCGTCCTCGGCCGCCGCGACGACCGCATCCGCGAGGGCCTGCAGCTCCGTCCCCGCGTCGGAGGCGTGCCGGAGCATCAGGAGCCGGAGTGGAGGGCGCCGCGGGCCGTCGAGGTAGGGGTCGGCGAAGATGTCGTCCACCTCGGACGACTCCCCGCCCGCGAGGGGCCCGTCGAAGCAGGCCACGACCTGGCTCGCCGCGTCTGGCAGGACCCCTGATGCGACTGGCACCCGGCCCGTCCGACCGAACATCGCAACGGCTCGACGCGCGGCAACTCCGCCCAGGTGCCCCGACCCGAGCACGATGGTGGACGACTCGATGAGGTCCACCGCCAAGGTCTTGGCCGGGTTCTCGAAGGACTCGGTCGACGGCCCGACCTCGTCGGCCCGCTCGTCGAGCACGTCCGCCAGAGCGTTCACGGTGGCCGTCGACACGGTGGCGACGCCGAGCGCATCGGCCGCGAGCAGCAGCGGCGTGGCATGCGCCCACATGGCGGTGCGCGACGAGGACCCCGGCATGGCCAGCGGGATGTGGATGCCGCGTGATCGTGCGCTGAGCTCCGAGAGGGGTGAGTCCGGCGCGCCGACGGAGAGCAACGTCGCACCGCGACGTGCCGCCTCGGCCGCGAGCGCCACGGGACCCTCCGCTCGGCCCGATTGCGAGACAGCGACCACGAGGTCGAGCGCACCCACCCAACCGGGCAGCGGCGCGCTCGTGCAGCTGTGCACCGGGATGGCCCCGCCCTCGCGGGCCACCGCCTCGAACAGCTCTGCCACACAGGCAGACCCGCCCGTGGCGGCGACCACGACACCTCGCGGCTCGAAGTCGTTGAGGCGTTCCAGCCCAGCGTTCACCGACGCCTCGAGGGCCCGTCGGACGCTCGCACCGGCGCCGGCCAGGGCGCGAAGCGTGCCACTGGCGTCGAGGCGCTCGAGGGCGTCGAGGTCGTCGAGACCGGACTCGTCGAACATGCGGTTCAGGTGTCGGTCCGGCGCGCGAGGTCGACCAGGAGGACCGGCACACCGTCCGAGATCGGGTAGGCGAGCTTGCATGCGGCACAACGAAGTTCCGGGTCGTCTGGACCTTGGTCGTCACTGAGCACACCCTTGCACCGCGGGCAGCGCAGGATCTCCCGTAGCCAGGGTTCGATGGTCTTGCTGGTGTCGCTCGGCTCGCTGTTCATTCGCGGCGCTCCTTCACGTCCCCGGCTGGGACGGTTGCGCCCCTGATGAGCCCGAGGACCTCGTCACGGATCCGCGTCATCGTCTCACGGTCGCTGGCCTCGACGTTGAGCCGAAGCAGTGGCTCCGTGTTGGAGGCCCGGACGTTGAACCACCAAACCTCGTCCTCGTCCTCGTCCTCGGACTCGGACTCGGGCGCGGCGACGGTCAGTCCGTCCAGCTCGTCGATGCTGGCGTCCCTGGCCACCGCCCACGCGCGCACCCGGTCCACGGCGCTGGCCTGGTCCTCGACCGTCGAGTTGATCTCGCCAGAGGAGGCGTACCGCTCGTAGGCGTGGGCGATCTCGGCGAGGGGGCGATCCTGTTCGCCGAGGGCGGCGAGGACGTGGAGGGCTGCGAGCATCCCGGTGTCCGCGAACCAGAAGTCCCGGAAGTAGTAGTGGGCCGAGTGCTCACCACCGAAGACGGCGCCGGTGCGGGCCATCTCCTCCTTGATGAAGGAGTGACCGACGCGAGTCCTGATCGGTGTGCCGCCGTGCTCCCGGACCACCTCGGCAACCGCGGCACTGGAGATGGCGTTGTGGACGATGGCCACGTCATGTTCACCAGCCGACCGTGCCCGGCCGATCTCGCGGGCGGCCACGAGACCGGTGATCGCACTCGGTGACACCGGCTCACCATCGGCGTCGACGACGAAGCACCGGTCGGCGTCGCCGTCGAAGGCGAGCCCCACATCGGCGCCGTGCACCCGCACCGCCGCCTGGAGGTCGACGAGGTTCGCCGGGTCGAGCGGGTTGGCCTCGTGGTTGGGGAAGGACCCGTCGAGCTCGAAGTAGAGCGGCACGATCTCCAGCGGTAGAGGCGGCAGTCCGGCGGCCGTGCCCAGGACGGCCGGCACGGTCAGGCCGCTCATGCCGTTGCCGGCGTCGACCACGAGCTTGAGGGGCCGGGAGTCGCTGAGGTCCACGAGGCCGCGCAGGAAGGCGCTGTACTCGCCGAGCATGTCGCGCACCTCGATGGTGCCGGGAGGGGTCCGGGCAGCGGGCAGCCCGGAGCGCCCGTCGAGCAGCCACTGGGCCAGGTCGCGCAGCTCGGGGAGGCCGGTGTCCTGCCCGACCGGTTTGGCGGCGGCGCGACACAGCTTGATGCCGTTGTACCTGGCCGGGTTGTGGCTTGCGGTGAACATTGCCCCCGGGACGTCGAGCGCCCCGCTCGCGTAGTAGAGGCCGTCCGTCGAACACAGCCCGATGAGCGTCACGTCGACGCCGCGTCCGGTGACGCCGTCGGCGAAGGCAGCCGACAGATCGGGGGAGCTCGGGCGCATGTCGTGCCCGATGACGATGCGATCCTTGCCGTCGGGGATCGCGACGACCTCGGCGAAGGCGATGCCCAGGGCGCGGGCCACATCCGGCGAGAGCTGTTCGGGAACGAGCCCGCGCACGTCGTAGGCCTTGACGAAGTCAGTGAGTACGGGCACGACGACGACCTTAGTCGTCATGGGTCCTTGAGCATCCGCAGGTGCCCCCGTCGCCGGGCCTCGACGACGCCGGACCCCGCTTCCGCGCTGGCCTGGCCCCGTGGCGTGGGCCCCGGCGGCGACTGGTCACCTCCGGTCCCAGTCCGCGTTGCGCTGGCGGCACGGCGGTGCGACCCCGGCCGTCCCGCCTCGCGCACGGCGTCGGCCAGCGCCAACAGGTCGTCCGCAGCGAGCACCGGATCGGAGAACTCCCCTCCGACGCGCACGACGCTCCAGCCACGAGGTGCGGTGAGCCGCTCGGCGTGGTCGCGACACAGGTCATAGGTGTGGGGCTCGGCGTACGTTGCGAGCGGGCCGAGGACGATGGCCCGGTCCGCGTAGGCGTAGGTCAGGGTGGCGACGGCGGGACGAGCGCAGCCGGTCTTCGAGCAACCACGGGTGAGGCCCACGACTGTGGACTCTAGTCGGGTCCACCGGCCCCGACGACACACCACGCCGAGGCAGCCGATCTAGAGTGTCGATGTGAGCACGAGTCATCGGCAGGTTCCGCCCCAGGCCTCCCGGTCGCGCGGGCGCGACCGCCACGGCCGCGGCCCGCGGGGGCCCTTGGCCTGGCCACCGGTACCCGCGATGTCGAGTCGCCGGGATCGCTTCGACGACTACGTTCTCGATGCCGCCGCTCGTCTCGAGGCAACGTGTGGCAGAGCGTTTCCCGCCGTCGAGTTCGCCGTCGAGGACGTCCCGCGCGGGCCCGCACCATGGGAGCACCGCGAGGTTCCCCTCGGGCGGCTCTTCCCCGCCACCGGCAGCCGCCCGGCCCGCATCGTGGTCTATCGGCGTCCCGTCGAGACGCGCGTCTCCGACCCCCGCGACGTCGCCGCCCTCGTGGCCGACATCGTCACCGAGCAGGTGGCCGGGCTGCTGGGCGTCTCGCCCGAGGAGCTGGACCCGGGCTTCGGCGACTGACGGGTTGCCGCCCAGCCCCGCGTCGAGTGTGCACCCGGCGTCGGACTCGCAACGGCGCGTTCTGCACACTCGACATCGACGTCCGGACGCGAACTGCACAGTCGACTGAAGGGACGGGAGGGCTGGGCACGAGGACGGGACCGAGCCCAGCGGCATACGGCATGGGTCTCTGGTGAGCCCGTCGCGCCTCCGGCCTAGCTCGTGACCTGGCGCACCGGGACGGCCGTCTCCGTCGTCGGGGCGCTCGGGACCGGCACGATGCTGTAGTACGGGACACCGCCGTCGGCGAAGGCGACGGTGACGGCGGCGCGGACGTCACGCGCCGTCGTGGAGGTCCAGATCCGGTCGGCGGCGCCGAGCGGGATGCTGACCGCGGTCAACGCATCGACCCGGGTCGTGATGCTTCGCTCGGAATCGCCGGTGCCGAGCGTCGTGGTGACCTCTCCGCCTGTCGGACCGGCGACCAGATGGAGCGTTCGGGTCTCCCCTGCACGCACCGGACCGGGCAGGACCACTCCCCCGGTGACGGCAATGGGCGGCAGGGCGGGGGCCCAACCGAAGTCGCCTTCTCGGTCTTCTCCCGTCGCCTGGCGGCGGTCGGAGAGGACCGCAGCCGTGAGGGCTGAATCCGACATGATGCGCAGGCCGCTCGACCCGGCAGCCAACGTGAGGGGAACGTCGAGCGTCGACCCTGCACCGACGCGGACGGCCCGCAGCCCAGCCGGCTGCACGGGGCCTCGCGCCGTGAGCAGCGTGACCCGAGCCAGGGCCTCGGCGTCCCCCGGGTTGACCAGTCGCAGGACCAGCTCTCCCTGGCCCGCCGGGGCGGCCTCGAGGCCAGCGACCACGAGGTCCCGCGCCGGCGCCGCTGCCGCGGTGGCATCGTCGGCACCACGTGCGGTCGCACCATCGATCCAGGCGTCATTGAGCACCGCGGACACGACGCCGCCCGTGGCGATGACGTGGACGCCCGGTCGGAGCTCGTCGGGTGCCAGGGCGTCGAGGGAGATCGACAGCCGCGATGCCGGAGGGACCGAGACGGCCGTTCGCTCCGAGGCGTCGACGGGCCCTTCCGCACCGAAGACCTCGACCGCCACGCTGACGGCATTGGCTCCGGGATTGGTGATGACGACCCGCTCGGTCCGTGACGCACCACCGCCACCTCCGACGAGCCAGACGTCCGCGCTCGGCTCGAGGCAGGGGGTGAGAGCGAAGCCCCGATCGTCGTCGCCCGTGTGCAGCCAGCTCTGCGTGGCGGCGAGGCCGGGCGCAAGCGCGCCCTCACCGCTCACGACCACGGGAGCACTCCCATCTCCCGGACCGGCGACGGACTCGAACCGTTGGTCGGTCGACGCCATCGTGCGTCGCCCCGGGTCGAGCAGAGATACCTGACCCGGTTCAGGAGTGGCACGCGGCAGGCCGGCGAGCGCCGCCTCCGGCGCTGCCGCAGCGGCCACGTGCACGATACCGGCCACGTCTCTCATGCCCTGGGTGCCGACGCGTTGCTGCCCGGGACAGACGAGGGCTGCGGACTCGACGAGCACCTGTGACGCCTGCGGCAGCCCGGCGCGTTCGGAGGGAGCTGCGAGCTCAACCGTGCCCTCGGCGCTGGTCGCTCCGATCGCCAGCCCAGCAGCCGCCAGAGCGATGAGGGCAGGACGGATCAGGGCGGGCCGCGTGCGGAGCCATCGGCCCCGGGCCGTTGGCGAGGGCGGCTCGCCATCGGGCGGTCCCTGTCGACGCGGTACGTTCACGGCACGGACCTCCTCGACCGGCGGTTGCCGAAGGGCAGGGCCATGAACACGACGATGACGAGCCCGATGCCCTGGGCCAGCCGCCACCACGGCTGGTGGGCCGTCAGGTCGATGCGCAGCAGACCCCCGGCAGGGGGCAGGTCGTAGCTCGGCTGAGCCTGCCCTGCCACCGGCTGCAGGCGACGGCCGTCGACCTCCACCACACCGTGGTGGGCCCACTCGGACGGCTCGGCGACGACGAGCCGTCGGGGACCCGTGGCGGCAGGGAGTCCTTCCTCTGCAGCGGCGTGCGGACCATGGGTGGGCACAATGGCGATCAGGCGCCCATCGCCGTCGACGATGCGTGCTCTGGACGGGGCCGCGACCGGCGTCGCACCCGGGGCACCGGCGTGCGGTTGGACCTTCCACAGGATGCCGTGCTCGCTCGCGCCGAGCCGGGTCAGTCCCCGGGTCGCATCGAGCCGGCGGGCCAGCGGGTCGCCGCTGTCGGTCCTGGCCTGCACGAAGCCGATGCCCCAGTCGGCCAGCTCGGATGCATCGAGCACCTCGGTCGACCGGCCACCGACGAGACGGGCCACCGCGTCGACGAGCGGCTGGTCGTCCGCCGTGGCGGGGCGGTCGAGGTCCCGCAACAGATCACCGGGCTCGCGCCCGGTCAGCACGAAGTCCACCACCTCGGTGGAGGGACGAAGGAGCAGGAGCCGGTTGCTCAGAGGGTCGTCGGACTGCTCAACCGCCACGGCAGGTGGCGTCGCCTCGCCGACCGTCAGGGTGCGACCCGGACCGGCCATCCCCCACTCCGCCAGCAGGACGAGCACGGGGACCACGACGAGCCCGCCCAGGCACGTCGTGGCCACGACCCGCCACGGCTGCCGTCGGGTGCCCTGCGCGGCCCCGCCGTCCTGCGCTCGACGAACCACACGGCTCCCCACGAGCATGCCGATGAGCAGACCCGCCATCCAGAGCTCGAGCCCGATGCCCGTCCACGGGTGGGCCGGCGCGGACGCGCCCACTCCCGTCTCGGCGGAACCCACGATGACGCGCCCCGAGCCGAGCGCGGCGGCGAGCCCCAGGACGGCCACGGCACCGGCGACGCACAGGCCGACGCTCTCTGCACGGCTCCTGCCCCTCACCGCATAGCCCAGCGCACCGAGGGCGACGAGGGCGGCGAGGGCGGCGAGGAGGGGAACTGCGAGCGGTCCTGCGACTGCCTCCGCCTCGCCGACGAGGATTCTCCACGGCTCCGGCGGCGCCGCAGTCGAGAGCAGGCCGGGACCCGAGAGGAGTAGCCGCCAGTCCTCGACGACGCTGACGACCCACGGCCCGAGCAGGGCTGGAGGAACGATCAGGAGCACGAGTGCGCGCAGCCGGCGGGCGCCGGATCCGACCAGGAGCAGGCCGAGCGCCGCGGCCGTGGAGACGATGAGGAAGGGCGGGACGAGGGCGCCGAGGATCGCGGTGGCGAGCGCCGTCGCGAACGTTGCGGTGTAGGTGCCGTGCCGCTGGGCCGCCAGGGCGAAACCGGCGAGGACGAGGGGGACGAGGACATG
>NZ_DATEEY010000175.1:0-2466 GCF_035280925.1 Intrasporangium sp. | reverse complement strand
CGGGATGACGACCGGCTCGCGCTCGTCGACGGTATACGTCGTCCCGCGGACGTCGACGGGCACGGGGAGGTCGCCGGCCTCCGTCTCCAGGGTGAGGTCCGTCGGCGTCAACGTCGCGCGCACCCTCGTGCCGCGCCAGGTGACCCGGAAGGTGAGCGACTCCCAACCGTCGGGAAGCCGAGGGTCGAACGACAGCCGGCCGGCGTGGTCGCGCATGCCCCCGAACCCGTTGACGAGGACGCACCACACGCCTCCGGAGGAGGCCACGTGCAGGCCGTCGACCGTGTTGCCGTGGCGGTCGACCAGGTCGACGAACAGGGCGTCGACGAAGTAGTCGAAGGCCACCTCGTGGTAACCGACCTCCGCTGCGATGACCGACTGCACGACCGCCGACAGCGTCGAGTCACCGGTGGTGATCGGGTCGTAGTACTCGAAGTCCTTGCGCTTGTCCTCGCCGGTGAAGCGGTGGCCCTGGAGGAAGAGGGCGAGCACGACATCCGCCTGCTTGAGCACCTGGAAGCGGTAGATGACGAGCGGGTGGTAGTGGAGCAGGAGGGGCTTGAGCTCATCCGGCGTCCGGCTGAGGTCCCACACCTCCCGGTCGAGGAAGAAGTCGTCCTGCGGATGGATCCCCAGGCCCTCGTCGAAGGGGATGTGCATGCCGGCGGCGCACGCGGCCCACTCCCTCAGCTCGCCGTCCGAGAGGCGCAGCCGCTGGGCGATGCGGGCGAACTGCTCGGGCTCCTGACGGCGCGTCCACTCCACCCAGGCGACGGCCTGCTCGAGGTTGTACCGCGCCATGACGTTGGTGAAGAGGTTGTTGTTGACCACGGTGGTGTACTCGTCGGGCCCGGTGACCCCGTGGATGTGGAACGACCACTCGCCGTTGTGCCGCCAGAACCCGAGGTCGGCGTAGAGCCGGGCCGTCTCGACGAGGATGGGGAGCCCGTCGCGCACGAGGAAGCCGACGTCACCCGTGGCGTTGACGTACTGGACGAGCGCGTGCACGACGTCCGCGTCGATGTGCACCTGGGCGGTGCCGGCTGCGTAGTAGGCGGAGGCCTCCTCGCCGTTGATCGTGCGCCACGGGAAGAGCGCCCCGCGCTGGCTGAGCTCCCGGGCGCGTTCCCGGGCGGCGGGCAGCATCCGGCTGCGGAAGTGCATGAGGTTCCGGGCGAGATCGGGCCGGGTGTACGTGAGGAACGGCGTGACGTAGACCTCGGTGTCCCAGAAGTAGTGACCCTCGTACCCCGAGCCGCTCACCCCCTTCGCGGCCACACCGTGGCCGTCGGCACGCCCGCTGGCCTGGGCCAGCGTGAAGAGGTTGAAGCGGATGGCCTGTTGGGTCGCGTCCTGCGCGGGATCCTTGGCGACGAACTCCACGTCGCTCGCCGCCCAGAACTCGTCGTACCAGGCGCGCTGCTCGGCGAGCCAGTGGTCGATGTCGTACCGGGCGGCCCGGTCGAGGGTGCGCCGGCACCGGTCCGAGAGCTCGCGGACGGGCAGGCCGCGCGAGGTGTGGTACGCCACGGTCTTCTCGATGCGCAGGGTGCTGCCGGCGCGCGCGTCAACCCGGAACACCATCTTCGTGAGGTCGGGGTCGGCGCCGACGACGACCTCGTAGGGGTCAGGGGTGCGCAGCACGTGGTCGGCGGCGACGACGAGCGTCATCTTGGAGTTCGCGCACTGGTAGCCCAGCATCATCCGGTCGTCCTTGGCCATGTGGATCCGCGGCTGGAGCACCCGGGCCTCGAAGGCCCCGGCCTTGCGCGGGTCCGCGTGCACACCCTTGGTCTCCGTCTGCACGTGGTACTCGTCCTCACTGTCCTGCCGGTTGAGCAGCTGTGACGAGACGACCACCGGGGCGTCACCCGAGAGCATCGTCACCTCGAGGGTCAGCACGACGAGGTGCCGCTGTGTCATCGACGCCATCCGGGTGGTGTCGACCCGCACGAGCTTGGCGGAGGGGGTGCGCCAGATCACCGAGCGCCGGAGCACACCGTCACGGAAGTCGAGGCTGCGCTCGTAGAACTCCAGGTCGGCGGTGCCGATGACGAGGGGCTCGTCGTCGACGTACAGCTTGATGAGCTTGGCGTCCGGCGCGTTGACGACGGTCTGCCCGGTCTGCGCGAAACCGTAGGCCGCCTCGGCGTGCCGGATCGGCCAGGTCTCGTGGAACCCGTTGACGTAGGTGCCGTGCTCGAAGGCGTGTCGCCCCTCCTCTGGGTTCCCCCGCATCCCGATGTAGCCGTTGGCCACCGTGAAGAGGGTCTCGGTCACGCCGAGGTCGCTGCGCTCGGGATCACACTCGAGGAGTCGCCACGGATCCACGGGGAACCGGCTCCGGTCGAGCGGGTCGGGGAGGAGGCGCCCGTTGCTCACGCGAGCTCCCGGAGGTCCGTGACGACGACGTCCGCCCCCGCCGCGGTGAGGACGTAGGCGCCCGCCCCACGGTCGACGCCGATG
>NZ_DATEEY010000174.1:0-9405 GCF_035280925.1 Intrasporangium sp. | reverse complement strand
GTGGCGTGCATGCTGGGCCGCCATGATCGAGCCCGCGAGCTGGCGGTCGACATCGAGGCCCTGAGCACGCCCGACTCACGAAGCTCCCTGGCCGATGTCGCGAGACTCGCCCTGGCAGTCCGAGCTGGTGACCGGGACGGTGTCGACGCGGCGGTGGCGGCGCTGGTCACCGCTGACCCGGGCGGGGTGTTCGAGGCGTACGCACTGTCGGAAATCGGGGCCGTGCATGTGTGGCAGATGGCGGATGGCCTGGCCGTTGAAGCCCTGGAGCGCGCTCTCGCGCTGGCCATGCAGCTGTCGCTGTCGGCCCTCGCGCTCGCGACGGGGGGTCGGTTGGTCCTCGCCCACTGCGCCGCGGGACGCCTCTCGATCGCCGAGAAGTACGCGCTCGACGCTGCCGGGATCAACAGTGCGCACCCTCGGATCCCCGAAGCCTCCGCTGCGCCCTTCCACATCGGCACGGCCGATCTCGCCACGACGAGGGGCGATCTCCAGGGTTGCGCTCGCGCCCTGCAGGTCGTGGACGTGGCGCAGCTGCGGGACCGCGACCCGGCCCTCTCCTGCGCGGCGACGTTGGTTCGGGCCACCGCCTTGCAGGCCGCGGGGGACTATCTCGGAGCGCGGGCGATCATCCTCGGCGACCCGTCGTGCTCGCTACCGGGCGCATGGGGTCTCCGCGCGGTGAGTGCGCTCATGCTGCTCGAGCTCCTCGCGCAGAGCGGGCGGCCGCTCGTCGCGATCCACGCCTTCCAGCACGCCGATCCACCGACGAACGACTTCCTGGCTTCGCGGACGCATCTCGCCCGTGCTCGAGCCCACGTCGCGGCCGGTGACTGGGCGGCGGCCGACCTGATGGCCCGACGCGTCGTCACCGCCGCGCGTCCAGCCACCACGCCCTTGCTCGTCGCGGCCGTCATCGTCGAGGCCGAGGCTGCCCTGGGGAGCGGTGACGAGACCTCCGCCGTTGAGCACCTGACCCGAGCCATCGACCTCAGTTCGCATGAAGGGATCTCTCAGGCCTTCCTCGAGGCGACGCCGCGCTTCGAGGCGTTGCTGGCGGGCCACCCGGGTCTCGCCGCTCGGTGGCCCGTGCCACTGCACTCCTCAGCGTCGGCCGCTGCCGACCACTCGGCGACGCGGCAGCGCCATGGCCTCCCCGAGCCACTCACCGACCGCGAGCTCTCGGTGCTGCGTTGGCTCGCCACACGCATGACCACGGCCGAGATCGCCACGGAGCTGTTCGTGTCGATGAACACCGTCAAGACCCATCTCGCCTCGATCTATCGCAAGCTCGAGTCGAGCAGCCGCCGCGAAGCGGTCGCCAAGGGCCGTGATCTACACCTCATCTGACGGTCGGCGCACCTTCGGAACCAATGGCCCCGTGACGCAAGGATCATCCACGACGGATGAGGCCACCGGGTGCGCCCGATGACGACCATGGCTGTGCGGCTCAACTCGAGGAGAGGGCACGGAAGCGCTGAGCATGGACGAGATGGTCGTACTGGGATGCCACTACGAGGACGCTCAGAGCGCTGAGGCCGACCTCGCGGGGTTCACCTCCGATGGCGGCATCCGCTCCGCAGCATCGAGAGACGCGTCCGTCACCGTCCTCGCGGTCGACGACTCCGGCGGGCCGGTGCGCCTCAACGGTGCGATCGGCTCTACGTCCAAGGGCTCCGTGCCCGCGGCTGGGTCGCTCGCAGATGCCGTGCTCGTCGGCCTGCTTCCGGGAGTGGCCCTGCGCGACGGCTGGGTCCGTGCCGATGCAGACGGAACGGACGTCGGTCGGCTGGTGACCCGGGTGGTCGACGCTCTCCGTCCCGCGGACCTCCAGGCGCTCGCGGAGCTCATCCACCGCCGCCCCCGCGCCCTGGTCGTCGTCATCCCTCAGGCGGCGCTCGACGAGACCACGGCACTGACGTCGCGCGCCGCGGACCGGGTGACCGCTCGGTTCACCGTCGACGTCGACGCGCTCAACACGGAGGCGCAGGCGCTGCTCACCATCCCGCCGGCATCGGGCGGCGACTCGACAGCCTCAGGTCCCGGAGCCCGGCCGGCCAGCCGGGCGGCGCCCGAGCTGCGCACTGCCTGGCGCATCGGCCTGGTGCTCCTTGGGATCGTGCTGCTCTACAGCGCAGGCCAGTTCATCCTCCAGGACGGAGGGCTACTGGTCTTTCAGCTGATCATGGCGTGGCTGGCGAGCATCGCCATGGAACCCGCCGTCGGACGCCTCACCCGGCATCTTCGGCGAGGGGTGGCGACCGGGTTGGTGATGGCCGGGGTCGTCGTCGCCGCCGTCGGCTTCTTTGCCGCCTTCGGCAGTCTGCTCGCCGATCAGATCCGCAATCTCGTCACCGCGCTCCCCGGCGCTGTCGAGGCACTGATCGACTGGATCAACGCCACCTTCGACCTGAGCCTCGACTCCGCAGCGCTCGCCTCGCAGCTTCAGGTCTCCCCCGAGCAGATCGCGACGCTCGGCGCCGAGGTGGCCGGCGGGCTGCTGGGAGCCATCGCCGGGCTCGTCGGTGGCATCTTCTCGATGTTCACGATCGGCCTGTTCATCTTCTACTTCTCAGCCGACGCCCCACGCTTCAAGCGGTGGGTGGCTCGACTGCTGCCGCAGCGACGGCAGGAGGTCTTCCTCGTCGTCTGGGACCTGGCAGTGCAGAAGACCGGCGGTTACGTCGCCGCCCGCATCGTCCTGGCGGCGATCAGCGGGTCACTCACAGCGGTCTTCCTGCTCCTCATCGGAATGGACTACTGGCTCGCCCTCGGCATCTGGACCGGCGTCGTCGCCCAGTTCGTCCCGACCATCGGCACGTACATCGCCATCGCACTGCCCGTCGTGGTGGGGCTCACGAGCGCCGACCCCGTTGACGGCGTGCTGGCGCTCGCGTTCGCCCTCGTCTACCAGCAGGTGGAGAATCTCACCATCGAGCCGAAGATCAGCGCGAATGCGGTCGACATGCATCCGGCAGTCGCCTTCGCGTCCGTCCTGCTCGGTGCGGCGCTCTTCGGCGTCGCGGGAGCCTTCTGCGCCGTCCCGGTCGCGGCGCTCGGGTTGGCGCTGTTCGAGATCTACAGCCGCTCGTACGAGTTGCTCCCGCAGTTCGACTCGCCCACTCCGCCAGTTGCTCGACAAGGCCGTCTCGGACGAAAGCGCGCGCAGCCCTAGCGTGTGAGCATCCGCGACTTCTGGATGGCGAACTCCTCCTCGGTGAGCACGCCCTGATCGCGCAGCTGCCCGAGCTCGCGCAGCTGGGAGATCAAGTCATCGCCCCGGACCTCTACAGGCTGCTCCTGACCCACCGACTGGCCTTGCGACGCCCGACCGCTGACCGCGGTTGCAGTCCCGGCCACGACGGCGGTGCGAGCCGCTGTCCCCAACAGGCCGGGCCTACCGCGGCGCGCGATCGGGCGTCCAATCATGATCTGGTCACTCCTCCAGTTGTTCGCGTCAGGGCGCCCCTGCTGTCACGCGAGCGCCTTGGCCTTCATTGCGTCGAACTCGGACTGCGTGATCGTCCCCGAGTCGAGGAGGTCCTTCGCCCGCGCGACCTGGTCAGCCGGTCCCGCCGTTCCTGCGACGTCGCGGATGTAGTCCTCCTGCATCTTCTGGACCGTCTTGACTTCGGCCATGCGGCGCTTGCCCATGTCCGAACCCCGTGCGATCAGGTAGATGAGGGCGGTGATGAGGGGCACGATCACCAGGGCAACGACCCAGATCCCCTTGACCCAACCGGAGGTCTGGTCATCAGACATGAGGTCGCTGAGGATCATGAACAGGACCATGAGGTAGGCCATGAACGCGAAGAAGATGATGATGAACCAGACGATGTCCCAGAAATCCATGCCGGATCCTTCCCGATGATCAGGAGCGCGCGCAATCGGCGCTCGACACGAGTCTCCGAACCCGACGCCGTGCCCGGGATCACCCGTAACGGATGATTGGCTCAGCGCCTCCCGATGGAAGGCTCCGACAGTAGGGAGAGGCCGCGAGGGAGGGCGCTCGCATGTCAGTAGACGTTGAGACCAGTCCGGGCGACAGCGCGAGGACCCGGGCCTCCTCGTCGGACGGGCGATCGTTCTCGGTGCGAGCGAGCGCCGCCGCGACCATCAGACCCGGGGACTACGTCAGGATCATCCGTCCGGATGGCGTGGACCTGCTCGGCTTCGTCGAGGAGGTCTCGCCCCAGGACGGCTCGGGTCTGGTCGCCGCCGGCTCCCTCATCGATGAGGGCAGTGAGGTCGCGCCCATGCCCTTCACCGACGCAGCCGCAGCGCCGACCTCCCCGGACGCGGTCGCCCGGGTGGTCTCCGGCCCGGACCCGGAGCTCGTGGTCGGTCAGCTGGTGTCGACGCCGAGTGTCGGCGTTGGGCTCGTTCCGCACCGGTTGAACCGGCACACCTTCTGGTGCGGCCAGAGCGGTTCCGGCAAGACCTATGCCCTCGGCGTCGCGCTGGAGCGGATCATCCTGCGAACCCGGTTGCCCGTCGTCGTCTTCGACCCGAACAGCGATTTCGTCAAACTCCATGCGGCTCGGGAAGGCCTGGATCCGCCGGTCGCTGAGGCGCTGGCCGGTCGCGCCGTCAGGGTGCTGCGTCCCGGCGAAGGGCCTGATGCCCTACGGGTTCGCTTCCGGGACATGGGCGCCCATGCGAAGGCAGCGATTCTGCGCCTCGATCCGGTGGTGGATCGCGGCGAGTACAACGCGCTGCTGCGGCTGGCTCCGGCGCTCCAGGGCGTCGATCCGGCGGACATCCCGCCACGGATGCGAGAGGCCGGCGGCCTGGACGGCGAAGCGCTGGCCCAACGGGTGGAGAACCTCGGCCTGCTCGAATGGCAGACCTGGGCCTACGAGCACGAGGCGGCCACCGATGTCATTGCCGGTCGCCCCGCCGCGACCGTCCTTGACCTGGGCGGCTTCCACAGTGGCGATGAGCAGCTCGTCGTCGCGCTGGCGGTGCTCGAGGACCTGTGGGCCCGACGGGAAGAGCGGCGCCCACTGCTGCTCGTCATTGACGAGGCACACAACCTGTGTCCCCCGGAGCCGGAGGGGCCGCTCGGCATCGCGGTCCGCGACCGGATCATCCAGATCGCCGCAGAGGGGCGGAAGTTCGGGCTGTGGTTGCTGCTGTCGACCCAGCGACCGTCAAAGGTGCACCGCGGAATCGTGTCGCAGTGCGACAACGTCACCGTCATGCGGATGAACTCCCCCGGTGACCTTGCCGAGCTGGCGGACCTCTTCGGCTTCGTGCCGCGCTCGATGTTGGCCCAGTCGGCTCGATTCAGGCAGGGCGAAGCACTCATCGCCGGCGGATTCGTGGCGATGCCGAGCATCGTGCGGGTTCGCGATCGGATCACCCTCGAGGGTGGCATCGACGTTCGGGTGCCCATGCCGTGAGGCGGGGCCTGACACCAAGGAAGTGAGCCATGACCTCAGTTCAACCGTCCTATGGTCCCGCCGCAGGGAGACCCCAGTTCAGCGCCCAGACGCTGTGGGCGGGCGGCTTCGCGTCCGCGCTGGTGGCGGCCTTGATCGCCCTCGTGGGGGTGCTGATCTTCCGCGGCGTGTTCGACATCCCAGTGCTCGCCCCGGAGCGCGATGGAGTGTGGGGCGGCTCCTCGACCGTGGGCTACATGATTGCCGCGGCTGTGGGTGCTCTCCTCGCGACCGGGCTCGCGCACCTCTTGCTGCTCAGTACCCCGCGTGCGATGCGGTTCTTCTCCTGGATCGTCGGCCTCGCCACGGCTGCCGCGGCGATAGCGCCGTTCGCCACGGATGCGGACATGTCCAGCAAGGTCGCCACCGGGATCATCAACCTGGTCATCGGCATTGCCATCCTCAGCCTGGTGAGTGCGGTGGCCAGATCGGCCGTTGCACGAGGCGTGAACGAGCTCGGCTAGGACGCACCGGGCCCCCACTCACCCCGGCTGGTCGAGGGCACTCAGCGCCGGCTCGGCCGTCGTCGCGGGCACCACGCCCTGGTCCACGACAACGCCACCGGTCTCCGCGAGGGCTGACACGAAGCGCTGGGCCCACGTGTTCTCCCACAGCAGCAGTGCCGCGGCGGAACCAGGCGGCAACCGGTCGCCCACCTCGGCGAGGTCCTCCTCGCTGACGAGCCCGCCATAGGCGCCCTCGACGCTGCCGTACACCGCCCAATCGTCGGGCAACCCGTCAACCTCGAGCGTCGTCACCTGACCGTCCACATCCTTGTCGACGAACACCAGGTCGAGCAGGCGGACTGTCCCGCTGTCCACCAGGGCGGCGAGCTCCGCCGCGAGACGGCCGTGGAAGTCAGGGTGGTCGAACGCGACGACGACGTAGTGGACCGGTCCCATGAGTCTCCTTCCTTGCCGTCCCCAGCGTGCTCTCCGGGTGGGCGTGGGCGGATCACCCGTCCCGCATGAAGGCACCTTTCCCGCGAAGCCAGCCCAGCGGCATACGGCTGATTGCGTGTGGACCCGAGGGATGTCGGGCACGCTGGGCAGGTGGACGTTGATGAGGCAGTGGAGCGATATGGCAGCGCCAAGCGCGTGGGCAGCCACGAGACGCCCACGCGGCCGGGTGGTCTCGATGACGCCGCGGTCACGGCGCTCGGGAAGCTGTCGGAGGCGCTCGAGGTCGTCGAGCACGCGCGGGGGATGCTCTACGCGTTCCACCGGCTGACCGGGCGGGCGGACGCGACGCTGCAGAGGGCCGTCGCACTGATGCGCGAGGCCGGCCTCAACACCCAGGCCGACGTCGTCGAGGAATGCGTCGTCGGTCGCAACGTGCTGCCGGGCATGTGGACGTTCCAGCTGGTCGAGGCCTACGACGAGTGCTACTGGAGCGTCTTCCGCGAGGTCGTCGACCGCGTGCGTGAAGAGGCGGGCGACCCGGAGCGGCACCGCTACGAGGCGGAGATGAAGGAGCGCGAGCAGAGGCCGCGGTGACGCAGTCTGTCGCCTTCTTCAGTGACCGTATGCCGCTGAGCTGGCTGCCGCTCGCTCGTGACCTGTCGCTGCCCTGACCTTCTTGGACTCGCAAGACGCAGGCCGGAGATCAGCTCGGGAATGCAGGGACCATCCAGTCTGTTAGTTGAATCGTGAATCAGTTGCGCATCATCGTCTCCAGCACTCGTCCCGGCCGCATCGGCCCCAAGGTCGCCGAGTGGGTCGCCGCCCAGGCGCCCGCCGCGGAATGGGAGGTCCGGCTCCTGGACCTCAGTGACCTGCCGTTCCTCGACGAGGAGGAGCACCCCAAGCAGGGCAGGTACGCGCTGCCGCACACCCAGCGCTGGGCCAGCGAGGTCTTCGAGTCGGACGCGATCGTCGTCGTGACGCCGCAGTACAACCGCAGCTTCCCGGCGCCGATCAAGAACGCCGTCGACATGCTCTTCGCCGAGTGGGACGGCAAGCCGATCGCGGTCGTCGGCTACGGCTGGAGCGGCGCGGTGGACGCCGCCGCCGACCTCACCAAGGTGCTGACGCACGTCAAGGCCGACGTCGTCGGATCCACCGGCCTCGTCTTCACCAAGGACCTCACGCCCGAGGGTGAGCTCACCACGACCGACGAGCGCGTTGCCGAGCTCGCCGAGCTGCTCGAGGCCCTGTCCACGCGCCTGCGCGAGCGCCAGGCCGTCACCGCCTGACTTGCGTTCGACTCGCATGCTGCTCCGCCTTGCGGAGCAGGATGCGAGTCGCTCTGGTGTCCACCTGCCTTGATCCCCTGTTGAGGGGGCAGGATGAGGCCATGACGACCGTGCCGAACGGCAATGCCCACCTCGCCGTGCTCATCGACGCCGACAACGCGGACGCCTCGATCATCGAGCCGCTCCTCGCGGAGATCTCGAAGTTCGGGGTCGCGAGCGTCAAGCGGATCTACGGCGACTGGACCACGCCGCAGCTCGGCAGCTGGAAGAACGTCCTGCTCACCCACTCCATCCAGCCGATCCAGCAGTTCGCCTACACGGCCCGGAAGAACTCCACCGACAGCGCGATGATCATCGACGCGATGGACCTGCTCCACACGGGCACGTTCGACGGCTTCTGCATCGTCTCGAGCGACAGCGACTTCACCCGACTCGCCTCTCGGCTGCGCGAGTCGGGCAAGCGGGTCGTCGGCTTCGGTGAGCAGAAGACCCCGGACCCGTTCGTCCAGGCCTGCGACCAGTTCGTCTACACGGAGATCTTCCGGGCCAGTCCCGAGGGCGACGGCGCGCAGGCTCCGACTCGGAGGAAGACGGAGGGCGAGCTGCGCCAGGACACCCGCCTCGTCAACCTCCTCCGCACCGCGATCGACGCGGCATCCGGGGAGAGCGGGTGGGCGGGCCTCAGCGCGGTGGGCAACCTCATCGTCAAGCAGGCGCCCAACTTCGACCCGCGCAACTACGGCTACACCAAGCTGAGCGACCTCGCCGAGGCCATCGGCCTCTTCACGCTCGACCGGGAGGGCGGCGGCGTGCGCATCGCGGACACGCGGACGCTGCCGAAGACCCCGGCCAAGAAGACCGCGAAGAAGGCGGCCGCCAAGAAGGTCACGGCCAAGGCGGTTGCCGGCTCGCGCTGACACACACTTGGCCGTATGCCGCTGAGCTCGCTCGCGCCTCCCCGCTCGGTTGGCGTGGAGTTGCGTCAGTCGGGGCGCCGCTCGACGGTGATGTGGCTCCCGGCCTCGCGCAGGCCGAGTGATCGGTAGAGGTTGATCGCGGGACCGTCGGTGTCCGCCACGATGACGACCTGCTCGACCCCCGGCTCGGCGAGCGCCCACTCGCCGGCGGCGTGGACGACGGCGCCGGCCAGACCACGCCGACGGAAGTCCGGGTGCGTCACCACGGCGCGGTAGCGCGCCCGCGGGCCGAGCACCACGATGCCCGCCCGCGACACGAGCCGGCCGTCGACGAACGCGCCGAACCACCTGCCCTGACCGGCCTCCGCCTGCGCTCGCTCGGCGCGTGCGCGCAGGCGCTCGAAGGCGAGCCGGGCCTTGCGCTGGCCGCTGTCGTCGTCCGACGCCAAGACGAGCACCGACTGCTCCCAGTCGTCGTCCGACGAGAACGGTCGGACCTCCACGTCGATGGCTGGGCGCGGGGGCGGCGCCAGGATCCGCTCAGCCGCCAGGGCGGTGTCGAGCTCGACCGCGCAGCCGTGCCTCTTCCACCCCGAGTGGTCCGCATCGACCTCGAGGATCGCGAAGGCGCGATGGCCGGCGTCCGGGAACGCCGCCTCGAATCGCTCCAGCCACGTAGGGATCTCGCGCGCCGAGGGCGCGCGCCCGAGGAGCAGGAAGTTGCCCCAGTAGTACGTGGGGTTGCTCTCCGTCCGGATGACCAGGTGGTCCCCGTGGTCCGTGATCGTCGAGCCCTCGAGCTCGAGGACGGCGAGGTCCGTGGCCAGACCCGGGGTGTCGATGCGCACGA
>NZ_DATEEY010000173.1:0-3616 GCF_035280925.1 Intrasporangium sp. | reverse complement strand
CCGCGTCGCACACCGCGGGATCCCGCTCTGCATCGGCTCGGACTCGAACGTGCGCATCGACCCGCTCGAGGAGCTGCGCGAGCTCGAGGGCATCGCCCGACGGCAGGACGGGCGCCGCGGCGTCTTCCCGACCGAGGAGCTGTGGCAGATCGGAGGCCCGAACGGCGCGCGCTCGCTCGGCCTCGATGCCTGGGACGAGATCGAGGTCGACCTCGACCACCGTTCGCTTGAGGGCGTCGAGCCGGAGCACGTCCACGCTGCGCTCGTCGCCGGCTGCGGCGCCGACGTCGTCTCCCAGCCCTCTCGGTAGCCTCTCTTCGATGGACGTCACCGAGCAGACCTTCGACACCGCGGTCATCGAGCGCTCCCGCGAGGTGCCCGTCGTCGTCGACTTCTGGGCCGAGTGGTGCGGCCCCTGCCATGCGCTCGCACCCGTCCTCGAGGGCGAGGTCGAGTCACGCGGGGGAGCGGTCGAGCTCGTCAAGGTCGACGTCGACGCCAACCCGGCGCTCGCGCAGCAGTTCGGGGTGAGCGGCATTCCGGCGGTCAAGGCGTTCAGGGACGGCCGGGTCGTGAACGAGTTCGTCGGCGCACAGTCCGGCGCCTCCGTCTCGTCGTTCCTCGACGCGGTGCTGGCCCCGCCGCGGGCGGACGCGCTGGTCGAGGAGCTTCGCGAGCGCGGCGAGCTTCCCAACGTGGTCGCGGCCCTCGACGCGGGCGACATCGAGGGCGCCCTCGACCTGATCCTCGACGCTGTGCCTACAGCCGCGCCCGAGGAGCGGGAACGGCTACGCGAGGTCGCCGTAGCGATCTTCGAGCGGCTCGGCCAGGACGACCCGATCGCGTCTGCCTTCCGGCGCCGGCTCGCGACGGCCCTTTACTGAGGTTGGTCCGCGAAGCGCGATTCCGCAGAAGCGGAATCGCGCCGCGGGAATCCCCGCCTTCGGCGGGGCACATCCCTAAAGCGCGACCGCTCCGCGCCCGCGGGGGCTGCTGCTGACGCCCCCGATCAGGATCGGCCGGCCAGGCGGCCGATCCAGTACGCGGTGCGGTCGAGGTACGCCCGCTCGGCGCGCGTCCCCGTGAGGCCCCAGGCGCCCTCGTACGTGTCGTAGAGCCCGGCGGTCGAACGGGCGGGCTCGATCTGCGTCCCCTCGTGCCACTCGTTGTAGCTCGTGATCGTGACGATGTCCGGTGCGGCTCGGATCGCGGTCGCCCACATGTGGTCGTACCAGCGCCCGTCGTTGCGCGTCCGAAGCCGGAGCTCGCCCGTGGCCCGAAACGCGTCGAACCCGGGCCCGACCGATGGAGCACACGCGAGTCGTAGCTTCCGCGCCGCCTTGCACATCCTGCGGAAGGACGTCCCGTCGTTGACGAGCACGTCGTACGTGTAGAGGCCGTCGAACGCACCCCGGCGCGCCTTTCCCGCGAGCGACGTGTGCGCGAACACGCGGAAGCCCTGTAGGCCGGTGAGCGCGGCGCGCCACGCGTCGTCGGAGTCGACGATCGAGTCGTACACGTACACGTCACGGATCCCGAGCTGGCGCATGCCCCGCAGGGCGGCGACCACCCCGGCCGGCGTCCGACCATGCCAGGGCTCGACATGGAGCGCCAGCCCGAGCCCCGCCCGTCGCGCCTCCGCGGCGACAGGGCCGAGCCGGCGATCCTCGACGGAGCCGGGGCCCCACCAGGAGACGATCACGGTGTCGACGCCCGTCGAGGCGATCTCGCGCATCTGGGCTCGCACCAACCTCCTGTCGGCGGAGGAGTATGGGCCGCGTGCCGGGTAGAAGGTGGAGCCGAGCGCGTGCGGCGGGTCGCTCTGGCCCTGCCCCCAGTGCAGCCAGGCGCCGTCGAGGTGAGGGGTGCCGTACCAGGCGTAGTAGAAGATCCCGACCTGTGGGCGCACGCTGGGCTTGTGTCGTGCCGCATCGCCCGCGCCTGTCACCGCCAGCGCGGCGACGAGACCCCCGATCACGAACACCCACCGCACGAAACCGCGCGGATCCTACTCGGCCGGTCGGCCCGTGTGAAGTCGGGCGGCGGTTCGTGGCGATCCTCGATACGCGGATGGCGGCTCGCGAGCTTCGTGTGCCCTGCGCTGGACGCCAGGGAAGGGCCGGTCGGCCCCCGCAGCCGCAGGGCGGGGTCCGAGGCTCGGAGCCGCCGCCCACGTTGTCACCCGGCCCGCAGGACGGCTAAACCGACGGCGGCTCCCGCGGTGGAGCTGCGGAGAGCACAACCAAACGCGCCTCGACGATGTGGCCGGGATTCACCCAGATCCCCTCCACCGTCTCGATCCACGACGTCTTGTCCCTCTGCGCCCACCGATCGATCTCCGTCCGGGCATTGCTCTCGGACGCCTCCACATGGCGCCTCTCGCCCGTCGTGAGCCGCAGCTCGATGAACGTCGGCATGCACGCGAGCATATGCGTGCATCACGGGCATGCCGTGCTCGTCAGGGCGTGACGGTGGCGCAGACGTACGCGTGGACAGCCGCCGGGCTTGTCGTCGGGTTCTCGAACGCGGACCTGCCAGGTGGTGTTCCCCGAGTTGGGCGCCGGGTTCGACTGGCCCATGTTCGCGACGAATCCGACCCCGGACGAATAGCTTCAGCCGCCGCCCACGGCTCGCTCTCCAGTCGGGCAGGTCGCCTTGCCGAATGCGACGCTGTTCTCCGGGAGCGGGACGCAACACGACGGTTGGCAGTCCGGAATCCTTCCGGTCGGCTCGAGAAACGGGTTCTCGTAGCGCCTCTCCCCGGTCCCCTGGCTTCCCGGGAACGGGTGACTTTGTGGTGACCCTGGGTCACCTTTGCCGCCTCACATCCTCGCGAAGGTGTCGGGGACGTGCATCCGCGAGCGCGAAAGGGCACCGGCGCCGGGGGACCGCTGCCGGGTCTCAAGCCCGGCTGAGAAGAAGCAGAAACAGCCCTGGGTGGGTCCGGCCGGGGTGGTGTCTAGGCACGTGCAATCAGAGGCGAGCGCACTGGTCTTCCTTGTTGCCCTGAACGACGTTCCGACCACCGGTCGGTTTGGGCCGGTTCGACTTGCATTGGAGGTTTCCGTCGACGCGATTGCTGGTCACCGTGAACGACGCGCGGTTGGAGAAGAGCTGGATGTCGGAGTCGACCCGATTGCGTAACACAACTCCTCCTCGACCCTGCTCGAGTTGAATGCTCCCACCAACGGTGGAGTCCAGGACGCGCACCAGGGCCGCTCCCTCCGCTTGGACGTTTCCATCCACCCGAATTCGCTCCGCCCGCAGAGTCGCGTTGCGATTCACGATCACGTTGCCCTCAACGCGAGTTCGGTTCAGCCTGCAGGTAGCCCCGGCGGGCACCTTCAAGTTGTCGACCGTGACCGCGCCTAGCGTGCCACGACAAATGCGGTCGTCAGCGTGCGCCGCTGACGGAAGAGTGAGTGCGCCGACGGCGCTCAGCGACACGATTAGAGCGATTCCCCTGAGCACGATCCCTCCTCGTTCGAGCGGTCAGGTCGCCCGACATCCCATCACAAGAGCGCCGGGTGGCCGTCTTGATGACCCGAACGTCGAAAATGGCCGAGGGCCCCCACGCGCGAGCCCACCGAGCCGGGTCCGGCCAGAGCTCGGCGGC
>NZ_DATEEY010000172.1:0-2329 GCF_035280925.1 Intrasporangium sp. | reverse complement strand
GCGGAGATGATCCCAGGAGCGCCCCAGTCGAGTCAGCGCGCCCGGCGGTCACAGCGATCGGACGATCTCAAAGAGACATGCTGTGATCAGCGTGAACATCAGTAAGACACGTTGCCGCCACGCCGCCTGCCCATATCCGGGCATCCGACGGTTCATATGGTAGATCAGCAACATGACAGCGAAACCAGCCTCGAGACGAGGCTGGGAAGCGTTCGCCCGCCCGGCGCAGGTCAACCAGCGGCGGTACGAGGCGGTCCGCGCCTATGTGCTGGAGGGCGCGCCGCTGGCCCAGGCCGCAGCCCGGTTCGGGTACACCCCGTCGGCGCTGGCGTCGTTGGTCCGCGACTTCCGGGCCGGCAAGCTGGAACTGTTCGCCGACCCGGGCAGACCCGGCCGCAAGAGCGCTCCGAAGAAGGACGCCGCCCGCGGCCGGGTCATCGAGCTGCGCCGCGAGGGCATGTCGGTCTACGAGATCAGCAGGCGGCTGACCGCGGAGGGCACGCCGCTCAACCGCACCGGGGTCGGGCAGATCCTGGCCGAGGAGGGCTTCGGGCGGCTGTTGCGCCACCCCGAGCCCGAGGCCAGCATCAGCCCGGCCACCACCGGGCGGGACACGACACTGCCCCGCGCCAAGGTCATCGACTTCGGCCGCTTCCCGGCCGCCGCCACCACGCGGTTGGCCGGTCTGCTGCTGGCCGTCCCGGACCTGGTCGCCCTCGACCTGCCCACCCTGGCCCGCACGGCCGGCTACCCCGGCACTCGCGTCATCCCCGCCGTCAGCTGGCTGCTGTCCCTGCTGGCGCTCAAGCTCACCGCCACCCGGCGCGTCAGCCACGTCGACGACCTGCTCGACGACCCGGCCAGCGCGCTGTTCGCCGGGCTGGCGATCCTGCCGAAGAAGTCCGCGCTGACCGAGTACTCCTACCGCCTCTCGCATGACCACCAGCGCAACTTCCTGGCCGCCCTGGACGCCAAGCTCGTCGCTGCCGGGCTGGCCGGCAGCGACGAGGGCATCTTCGATCTGGACTTCCACGCCGTCATGCACTGGGGTGCCGACCCGGCCCTGGAACGCCACTACGTGCCCACCCGGTCCCAGCGCGCCCGGTCGGTGCTGACCTTCTTCGCCCAGGACAGCGGCACGCACAACCTGGTCTACGCCAACGCCGACATCTCCAAAGCCACCCAGCACCGCGAGGTCATCACGTTCTGCGACCACTGGAAGGCCGTATCCGGCACCGACCCGGCGATGCTGGTCATGGACCAGAAGGTCACCAATCAGGCCGTGCTCGGTGAGCTCGACGCGCGGGGCGTCAAGTTCCTCACCTTGCGGATGCGCTCCCCGGCTCTGGTCCGCCACATCAACGCGCTCACCCCGGCCGACTTCAAGACGATCACGTTGGACCGGCCCGGCCCCCACAACAAGCCGAGAGTCCACGAGGACAAGGCGGTCAAGCTAACCAGCTACCCCGGCACCGCCCGCCAGCTCGTCGTCACCGGTCTGGGCCGCGACGCCGCCACGGTCATCATCACCAACGACCACCACGCCAGCGTCAAGAAACTGATCAGCCAGTACGCCCGCCGCATGACGATCGAGCAGCGCCTGGCCGAGATCATCCGCTCCTTCTGCGCCGACGCCCTGTCCAGCACCGTCAACCTCAACGTCGATCTGGACATCATGCTCTGCGTCCTGGCCCAGGCCCTGCTCGCCGCATTCCGGAGCCGGCTCGGCGCCGGCTACGCCAACGCCGCCCCCGACACGCTTCAACGGCGCTTCCTCGACAGCTCCGGCACCATCACCACCACCGGCGACCAGATCACAGTCCGCATCGACCGCCGTGCCTACTCACCCGTCCTGCGTCAAGCCAGCCTCCCGCCCGACACCACCGTCCCCTGGTGGCACGGACGGCGCCTCCACTTCGAGTTCAGCTAGCCAGCCGGGGTCGAAGAAGCTGCGTGGAAATCGGCGCTAAGGCGACAGGGCGACCGGCAGCGGACGGGCCCGCGCCCGACGGACGTGCGGCGCCACCGGGCTGAACCGCAGTGCCTCGGGCAGCCGCAGCAGGATCTCGCGGCGGCCGGTCAGCGTGAGCAGGCCGGCCCGGGCCGCGGCCGGCAGTTCGAGCATGCCCTCCCACACCTGGTAGAGGACGCCCAGCGGCGACTCCACCGTCAGGTCCACCTCGTAACCCGGGTCGGTGAAGCACAGCGACACGTCGTGCGGCTCCACGACGAACCAGAAGCGGCGGCGCCTGGCGTCGGGCACCTGCACATGCAGCACCGTCCGGCGGTCGCCGAACGGGGTCGGGTCGATCCCGCCCCGGATCCACCA
>NZ_DATEEY010000171.1:0-17749 GCF_035280925.1 Intrasporangium sp. | reverse complement strand
TAGACATGATGCTCCCCGACTTCGACGGTCTCGAGGTGCTGCGCAGGATGCGGTCCGAGAACCCCAATGTGCCGGTGCTCTTTCTCACCGCCAGGGACGCGGTCGAGGACCGGGTCTCGGGGCTGACGGCCGGTGGCGACGACTATGTGACCAAGCCGTTCTCCCTCGAGGAAGTGGTGGCTCGGGTCCGGGCGCTCATGCGCCGGACCACCGTTGCCCTCTCGTTCGCCGAGTCCGTCCTCGTGGTCGGGGACCTCACCCTCGACGAGGACAGTCACGAGGTGCGTCGGGCCGGGGAGGAGATCCACCTGACCGCCACGGAGTTCGAGCTGCTGCGCTACCTCATGCGCAACCCACGTCGGGTCCTGTCCAAGGCGCAGATCCTCGACCGCGTCTGGAACTACGACTTCGGCGGCCAGGCCAACGTCGTCGAGCTCTACATCTCCTACCTCCGCAAGAAGATCGACGCCGGCCGGGATCCGATGATCCACACGATGCGAGGTGCCGGTTATGTCCTCAAGCCAGCAGTTTGAGGTCACGGTCCCCGAGCCCGTACACGCGCCACGCACTTCGGGGCCCGGGGACCGCCCGGCCTCGTCATCCCCGCCACCGCCTCCTTCGCTGGTTGACCGCGCGAAGGAGGCCTTCGAACGCGTGCGGGACAACATGCGGCCATCCTCGTCGTGGACGCTGCGCACCAAGCTCGTCGCCTCAATGCTCGTGCTCTTCACGCTGCTCAGCGTCGCGACCTCCGTCTTCACCATCATGGCGCTCAACCAGCACCTCGTATCTCAGATCGACGAGCAGCTCGCTGCGTCGATCGCCAGCCCGCGCCAGTCAGGCGTGGCTGCTCTCCGCGACGGGGAGGTGGGACCCGGTACGCCTCGTCTCGAGGCACAGTTCTTCCCCACCCGTCAGGACAGGGGCTACGTCGAGTCCCGCGGGTCACGAGTGGTCCTGACGCCGGCCCAGCTCGAGCGCATCGAGAGCGCGGTGAGTGGGGGGGAGCCCCAGACGATCTTCGTCGCAGGCACTGGCCGGTTCCGGGTGCGCGCGGCCCAGGTTCCCTTCGTCAACGCAACGACCGGAGAGCCGATGGGGCTGGGCACCAGGGTCGTCGGCCTGTCCACGGCGCCGACCGACGCGACGATCAGCCGGATGATCGTCATCGCCATGACCGGGGTGTTCGCCGGTGTGCTCCTCGTCGGCGGCATCGGCACCTGGATCGTGCGGCGCAACCTCGAGCCGTTGCGCCGCGTCGCCGACACCGCCACGCGGGTCTCGAGGATGCCGCTGCACACCGGCCAGGTGGCGCTCCCGGAACGCGTGGCCGCGGAGGACACCGACACCCGCACCGAGGTGGGTCAGGTCGGCGCCGCCTTCAACGAGATGCTCGACCACGTCGACGAGGCCCTCAACGCCCGCCATCGCAGCGAGCAACGGGTCCGGCAGTTCGTCGCGGACGCCTCGCACGAGCTGCGCACCCCGCTCGCCTCGATCAAGGGCTACGCGGAGCTGTCCAAGCGCGAATCGAACCCGGTCCCCGAGTCCGTCACCCACGCCATGGGTCGGATCGAGTCCGAGGCCGGTCGGATGGGCTCGCTCGTCGAGGACCTGCTCCTGCTGGCCCGCCTGGACACGGGTCGGCCCCTGGATGCCGAGTCGGTCGATGTGTCCATGCTGGTCGTCAACGCCGTCAGCGACGCGCACGCCGCCGCGCCGTCACACGAGTGGAAGCTCGACCTGCCACCTGAGCCGGTCGAGGTGCGCGGCGACCCAGCACGCCTGCACCAGGTCGTCACGAACCTCCTCGCCAACGCGCGCACGCACACCCCGGCAGGGACGAGCGTGACGACATCCGTTCGCCCCGAAGGCGATTGGGTGCGTATCGCGGTCCACGACAACGGGCCCGGCGTTCCGGTCGACCTGCAGCCCAATGTCTTCGAGCGATTTGCTCGAGGAGACAACGCGCGCAGCCGGGCCGGTGGCAGCACCGGCCTCGGCCTGTCCATCGTCGAGGCAGTCACTCGCGCTCACGGCGGACACGTCGAGATGTCGAGCGGGCCAGGCGACACGACGTTCGCCATCCTCCTGCCCTCCACCTGAGCCAGGACCAGCCAGCCACCGTGAGCAGGTCTGCGGGGGCTGGCTGGCGGTTGTCCGAACTCCCTGCGCGCGTCCTTGGACGGCGGTAACGTTGGTTGGTCACGCAGGGGGCGTGACCTCACAGGGGAGGCTCACATGGCCCGTTCCACGCGCTTCATGCCCGTCCTCGCCGGCGCCGTCGCGATGACGACGCTGGCCCTGTTCGCCCCGGCCGCTGGGGCGGACGACTCCGGCCAGAAGAACGGCCGCTTCACCGCCGGCGCCCCGGGCGTCGGTGACGTCTACTACCCGCTCGCTGGCAACGGCGGCTACGACGTCGAGCACTACGACATCTCCGGCCGATACGACCCGGCGTCCGACGTGTGGTCCGCGACGACGACGATCCGCGCCACGGCCACCGCCGACCTCTACCGGTTCAACCTCGACTTCGACGGCATGGTCATCTCCAGTCTCGTTGTCGACGGGAAGGACGCATCCTGGACCCGGAACGGCCCCGAGCTGGTCGTCGTGCCGCAGCACAAGATCAAGTCCGGCGCGCCCGTCACCATCATCGCGACGTACTCAGGCGTGCCGAAGGAGTTCCCCATCACCGTCGGGACCTTCGAGGTGCGGATGGGCTTCATGGCAACGGACGATGGTGCCAATGTCGCCGGGCAGCCCGAGGCCGCTGCTGGCTGGTTCCCGGTCAACGACCATCCGCGGGATCGAGCGACCTACACGTTCCACGTGACCGTTCCCGAAGGGCACGACGTCGTCGCGAACGGGTTCCTCGAGAGCGAGCAGACGGCCGGCGGCTGGACGACCTTCGTGTGGCACGCGCCCGAGGCGATGGCGAGCTACCTCGCGACGATCGACATCGGGGAGTGGGACGTCCGGCAGTGGACCACGTCCTCCGGCCTGCCCGTCTATGACGCCATCGATCCCGACCTGCTGGGCGACCCGGTGCTCGGGCCGTCGATCGAGGCGTCGCTGGCACGACAGGGCGAGGTCGTCGACGTGCTGTCGGCGGCGTTCGGGCCGTACCCGTTCTCGACGGTCGGTGCGATCGTCGACGACCAGGACGACCTGTTCTTCGCCCTGGAGACCCAGACCAGGCCGGTCTACTCGAAGTACTTCTGGCCAGACGGCGGGGACTTCGTCGTCGCGCACGAGCTCGGCCACCAGTGGTACGGCGACTACGTTGCCCTCGAGCAGTGGCAGGACATCTGGCTCAACGAGGGCTGGGCCACGTACGCGGAGTGGGTCTGGGGCGAGCACGAGGGCTTCTTCACGCCGCAGGATGCCTTTGAGTCCCTCTATGCGGAGATACCGGCGGACGACCCGTTCTGGACGTTCGTCATCGGCGAGCCGCCGGCGGATGACCTCTTCGGCGATCCGGTTTACGTCCGCGGCGCGATGACGCTGCAGGCACTGCGCAACCGAGTCGGGGACGATGCGTTCTGGCACATCGCGCAGGGTTGGGTGTCCGAGCGTGGGGGCGGCACCGGCACGACGGCGCAGTTCATCGAGCTGTCCGAGCGCGTGTCGGGGCAGCAGCTCGACGACCTGTTCGACGCCTGGTTGTTCACGGGGACCAAGCCGGCGATCACGAGCGTCGCGGCACTCGGGGCCGAGCGGAGTGCTGGCCCAGCTGAGGCGGGCAGCGCGGCCGCGGACTCGACGCACGAGGTCCAACGGTGGAGCACCGCTGTGGAGAAGCGCCTGGCGCACGGGAGGTACTGACCGGAAAGCCAAGGTGCGCGCGCAAGCGGGCCCAGCGGCATACGGCATGGGTTCAGTCGTGGTCCTCAGCTGCGGCGCACGACTCCCACCACGAGTCGACCCCTGGCTGGGCGACTTCGTGGGGTCCCTCACCCGCCAAGGAGGTTCGTCCGCCAGGGCGCGGCGTCAGGAGACGGACGTCGTGCTCGGCGGCGGAGCGGCGCGCCCAGCGGATCGGCTCGCTCCACCAGTGCATGGCGAGGTTGAACGTCGCCCAGTGGACGGGCAGGAGGACCGACGCCGTGGCGTCGCCGCGGTTGACGTCCAGGTGCGCCCGCACCGCCTGGGCCGGGTCGAGGTGGATCTCAGGCCAGTGGTCGCTGTAGGCGCCGATGGGGATGAGGGTCAGGTCGAAGGGGCCGACGTCGCGGCCGATGTCCTCGAACCGGTGGGTGGGCCCGGAGTCGCCCGCGAAGTACGCCGCGTGCCCGGGACCGCGCAGCGCCCATCCCGCCCAGAGCGTCTGGTTGCGCACGAGGCCACGTCCGGAGAAGTGCCGGGCCTCGGTGCACGTGAGGACCACGTCGCCGATCGTCGTCGTCTCGCGCCAGTCCAGGGCCGTGATGCGCTCTGTGGGCACCCCCCAGCTCTCGAGGTGCAGGTCGACACCGATCGGCACGACGTAGTGCGGACGATGGGAGCGCTCCAGCTCGGCGATGGTGGGCTCGTCGAGATGGTCGTAGTGGTCGTGGCTGATGAGGACCGCGTCGAGGGGCGGCAGGTCGGCGACGCGGCACGGATTCGGGTGGAGCCGGCGAGGGCCGACTCGGCCCGATGGCGAGACGCGTTCCCCGAAGACCGGGTCGAGCAGGAAGCGGTGGCCGTCGAGCTCCACGAGGCTCGTCGCGTGACCCAGCCACGTGACGGCAAGGTCAGCCGCCACCTCCGGCCACTCCGGACGCTCGACCGGGATGCGACCGACCGGACGACCGCGGCCTCGCGCCCGGTAGGCGGCGACGGCCGGATGCCCGAGGCCCTCGCCCTCCGGCGCCGCGACCCAGTGCGTCGGCTCGTGCGACCGGAACTGGCCGTCGCGGTAGTTCGGCGACTCGGCGGCCCGGGCCCGCATCGCCGAGGCCGACGCCCCGATCCGCCGCACCAGCGCGACTCGGCTCGCGGAGGCGGCCGCGGCTCTCAGCATGGTCACACGTCACGGTAACCCGAGTCCTCGGCGGCAGAACACTCCTCCCACCAGGGCTGGGCGTACTTGGCGGCCACGACCTCGGGCTCGGCCTCGGTGAGGTCCACGCGCTCGCCGAGGCGCGGTGAGATGAGCGGCACGCCGGCCTCCCCGGCAGCGCGCCGCACCCGTCGCATCGGCTCGGCCCACCAGTGCATCGCCAGGTTGAAGGTCGCCCAGTGGACGGGGAGCATCACCGAGGTCGAGGCGGCCGTCCACGCCTGACGCCGGGTCGGAGTCGCCTCACCCTCCTCGTGCGCCCCGCCCGGGGTGTCGATGCGCTGGTCGCCGTCGATGAACTCATCGGCGACCCCTGCCTCGTCCACCGTCACCGCCTTGGCGGCGCTCGCCATCCGGTTGACGTCGCGATGCGCAGCCACCGCCTGCTCCGGCTCGAGGTGCAGGTCCGGCCAGTACGGGTCGTAGGCACCGATCGGCAGCAGGGTGAGGTCGAACGGCCCCAGGTCGGCCCCGATGTGGGCGAACCGCTTCGAGGTGCCGGAGTCGCCCGAGTAGTAGGCGGAGTGCCGTGGACCGTGGACGGCCCAGCCGGCCCAGAGCGTCTGGCTGTCGACGAGGCCGCGGCCCGAGTTGTGCCGGGCCTCCGTGCAGGTGAGCCGCACGCCGGCGACCTGCGTGGACTCCCGCCAGTCGAGCGCGGTGATGCGGTCCTCCGGCACGCCCCACACCATGAGGTGGAGGCCGACTCCCAGCGGGACCACGTAGTGCGGCTGGTGGGTCCGCTCGAGCGCGGTGATCGAGGGCGTGTCCAGATGGTCGTAGTGGTCGTGCGAGATGAGCACGGCGTCGACCCTCGGCATGTCCTCGATCCGACCCGGCACCGGGTGAAGGCGCTTGGGACCGAAGCGAGTCGACGGTGAGACCCGCTCGCCGAACACCGGGTCGATGAGCAACCTGGCGCCGTCCAGCTCGAGCAGGGTCGTGGCGTGGCCGTACCACGTGACCGCGAGCTCGCCCGCCTGCTCCGGCAGGACAGGGCGAACATGCGGGACCTCCCCGACCGGGCGTCCGCGTCCGTGCACCCGGATCGACGCGAGCAGCGCGCTCGTCTGGGCCCGCAGGCGCGGTCGCAACGACGGTTCCTCCGCCTCGAACCGGCGATTCCTGAAGTTGGGCGAGTCGCGGACCGCCGGCACGATCGCGGCCGGGTCGGCGCCCATGCGGTGCAGGATCCGCAGGAACTCGCGGGCGCGCGATCGGCTGGAGAGGCGAGCGATGCCGCTCGAGATCGCTCGGACGGCGACTCGGTCGGACGTGGCCAGGCTGCGCATGTCACTCCTTGGGGTCAGGGGTGGCGCAGCAGTCGGTGCGGCGCGTCTCCATTGTGCGCTGGCAGTGTGCCCGCGCACGCCTCCCCGTCCCCACTCAATCGAGTGAACAGCTCTTGCGTCCCGAAGCTGTTCACTCGATCAGGGGGTGACGCCGGGATGGTGTCGCAAAGGTGTTGACATGACATCACGATGGTGTCAACATGGTGCACATGGACATCACTGAGTACGTGGATGCACTGCGTCAGGACCTGGCGCGGGCGGCCCGGGCAATGGGCCAGGAGACGGAGCAGGCCGCGGAGCGGCTCGGCGTCGCACTGGACTCCAGCGTGCGCCTAGCCCTGATGGACGCGCTGTCCCACGCGGCGGCCGAGATCACCAACGAGCTCGACGGGGTATCCGTCGAGGTGCGGCTCCAGGGCCGTGAGCCGGTGTTCGTCGTCGTCGGAGCCGGCCCGTCGGCCGTGGCGGACGACACGACCGCCATCCGCACCGAGGACACCGCGGCCCTGTCGCTCGACGAGGACGGCGAGACGGCGCGCATCACCCTGCGCATCCCGGAGTCGCTCAAGGCCAGGGCCGAGGACCTCGCGGCGGGCCGTGGACAGTCCCTGAACACGTGGATCGTCAACGCGGTCCGCATGGCAACCACGCCTGGCATCAACATCAACATCGGCGGTCAGTGGGGACCGGGTCCCGGTGCCCCGGGCCGCAACCGCTCGTCCAACAAGCGCGTGCAGGGCTGGGTCCGCTGAAGCGGCAGCCGTCAACACCAGAGCAGCTAGGGGAACCATCATGACCAACATCGAGAAGCGTTTCGAGACAACCGGCCCGATCAACCTCAAGGTCGAGCAGCTCGTGGGCGACGTGAAGCTGACCGTCACCGACGAGCCCGTGACGACCGTCCGACTGATCCCGCACGGCCGCTCGGGTGAGGAGCTCGCCGAGCGCTACACCGTCGAGGCCCGGGGCAACGACGTCGTCGTCCTCGCGCCGAAGAAGGACGGCTTCCTCGGACTCGGGCTCTTCAAGGGTTCCGTGGACGTCGAGGTCGACCTTGCGGCCGGCAGCACCGTCGACACCCGCACGGGGTCGGGGGACATCGAGGGCCGGGGTCGCCTCGGTGACGTCCAGGCAGCGACGGGATCCGGCGACATCGCGTTCGACCAGCTCGGCGGCGCCGAGCTCAAGTCGGGCTCCGGCGACATCGCCGTCCAGGTCCTCGGTGGCGAGGCCCGCGCCAAGACCGGTTCGGGCGACGTCAGTGTCGGCCAGGCCAGCGGTACCCTCGACCTCGTCTCCGGCAGCGGTGACATCGCCATCCGCAGGGCCGACGCCGAGGTCAAGGCGAAGACCGGCTCCGGCGACGTGGTGGTCAGCACCTCCATCGCTGATCTCGAGCTCATGACCGGCACGGGCGACGTCAAGCTCGGCGCCGTCCACGGCGGGGCCATCAAGGCGCGGACCGGGACGGGCGACGTCACCATCGCGGTGGCGGCGGGGGTGGCTGCCTACCTCGACCTCAACACCGTCACCGGCGACGTCCGGATCGACCTCGAGGACAGTGACGGCCCCGGCGATGCCGAGGCCCAGACCAGCCTCGCTGTCCAGTCGGGCAGCGGCGACATCCACGTCAAGAGAGCGCAGGTGAGCCTGACATGACGACCTTCCACGATTCCCAGCACGTCCGTCCGATCCTCACGCCGCAGGAGGCCATCGCACGCGACCTCATCATCGACCAGGTGGCCCGGCAGCATCGGGTGGCCCGTCCGGTCCGCCGGCACACCCGCACGGCGCTCGTCCTGAGGCGGCTCGCCGCCCGCCTCGACCCGGAGCCGGAGCCGACGAGCGCGCCTCGTCCGGCGTGGACGCCGGGCAGACAGCTTCCGGCATCCCACTGAGGACCGGCCGCCGCGGTGCCTCCACGATCGCGGCGGCCACGACAAGGGCCCCGGCGGAGACGCCGGGGCCCTTGCGCATCGGCGACAATGACCCGGTGTACGTGCCGCACCTCAATGCCATGGCCGACGCCGACGTCGGCCCCTTCCTCGCTGCCCATCCGGCCGGTCACCTCGTCACCGTCGGGCCGGACGGCCGACCCGACGTGACCCTCCTGCCCCTCGTCGTCAACGAGGGCAGGGTCCTGGCGCACTTCGCGCGGGCCAACGACCACTGGCGCCGGATCGCACCCGGCTCGGCGGGCCTCGTCGTCGTCACCGCTGCGGATGCCTACATCTCTCCGAGCTGGTACGCGTCCAAGGCAGAGCATGGCCGGGTCGTGCCGACCTGGAACTACAGCGAGGTCCAGCTGAGCGGCGCCGTGACCGTCCACGACGACCCGGAGTGGGTCCGCGACATGGTCACGCGCCTGACCGACCGCCACGAGAGCCATCGCGCCGGGCGGTGGGCGGTCACCGACGCCCCCGACCGCTACGTCACCGGCCAGCTGCGCGCGATCATCGGCGTGGAGCTCGCCATCGAGAGCGTCTCGGCCAAGGCGAAGCTGAGCCAGAACCGGTCCGACGCGGACCGAGAGGGCGCGATCGCCGGACTCTCGCGTGAACCCGGCCACGCGGCCCACGACGTCGCGGACGCGATGCGAGCGGCCCTCGGTGACTGAGCCCGGCGGCATACGGCATCCATGTGCGGTTCAGCGACACGGCACAGACGGGCCACCGGGCACGTCGCGAGCGTGGGGCCATGGACAGCACAGCACGCAGGCTCGGGCGCTGGCATTTCAAACGGATTGACGTATGCCGCTGAGCCGGCTCCCAGCCCGGGGCCGCCTCCGCGCCCTGCCGCCCATCCGCCGAACCTCCGCCGCCGACGACCCTGGCGGTCCGCTACGCGTTCCGCTTCGGCGAGCTCGGCGAGCTCTGAGCGCTCAGCCCGCCGGCTCCAGCCAGGCGTGCACCAGCGGCACGACTGACGCGCCCTCGCCGCTCGCGGCGGCGACGCGTTTCATCGAGCCGCTCCGGATGTCTCCCGCCGCGAAGATCCCCGGCACCGTCGTCTCGAGGCTCTCCGGTGGCAGGTCACCCCGCCACCTGGCAGGTGGCACGTCGCGGCCCGTGACCACGAACCCCCTGTCGTCGCGGGCGATCTCGGGCGGAAGCCACTCGCAGTGGGGCTCGGCACCGAGGAGCAGGAAGAGGCCGCCACACTCCTGACGTGACGTCTCACCCGAGCGGGTGTCGCGCACGCTGATCCACTCGAGCCGGCCGTCGCCACCGCCGTTGACGACCTCCGAGCACGCCTGCACCCGGATCCGAGGGTTGTAGGACATCTCGCCGATGAGGTACTGCGACATCGTCGACTCCAGGCCATCACGGCGTACGAGGATGGTGACGGAGCGGGCGAACCGGGCCAGGTGGATCGCGGCCTGTCCGGCCGAGTTGCCGCCCCCGATGACGACGACGTCGTAGTCCTCCATGGCCCGGGCGGCGGTCATGGCGCTCCCGTAGAACACGCCGCGGCCGACGAGGTCCTCGATCGCGGGGACGCGGAGCTTCCGGTACGTCACGCCCGTTGCGACGACGACCGCGCGAGCCCGCACGTCGCCTCCCTCCGTGTGCAGCACGTGGGGCTGCCCCTCGGAGCCGGGCTCGAGCCCGATGACCGACCAGCCGGTGAAGAAGCGGGTGCCGAAGCGGATCGCCTGGTTGCGGGCCCGCTGGGCCAGCCGCATGCCGGAGATGCCGCGGGGGAAGCCGAGGTAGTTGCGAATCATCGACGACGTGCCGGCCTGGCCGCCGACCGCCTCGGACTCGAGGACCACCGTCGAGAGGCCCTCCGAGGAGGCGTAGACGGCGGTGGCCAGGCCGGCCGGCCCGGCTCCGACGACGGCGACGTCGCTCACCGTGTCGCTGTCGATGTCGGTGGGCTGCCCGTAGATGCGGATGGCGACGTCATGGACGCTGTGGGCGACGGCCGGGTCCTTGTCCATGGCCTGCACGACGGGGAACCCTGGCTCCACGGGCTCCGGGAGCCGGGCGAGGAGGGCGCGGCCCGTCGGCGTGTCCGGGGCATACGTGCGGTTGGGCATCCCCATGCGGTCGAGGAAGTCCCGGATCGCGAGTGTGAGCGCATCGGCGCCGTCGGAGACCACGCGGACCGTCTCGACCTCCGGCGTGGGCACGGTCGAGCCCCAGTCGGACAGCAGCTCGCAGACGGCCGTGTGGAACTCCTCGTCCCGGACTCCTCGCGGCATGAGCAGGTAGGCGTCGAACTTGCCCTTCGCGAGGCCGACGCGGAGGTCGGGAGCGTCGACGAGGAACCGGGACCAGTGCGCCGCCACCATGCGGCGGGCGGTCGGCACCACGGCGCGCCACCGTCCGAACGCCTCGTAGACGTGGGCGTCGGGCAGCTGCGACTCGGCGACGAAGAGCGCGACCTGCCCACCGGCCTGGCTCACCAGTGCCGCGACGGCCTCAGCCTCGGCCGCGGTCACAGCGGTGTGGAAGTCGTAGTCCCGGCGGTAGCGTCCGAACTCGTCCACGAGCGTGTCCAGGTGCTCCGGGCCGACGAGGATGATTGCGGGCATCACCTCATCGATCGTAGGGAGTGACACCGGTCGGAACTACTGTCCTTTTCATGACGGTGGTTGGTGACGACGGGCTGGCGCGCCCGGCGTGGGCGTCGGTGGACCCGCTCCTCAAGGAGTACTACGACACCGAGTGGGGCATGCCGGTCCGCGACGAGCGGGGCCTGTATGAGCGGATCTGCCTCGAGGGGTTCCAGTCCGGGCTGTCGTGGGCGACGATCCTGCGCAAGCGGCCGGCCTTCAGGGCGGCGTTCGCGGACTTCGACCCCGATGTCGTCGCCGGCTTCGGTGACGCTGACGTCGAGCGCCTCATGGCTGACGCGGGCATCGTCCGGAACCGGATGAAGATCCGGGCGACGATCCAGAACGCCCGAGCGACGATCGCGCTCCGTGAGGAGGGCGGCCTCGTCGACCTGGTGTGGAGCTTCCAGCCGAGCGAGACGCCGAGGCCGAGCGACTACTCCGAGGTGCCGACCGTGTCCGACGAGTCGAAGGCTCTGTCGAAGGCGCTGCGCAAGAAGGGGTTTGCCTTCGTCGGGCCGACGACGATGTTCGCGCTGATGGAGGCCATCGGCATGATCGACACCCACCTCCTGGCCAGCCACCGACGCGGGACGTCGGGGGTCTGGCTGGAGTGACTCGTCAGAAATGACGTTTCAGGTCCCCGCGAGACAACCTGCACCGCCGCGTGGGGTCCTGCCTCCCAGTGATTCCAGAGCCACGTGCCAGCGTCAGACTCACATGCTGCTCCGCGAGGCGGAGCAAGATGCGAGCCGAAGACGCTGCGGGTTCGCGAGCGGGCGCGCGTAGTGCACACTCGACTGGCTCGGGGCGGCGCGCGTAGTGCACACTCGACTGGCTCGGGGCGGCGCGCACTGCACACTCGACTGGCTGGGGGCGGCGCGCACTGCACACTCGACTGGCTGGGGGCGGCGCGGAGTGCACGTTCTGGGCAGGGTCCACTCTTCAGAGGTAGTCCTCGTAGGCGGGCAGGTCGAGCACGCCGTTGCCGGACAGGCCGATGACGATGGTCTCGTCGGTGGTCGCCGCGCGGGCGTGGGTGAGGGCCGCCGCGACGGCATGGGTCGACTCGGGTGCCGGGATGATGCCCTCCGCCCGTGCGAACTCGATGCCGGCCTGGAAGGCGTCCTCCTGCTCGATGGCGGTCGCCGACAGCAGTCCGAGCTCGAGCGCGTGGGACACCATCGGAGCCATGCCGTGGTAGCGCAGTCCGCCGGCGTGGATCGGGGGCGGCACGAAGTCCTTGCCGAGGGTGTGCATCTTGAGCAGCGGGGTGAGGCCGGCGACGTCACCGTGGTCGTAGCGGTACTCGCCCTGGGTCAGCGACGGGCAGGCGGCGGGCTCGCAGGCGACGACCCTCGTGGTCGCGCCGTCCCGCAGGTTGCGCCCGATGAAGGGGAACGAGAGCCCGGCGAGGTTCGAACCGCCGCCCGCGCAGCCGAAGATGACATCGGCGGTCTCCTCGATCGCCTCCAGCTGGTCGAGCGCCTCGATCCCGATGACGCTCTGGTGCAGCAGCACGTGGTTGAGCACGCTGCCGAGCGAGTAGTGGGCGTTGGGGTCCTTCGCCGCGACCTCGACCGCTTCGGAGATGGCCATGCCGAGCGAACCAGTCGTGTCGGGGTCGTTCGCGAGCATGGCGCGCCCGGCCTCCGTGAGGTCGGACGGCGACGGGTGGCAGACGCTGCCGTAGGTCTCCATCTGGTACCGCCGGTAGGGCTTCTGGTCGTAGGAGGCGCGGACCTGCCAGATCTCGCACTCGAGGCCGAGCAGGGAGCAGGCGAGGGCCAGCGAGGCGCCCCACTGCCCGGCGCCGGTCTCGGTCGTCAGCTTCGTCGCGCCCTCGACGGCGTTGTAGTAGGCCTGCGCGACGGCGGTGTTGGGCTTGTGCGAGCCGGCGGGGCTGACGCCCTCGTACTTGTAGAAGATCCTGGCCGGCGTGCCGAGGACCCGCTCGAGCCGGTGGGCGCGGACGAGCGGCGAGGGCCGCCACAGGGCGTAGATCTCACGGACGGTCTGCGGGATCTCGACCCAGCGCTCGGTGGTGACCTCCTGCTGGATGAGGGCCATCGGGAAGAGCGGCGCGAGGTCGTCCGGACCGACGGGCTGCTGAGTGCCGGGATGCAGCGGCGGAGGGCAGGGCTCGGGCAGGTCGGCTGCGAGGTTGTACCAGTGGGTCGGCACGGACGAGGGCACGACGGCGCCCGTCGGCTCGGTGAGCGGCTGGCTGGAGCGGACCTCGGTCATGACGACTCCTCAAGAGGGTGCTGCGTGATGGCGGCAGTGCCATCAGCCGGAGGCTAACCGAGGCCGGGTCCCCGCGGGAGTCCCCGTATCACCTGTCGACGCCCAACCTGGCGAGGACGGCCCGGGCGGCGTTGTGCCCCGGGATGCCGCTCACCCCGCCGCCGCGCCTCGCGCCGGCGCCGGCGATGAGGAGTCCCTCGTGCGGCGTCTCGACGCCCCACGTGCCGACCTCGTCCGCCGAATCCGCCCAGGGCCACTGGAGTGACCGGTGCCAGATGTTGCCACCCGGCAGGCCGAGCGACTCCTCGAGGTCGACCGGGCTCCTGGCCTCGATGCACGGGTTGCCAGCCGTGTCGCGGACGAGCAGGTCCTCGATCGGCTCGGCCAGGACGGAGTCGATCGAGCGGATCGTCGCGCTCACGGCCTCCCGAGTCACCGCGGTGTTGTCGACGCGGAACAGTCGTGCGGGGAAGTGCAGCCCGAACACGGTCAGCGTCTGGGCGTCGGTGTCATGCAACGAAGGGCCCAGGATCGACCGGTCGGTCAGCGTGTGGCAGTAGACCTCGCACGGCGGGAGGTCGGGGACGCGCCCGGCGAGCACAGCGGCATACGCCTCATTGAGCTGTCGGTACCCCTCGTTGACGTGGAAGGTGCCCGCGAAGGCGGCCCGCGGGTCGGTGCTCCCGTCGCGGAGGCGGGGGAGGCGGGTGAGGAGCAGGTTGACCTTGAGCTGCGCGCCCTCGACGTCCTGCTCGGTTCGGATCGGTGGGGCGCCGGCCCGGCTGAGGAGGTCGTTCAACACGGTGGGCGCGCAGGCGGCGAGGACATGGTCCGCGCGGGCGGAGCCGCCGGGCCACGACACCTCACGGGTCGACGGGTCGACCGCGGTCACCTCGGCGCCGGTCTGGATGGTCGCGCCGGCTTCTGTGGCGGTCCTGGCCAGCGCGTCTGTCACCGCGCCCATGCCGCCGACCGGGACGTCCCAGTCACCGGTGCCGCCTCCGACGAGGTGGTAGAGGAGGCAGATGTTCTGGCGCAGCGCCGGGTCGTCGAGGGAGGCGAAGGTGCCGATCAGGGCGTCCGTCGCGATGATCCCGCGGAGGGTGTCGTCGTCGGTGACCGACTCGATGAGCTCGCTGATCGGCCTTTCCGTGAGGGCGTCGAACAGCGCGTCGTCGCCGCTGAGTGCGCGCATGTCGGAACGAGACCGCAGCGGCTCGAGGACGGTTGGGTGGACGCGCTCGGCGAGCCGGGCCATGCGGTCGTAGAACCTGGTCCAGCCGTCGTGGGCGGCGTCGTCGCCCGTGAGTCGTCGGAAGCCCTCGCGCGTCGCGGCCGGGTCCGCCGTGTCGACGAGCACGCCGCCGGTCGGGTCGCCGGGGACCGGGGTGTAGGACGAGAAGCGGCGCCGGACGAGGCGGACGTCGAGCTCGAGGTCCGTGATGATCTGGCCCGGCAGGAGCGAGACGAGGTAGGCGTAGCGGGAGAGCCGCGCGTCCACCCCTTCGAACGCGCGGACCGACACCGCCGCGCCCCCCACCTGGCCGGACCGCTCGAGGACGAGGACCCGGCGGCCGGCCCGGGCGAGGTAGGCGGCGGCCGTCAGGCCGTTGTGCCCCGCCCCGATGACGACGTCGTCGTAACGCACGGCCACACCTTAGGGTCGGGCCGGGCGGCTGCGCTCTACGCTGGCGTCATGGGATTCCCGGACAACGTCCTGGCAAAGCACGAGCGTGTGGAGCGAAGCATCCATCCGCACTGGATCACTGTCCTGTTGCCGCTCCTCTTCGGGCTCGTCCTCCTCGCCGGGGGCATCGCCATTGCGGCCGCGACGCCGAACGACTCGGCGGGCAACAGGATCCAGTGGATCTCTGTTGGCGTCCTCGTCCTGATCGCCATCCCTTTGGTGCTGGTGCCGTTCCTCCGGTGGCGCACGACGCACTACGTCGTGACGTCGCACCGCGTCATGGTCCGTCGGGGCATCCTGAGCAAGTCGGGCAAGGACGTCACCCTGTCCAAGATCACCGACGTCTCCTTCGACCAGTCCCTGCTCGACCGGATCATCAACTCTGGCTCGCTGCGCATCGAGTCGGCGGGAGACAGCCCCGACGAGCTGCTGCGCAACATCCCGCACAGCAACCATGTCCAGCAGCTCATCAACCGCCTCATCGACGAGGACGACACACGCCGTCGTATGGTGGCCAACGGCCGGTCCGCGCACGGACGGCCGGGTTACGAGCCGGCTGAGGATGTCGACGACGAGGGCCGTATGCCGCTGAGCCCGGACCCGGACCGACGTGACCGTCCTCGGCTGGCTGAGGAGTGAGAGGCGCTTGGCCGCAGGCTTGACCTCACGTGCACTTGAACCTGCATCGTATTGCTCGTGACCTCGAAGACTGATGCTGGCTCTGCTGTAGCGGAGCGTGAGTTAGCCTCTGGCGCAAGCCTGTTCACCCGCCAGAATGCCCCGGTCGTCATTGCGGTCGTCGCGCTGGTGACGCTGGGGGCGTTCGAGAACCGTGCGGTCCTGACGGCGATGCCGACTGTGCTCCTCGAGCTGGACGCCGTGACGAGCTACGGACTGGTCGGCGCGGCACCCCTCGCGACCTACCTCGTCGCGCTGGCCACCGCCGGCTGGTGGGCCGACCGTCGTGGGCCGGTGCCCGTGCTTCGGGTGGGTGCCTTGACCTTCGTCGGCGGGATGGCCGCAGTGGCGAGTGCGACAGGGTTGCCGGCTCTCGTGCTGGGCCGGTTGCTCAGCGGGCTCGCTGAGGGACTGCTCGACGTCGGCGTCATGGTTCTCGTGGCTCGCGTCCTCGATCCGGTCCTGCGCCCGAAGGTCGTCGCGATGTTCGCCGCGGCCTGGGTCCTGCCCTCGGTCCTCGGACCGGTTGTCACCGGTGCTGTGACCGAGTGGATCGGCTGGCGGTGGGTCTTCATCGCGGGCCCGGTCGTGTTGGTGCCGGTGTGGCTCGCCCTTCGACCCGCTCTGCGCGTCGCGCGGGGGCTTCCGCAGGAGGAGGCTGTTGTGGTGGGCGAGGGGACGGCACCGGCCCGGCTGCGCGGTGTCCTGCCCTGGGCGCTCCTGGCGGCTGTGGCCCTCGTCGCGCTCAACCTCGTCACGGAGCAGCTCACCGTCCAGGCACTCACCGTGTCGGTGGCCGTCGTATCCGGTCTGGCCGTGGTCGGGCTCGGCGCCTCGGCGCGGCGCTTGCTGCCCAGTGGCGCCCTCCGAGCGGCCTGCGGCATCGGCGGCGTCATCGCGCTGCGCGGCTTGGTCAGCGCGGCGTTCATGGGAATCGGCGCCTTCCTGCCGCTCATCCTCACCGTGCTCCGTCACCACGGTCCGCTCACGGCGGGCATCAGCCTCAGCATCACCGGCCTCACGTGGTCGAGTGGGTCCGCCATCCAGAGCCGGTTCTCGGCTCGGCCGATGGCGCTGCTCCGGGTGGGCTTCACGCTCGTGACGATGGGCCTCGTTGGAACGGCCCTCATCGTCTGGGCGGACGCGCCGACCGCGGTGGGGCTCGTGGGCTGGGCGATGGCGGGCCTCGGGATCGGCATGACCTCCGGCACGCTGTCGGTCCTCATCATGTCCGCGTCCGACGACTCGAACCAGGGCCGCAACAACGCCGGTGGGCAGATGGCCGCCTCCATGGCGAGTGCGGTCTTCTACGCCGCAGCCGGGGCAGTCCTCGCAGTCGCCGGCGAGCCCAGCCGTCTCGCGTTCGGAGTCATCGCCGGGCTCGCCGTCGCGCTCGCCGCCATGGGGCTCGCAGCCTCGGGCCGAGCCCGCTGCGCTCTCCCCACAATCGAGTGAACAACTTTCGAGTCCTGAATGGTTCACTCGATCGAGGGCGACACGTGACCACGCCGTCGTCCTTCGATCGACGTCATCGAGCGTGGCCGTTGATGCCTAGTAGCATCACCGGGCCGGGCAGCCCTCCGACCACGGAGGCGACACCGGCGATCATCCGACCACATCTGCCGACGTCGGGGCACGTCTTTCCGCCCACTCTGGGCGCCCCACTTCGCCCACTGGGGGCACCTAGGGTGCGGCCTGTCGGCCGCTCGTCGAGCGGTACCGCGGTGGTACCATCAGGGCATGGCGATGAACCTGCGGCTGACCGATGCCGAGTCCGAAGCCCTGCGCGCAAAGGCTGAGCAGGAGGGTCGCTCAATGCAGGAGGTCGCGCGGAGCGCGATCGCTCAATACGTCTCGGACCGTCCGCAGCGCTTGGCTGCCGCGATCCAGCGCGTGCGCACCGAGGATCACGATCTGCTCGAGCGACTGAGCCAGTGAGCAATGAGGACCTCGACTACCTCTCGCTAGAGGATCTGTTGGAGATCGCCACCGGCGTGATCGACGAGGTGGTGGTCCGAGACGTGGGCCTGCTGGCCGCAGCCGCCGCACGCCCCCGGGTCACCGTCTTCGGCGACGACGCCTATCCCGCCTTCGAAGACAAGGCCGCAGCGCTGCTGCACTCCTTGGTGCGCAACCACGCCCTGGTTGACGGGAACAAGCGCTTGGCATGGTCCGCGACCCGTGTCTTCTGCCTACTCAACGGGCGGGACCTGACGTACGACGTCGACGACGCCGAG
>NZ_DATEEY010000170.1:0-27814 GCF_035280925.1 Intrasporangium sp. | reverse complement strand
ATCACCGCGGACGGGCCGCAGGCGGTGATGGCCGGGTTGGCCGCATCGCTGGCAGCAGCCGGGACGGGTGGATCTGGCGCGTCCTCGGGGCGCATCGCCCAGACGATGAAGGCGCCGGTCGCCAGGAGCAAGAACGCCAGGATGCCACCGAGCCACTTCCACCCGCGGCCACCGCGATCGCGTCCCCCCGACCCGGCCCGAGCGACGGCGCGCTGAGGCGGCAGCGTCGAGGCGCCACCGGGCGGCAGTGCTTGCGTCAGCGGCGGTCCGGGCACGATGGCTGCTGGCGGCGCGTTGACGGTATCGAGCAGGTGGGTGACGTCGGCATAGTCCGGCCGCTCGGCCGCGATCTGTTCGAGGATCGGCACCGCCGTCTCGGGCGTCGCCGAGGCGAGCGACGACTGCGCTGCGGCGTACAGGGACTCCAACCGGCCCTCGGGGGCGGGCTCGGCCAGGCCCCCCAGTGCTGACATGTCAAAGGGCTGGTCCGAGCCCGACCGGACCAGGACGGCAGTGCCCCACTCGGAGGCCTCGTCGGAGATCGCCATGGCCTTGCGCACCTCGCACATGGCGGCGTCGATCGACAGGCCCCGGGTCAGGAAGTAGTAGAACTCGTGGCTGAAGACCAGCGCGGCCCGGTCCGAGATCTCCGTCTGCATGGCGACCACGGCAGGCAGCCCCTGACGGACCAGCGCCTGAGCCACGCCGGAGAAGGCGTCCCGGCCACTCGTCCGAGCCCCCTCGCACGCGTTGAGCACGACGAGCTGCATTCCGTTGGCGTCGTGCAGGAGAGTGCCGAGCCGAGATGCACCGACCCGATGCGCCCGGCCGTCCTCGCGCTCGAGGACGAGGACTCCTTCACCGGCGCTCTCGTCGAAGCCGCCATGCCCGATGAAGTGGAAGACGTGGAAGGTGTCGAGCAGCGCCCGCTGCAGCCCGCTCAACGTCGCCGTGGTCAGCACCACGAGCTCGAGTCGCCCACTCGAGACGAGGTCCGCGGTCGTCGCCCGGAGCAGCTCCTCCTCGTGGGCCACCGCGAGCTCGGGCACGTCCGACGGGCTCGAGATGAGCACGAGCACACGCAGCGGAGCGGTCACCTGCACCGGTGCCGGAACGTCCAGCGCGTCGAGAGACCGGACGACCGGGGTTTGGGTGGACAACGTCAGGAACCGGCCCAGCTCGCCGTCGTAGACGTACTCCCAGGGAATCGGCTCGAGGTCGGGAGAGGCCTCGAGGCGGAGCCGCACCCGCAGACCCGCGCGCTGCCGCTTCGCGGTCGACAGGCTCTCGCGGAACAGCCGGCCCACGTCACCGCTGAGCAAGGCGTCGCCGAGCCGCATGCCGTAGTCCTTGACGTCCATCACGCGTGTCTCGGCCGGCACGAGCCGACGGGAGGGCACTCGCGGCGGCCCCACCGCGGTCATGAACTGGGCGAGCTCCACCGGCTTGAACGGCAGGTAGAAGGGCGCCTCGCCAACGCCCGCCGGCGACTCGGTCACGCGGACCACCTGTCCCGCCGCGGTGGTTTCGATGGAGACCTCGAAGTCGAGATAGTCGTGCTCCACGACGACACCCCTCACGCAGGGACCCAATGGGATCATGCATCACCCTGTCCCTGGGAAGAGGCTAGTCGCCAGCGGGGTGATACCTCACGGATTCGCCCGATCCCGCACCCGGGCCGTACCCTCTCCCGGGAGTGGCCGGATGGCCCTCGCGGACGAGGGAGCCGTACCCGCCCAGCGACAAGACGGCCGCACTGGAGACATCGTGCACTGGTTCGTGCTCATCCTCTCGGGCGTCCTCGAGGCCGTCTGGGCCACGGCTCTGGCAGATTCCGACCGCTTCCGCCGCCGCCGGCCGACCATCCTCTTCGCGGGGGCGCTCGCTGCCAGCATGGGCGGTCTCGCCTTCGCGATGACCGGCCTGCCCACCGGTACCTCCTATGCCGTATGGGTCGGCATCGGCGCCGTCTGCACCGTCCTGGTCGCAGCGGCTCGGGGCCGCGAGCGCCTGGATGCCGCCCGCGCAGCCCTCCTCCTGCTGCTCATCGGCAGCGTCGTCGGCCTCAAGGTGGTGTCCTGATGCCGTGGGTCATCCTGCTCGCCAGCGCCGTGCTCGAGGCGGTCTGGGCCACCGCGCTCGGGGCGTCCGACGGACTGTCGCGCCCTGTGCCCACCGTCGCCTTCCTCGTCGCACTGGCGGCCAGCATGGTCGGCCTGAGCGTGGCGTCGGCGTCCATCCCGATCGGCACGGCGTACGCGGTCTGGACCGGGGTGGGTGCCGCCCTCACCGTCACGTGGGCGATCACAGTGGGCGGTGAATCCTCCTCAGCGGCAAAGGTTCTCCTGTTGGGCGGAATCGTCGTCGCGGTCCTCGGCCTCAGGTTCGTCGGTCGTCAGGGAGACGGCCCGGACGCACCGTGACGCTGCACACCATGAGCGCCCGGGGCAGCGCCCTCGACCTACGCTTGAGGTGGGAGCCGAGCGCGTGGCGCGAGGCGGCCCGCGAAGGAGTAGTGACGATCATGACCGCGAACCAGACACCGGTCACCCCAGCCACCGACCCACCCGTCACCCCTCAGATCGACCGCACCGGTGCTGAGACGGACCTGCACGACCGAGCCGTCAAGCGCCTCAAGGCGAAGGAGGAGTTCCGCGTCCACCTGCTCATCTACGTGCTCGTCAACGGCATGCTCGTGCTCATCTGGGCGATGACCGGCGCAGACTTCTTCTGGCCGATCTTCCCGATCGCGGGGTGGGGCATCGGCCTCGTGGCGCACGCGATGGACGTGTACTGGAGGCACGAGCCGACCGCGGCGGAGATCGCCTCGGAGATGGACCGGTTGCGCAGCAGGTGACCCGACGGCACCCATGCCGCCACTAGGCTCCGGGGGATGGACGGGTGGTGGCTCGAGGCGGTCGGCTGGATCGGCTCCGCCGTGCTGGTGTGGTCCCTGCTGCAGACCGAGCTGCATCGGCTGCGGATCATCAACCTCATCGGCTGCCTCGTCCTCATCGTCTACAACGGTGTCGTCGGCGTGTGGCCCATGGTGGGCCTCAACGTCGTGCTGGCCGTGATCAACGTCGTGCACCTGCTGCGCATGAGCAGAGAGCGCCACGACTCGGGCGTGTACGAGGTGATCGAGGTGGCCGGCGACGACGAGTTCCTGCGGCACGGCCTGCGGGTGCACGAGGCGGACATCCGACGCCACAACCCCGAGTTCGTCCACGACCCGTTCACGGGCGATCCGTGCTACCTCGTCGTCAAGGGCGACACGGCAGTGGGCGTCGTGCTCATGCGAGATCTCGGCGACGGGCGGGCGCAGCTGCTGCTCGACTACGTGACGCCGCCCTACCGCGATCTGTCGCCCGGCGAGTTCGTCTTCGGGCCCGACGGCCCCTTCCGAAGCCGCGGCTTCCGCCAGATCCTCACCCCGCCCGGGATGGTGGACCCGTACTACGAGCGACTGGGCTTCCAGAAGCAGGGCGACGCCTACGTCCTGTGAGGCACTGCCTGCACGGGCGCAGAGAAGCCAGCCCAGCGGCATACGGCACACACGCTTCTTCTTGCGTATGCCGCTGAGCTCGCTTCCGCTCGCAAGGTGGCCCCGCGCTCCGGTGGGCCCTCAGTCGGCTCAGACGAGCTTGCGGCACCTGGTCATGAAGCGGTCCGGGTTGACGATCGCGCGGTGCAGCTCACCGCTGCCCAGCTCGTCACCGTCGGCGTCCCTGACCGTGACGAAGCAGACGAGCCGGCGTCCGTCGTTGATCGGCTCGGCGCACTCGATCGTCACCTCGGTGCCGACCGGGCTGCCCTTGGTGTGCTCGAACCGGACCATCGTTCCGACGGTCGTGTGGTCCTCGTCGACGGACTTCTGGCACACCTGGAAGGCCGCGGACTCGCACCACGTGATGAGGCGTGGCGTCGCGAGGACGTCGAGGTCACCGGTCCCGAGCTTGGCTGCCGTGTCGTCGGGCGTCACGGTGTGCTGGAAGTGGCGCATTGGCATTACTCGAGTCTGGCACGGATCGCGAGCCGCTCCGACTCGGGTCCCGAAAGGTGACCCGATCGTCGCCGCGTGTCCGCACGGTCCTGGCCTGCCGTGCTGCCAACCTTGGCGGTGTGGACACCCACGTCATGGTGCTCGCCGTGGCCCTCGCGTTCACGGCGGTGCTCAACTGGTTCGCCGTTGCTCGCGGAGACCATGTGGTCGACCTCGTCACGAGGCCGACCTTTCCGTTCCTGCTCATCGGCCTGGCCTGGTCGCTCGCCGCGGTGCCCGGCGCAGCGGACGGGTCTGCCGCGTGGGTGCTACCGCAGGTCATCACGGCCCTGGGTCTGTCCCTCCTGACCGACCTGCTGCTCCTGACGGCGACCGAGACGAGATACCTGCTCGGGCTGTGGACCTCCCTGCTCGCGAATGTGGCGTGGACCTGGGCCGTGGTGTCGGTGCCGGGTCACGGAGGGCTGCCGTGGTGGGTCCTGGTCGCGGTCCCCTTCGTCGTCGTGGCCCACGGACGGTGGGGGCGCGACGTCATCCGGTACGCCGGTCGCCAGCGAGGGTCCGTCTTCCTGCACCTGCTGTCCCTCGTCGGCCTGGTCCTCGTGGCGGCCTGGCAGGGTGACGTCGTCGTCCTCGGCGGTGGTGCGCTGCTGCTCGTCTCGCACCTCGTCCTGGCTCACGACCGGTTCTGTCTCGAGCGACGGTGGGCCCCCGTCCTCGCCATGGTCGCGTACCACGCCGCGCTGGTGCTCCTCGTCATCGGGCTGGTGGGTCGTGGGACGTTCGGGCGATAAGGGACAAACCCGCGGGTAGTTCCGTGATTCGGCTGAACTCCCGGCCGACCCGACCTTCAATGATCTGGAGGCAGCTTTGCCTGTCCTGCTGCTCCCGCATCGATCCCGACGAGAAACGGGGCCTCCCCTCATGACCTCACCATCCTCATTGCTGACCGCAACGCCGTTCGCGAGAGCTGGAGGGAGGTCCCGCCTCGTCGGCTCGTTGATCGGCGTCCTTGCGGTGGTGGGACTGACCGCGTCCCCGGCTCTGGCGGTCAAACCCGAGCCCACCCCCCTTCCGGTGGTCACGGTCTCCGTGTCGACACCTGACCTCGGACTGGGCGGCGCGGTCCCGGGGGTGCTCGCCAAGGCGGGCGACCCCATCGAGCTGACGCTCTCGACCTCGGCTGTGTTCAACAACGACGTCACCTTCACGCTCGGCGTCAGCGTTGCGGACGGGTCACCCGACGGCGTGCTCAGCCCCAACCAGGTCACCCTGCCCGCCAACGCACCGTCGGTGCCAGCGACGGTGACCTACTCGGCCGTCGAGAACGGGGTGACCATCACGCCTTCGGTCGGAGGCAAGGGCAAGCCGATCAGCTTCACGCCGGTTCCCTCGTCGCCCTTCGACAGCCTGCGGACGCTGCAGCTCGCCGACCAGGGAACGACCGTATTCGGCGCGGACACCTGCACGACGACGACACCCGAGACGAACTGCGGCATCGCGATGCTCCCGCTCAGCTTCGCATCCCAACGGGCCGCCCTGTCGACCGGTGCGACGGCCGATCAGTGTGCGGGCTCACCCTGCAAGGCCGGCTCGACGGTCGTGCAGTTCATTGCCGCGCTGCAGGGCTACACGGCGCAGGCGCCGGCCACGCTGATCTTCCGCTGCGACAAGACCCAGTGCGGCAACGGCGGCGTGAACAAGTTCAAGGTCTACTACACGTACCTGTCCTCCGGGCCCCTCGACACCGTCGCTCCGGCGTGCCTGCTCAAGGGCCAGGCCAACGTCGACCCGGCGACGGGCGAGCCAGTGGCCTGCGTCGACTACGTCAACAGCCAGCGCGACAACGCCGGGGACACCCTGCTCTACTTCAACTTCACCCACGACGTGCGGGGCACCGGTTACTGATCGGACCGTCCCCGGGCTGTCTGGCCGGTCTGGCCGCTCACTTCGGTGGCGGCCAGATCCGCCGTGTCGAACGGCGGCGGCAGCGAGAGGACCCCGAGCTGCGTCAGGCACGCCTGCGCCTCGGCGAGCTCGGCCCTGCGGTCGCGGCGGGTACGTGGGGCGACCAGCGCCAGCCCCATGAGGTTGAGCGCACGCACATGGCCTCCGTCGTGCCGCGTCGTCACGTCGCGCCCCCTCTCGAAGGCCGTCTCCGCCGCCGCCCAGTCCCCGGTGAGGGCCAACGCGGCGCCCCTGATCAGGTGCAGCCTCGCCTCCAGCTCGTCGACGGCCGCGGCCTGCGCCTTGGGCAGGAGGGCGTCGGCGTCGGCCAGGGCTTGGGCGAACTCACCCTGGACGAGGCGGCAGTGCGCCAGCGAGACGGAGGCATCGACCGCCTCGTGCTCGAGCCCGAGCCGCTCGAGCGCGGACCGGGCCTGGTCGAGCAGCTCGCGAGCATCATCCAGTCGACCCTGGCCGAGGCGGACCTTGCCGAGCTCGCGGTCCACGAGGGCAACCAGCTCCGGGTCGTCGGTGACGAGGCCGCCACGACGGGCGGCCGCGAGAAGGGGCGCAGCCTCGTCGTAGCGGGCCTGACGCTGGAGGACATCAGACCGGTTGTAGAGGGAGTTGGCCTCGTTGGCCGTGTCGCCCACCCTGTGGAACAGCTCAGTGGCCGCGTCGAACCTGGCCTCGGCGGTGTCCCAGTCGCCGTCGGCCAGCGAGCGGATGGCGAGGTTGGTGAGGGAGTGGCCCTGGCCGAGAAGGTCGCCGGCGGCGGTGTAGCTGGCGAGGGCCAGCTCGCCGTATGGTTCGTCCGGCTGCTCGCCCGCGGCCGTGCTGATCAGCTCGCGATAGTTGTAGGCCAGGGCGAGGGCGCTCGAGTCGTCCGACTCGTGAGCCTCCTCCACGGCGACCCGGCTCCAGTGCACGGCGTCGTCATGGCGGGACCTCAGGTGGTGGACGACGGCGAGGCGGCTGGCCAGTCGTGAGCGCTCCGCCGCTGCCAGCGGACCCTGGATGCTCTGGAGCCTCGCGCGCGCGTTGCCGGCGATCCGGCTCGCGGTGCCGAAGGCGCCGAGCCGCTGGTGGATCCTGGTCTCCTTCACCGTCAGGGCGGCAACGGCCAGGGGGTCGTCCCTCATGACCGTCTTGGCCCTGCGGTACGCGTCGACGGCCTCCCGGGACAGGCCGGCGAGGTCCGCCACGTCGCCCTTCGCCTCGAGCACCCGGGCCTGCTCTCCCGGCGGGATGTCCCTCACGCTGCGGGCGGCCGTCAGTGCCCGGTCATAGAGCGCCATGGCCTCGGGGTAGCTGAAGGAGTGCCGAGCGCGGTCCCCGGCGATCCGGGAGTAGGTCCAGGCCCGCGCGTGGTCGCCGGCCTCGAAGAAGTGGGTGGAGAGGCGCTCGCTCACCGCCTCGCGGTCCTCCGCCCGCTCGAGGACCTCGCCGACGCGCCGGTGCATGCTTCGGCGCAGTCGGTAGGGGAGTCCGGCGTAGGCGACGTCCCGGATCAGCGCGTTGCGAAAGCGGAACCAGCCCTGGACCGGCCCTTCCGGTTCGATGAAGCCCCGCAGGTCCTGGATGTCCGCGTCCTGGATGGACCAGCCCTGGGCGGCGACCATCTCCTCGAGATCCCCGATGGCGAACCGCTCACCGAGCACCGCAGCGAAGCGCAGCAGGGTCCGGCACCGAGGCGCGAGCCGGTCGATCTGGCTTCCGATGAGCGAGTCGATCGTGTCGGGCAGGTCCTCGTCGGACGTCGTCCGGACCACCTCGATGAGAGCCCGCAGGAACAAGGGGTTCCCGCCCGCCTTCGCCGCGACACGGCGGAGCAGGTGGGCGCTGACGGGTCGGTCCGTGGTGATGGACTCGAGGAACGACACGGAGGCGGCCTGGTCGAGCGGTGCCAGCTCGATCCGCGTCACCGCGTCGTCCTCGGTCGACTCCAGTCCACCCGGGTCGGGTCGGCGTCCGGTGAGGACGAGCCACGGCTGGCCCGGCACCTCGCGCAGCAGCTCCCGGATGACGTCCGCACTGGACTCGTCCATCCGGTCCGCGCCCTCGAAGAGGAACAGCGTGGGTTCCTTGTGTGCCGAGCGGATCAGCGACACCACCACCTGCGAGAGCCGTGCTGGACGGAACCGCTCGTCGAGGTCGCTGAGCTCGGGCGTCTCGGGCATGCTGACGCCGAGCACCGCCCCGAGCAGGGGCGCCCACGCCTCGAGGTCGGGGGAGTGCTGGCGGATCGCCGTCAGCAGGGCGGTCTCGAGCTCCGGGTGCCCTGCGTCCGGGCTGGCGCCGATGACGTCGCGGAGCAGGCGCCGGATCGCCTGGTGGGAGCTCGCGCCGCCGAAACGCCCACTCGTGCCGCGCAGGACGGTGAAGTCGGGCGCCGACTCCCACAGCCAGCTGATGAGGGACGACTTGCCGAGACCGGCATCGGCCACCAGCTCGACCCAACCGCCCTGGCCGTGGCGGGCGTTGCCGAGCGCGGCGGCCAGGATGCCGATCTCGTGGTCCCGACCGTGCAGTCCCGCCTGGCCCGACGACAGGGTGCGCAGGTTGTCACCAGTGGCCATCACGAGCGCGGCCTGGATGGGATGTGACTTGCCCTTGACGAGGAAGGGCGGCACCTCCGTTGCGGCGATGCCTGCACCAGCGCGGCTGACGACGTCGCGGACGGCGAGGACCTGACCCGGGCTCGCCTTGCCCATGACGCGGGCAGCGACATTGATGGCATCGCCCTTGATCGAGTAGGTCCGGCGGAACGACGGGCCGAAGTCGGAGGCGAAGACCCTGCCTCTGTTGACACCGACACGCAGCGGCAGGCGGCCCGCACAATCGATGACGCGCCGGGTGGCAGTGAGCATGCGCCGCTCGAGGTCCTCGCCGCCACGCGGCGCACCGGCGGCGATCATGATCTTGCCCCCGTCCCTGTTGATGTCGCTCTCGAGGAACGTCACTCCCTGGGACTCGCACGCGGACTGGACGTTGCGCACGACCTCGTCGAGAGCCGTCGCGAGCGCCGCCGGGCCTTCGCGCGCGATGAGGTCGTCCGTGCCGGAGAACTGGATGAAGGCGACGGCGATCGAGCGGTGCTCGGCCTCGCCGGCGGCGGCGAGGAGGTGGGTCCGCACCGGTGGTGGGAGGAGGACGGCGATACCTGGCGCGGTCGTCGCGGGCGGCCGAGCGGGTCCTTCGGTCGGGCCGCGTGCGGCGGCCTCTCGTTCCCCCGGGGCACGGCGGACGAGAAGCAGTCCGTCGTCGTTCCGCTCGACCGCGGACCTGGGCAGGTCAGCGGCCGTCTCCGGGCTGACGGCGATCTGGCCCGCGGTGGCGGCACTCTCGAGCTCGGCGGTGCGGCTCGCCGCAGGCCCGCTGACGATGAGCTCACGGTGGACTGCGGGGTCGCCGACGAGGAAGAAGTCGAAGTCGGCGCTGTGGATGCCCGTGGACATCCGGAGGGTGACCTTGCCTGCTGACGAGCCGGTCCGCCCGACGGAGTAGAGCGCGCGCCGCATCGCAGCCGTCGCACGGACGGCTCGCGCCGCGTGGCCCGCACCGCGGAAGAGCAGGAGAACGGCGTCGCCTCCCCACTTGACCAGGTCGGCGTCCTCCCGGCGAGCCTGCTCGAGCAGCGCCGTGAAGGTGGAGTCCAGGATGTCGCTCAGCTCCTCGGAGCCGACCTTGCCCATCCGGGTGAGGCGCTCGGTGAGCGAGGTGAATCCCGAGATGTCGACGAAGGCCATGCTCCCCGAGACCCGACGGTGCCGGGCGGTCGGGTCCTCGGTGAGCCATTCGGCCGCCAGTGCCGGGACATAGGGGACGAGTGCCTCGTCACCGTTGGGTTCGGGGGCAGCGTCCATCCGGAGGTCGGGGGCGGAGTCGGGCATGGCTTCAGCCCCGGGTCCCCACCGACAACGTCATGCCCTCTCGGGCCACGGTGACCTTCATCGGGCCGCGTACGCCACGCTCCATCGTCCTCATCTGGCTGTCGGTGCGGGTCGGTGCGTGGTGGAAGAGCACGACGTGGCGGGCGCCCACCTCCACCCCCAGCTCAATGCTGTCGGACACCGTCGCATGTCCGAAGCGGGCCGCAACCTCGCGCTCCCCACGGAAGAACTGGGAGTCGTGGATGAGCAGGTCGACGTCCCGAAGCAGGGCGGCCAGGCTCGCGGGGCGTGAGACAGCCGCGTGGTCGGGGACGTACGCGATGGATCCCGAGTCGTCCGTGATCCGGTAGCCGAAGGTCCGGCCGCCCTTGTGCTCGACGTCGAACGCACTGACCTCGAAGCCGTCGACGGGGACGGCGCCGGCGCCGGTCGCGCGGAAGCGCCACTGGCCCTGCAACCCCTCGGGAAGGATCGGGAAGCCGGGAGGCGAGAGGAACCGGGCGAGCAGGTCCCGGCCGCCGAGGCCGTCCTGGGCCGGGAGGAAGAGGTCGACGTCGCTCGTCGGCTGGTCCCCTTTGGCGAAGAACGGGAGTCCCTGGACGTGGTCCCAGTGCATGTGGGTGATGAGGATGGCGCCGGTGAAGTCGCGGCTCGGAAGGCGATCACTGAGCATGCGGATGCCGGTGCCGGCATCGAGCACGATCGTCGGTGCGTCGGCGTCGTCGTGCGCGACGGCCACACAGGATGTGTGACCGCCGTAGTGGACGAACTCGGCGCCCGGAGCCGGTGTGGATCCGCGCACTCCGAGGAACAGCAACCTCATGGCCTCACCCCTCTAGCAATCTACCGGAGCCCCTCGTTCCCGGGGGCAGGATGCCGGCGCTGCTGGCTCCTCCACCGTTCGCGAGCCCCGCCCAACGCACGTACGCACGTGCGCTCGGGGGCGAGCCCAGCGGCATACGACAGCCGTATGCCGCTGGCTGGGTGCCGCCCGGCGTCGCCCAGCCCAGCCGTGCTGGGACCTGCGCTAACCTTGGGCACATGGCTGGTCGGCTGCTCCTTCCGCAGCCGCGTTGACCAAAGCCGGGAGCATCCCGGCATCAACGCGGCTCCCCCTCCTGTGCGAGGGGTTTTTTCTTGTCCGAGGCACCAGGGCGAGCGACCACCCACGACGTGATGAGAGAGAAGACATGAGCGAGCAGACCAACGAGACGCCGTTCCGCTACACGGCCGCCATGGCCAGGGACATCGAAGTCGCCTGGCAGGACCGGTGGGAGGAGGAGGGCACCTTCAACGCGCCCAACCCCGCCGGGCCGTGGGCCGAGCCCGAGAGCGTCGCCGACCACGGCGACAAGCTCGTCGTCCTCGACATGTTTCCCTATCCGAGCGGCGCGGGCCTGCACGTCGGGCACCCGCTCGGCTACATCGCGACCGACGTCTACTCCCGCTTCCACCGCATGCTCGGCAAGAACGTGCTGCACGCGCTCGGCTACGACGCGTTCGGCCTGCCGGCGGAGCAGTACGCCGTCCAGACCGGCCAGCACCCTCGGAAGACCACCGAGGAGAACATGACCGTCATGCGCCGCCAGCTGCGGCGACTGGGCCTCGGCTTCGACAACCGGCGCACCTTCGCGACGATCGACGAGGACTACTACCGCTGGACCCAGTGGATCTTCCTGCAGATCTGGGACGCCTGGTACGACGAGAGCGCGGTGCGCGACGACGGCGGCCTGGGCAGGGCCCGCCCGATCAGCGAGCTCGTCGAGGAGCTCGAGTCCGGCCGGCGGGCCGTCCCCACCGACGACGGCCGCTCGTGGGCCGAGCTGACGGAGACCGAGCAGGCGAAGGCGCTGGACGCGTTCCGCCTCGCCTACCAGTCGGAGGCGCCGGTCAACTGGTGTCCCGGCCTGGGGACGGTCCTGTCCAACGAGGAGGTCACCAACGAGGGACGGTCCGAGCGCGGCAACTTCCCGGTCTTCCGCCGCAACCTCTCCCAGTGGATGATGCGGATCACGGCCTACGCCGACCGCCTCGCGGATGATCTCGACCGCGTGGACTGGCCCGAGAAGGTCAAGCTCATGCAGCGCAACTGGATCGGGCGCTCGCAGGGTGCGCGCGTGCGCTTCCCGGTGGTCACGGTGATGGGAGAGAAGGCCGACATCGAGGTCTTCACGACGCGTCCCGACACGCTCTTCGGTGCCACCTTCATGGTCATTGCGCCGGAGCACCCGCTCGTCGACTCCCTCGTCCCGGAGGGCGGTTGGCCGGAAGGGTCGCACGACGACTGGAAGGGTGACGACTCCGCCGCCTCGGCGACCCCGCGCGCGGCGATCGACGCCTACCAGCTCGCGGCCTCGCGCAAGAATGACGTCGAGCGGCAGACCGAGGGCAAGGACAAGACCGGGGTGTTCACCGGTACATGGGCCACGAATCCCCTGAACGGAGAGGCGATTCCGGTCTTCGTCGCCGACTACGTCCTGATGGGCTACGGCACCGGCGCCATCATGGCCGTCCCCGGGCAGGACGTGCGCGACTGGGAGTTCGCGGAGAAGTTCTCGCTGCCCATCATCCGGACCGTGCAGCCTACCGAGGGCCACCCGGACGACGAGGCGTTCACCGGCGAGGGCGTCGCGATCAACTCCGCCAACGACGAGGTCTCGCTCAACGGCCTGCACGTCGCCGACGCCAAGGCGCGAGTCATCGAGTACCTCCAGGACAAGGGCCTCGGCGAGGGGACCGTGAACTACCGGATCCGTGACTGGCTGTTCAGCCGCCAGCGCTACTGGGGTGAGCCGTTCCCGATCATGTTCGACGAGGACGGCGTCAGCCATCCCGTGCCGGACGACCAGCTGCCGTTGACGCTGCCCGACGTGCCGGACTACAGCCCCAAGACCTTCGACCCGGACGACGCGCAGAGCAGCCCCGAGCCGCCGCTGTCCCGCGTGCCGGAGTGGGTCAACGTCGAGCTGGACCTGGGCGACGGCCGGGGTCGGCGCCGCTTCCGCCGCGAGACGAACACCATGCCGAACTGGGCGGGGTCGTGCTGGTACTACTTCCGCTACCTCGACCCGGCGAACCAGGAGGCGTTCGTCGACCCGGCCAACGAGGCGTACTGGCTGGCCAAGCAGCCGACCCCTGTCGAGGGCGCTCCCGCGGGCACGCGTGACCCGGGCGGTGTCGACCTCTACGTCGGTGGCGTCGAGCACGCGGTCCTCCACCTGCTCTATGCGCGGTTCTGGCACAAGGTCCTCTTCGACCTCGGCCACGTGCAGAGCGAGGAGCCGTTCCGGACCTACTTCGCGCAGGGCTACATCCAGGCCTACGCGTACACCGACTCGCGTGGTCAGTACGTCCCGGCGGCGGACGTCATCGAGGAGCCGGGCAGGGACGGCCAGCCGACGTACGTCTTTGACGGTCAGCTCGTCAACCGCGAGTACGGCAAGATCGGCAAGTCGCTGAAGAACATGGTCAGCCCGGACGACATGTACGACGGCTTCGGCGCGGACACCTTCCGCGTGTACGAGATGTCGATGGGCCCGCTCGAGCTGTCCAAGCCGTGGGAGACGCGCGCCGTCGTCGGGTCGCAGCGGTTCCTGCAGCGTGTGTGGCGCAATGTGGTCGACGAGGTGACGGGGCAGCTGCGCGTCGGTGGCACCGGGGACGCCGAGCCGGACCAGGCCCTGACGACCCAGCTGCACCAGACGATTGCCGGGGTCCGCGAGGACTTCGAGGGGCTGCGCTTCAACACGGCCATCGCCAAGCTCATCGAGCTGAACAACGCCGTGACCAAGCTCGACGTGCCGCCGCGCGAGGTCATGGAGGCACTCGTCCTCATGATCGCGCCGGTCGCGCCGCACATCGCGGAGGAGCTGTGGGCCAGGCTCGGCCACACCGGCGGCGTCTCGTACGTGCCGTTCCCGGTGAGCGACCCGTCAAAGATCGTCGAGGAGCAGGTGACCTGCGTCATCCAGATCAAGGGCAAGGTGCGCGATCGCATCGAGGTGGCTCCCGACATCACGGAGGACCGGCTGCGCGAGCTGGTGCTGGCGCGGGACAAGGTCAAGGCAGCCACGGCGGACGGAGTCCGCACGGTCATCGTGCGCGCGCCCAAGCTCGTCAACGTCGTTCCGGCCTGAGGCACCACCATGACGTATGCCGCTCTGCTGGCCGGGTGCCCACGGTGACCGCCGGGGGAGCGCCGTCGGGTGACAAGACCAACGACCGGCTGGGGGACCGGCTCCGGCGCTGGCGACGGACCCGCGCGACGGAGCTCGTCCAGCAGGAGGCCGCCCGCCCGCGCGTCGACGTGCGAGTGGTCACCGACTCGACGGCATACCTGCCGGTCTCCGTCGTCGACCAGCACCACATCGAGGTGATCCCGCTCCACGTCGTCGTCGGAGGCCAGGAGCTCGTCGAGGGCCGCGACATCAGCGCGGCGCAGGTCGCTGCGGCCCTGCGTGAGTACACCATCGTCACGACCTCGCGCCCGAGTCCGGCCGTGTTCGCCGAGGTCTATGCGCGGCTGGTCGACGAGGGGGCGACGCACATCGTGTCGGTGCACCTGTCGAGCCAGATGTCGGGGACCTACGAGGCGGCGGGCCTGGCCGCGACCGAGGCGTCGGTCCCCGTCGAGGTGATCGACAGCGAGACCATCGGCATGGCGATGGGCTTCTCGGTCGTCGCCGGGGCGAAGGTCGCCGCTGCCGGTGGCGAGCTCGAGGCGGTCACCGCGGCGGTCCGGGAGCGGCTCCGCCCGTCCGGCGTCCTCTTCTACGTCGACACCCTGGAGCACCTGAGGCGCGGGGGGCGCATCGGGGCCGCCTCGGCGCTGCTCGGGTCCGCCCTCGCGATCAAGCCGATCCTCGCGGTCCGCGGCGGGCGGATCATGCCGGTCGAGAAGGTCCGGACCTCGTCCCGGGCCGTGGCACGCATCCAGGCGATGGTGCTCGAGTACGTCACCAAGGGCGGCGTGATGGTCGACCTGGCCGTCCACCACCTCGATGCCGACGTGCGAGCCGAGCAGATCGCGGAGCACCTCCGCAGCCGCCTGCCCGGGTCGCCGGAGGTGCTCGTCGTCGAGCTCGGGGCGGTCGTGGGAGCGCATGTCGGGCCAGGCACCGTGGCCATCGCGATCTCGCCCCGCCCGGGCGAGCCACTCCCTGCATCGGCTGCGCCCCCAGGGCCGTGAACGCCGGCACCGTCGCGGCCTGGGTCGGAGGAGTGGTCGGTGCCTTCCTCCTCGGGTCGGTGAACCCTGCGACGATCATCGCCCGGATCCTCGGCAAGGACCTGGCCGCCTCCGGGTCGGGGAACCCGGGTGCGACCAACGCGGGCCGTGTCCTCGGCCGCAAGTGGGGCGTGCTCGTCGGAGTCCTCGACGTCCTCAAGGGGCTCGTCCCGACCTTTCTCGCGGGGCAGTGGTTCGGCGCGCACGCTGCCTACGCCGTCGGGCTGGCCGCGATCCTCGGCCACATCTGGTCGCCCTTCCTCCGGGGGCGTGGTGGCAAGGGCGTGGCCACGACCCTCGGGGCGATACTCGGCGTCCACCCCTGGGTGGCGCTCGTCGCGGTCGGTGTCTTCGCGGTGGCCGTGATGGCCACCAAGTGGGTGGCCGCGGGCTCGATCTTCGGCGCCCTCGCGATGATCGTCATGGCTGTTCTCGTCCTGCTCGGCCGGGCGCCCGGGGACGTCTGGACCGGCCTCTGGCTCATCGGCATCGCCCTGATCATCCTCTGGCGGCACCGGAACAACGTCATCGGCTGGTGGCGCCAGCGTCGCCTCCGCTGACCTCTACCTCCTTTTCGAGTGTGCACTCCGCGCCGGGCCGTGTGGCGGCGTCGTGAATCGGAGGAGTCGGGCCCCGGGACGAGGGGAGAACATGCCTGCGTCGGCCCGACGCGAACTGTTCACTCGACGCGAACGCAGTCCGGCACGAACTGCACCCGACGCATAGGGTGGGAGCACCCGGGCACCGGGCGCGCGGAAGCGAGCCCAGCGGCATACGGCCTCAATGGTTCTCCCTCAATGTGAGGGATCGGCACCTTGACGAGGGCCGGAAGTCACCCGCTCAGAAGACGATGGTGCGGCGACCCGAGAGGAAGACCCGGCTCTCGGCGTGGTCGCGCACCGCTCGGGACAGGACGCGCCGCTCGACGTCGCGGCCGATCGCGACGAGCCGCTGCGGCGTCTCCGCGTGCGTGACGCGCACGACGTCCTGCTCGATGATCGGTCCCTCGTCGAGGTCCGCGGTGACGTAGTGCGCCGACGCCCCGATCAGCTTCACCCCGCGGTCGTGGGCCTGGTGGTAGGGCTTGGCCCCCTTGAAGCCCGGCAGGAAGGAGTGGTGGATGTTGATCGCCCTGCCCGCGAGCTCCCGGCACAGCGAGTCCGACAGGATCTGCATGTAGCGGGCGAGGACGACGAGCCCGACGTCCTCGGCCTCGACGATCTTCAGCAGCTGTGCCTCGGCGTCGGCCTTGGTGTCCGCCGTGACCGGGATGTGCAGGAACGGCAGGCCGTAGTACTCGACGAGGCCGCGGGTGTCCTCGTGGTTGGAGGCGACACCGACGATGTCGATGGGCAGGTCGCCGGACCTCCACCGGTAGAGCAGGTCGAGCAGGCAGTGGTCGAACTTGCTGACGAGGATGAGCGTCCGGCAGCGTTCCTCGGCGGGGCGCACGGCGAGGTGCTGGTGCCTCACCGCGGAGGAGGCGTCGATGGCGTCGAGCACCGGCTGCACGTCGGCGGCGTCGGCGTCGAAGACGGTCCGCATGAAGAACAGGTTCGTGTCCTCGTCGGAGTACTGCTGGTTCTCCAGGATGTTCGCGTTGACGTCGAGGAGCGCGGCTGAGACGGCGGCCACGATTCCGGGGCGGTCGTCGCAGGTGAGAGTCATGATGTGCCGGGCCATCCGAGGATTGTTGCTCAGCCGGGGCGCGTGCTCCCAATCGGGGTGGCGCCGTCTCGGGGAGTGACCGTCCACATCCTGTCGGGTGGCGGGTGCTCGTCCACAGCTGCGCACCGGCGCGGCTGGGTGGTGCGTGGCCTTGCCTACCTTGCCCGTATGCCGCTGAGCCGCGTCCCCAAGAGCCCTGACCTCGAGCGCGTGGTTCAGGTCCTGGGCGGGCGGGTGGTGCAGGAGGGCGCGTCCCGTGGGCGGGGTGGCGGCTGGGTCCCGGCGCCGCCCGGTTTCGTGGAGGGGCCGACGCGGCAGCCGGAACGCGAGAACCTGGAGCTCCTGGACCCCGGACCCAGCTCGGCCGACCTCGAGGACCAGCTGCGCCGCGCCCGACGGCCGTCGCTCGTCTCGGTCCCGGCATCGCTCCGGACCGGGCGCGTGTCGGTGAGCAGCAGCGCCGTCGTGGCCGTGCTTGCGCTCGTCGTCGCCTTGGGCTGCGCTTTCGTGCTGCGGATCCTGTGGGCCGAGCGGGCGGCCGAGGGCGAGGCCCTGTCGGCGGCTGGCACGGCTGCTCGGGCGGCGACGCACGGCTCGGACGGTCCGGCCACGGCGGAGGTCGTGTCGAGGTCCGCACCCTCGACGCGTCCTGGTGCGGCGCCGTCGGCGGAGCTCGTCGTGCACGTCGTGGGACAGGTGGTCAAGCCGGGGCTCGTCCGGCTCAAGGCGGGTGCCCGCGTCGCGGACGCGATCGAGTCGGCCGGGGGCGTGACACGGGCTGCTGACCTGACGGCCATGAACCTCGCGCGGGCCCTCGTCGACGGTGAGCAGGTATTCGTGCCGAAGCCGGGGGAGGAGCCGCCTGCTGCCGGGGCGCAGGTGAAGGGGGGAGCGACTGGGAACGGATCCGGGTCGTCGGGACCGGGAGCCGGCCCGGTGAACCTGAACACCGCAGACCTCGACGCGCTTGACTCCCTGCCGGGGGTGGGGCCGGTCCTGGCCCAGCGGATCGTGGACTGGCGCAACGAGCACGGCCGGTTCACCTCGGTGGAGGAGCTGGGGGAGGTCAGCGGGATCGGGGACAAGATGTTGAGCCAGCTCCGTCCCAGAGTCACGGTGTGAGCCAGGCGCCGGCGCGGACCCTCCGGGCGGACGGACCCGACGAGGTGGTCCGGGTACCGAGGCGGCTCGACGCCCGGCTCCTTGTCCCCGTCGTCGTTGCGTGGCCGGTGGTCGCGTTCGCCGGCCTCGTCGTGCCGACGACCTGGGTGTGGTGGTCGGCCCTGGCGTCGGGACTCGGCTCGGCGCTGATGGTGCAGCGGAGGGTGCGATCCTCCGGCCGGAGGCTCCTCGCGCTGACCCTGGCGGTGCTCTCGCTGACCCTGCTCGCGGTGGCGGGCCATCGGACGGTGCGCGACATCGGCCCGCTGGCCGAGCTGGCGGAGGCACGTGCCGTCGTCACGGTGCGAGGGGTGATCGCCACTGAACCGATCGTCGTCGGCGGACCGCTTGTGGTCGGTGGCGCGGACACTGCTGTGGAGCGCCAGGAGCCGACCCGTGACCCCATCGTCGTGGTCCGGCTGGAGGTCAGGCAGGTGGCGGGTCGCGGCCGGGTCACCGAGGTGAACGCGCCCATTCTCGTCACCGGGGACCGATCCTGGGCCGAGCGCAGCTGGCAGGAGGAGGTCGAGGCAGTCCTGCGCCTGTCTACCGCGGATCCCGGTGACGACGTCGTGGCCCTGGCCCGACCCAAGGGCGAGCCGACCGTCATCGGCCGGCCCGGGCTGGTGTTCCGGGCGGCAGACTCCGTGCGTGCTGACTTCCGCGACGCGACGGCGGGCCTGACCCCGGACGCTCGCGGTCTGGTGCCGGCCCTCGTCATCGGCGACACGAGCCGGACGCCACCGGACCTCACCGAGGCGATGCTCCACACGGGGCTGAGCCATCTCAGCGCCGTCTCGGGGAGCAACGTCACCCTCGTCCTGGCGACTGCGCTCGGTCTGTGCCGGCTCCTCGGAGTGCCTCGGCGCGGCCGGCCCTGGGTCGCCCTCTGCGTACTCGCCGGGTTCGTCATCCTCGCCCGACCGGAGCCGAGCGTCATCCGGGCCGGCGTGATGGGGGTGGTCGGGTTGCTCGCCCTGTCCACGTCACGTCGTCAGGCCGGCGTGCCGGCGCTGTCGGGGGCGATCGTCGGCCTGCTCGTCTGGGACCCGTGGCTGGCTCGGTCCTACGGCTTCGCCCTGTCGAGTGTCGCCACCCTGGGCCTGCTGCTCTTCGCACAGCCCTGGGGGCGCGCGATCGCCCGAGGGCTGCCCCGGAGCCTCGCGTGGTTCGGACCGGTGCTGGCCGTGCCGCTTGCCGCACAAGCGGTCTGCGGGCCGATCGTGGTCCCGCTCCAGGGCAGCGTGTCGCTCATCGCCGTCCTGGCCAACCTGCTCGCTGCACCGCTCGTGGCTCCGACGACGATCGTCGGAGTCGCCGTCGCCGTCCTGTCCGTCGTCTGGATCGGAGGTGCGTCGTGGCTGGCCTGGCTCGCCGGGGCGCCCGCACAGGGCATCGCCTGGGTCGCGAGGACGTGCGCCGAGGCGCCGTTCGGCAGCATCGACTGGGGCGACTCCGCTGTCGCCGCGGTGCTCCTCGCCGTCGTCACCGCCGTCGTCATCGTGGTCTGGCCCTGGGTCTGGAGGCACGTCCGGCTCCGTCCCCTCGTCGCGGCGGCCGTGGTCCTCGTGGCGACCGTTGCCGCGACACCGACGAGCGTGGCGTCCTGGCCACCGCCTGGCTGGGTCTTCGTCGCGTGCGACGTCGGCCAGGGTGACGGCTTGGTCATCAACAGCGGTATCGGCGCTGGCACGGGGCACGCGGTCGTCGTCGACGCGGGAGGCGACCCGGGCCGCATCGACGGCTGCCTTGGCCGGCTGGGCATCCGCGTGGTCGATCTTGTCGTCCTCAGCCACTTCCACGCGGACCACGTGGCCGGGCTGGCGGGGGTGCTCGAGGGGCGGACCGTTGCCGAGACGAGGGTCTCGACGGTCGTGGAGCCAGAGCACATGGCGGACCAGGTCCTTGAGGTCGCGTCAGCCGGCGGCGTCCCGGTGCGCGAGCTCCGCGCCGGTGACAGCTTCACGGTCGGCGCGCTCACCGCTGAGGTGTGGTGGCCCGCCCGCAACCTCAGCGAGGGCTCGGTCCCCAACAACGGCTCGGTGGTGATGACGGTGCACGTGCGCGGGGTCGACCTCCTGCTCTCCGGCGACATCGAGCGGGAGGCGGCGGCGCAGGTCATCCGGGCGGCGCAGCGGGAGCCGGAGCGCTGGGGAGAGGTGGACGTCTACAAGGTGGCGCACCATGGTTCGAGCAACCGGGACGACCGGCTCCTCGACCTGATCTCGGGGCAGGTGGCGATCATCAGCGTCGGAGCGGACAACGACTACGGGCACCCGGCGCCGTCGCTGCTGCACGCGCTCGAGAGCCGGGGTTTCGTCGTGCACCGGACGGACCTGGAAGGCGACATCGCGGTCGTGGTCGATGCCGGTGGCCAGCTCACGGTGCGCAACTGACAATCGAGTGAACAACTTCGGGGTCCTCCCACCCAACTTCCCAATCGAGCGAACAACTTTCGGGGCACTCACCCCCAGAAGTTGTTCACTCGATCACGTCGTTCAATCGAGCGAACGACTTTCGGGGCTTTCACCCCCCAGAAGTTGTTCACTCGATCACGTCGTTCACTCGAATGAACGACTTTCGGGGCACTCACCCCCCAGAAGTTGTTCACTCGATCAGGGGGTCAGGGGGAGGTGCCGACGGCCGCTTCGCGGCGAGAGTCGCCCGCCGCTCGAACCTCGCCACCCTGGTACTGCGCGGCACCGACTCCGCCGAAGTACATGTGCTTGGACGGGTACTCGCTGCCGGGCAGACCACTCGGCCCGATCGCCGCGGCGATCGACGCGTCGGGCTCGTGCTCCACCACTGGCGTGCCGTCCTCGCCGAAGCGCACGTGCAGGCGGGGCGCCTCGATCGCCTCGGCGAGGCTGACGCCCCGTAGGAGCGCCTGGCCCAGGACCTGCATGAGGGCAGTCGTGATCCGGTCCGCGCCCGGCGACCCGACGGCGATGGCCTCGCCGGCCTCGTTGCGGGCGGTCGCGGGTGCCATGTTCGACGCCAGGCGCGTGCCCGGCGCGAGCGCGTGCACGCCGAGCCGGTTCAGCTCGGGCTCGCCCAGGGCGTTGTTGAGCAGGATCCCGGTGCCGGGGATGACGATGCCCGCGCCGTATCCGGCGGACATGGTGATGGAGCAGGCGCCGCCATCCGAGTCCACCGCCGACACGTGCGAGGTCGACGCCGACGTCGGCAGCCCGGCCAGGCCATGGCGATCGACCGACTCGAGCAGCGCATGGCCGTCGGCGAGGAGGTCGGGCGAGCGGTCATGCACGGAGAGGCGGTACGCGAGGACCCGCTTCTGGATCTCGATGACGTCCGCCCACGACCACCCGGGCGATCGGGCCGCCAGCTCGCCGAGCATCACGGCGAGCATCGGCCCCCCGACCGACGGCGGGGGGTTGAGCGCCACGGTCCAGGCGCCCAGCCGGCGCATCGTCGGCCGACGCTCGAGCGGCTCGTACGCCAGCAGGTCCTCGCGAGTGATGAGGCCGCCGTGCTCGGCCATCTGGTCCACGAGGACTCGACCCACCGCACCGGAGGTGAAGAGCGACGGCCCCTGCGCCCCGAGCAGCTCGAGGATGTCCGCGAGGTCGCTGTTGGTCACCACCTCACCGGTCCGCAGGGGGTGGCCCTCGGCACCGGTGACAATGGCATGAGCCTCGGGGTCGTCGCCGAAGAGGCTCTCGCGGACGACCCCGAGATACAGCGCGGCGGCCGCCCCGACCCGGTACCCCTCACGACACGAGCGCTCCGACGGCTCGACGACTCGCGACCAGGGGACCCGGCCGAACAGCTCGCTGGCTCGCGAAAGGGCCTGCACGGCACCGGAGTTCGCGACGGAACCGGCGCCGGCCCCGAGGGTGATGCCGCCGCCGTACTGCGTCGTCACCCAGCGCAGGCCCTGGCCGAACCGGCCCGGGTCCAGGCCTCGACCGGGCATCTCGACGTTCCCATCGATGACGACGGGATCCCCATCAGGCGGCCAGACGTTGACATAGGCGCCGCCCATGAGGCTGACCATGCCCGGATCGGTGGACATGGCGGCGATGGACGCCGCAACGGCTGCGTCGACCGCATTGCCGCCCTCGGCGGCCATCTCGAGCCCGGCCTCGAGAGCCGCGGAGTTCGCTGCCGCGACGGCGACCCTGGTCATGGCCTCATTGTGCCGAAGCCTGCGTGAGCCCGGGCGTTCGGCGCGCCAAGCGGCGCGGGCGAGCGGGAGCCAGCTCAGCGGCATACGGCCAGGGTCTAGTCACGCCCCAGCGAGTGGTACTCGGCGTTGGGCACGAAGCCGAGCGCCGTGGACACCCGGTTGGTGAGGTTGAACATGCCGACGACCTGGACCAGCTCCATGATCTGGTGGTCGTCGAGGCCGACCGCGCGGAGCGGCTCCAGGTCCGCCTCGACGACGTCCGCTGGGTGGAGCGTGAGCTTCTCCGCGTAGGCGGCCATCGTGGCCTCGCGCTCCGGCAGATTGGCCTGACGCCAGTTGACGGCGACATTGTCAGACGTCCGCTCGTCCTCCGTGTAGGTGCGCAGCGCCGCGGTGTGGGAGATGACGCAGTAGTTGCACCGGTTGACGTTCGAGACGACGACTGCGAGCAGCTCGCGGTCCGCGTTGCTCAGGTGCCCGTCCTTGTTGACGAGCAGGTTGAAGTAGTTCCACCACGCGAGGAACTGGTCCCCGTTGACCGCCTGCGCCTTGAAGACGTTGGGCACGAAGCCGAAGGCCTCCTCGGCCTTGGCCCACAGCTTGCCGACGCCTTCCGGGACGTCTTCGGCAGTCGGGACGGGAAGGAAGGAGATACGCGCGTCGTCAGCCATGAGGGCACTGTATGCCGCTGTGCTCGCTGTCGCTGTCAGGCCGGGGCGAGCGCGGGGGCGGGCTCGTCGACCGGGGCTCTCGCTGCCTCGCCGAGCGCCCGCAGCGCGGCCGAGACGGCCGGGACCCGCAGCAGGTCGGACGTCGTCACCGCGAGGATCTGGCGCCGCGAGGGCGGCGTGAGCGAGAGGGTCACGACCTCCTCGTGCTTGGCGGCGTTGAGGATGAGATCGGGCACGAGAGCGACCCCGAGGCCGGCAGTGACGAGGCCGATCTGGGCGACGTAGTCCTCGATCTCGAAGGCCACGTTGGGCCGGAAGCCCTCATGGTGCGCGAGGGAGACGAGGTGGCCCCGACAGCGCGGACATCCCGCGATCCACTCCTCGTCGGCGAAGTCGGACATCGACACACTCTCGCGGCCCGCCAAGGGGTGGTGCTTCGGGACGACGACGCGGACCTCGTCGTCGAGCAGGTGCTGGGTCTCGAGGAGGGTCAGGTCCTCCTCGAGCTCGCCGAGGTCGGCGCCCTCGTAGGCGAACGCCACCGCGATGTCGCAGTCGCCGTTGCGCAGTGCGGCGAGCGACTCGGGCGGCTCGGCCTCGGTCAGGGTGACCGTGATGTCCGGGTGGCGCCGTTTGAGGATGGCAAGAGCCCTGGGGACGAGGGTCGCTGACGAGCTGGGGAACGCCTGGAGCCGGACTCGGCCGGCGCGCAGCCCGGCGATCGCGGTGATCTCCTCCTCGGCGGCATCGAGGGCGGCGAGCACGCCGACCGCGTGTCGCGCGAGAACCTGGCCGGCCTCGGTGAGGCGGACCTGGCGGCCGTAGCGCTCGACCAGCACGGTGCCGGTGCGCTGCTCGAGGCGCCGGACCATCTGCGAGATGGCGGGCTGCGAGAAGCCGAGGGCATTGGCGGCGCCGGTGAAGCTGCCCTCGTCGGCGATCGCCTTCATCACCCGGAGGCCTGCTGCGTCGATCATGGTCCAAGCATAACTCAGGATTATGCTTTTGAGCGTTTCCCCTGATGGGACGTACGCTGTGGGCGTGAAGCTTGCGACGACCCGGGCCCTGCCACTCGTGACGCAGGACCTCGGGACGCTGGACGACCTCGTCGACCTCGTCAGCGGTGGCGGGGTCCTCGTGCTGAGTGGCGCGGGCATGTCGACGGACTCGGGGATCCCGGACTATCGCGGGCCGGACGGGACGCGCCGGGTCGAGCCGATGACCCTGGGTGAGTTCACCGGGTCGTCGGAGGCACGCCGGCGCTACTGGGCGCGCAGCTACATCGGTTGGCAGCGGTTCACCGCGGCCCAGCCCAACTCCGGGCACGAGCGGGTCGCCGAGCTGCAGCATGAGGGCTACCTCGGGCCGATCATCACCCAGAACGTCGACGGCCTGCACCAGGCCGCGGGCGCCCGCGACGTCGTGGAGCTGCATGGGTCGCTCGAGCGGGCGGTCTGCCTGACGTGCGGTGAGGTGACGTCGCGCGAGGGTCTCCACGAGCGGATGACGGAGGCGAACCCGGGCTTCATGGAGCGGTTCGCCGCGGAGGCGAGGGCGGTCGGATCGCAGTGGGGCGAGCAGGTGCGGCCGGACGGCGACATCGTCGTGGCCGACTCGCTCGTCACGTCCTTCTTCCCGCCGCTGTGCCTCGTCTGCGGACGTGACACGGTGAAGCCGGACGTCGTGTTCTTCGGCGAGGCCGTCCCCAAGGCGCTCGTCGACAAATGCTTTGGCCTCGTCGACGAGGCTGGTGCAGTCTTGGTCCTCGGATCGTCGCTGTCGGTCATGAGCGGCTACCGCTTCGTGCGGCACGCGGCCAGGAAGCGGGTGCCGGTCGCCATCGTCACGCGGTCGGCGACCCGGGGCGACACGGAGGCGACGGTCCGGTTGCATGCCCCGCTCGGGGAGACTCTGGACGCGTTGGGAGCGGCACTTGGACACGGGCACTGACCTCCGCTGGTACTCGACCCTGCCGGCCCCGGGGCCCGGGCCGTCGGTCCGTTGGGCCTCGGCAGCCTTCGCGGCGGAGCTTCGGGACTGGGTCGCCGAGGTGCTCGGCGCCGAGGGCGTGGACGTGGTGGCCCTGGAGCAGGTGCTGCTGCGGCCCTGGTCCACGGTGTGGCGTGCGCGAGGCAGCGACGGGGTCGACTACTGGGCCAAGCAGAACTGCGAGCACCAGAAGTTCGAGGCGCGGCTCCTCCAGGCCCTCGACGAGCTGTCTCCGGACAAGGTCATCCCGGTCGTCGGGATCGACGGTGACCGCGGCCTTCACCTCGTCCCCGACCAGGGGCACGTGCTCTCCGAGACCATCGCTGCCGACGACGTGGACGCGTGGTGCGGCGTCGTGGCGCACGCCATGTCCCTCCAGCGGGATCTCACGGGGGCGGAGGATCGCCTCGTCGCCGCCGGCGTCACGACGATGCGTACCGCGGACGCCGCGGACTACGTGGCCGTTCGCACGGAGCAGCTGAACGACCTGCCCGTCGGTGACCCGCGGCGCCTCTCCGACGATGAGGCGTCCGCGCTCAAGGCTCTGGCACCGACGGTGACCGGGTGGGTGGAGCGCCTGGCAGCTATCGACCTACCGGAGTCCTTGGTGCACAACGACCTTCACGCCAACAACGTCTTCGCCACGCCCGACGGACGGCTGCGCTTCTTCGACTTCGGCGACGCCGTGCTCGCCCACCCGCTGAGCGCGCTGATGATCCCGCTCAACATCCTGGTCCACCGCTTCGAGGCGGCGAATGATGACGCGCGGCTGCGCAAGGTCGCCGATGCCGGGCTGGAGGTGTGGAGCGACGTGGTGCCGTCGACGGAGCTGCGATCGGCTCTGCCGGCTGCTCTGCAGCTCGGCCGGTTGGGGCGGGCTGAGTCATGGCTTCGCGTCTGCGCGACGCTCACCGATGAGGAGCTGGCCGAGTACGGCGATGCCGCCCCGTACTGGCTCGGCTCTCTGCGGAGCGAGCCCATCCTGGCCTGAACGCGCTGCGTCTGCGCGCTCACCCACTGATCAGCCTGAGTAGTCAGTGGGTGAGGGTCCCCGCGGCGATGGGCTGCCGGGGTGGGCGGCGCCGCCCTCGACCGACTGCACCTGGTCGCGGATATCGTCGAGCTCGGTCGGCCACACCTCGACGGTCTGCACCACCCAGAACGCGCCGAAGAGCAGGATGATGACCACCTCGGCCACGATGATGATGTGGGCGAAGCCCTCGATCACCAGGTGCAGGGCCACAGTCCCTGCGAGGGCCACACCGAGCAGGACGGCCAGCGTGTAGTAGATGCGGCGGAACTTCAGTCCTCGTTCAGTGGACGGCTGGTAGAGCGCATTGAGGACCATCACCGCGATCACCCCGGCGACCATCGTGGCTGCGGCGATCCCGTGGCTCAGGTGGATGAACGAGTCCCGCTTCCAGAGGAAGAACCCGAGCTCGACGACCAGGACGATGCCGCACACGATGGAGGCGATCCGCGAGCCGGGAGTGGCCGAGGTCACCAGTTCGCCGCGCCGCGCCAGAACGTACCGCACGATCGCTGCCGTGACCGCCACGACGATGAGTGCCCAGATGTTGTTGCGGACCGCGTTGGCCACCTCGAGCGTGGACAGCGTCGGAGTCGGACCGCACGCGGCGTCGGGGACGGTGGGCACCATGGCGACGACGAACGCCATGAAACCGGAGAAGTCGAGGAGGACATCCTCCTCCGCCGATCGTGCCTTGTGCACGATGAGCATCGCTCCCAGAGCGAACAGCGCCCCGACGAAGACGGTGCGCGCCGGCGTGAAGTAGTACGCACTGATCGACCCCAGGAAGCAACCTCCGTCGACGATGCCCTCGTAGGCCACCGCGAACAGCAGCATGAGGAGTAGCGCGATCATGCCGGCCCGTAGGTACCGGTAGGTGTACAGCACGTCTCGCCCGAGCTCCGGGTTGGTCTTCTGTCGCGCAGTCCTCGTCATGACATCTGAGTGTGTCGCACGAACGCGACTGACGCCCAACAAAACTCAGCGGGAGTGCGGAACCCGGCCCAGCGGCATACGGTAACCGTCGTGGTGGCTCACACGCGACGGAGGACTGCGGTGACCTTGCCCAGGACGGTCGCCTGGTCGCCGTCGATGGGGGAGTAGTCGGGGTTGTGCGGCAGCAGCCAGACGTGTCCGTCCTTGCGCTTGAACGTCTTCACCGTCGCCTCGTTGTCGAGGAGCGCTGCGACGATGTCGCCGTTGTCAGCCGTCGGCTGCTGGCGGACGACGACCCAGTCCCCGTCGCAGATCGCCGCCTCGATCATGGAGTCGCCCACGACCTTGAGGAGGAAGAGGTTGCCCTCGCCGACGATCTGCTTCGGCAACGGGAAGACGTCCTCGACGACCTCCTCGGCGATGATCGGCACGCCTGCGGCGATCTGGCCGAGGACCGGCACGTAGGCGGCCGCCGGCCTGGCGTCGCCGGAGCCGGTCTCGGTGTCGTGCTGCTCGGTGGTGTCGACGTCGAAGCCCGAGACGCTGCCACCCCGGCCGCGGTAGCCAGTCGCGTCCGCCGGTGAATCGGGTGAGACGATCTCGATGGCGCGAGGGCGGTTGGGATCGCGTCGCAGGTAGCCCTTCGCGACGAGGGCGTTGAGCTGGTGGGAGACGCTCGACGGGCTGGCCAGGCCGACGGCATCGCCGATCTCACGCATGCTCGGCGGGTAGCCGCGTCGGTCGACCGAGTTGCGGATCACCTCGAGGACGCGACGCTGGCGAACGGTCAGGCCGTCCCCCTTGTGGCGGTCGGGAAGCTCGGTCACGCCCATGGTGATCCCCTTCTTGGTGCTCGTTCTGGTGCTCACTCGGTGCTCGGTGGCGGCTCGTCTCAGGCTGTCACAGACCCGACTGTCGGTGGTGACTGCTGGGGTGTCTGTTGTTGGTGAAGCCTATGGGGTTCGAACACAGATGCCAAACATTTGTTCGACGTGTCGCTCGACATTGTCGGGATCGCGTGCTAGAAAATCGTACAGACGTTCTATCGAACAGGCGTTCGTGCGGAGGAGGACATGATGGGCGCACAAGTTCTGGAGTTTCCCGCCAGCCGGCCGGCCCCGAACACCCGGCCGCGGCTG
>NZ_DATEEY010000169.1:0-18424 GCF_035280925.1 Intrasporangium sp. | reverse complement strand
GTGGGCAGCATCGTGCTCGGTATCGGTGCCCTCGTTGCCATCGCGCTGCCCGCCCTCGACCTGAGGCTGGGTCTACCGGACGGATCTGCTGAGGCCGTCGAATCGACGCAGTACCAAGCCTTCTCGACGGTTTCTGACCAGTTCGGACCTGGACGCAACGCTCCTCTGCTCGTCGTTGCCAACCTCGTCGGCGTCCCCGGCACCACCCCGGACGTGACGGTGCAGGCGGCCATCGCGGAGGAGATCTCCGCGCAGGACGACGTCGTGGCGGTGGCGCCGATCGGAGTGTCCGAGGGCCGGACCGCTGCCGCCTTCCAGGTCGTCCCATCGGGTGGGCCGAACGACCCCTCCACCGAGCAGCTCGTCCACACGCTCCGCGAGCTCGAGCCGATGGGACGTACCGTCAACCTCGACGTCGCCGGCATGGCCAGCGGCAACATCGACATCTCGGACAAGCTGTCCGACGCCTTGCCTGCCTACCTCGGGCTCGTCGTGGGCCTGTCGTTCATCATCCTCATGCTCGTCTTCCGCTCGATCTTCGTGCCGGTCATCGCCACGCTCGGCTTCGTGCTCTCGTACTTCGCCGCGATCGGTGGGGTCGTGGCGATCTACCAGTGGGGCTGGCTCCCCGGTGTCTTCGGCGTCGACAACCCGAGCCCGATCCTCAGCTTCCTGCCCACGATGCTCGCCGGCATCCTCTTCGGCCTGGCCATGGACTACATGCTCTTCCTCGGCTCGGGCATGCGAGAGGCGTATGCCCACGGCGCCCCGGCACGACTGGCGGTGGTCCAGGGCCTGCATGCCGGCCGAAGCGTCGTGACCGCGGCCGCGATCATCATGGCCTCGGTCTTCGGTGGGTTCGTCTTCTCCGACAGCGCGATGATCCGACCCATCGGCTTCGGACTCGCATTCGGTGTCCTCGTCGACGCGTTCGTCGTGCGCATGCTCATCGTGCCCTCGCTCATGCACCTTGCCGGAGACACGGCATGGTGGTTGCCCAGGTGGCTCAACCGCCGACTGCCCAACCTCGACGTGGAGGGGGCGGGCCTCGAGCGCCGGCACCCGCACGAACAGAACCTGGAGTCCGCGCCAACCCTGACTCGCTCCTAGGCCGCGGGCACGTACCGCACAGTCGACGAGCCAGCCCAGAGGAGCCGGCCCAGCCGAGCTCAGCCCAGCTCGACCCAGAGGGCCCGGTGGTCGGAGATCGGCAGCGCGGGCGCGCCACTCTCCCCGACGCGTACCGATCCGCGCACGAGGATGTGGTCGATCTGCTCGCGTGCCTCGTCGACGGGGTAGGTCGGGTGACTGGCGACCGAGCGCATCTTCGCCATGTGCGTGGCCCGCTCCGCCTCCATGTTGAGGTCGCCCATGAGCACAACGGGCTCGCGGCAGTCCACGGTGGCTCGGACCAGCTTGCGCAGCTGCCGGACGTTCCACCACGGGATGAAGGACAGGTGGGTGCCGACGACCGTGCAGTCGCCGAGAGGCGTCTCGACGGAGGCCACCACGGCCACTCGCGGCTCGTCCGTCACGAGGTAGGGACGCAGTCGGCCCTTGAAGCGCATCGGCACGGGGAACGGCACGGGCTCGAGACGGATCACCTCCCAGCCCTTGACGGGATAGCGCGAGAGCAGGGCCACCCCGTAGGCGGCCGAGTCGGGCTGCTCGTCCCCCGTCGATGCCACCCAGGTCACGCCGGGGCTGCCGTGGATGGCGGCCACGAACCGGTGGTGCGGTGCACCCATGGCGTCGGCCGCCACCGACGTGAGGTCGGCAAATCCGGAGCGCTGCTGGTTCCGGTCCACCTCCTGCAGGGCGAGGATGTCTGCATCGAGGCGCTTGACGGCGTCGGCGAGGCCGGTCGGGTCGACGTGCTGGTCGGTGGGGACGCGTCCGTTGAGGATGTTGAAGGTCGCGACTCGCATGTAGGTTCCGTTACCCGCCTGCCGAAGACCGGCTCAGCGGCTGGCGGCATCCATTGCACCAAGGAGAACTCCGCGGCGCGTGCTGCACACTCGATGGAGGCCCAGCCCCTCAAGAACGGGTACAACCGATACATGGGTGAACCTGACCAGCACGACCTGCGCGAGGCGCTCAAGACGGTCGCCGTGGCCCTCAAGGCGACGGGTCGGCCGTTCGCGCTCATCGGCGGCTACGGCGTCTGGGCGCGGGGAGGGCCGGAGCCGAACCACGACGCGGACTTCCTCATCGCGCGGGAGGACGCCGAGGAGGTCATGCACGAGCTCGCCGACCAGGGCCTCCAGGTCGTGCAGCCGCCCGAGGACTGGCTCTTCAAGGTCTACGTGGACGACGCGCTGGTCGACGTCATCTTCCGGCCGGCCGGCACGTTTGCCACGCGCAGCGTCGTCGAGCGGGCCACCCCGCTCCGAGTGCTGTCGGTCGAGATGCCGGTCATGCCGGCCACGGACCTGCTCGTCCACCGGCTGAACGCCCTGAGCGAGCACTACTGCGACTTCGGCGTCCACATCCCGGTCGCCCGTGCGCTGCGGGAGCAGGTCGACTGGGACGCCGTGCGGGAGGAGACCGCGCCGAATCCGTTCGCCGCCGCCCTGCTCTTCCTCCTCGAGCGGCTCGAGATCATCGAGCCGCCCCAGGGCGTCAGTCGCCCAGTCTGGTCAGCAGCTCGACCCACTGGATCAGGTGGCGGTCACCGAGGAAGTCACGGCGCACCCGCTCCTGGGCGCGGTGACCCATCGCCGCGCGCAGCTCAGGATCGCGCAGCAGGCGGATGACGAGCGCGCCGAAGCTCTCGAGGTCGGCGGGGTCCTTGAGCAGGAACCCCTCGTCGCCATCGGTGAGCTGGTCCTGGAGCCCGCCCACCGCGCTCGCGATGACGGGGCGGCTCTTCCACATCGCCTCGGTCAGGGTGAGGCCGAACCCCTCCGCGAGGCTCTTCTGGACGACGATCGCCGCGTGCCGCTGGAGGGCGTTGACGATCAGGGCGTTCTCGTCGACGTCGTCCATGGGCAGCGACGCGAGGTGGCAGCGGCTCTGCACCTCGGGCGGCAGGGCCTGCCACACCGCGCGGCACTCGGCATAGACCTGGGCCCCCTCCGGGTCGTCCGCGACGCCAGAGACGTCCGGGCCCGCGAGCACCACGTGCGCGTCGTGCACGAACGGCGCGACGTGCGCGGCGAAACCGCTGAGCACGCCGGGCATGTCCTTGAGCCGGTCCCACCGGCTCACCTGCAGGACGAGGGGCGCGTCGATCGGAGGCGGGGAGTTCGACACGAGGTCGGCGTGGCGGCGCAACACCCCCTCGCTGCCGGCACGCCGATGGAAGCCGACCGTGCCGCGCGGGTCGCCGTTGTGGACGAGGCCGACGGCGAGCAGGATGCGCCGGACCTCCTCGCCGGGGATCTCGGCGTTCTTCGTCGCGAACGGGTCGATCGAGGGCTGGATGATCATGACGCGCTCTGGCGGGAGCCAGGCGGGGACGTAGCCTGCCCGGGAGAAGACGAAGGCGTCGGCCCCGAGGACGTACTCGCGCAGGAAGCCCCAACCGAGGTCGGTGATCTCCGTCGTGTCGTCGCGACCGATGTGGCAGCGCCACACGACGTGGGCGCCGAGCTGCCTGAGCCCGGCGGCTAGCCCCGCGGTCTGGGGGTCATGCAGGAGGACGACGTCGCCGGGACGGACCCTGTCGCGCAGCTGTGCGAGGTTGGCCTGCATCACGCGCTCATAGTGCGCCCGGTCATCGGCACCGAAGCCGGTGCGGCCGATGAGGGAACCGTGCAGCGCGTTGTGGAGGGCCTTGGTGATCTCGAAGAACTGCGGGTCGCCGTCCAGGACGAGCCAGTGTGTGTCCACCTCGGCGCCCCGGGCGTAGGCGAGCAGCACCTGCAGCATCTCGGCGACACCGCCGCCCGACGCGGTCGAGTTGATGTTCCAGATGATCCGCCCGGCGAGCGCCTTGCGGGCCAGCGCCGCTGTCGACAGGAACGTCTCGGCGCGGACGGGGTCCAGGAGCCCCGCCAGCTCCTCGAGCGGCTCGGCCTGGATCTGGACGGCGTCCATGGTCCCATCCTCACATCTCGGGCTTCGCGTACCCCGCATTTCCCGCACACTCGGCCCGGTAGGGCGGAAGGGCTGGAAGCGCGCGCGGGTGCGGAAGGGAACTCAGCGGCATACGGCCAATACCGTATGCCGCTGGGCTCGCTCCCAAGGCCACGATTCCTCCCAGCGTGGCGGGGTCCCGACGATATCGTCGGACGGGATGCGACCACAGACGAGATACGCGAAGCCCGCGGGCGGCTACGTGGCCTACCAGGCCTTCGGCGAGGGTGCGCGCGACATCCTCTTCGTCACCCACTGGGGGACCAACGTCGACGCGATGTGGGACGAGCCGGCGCTCGCGCACTTCTACCAGCGCCTGAGCCGCAACGGCCGCGTGATCTGCTACGACAAGCGCGGGACGGGAGTGTCCGACCCCGTTCCCCTCGCGACCTTGCCGACCCTCGAGGCGTGGATGGACGACGCGCGGGTCGCGCTCGACGCCGCGGGTTCACGGCGGGCGGTCGTGATCGGTGACACCGAGGGTGGTCCCATGGCGATGCTGTTGGCCGCGACCCACCCCGAGCGGGTCGAGAAGCTGGTCCTGCTCAACACGTACGCGCGGTGGCGAAGGGACGATGACTATCCCATCGGCATGCCGGCGCCGACGGTCGAGAAGCTCGTGTCCCTGTACGAACGGCACTGGGGCCAGGACCCGGCCATGATGCACCTGACCGCACCCAGCCTCGAGGGCGACGCGCGCGTCGAGGAGTGGTTCATGCGGTACCAGCGCCTGTCGATGCCGCCCGGCGCCGCGACGGAGATGTTCCGGTGGACCACCCAGGTCGACGTGCGCTCAGTGCTGCCGACGATCTCGGTGCCGACCCTGGTCCTGCACCGCAAGGAGAACCGGCACTACCGGCTGCCGTTCGGGCACTACCTCGCCGAGCACATCCCCCGTGCGCGGTTGGTCGAGCTGCCCGGGGCCGACTGCTACCCGCTGTTCACGCCACAGGCCGACGACGTGCTGGAAGAGATCTCGGCGTTCCTGTCAGGCGCCCCGGTGGAGGTGCGAGTCGAGCGTGAGCTGTCCACGGTGCTGTTCACGGACATCGTCGGGTCGACGGATCTCGTTGCCCGGTTGGGCGACTCGCGGTGGCTCGACCTGCGGGCAGCTCATGACGACGTGGTGCGTCGCCATCTCGCCGCTTTCCGTGGGCGCGAGGTGAAGACCACCGGTGACGGGTTCATCGCCACCTTCGACGGCCCGGCACGTGCGGTGCGGTGCGCGTGGTTGATCCGCGACTCGGTGCGGTCGTTGGGCGTGGAGATCCGGGCTGGTCTGCACACTGGGGAGATCGAGCTGCTCGACGGCGACATCGGAGGCATCGCGGTCCATCTTGCGGCCCGGGTCATGGGGCTGGCCGGCACCGGGGAGGTCCTCGTCTCCCGGATCCTGAGCGACTTGGTCGTGGGGTCGGGCATCGTGTTCGAGGACCGGGGAGTCCACGAGCTCAAGGGGATTCCCGGACCTCGGCAGCTCTGCCGCGTGGTGCGGGTCCCCTAGGGGTATGCGATTGGAGCGGCGGAGCGCTGTCGGGCCGGATCGGGTATGGGTCCGCTCGGTGCACCACCTGCCGAGTGGCGCGGGCCACCGCGGGCTCGTCGTCGTGCTCCCTGGCCTGGGGCTGCCCGGCTACACCCTGCCGACCGCCGAGGCGGTGGCGGCCCGGGGCGTCGAGTGTGCCGTGCTCGACGTGCCGGGCTTCGGGTCGGCGCACCCGCGAAGCTCACGGCCCGACATCGAGGCCATCGCATCGGTGGCGCGGCACTGGGTCCTCGAGCAGGCGGGACGTCGTCCCGTCGTCGTGCTGGGCCACTCGACCGGCGCGCAGGCAGCGCTCGTCACGGTGCTGGGCCTGCAGTCGAAACGGCGCGGCGTCGCCCTGGTCATGGCCGGTCCCACGTTCCGCCCAGAGCATCGGCGCGTGGCGCAGCTGCTCGCGTCCACCCCGCTGGCGTATCGCCTGGACCGACTGGGCGAGATCCGCGTCAAGGAGGTGCTGCGCGCCCGGGTCGACCTGGTGCGGATGGTCCGGAGCGGCCTGCGGGACGCACCGGAGTCGAAGGTCGCTGGTCTCGCCGCCCCGCTCACCGTCACCGCGGGCGTCGCCGACGCGTATGCGCCCTCTGCTTGGCTCGACCTGCTCGCCAGCTCCGCGGTGCGGTCGGTGGGCACGCGAACCTCGCTCCTCGCTGGCTCGCACAACAACCTCTACACCCATCCGCACGAGGTGGCCGCTCTGGTGGCGCTCGCCATGGATGATGCGCTGGCTTGGGCGTGAACGAGCGAGGCCGAGCCGCGGGTCAGAGGTCGATGGGGTCGCGGATGATGGGGCAGGTCATGCAGTGGCCACCGCCGCGGCCGCGGCCGAGCTCCGCGCCGACGATGGTGATGACCTCGACTCCGGCCTTGCGCAGAACGGTGTTGGTGTAGGTGTTGCGGTCGTAGGTGACGACGACCCCGGGCGCCAGGGCCACGAGGTTGTTGCCGCTGTCCCACTGCTGGCGCTCGGAGGCGTACACGTCGCCGCCGGTCGGAAGGGCTCGAAGCTGCTCGAGGCCCAGTGAGCGTGCGACGACGTCGAGGAACGGGGTGCCGGCCTTGTCCGTGACCTCGACTGCCTGGGCGGTGTGGCCCGGACGCAGGACGAAGGGATGGATCGAGTCGACGATCGACGGGAAGTACGTGACGACGTCACGGTCGGCGAAGGTGAAGATGGTGTCCAGGTGCATGGCGGCTCGCAGTTTCGGCATGCCGGCGACGACGACCTGCTCGGCGGCCCCGTGGTCGAACAGTGTCTTGGCAACCTGCGTGATCGCTTGGCGGGAGGTGCGCTCGCTCATCCCCATGAGCACGACGCCGTTGCCGACCGGCATGACGTCGCCGCCCTCGATGGTGGCCCGGCCCCAGTCCTGCTCGGGGTCGCCCCACCAGATCGTTGAGCCGACGAAATCCGGGTGGAACGTGTAGATCGCCTTGTACAGCAGGGTCTCGTCGTGCCGGGCCGGCCAGTACAGCGGGTTGAACGTCACCCCTCCGTAGATCCAGCAGGTGGTGTCTCGCGTGTAGAGGGTGTTGGGCAGCGGTGGCAGCAGGTAGTCGCGCTCACCGGTGGACTCGCGGGCCAGACCCACGTACGGCGTCCGGTGCTCGTCGGGCAGGTCGTTGGTGGCCAGGCCGCCGATGAGCAGCTCGGCGAGCCGGCGCGGTTCGAGCGAGTCGAGGTAGGCCCTGGTCGGCTCGACGAGGCCGAGACCGACCTCGTTCGGGACGATGAGTCGGTCGAGCAGCCAGTCGCGAGCACCCGGCACGGCCATGGTTGCTGTGACCAGGTCGTGCAGCTCGACGACCTCGATGCCCCGGTCGGTCATCTTGCCCACGAAGTCGGCGTGGTCGCGCTCGGCGTTCTCGACCCACAGCACGTCGTCGAAGAGCAGGTCGTCGGAGTTGGCTGGGGTGAGCCGCCGATGGGCCAGGCCGGGGCGGCAGACCAGGACCTTGCGTAGGGTTCCGACCTCGGAGTGGACGCCGTACGTGCTGGAAACGCTCGGTGTGGCGCTCATGCAGATTCCTTTCGGGGAGCACCGCTAGTCTCGCGCGTCCTCGTTGACGATGTCCTCGGCTGACAGCTCGCCCGGCACGTACCTCGGCAGTCGAGCCGCTGGGAAGATCGCCAACAACGATATGCCGCCCACGATCAGCAACGACGCCCGCAACGCCCGGAGCCGGGCAGCTGCGTTGATCGCGACCGCGTCCGCCACCTGCGCCGGCGTCGCCGAGGTCTCCCCGAGTGTGTTCGCCAGCTCGGTGTCGGTCACGAAGTCCACTTCCCCGAAGGGCACTCCCGCCTGGAGCTCCGAAGGCAGCTCCGATCGGGTGAAGCCCGAGGCGAGGAACATGCTCAACAGCCCGACTGCCACGACGCTGGCCAACGCCGCGCCCAGAGCGTTTGAGACGTTGTTCGCCACGCCGCGCAACGCACCGACGTCGCCGGCGAGTCGTTTCGGCGACGCGGACACGAGCACGTTGAAGAGCAGGGTGAGCAGCGTGCCCTCACCCGCGCCGACGAGGAGCAGTCCGAGGATGACCGTGACGGTGCTCCACTCGTTACCGATGGTGAAGGCCACCACCAGCAGCCCGATGGCGATGAGAACGAACGAGGCGATCCCGAGCGTGCGCGGTGGGGCCCGGTCGTACAGCCGCACCGTGAGAACACCCGATATCGCGATTGCAGCCGTGTACGGGAGGATGGCGACCGCGGTGAACAGGGGCGTCCGGTCCTGGATGATCTGGACGTAGAGCGGGATGAGGAAGCCCACCGCGAGGCCAAGGCTTCCCGCGACGAGAAGCGCGATGACGGCGCTCTTCTCCTCCCTGCTCTCCATGACCTCGATCGCGAGCAGCGGCTGCTGGTGGTTCTTCACACGCCGGTTGGACCACGCGAAGTAGGCCTGACCGAGCACGATCCCGGCCAGGATGAGGATCGGCGCAGGCGACAGGCGCAGCAGCGAGAACGGTGCCTCCTCCTCGGCCACCAGCGGCCCCCACGTCTGCAGGTTGTTGAAGCCGAACAGGATGAGCGCGACTGCCGCAGCGGAGAGCACGACCCCGACGAAGTCGATCGCGATGCTCGGCTGGCGAGGGATCGGCGCCAGGCGGAAGCTCAGGACGAGGACGACGACCGCGAGGACGACCAGCAGCCCATAGGAGTAGCGCCAGCTGAGGACCGTGGCCAGGTAGCCGGCGATGAGGAAGGTGACTGCGCTGGCGACCGCGGGCATGCCTGCCAGCACGCCGAGCGCCGTTTCCTGCTGCCGGCCGTGGTAGTTGGCGGCAATGAGCACCACGAAGGTCGGCACGCCCGCGGCGGCGGCTACTCCCGCGATCACCTGGGCGGTGTTCATCGTGATGACGTTCGTGCTGCTCGCCATCAGGGCCATCGACGCGCCGTGGACCACGACGCTTGCCTGGAGCACTCGACGCTCACCGAGGAGCTTGCCGAGCTTCGCGCCGAGCATGACGAACGCGGCGACGAACAGCGAGTAGAGCAGGAGCGCGGTCGCGGCGGCTGTCGCCGGTGCGTCCAGATCCGCGGAGATCGGCCCCAGCGACACCGGCAGGACGCTGATGTTGATGGCCATCTGCAGTTGGGCGAGGACGATGATGGTCAACGGCGACCAGGACGCCCGCGCCGCGCGAGTGTCGGCAGTGGTGGCTCCGGCGGGCGAATCTGGCGTCGTCATCTGCGGTTTGCCCTGGTCAGCACTGAACCGGACCGAGGGTCACTGTACTCGGGTCCCAGTCCGCGAGCGCTAGCCAAGGTGGACCGGCGCACTCGGGCCCCAGGGAATGCCGAGGAGGTACCAGGCGATGAAGAAGAGCATCCACGTCACGAGGACGATGACGGTGTACGGGAGCATCATGGACACCACGGTCCCGAGGCCGGCCTTGCGCTGGTAGCGCTGGCACACGAGGACGATGAAGGGCAGATAGACCATGAGCGGCGTGATGACGTTCATCGGCCCGTCCCCGACGCGGTAGGCGGCGATGACGGTCTGCGGCGCGATTCCCAGGCGGTAGAAGAGCGGGATGAAGATCGGCGCGAGGATCGCCCACTTCGGGATGACCCCGGGCATGATCAGGTCGATGATCGCGACGAGGAGGATGAACCCGATCAGGAGAGCGAGGGCTCCGATGTTCGCGCCCTCGAGGATCTCGGCGAGGCTCGTCGCAGCAAGTCGCGACATGTTCGAGTAGTTGAAGTACGCGATGAACTGGGCGATGAGCAGCATGAGGAAGATCAGGCCGCCGAGCCCGTTGAACGTCTTGACGATCGCGTTGATGATGTTCGTGCTTCCGGTGAGCGTCTTGGCGCCCCGGCCGTAGCCGAGGCCGGCCGCGAGGAAGATCATCGAGATGATGAAGAGCAGGCTGCTCATGAACGGCGAGGAGCCGAAGATCTCGCCCGTCTCGGGGTTCCGAAGCGGCGCGCCGGGGATGACGGTCAGCAACGCGATGATGACAATGGCACCGAGGGTGTAGAGACCGGACATCCGCAGTCCGCGCGACTCCAGCGCCATCTCCTCGTCGGTGGCTGTGTGCTCGTGGGTGCCCTCCCCGGACGCGTCGGCGGGATCCCACCTGCCGAGTCTCGGCTCGAGGAGCCGCTCGGTGATCCACGTCATGACGAGGGCACAGAAGAACGTCGCAGCAATGGCGAAGAAGAGGTTGTGCGTCACGTTGAGCTCGCCGCCGGGTGCGACGAGGGCGACCATCTCGTTGGTGACCTCGGTGATGATCCCGTCGGCGGGCGTGATGAGGATGTTGACGAAGAACGACGCACTGACACCGGCGTAAGCCGCCGCGACCCCCACGAGCGGATGCCGCCCGAGCGAGGCGAAGGCTGCGGCTCCGAGCGGGATGAGCACGAGGTACCCGGCGTCAGATGCAACGCTGGAGATACCACCGAGCAGCACGATGATGAAGGTGATGGCACCGGCCGGGGCGACCTTCACCATCTTGCGGATCAGCGCGGCCATGAGGCCGGCCTCCTCCGCGACGCCCACGCCGATCATGGCGACGAGGATCACGGCGACGACTCCGAAGTCGTTGAAGTTCTGGACCGCCGTGGTGAAGATGAATCGGATGCCGTCCGCGGTCAGCAGGCTCTTCGCCGTGATCGTCTCGATCTCGATCTCGTAGTCCGGGATCGCCTCCTCGGGATGCGGCGACAGCGACGGGTTGGTCGTCCCTCCCTCGTACTCGGGCTCGACCTGGATCACCTCGGGGTGGGCCACCTCCGTGGTGACGCTCGCCCCGGTGAGGTAGAGGACGTGCGAGAGGAGGATGACCCCGATGATGAGGCCGAGGAAGATGATGGCGGGGTGTGGGACGCTGTTTCCGACCCGCTCGATCGTGCCGAGCAGGCGCTGCATCCCGCCCTGCTTCTCCTCGACCTTCGGTCCACCTCCGGCGCCGGGCTGCTCGGCGGCGCCGTTCACCCGGTCACCTCCTGTGCAGCCAGCGGCTGGAAGGACATCGCAACCTCGATGAGCAAGCGCGCCCCGAACCCGGTCGCACCCTTGTTGCGCCAGGTCCGAGCCTCTGGCAGCTGCGCCGTGCCGGCGATGTCGAGGTGCGCCCAAGGGTGTCCGTCGACGAACTCAGCAAGGAACAGGGCTGCTGTGATCGAGCCGGCGTTGGGGCCACCCATGTTGGTGAAGTCGGCGATCGGCGAGTCGAGCTGCTTGCGATAGGGCCGGTGGAGGGGCAGCTCCCAGACCGGCTCGTCGACGGCAGCACCGGCCCGCTTGACCTGGGCGACGAGCTCCTCGTGGTTGCCCATGAGGCCGGCGACGTCGACTCCGAACGTGCGCAGGCACGCCCCAGTCAGGGTCGCGATGTCGACGATCGCGTCGACTGGCTCCTCCGTGGCGAGCGCCAGGGCATCGGCCATGACGAGGCGCCCCTCCGCGTCGGTGTTGAGCACCTCGACGGTCTTGCCGTTGCGCATCGTGAGGATGTCGCCCAGCTTGAGGGCGGTGCCCGAGGGCATGTTGTCGGTGCACATGAGGTACCCGGTCACCGCAGTGGTGCAGCCGAGCTCCCGCAGCGCCGTCATCGAGGCCAGCACTGCCGCAGCGCCGGTCATGTCGTTCTTCATCTGGGCGTGCGACTCGTCGCTCGGTTTGAGGCTGATGCCGCCGGAGTCGTACATGATCCCCTTGCCGACGAACGTGATCCGGGCCGTGGGTGACTCCGGCTGGTAGCGCAGGCGGATCATCCGCGGCTCCTCGGCGCTGCCCAGGTTGACGCCGAGCAGCCCGCCGCAGCCGAGCTCGATGAGCTGGGCCTTGTCGAACACCTCGACCTGCAGTCCCGACGCGGCACCAGCCTCCTCGGCGACCTGTGCCATCCGCGTTGCGGTCAGCGTCACGGCTGGGCAGTTGGCCAGGTCGCGGGCAAGGCACGCCGCGGCCGCGGTGGCCCGCCCCCGGCGGATGCCCTCGGCGACCTCGTCCGCCTGGGCGTCGGAGGCCACGATGGCGAGCGAATCGAGAGTCGGCTCGTCGCCGCCGGCCCCGACGAAGAAGCGCCACCGGGCGAGCAGCACTCCTTCGGTGACGGCCTGGGCGAACTCTGCTGCACCCAACGCCTGGTCACGGTCGGGCACCTCGACGGCGAGGCGCTTGTGCTGCGGGACCGCCCGGGCGAAGTCACCGGCGAGGTCACGCACGAGTGCGGCATCGACCACGGACGGGGACCCGATCCCGAGGGCGACGAGGGCCGGACCATTGGTCTGGGGGATGACGAGCGACTCGCCGCGCTTGGCCGTGAAGCCGGCAGCGGCGAGGGCCGCGGCATCGTGGCCCAGCTCCGGCGGCGGCTCCGATCCCAGGGTCACCGGCACCGCGAGCGCTCCCGCATCCCCCTCGGTCGGCAGCTCCCGCACGACACTGACCGGGACCGGCCGCCGCATGGACGGTGTGGGATCGAACGAGCGGATGGCCGAACTGTTCATGGGATGCTCCTGGAGGGACGGCGCTGCACCAGTGAGGTGCTCATGACCCACGTCATCGCCAGACTGCACGGTTTCTTGCGTGGAGATGAACCCCCAGAACTGGGGGGTCACTGCATCGCGGCGCCATAGACTCGAGTCACTTCAGTCCCGTCTGCAGCGGGAGGACGACTCGAGGGGGCCGAGATGGCGGAGCCGATCGGTGAGGAGTCTCGGACCACGGCCCATCCAGCCCAACCTCATGGTGCGGCCCTGCCGTTCCGCGTGGCCATCATCGACGACCAGGCCGTCGCCGCCGCTGGGCTGGCGAGCATCCTCGCGGCGGAGGACGACCTTGACCTCGTCGCGAGTGCGGCGACCGTATCGCAGCTGCTCGCGGGAGACGAAGCCTTCGACGTGGTCCTGCTCGGCCTGCAGCTGGGGGATGGCTCCACACCGACGGAGAACGTCACCCGGCTGCGGGAGACGGGGACACCCGTTGTTGCCTACATGTCCGACGAGCAGCCCGCCCTCGTGCACGAGGCGGTCCGGTCCGGCATCGCTGCGATGATCCGCAAGTCCGAGTCCACCCCGGTGCTCGTCGCCGGTATCCGGGCCGTGCTCCGCGGGCGGACAGTCGCACCCCCCGATTGGGCCCTCGACGCCCACGCAGACGGAGCCGCGGGCAGAGACGTGGGCAGAGACGCGGGCAGGGACGCGGGCAGGGACGCGGGGAGAGACTCGGACGAAGACCTCGGCGGGGCAAGGCTCACCCCGCGGGAGCGACAGGTCCTCATGCTCTACGCGTCGGGCGAGAAGGCCGACCGGGTCGCCCGGACCCTCGGGATCTCACGGGCAACCGTGCTCGACCACATCAAGAACATCCGCGCGAAGTACTCAGCGAGCCACCGCCCTGCGCCGACCAAGATCCACCTCTACCACCGGGCCGTCGAGGATGGGCTCCTGCCCCCGATCTGGTGAAGCCCGGTCTCGCCATTGGTCTGGGGGGCCGTCGAGAGTTGAACGAACGGGCCAGTCGGGCAATGGTGTCCCCATGACCGACCTGATCCGCTCGACCGCCACCGAGGTCGTCGGCCTGCTGCGTGCCGGCGACGTCTCTCCCACCGAGGTCCTCGACGTCCTCGAGGAGCACGTGCTCGCGACGGACCAGGCCGTCAACGCGCTGCCGATCCGCTTCTTCGAGGCGGCCCGCGCCGCAGCCGGGCAGCTCGAACGCGAGCGCCCGGTCCCCACGGACCGCGGATGGCTCGCCGGCCTGCCCGTGGCGATCAAGGACTACAACGACGTCGGGGGCCAGCTCACGACGAACGGGTCTCCGATCTTCGCGGACACCGTGGCCCTCGAGTCGGACGCCCTGGTCCGCCAGGTCGAGCTGCACGGCGGGATCCCCTACGCCAAGAGCAACGTGCCGGAGTTCGCTGGTGGGCACACGTACAACACCGTCTGGGGTGCCACGCGCAACCCGTGGCACACCGCGCGCAGCGCTGGCGGGTCGTCGGGTGGCTCGGCCGCCGCGCTCGCATCGGGCAGCGCCTGGCTCGCCACCGGGAACGACCTCGGCGGCAGCCTTCGCACACCCGCTGGCTACAACGGGGTGGTCGGCGTGCGACCCACACCGGGCCTCGTGCCGAGGAAGCGACCGCCCGTCCCGTTCGACGCACTGTGGGTCGAGGGACCGATGGCGCGCAACGTCGCCGACGCGGCCCTGTTCCTCGACGCGCTTGCCGGCCCTGACGCGCACGACCCGATGACGCGGGAGCGACCCGCGAGGAGCTTCGTCGAGCGGCTCGGACAGGTCCCCGAGTTCCTCCGGGTCGGCTACACGCCCGACCTCGGAGTGCTGCCGGTCGAGCGAGAGATCCGCGATATCACGGAGCGCTCGCTCGGCCACCTCCGCGACCTGGGCGCGGACGTCACCGGTGACGCGCCCGACTTCACCGGCGCCTACGACACCTTCCAGACGCTGCGCGCGCAGTTCCTGGCGACGGTCAGGGGGGACCTGCTCGAGACCGACCGGCACCGCATCAAGGACGACATCGTCTGGAACGTCGAGCTCGGCCTGACCCAGTCGCTCGCCGACGTCCAAGCCGCCGAGCGGGCTCGAGGCGAGCTGATCCACCGGACCATGGACTTCTTCGCGGATCACGACGTGCTCGTCGTCCCCTCTGCGCCGCTCAGCCCCTTCCCCGTCGAGTGGACCGCACCGTCGTCGATCGACGGGACGCCGATGCGCACCTACGTCGACTGGATCTCGATCACCTTCATGATCACCCTGACGGCCTGCCCGGTGGTCGCCCTACCCTGCGGCCTGTCGTCGGAGGGGCTGCCCGTGGGTGTGCAGCTCGTCGGGCGTCCCGGCTCGGAAGGGCAGCTGCTGGCGGTCGCCGCCGCCCTCGAGGGTGCCGTCGGCATCGCCGAGCAGCTGCCCATCGTTCCGCGCGAACCCATCTGAGTCCCAAAAACATTCAGTCCGGCATGGCGCCTGTCAGCAGACCCAGCCGTCGGGCGTGTTGACGATGAGGCGGTCGGCGCGGTGTGAGGCCGAGGAGATGAGCGCCGCGTTGGCCTCGTCGGTCTCGCGCACCCAACGAGCCGCTGACTCGGCGTCCTTGCCGAAGGCGACGTGGCGGTCGACGAGGCGGGCCTGCCGCGCGTCGTCATGGGTGGTGACGTACCAGGCCTCGGTGAGCTGTGCGCGAGCGGCCTCCCAACGTGGCTGCGGCAGGAGCAGGTAGTTGCCCTCGGTGACCACGAGGCGGGCACTGGGTGGGACGACCACGGCCGCGGCGATCGGTTGCTCGAGGGTGCGCTCGAAACCCGGCGCGTAGATGGGCTGGTCCGGGTGATCGAGGAGGCGGCGCAACAGGTCTGCATAGCCGTCGGCGTCGAACGTGTCCGGGGCGCCCTTGCGGCCGCGGGCACCGAGCCGCTCGAGCTGGACGTCGGCGAGGTGGAAGCCGTCCATCGGCACGTGCGCCACCCAATCCGTGCCCTGCGTGGCAGCGACCCTGACCAGGAGAGCCTCGGCGAGGGTGGACTTCCCCGCCCCCGGTGCTCCCGCGATGCCGAGCAGGGCGCGACGCCGCTCGCCCACGAGGGCGATTGCCGCGTCAGCCAGCTGGTCGATCCCGTCGTGGCGCATGAGGACATTGTGTCCGCGCCTTCAGCGACGGCTGGGAACCAACGACTGGAGCATCCACACTGGGTCGTAGGGCGACTCCGCCTCCGAGTCCAGAGTGGGCTCGTGATCGTTGGTCCAATACGAGTAGGAGCCAGTGATGATCCACGTCCTTGACGGAATGCCCGATGGTGTCGTCGGTTTCACCGCGAGCGGCAAGCTGACGACCGACGACTACACCAAGGTGCTCGTACCGGCCATCGAAGCCGCGAGTGCCGGTTCAGGCCAGATCCGCATCCTGCTCGACTTCACCGGCAGCTTCGACGGCGTCGAAGCCGGGGCGGTCTGGCAGGACCTCCGAATGGGAGTCCGGAACCTCAGCGCGTGGGAACGCATCGCCCTTGTCACCGACCACAAGTGGATGCGCGACGGCCTCACCATGTTCGCGTGGGCCATGCCGGGCGAGGCCAGGGCCTTCCCCGCACATGAGCGTGAGACGGCTCTCGAGTGGCTCGCGGAAAGCGAGTCCTGAGTCCTTCGGCAGGCAGACGAGTCCCGCCCGGAGGGCCACGCAGCGGGCCACATAGAGTTCGGCAGGTGGCCGACGTTCCCCTCCCGCAACCACTCGCGCATCGTCCCGTCCCCGAGCGCGAGCTCACGGCGCCGGTGCTGCTCACCCTCCCCGACGGTCGTCTCAACCCCGACGCGGTGGGCTGGACCCGCACTCCCCTGATCGTCACGGACGGAGTGGGCCGCGGACGGCGCGCGTGGGGCCGGACCAAGCGGTGGGAGTACTGGGCGGTGACGACTCCGACGCATGTCGTGGCGCTCACCGTGTCCGACCTCGACTACGCCGCCCTCCACTCGATCTGGCTGCTCGACCGCCGCACCGGCGTCGAGATCGCACACGAGGCCGTCGGCCTGCTCGGCGGCAGCGCGACCCTGCCCGGGACCCTCGGGCGCGGCGCAGTCCGCGCCCGGACCCTCGCGGTGCGCATCGACATCGACGAGGTCGACGGCGGCACGCGCCTCCGTGCCGTCGGTGAGCGCGTCCGGGTCGACATCCGCGCGCACCGTCCGGAGGGGCACGAGTCCCTCGGGGTCGTCGTGCCGTGGAGCAGGCGGCGCTTCCAGTACACCGTCAAGGACGTCGCCCGCCCCGCCGAGGGCACGATCTTCGTCGACGGGCACCCGGAGCCGTTCCCCGCCGGGGTGTCGTGGGCGACGCACGACCACGGCCGTGGGCGGTGGCCGCGCGCGGTCCACTGGAACTGGGGCGCCGGCTCGGGAGTCACCAACGGGCACGTCATCGGGATCCAGGTCGGCGGGCGCTGGACCGACGGCACCGGCTCGGTCGAGAACGCCCTGCTCGTCGACGGCCGGCTCACCAAGGTGAGCGAAGAGCTCGCGTGGGAGTACGACCCGGAGAACTGGATGGCGCCCTGGCGCGTGCGCGGCGAGGCCGTCGACCTCACCTTCACGCCCGAGCACGTCCGGGAGTCGGTCACCGATTTCGTGGTCGTCTCGTCGAGCACGCACCAGTGCTTCGGGACGTGGTCCGGGCGAGCGCGGGACGAGCACGGCCGTTGGGTGTCCGTCGCCGACGTCTACGGGTGGGCGGAGGACGTACGCAACCGCTGGTGAGCGAGGGGGCGCCCAGCTCACGATCGAGACCCACCCAGCTCAGCGGCATACGGCATGGTCCGTATGCCGCTGAGCTCGCTTCCCGACGGACGTGGCCACCCGCTCCTCCCGCGCTGGGACGCCGAGGGCAAACGGCTCTAGGGTCGTGGAGGTGAGCGAGCTCCCTGTCCTGGGTCCCGAGGACCAGCGCGTGCTGGGCAGCCTCCTGGAGAAGCAGGCGACGGTGCCGGCTTCGTACCCCCTCACGGCCAACGCGCTGCGGGCCGCGTGCAACCAGACGAGCAACCGGGAGCCCGTCGTCGACTTCGACGACGAGACCGTCGAGCGAACCGCCCGTGCCCTCCGGGATCGGGGGCTGGTTCGGATTGTGTGGGCCGACACCGGCCGACGCACCCTCAAGTACCACCAGATCCTCGACGAGCGGCTCGGGCTCGACCCGGACGAACGCGCGCTCCTCACGGTGTTGCTGCTGCGTGGCGCGCAAGCCCCCGGTGAGCTGCGGACTCGAACGGAACGGCTGCACGGTTTTGCTGACCGATCCGAGGTCGAGGCGTGCCTGCGCGGGATGGCGTCGCGCGCCCAGCCGCTCGTGCGTGAGCTCGAGCGGCAACCCGGCCAGAAGGACCGACGCTGGGTCCACCTCCTCGGCCCCGTTCCGTACCTTGCCGACGTGGTGCCGCCCGCGGGCGTCGACCGGGAGGTCGTGGTTGCCGACGGTGCGGAGGCGCGGGACGCTCGCGTACGCACGTCGTATGACGCGGTTGCCACCGCGTATGCCGATGCCTTGGTGGACGAGCTGCGGGGGCTGCCGTTCGAGCGCTGGCTGCTGGATCGGGTGATCGCGCACGCGGGCGAAGAGCCCGTGGTGGAGGTCGGCTCGGGTCCGGGCCACGTCACGGCGTATCTGGCGGACGGTGGGGCCGACGCGGTGGGGATCGACCTCTCGCCCGCGATGGTGGCCGAAGCGCGGCGGCGTTTCCCGGATGGCAGGTTCGAGGTCGGCGACCTCCGGCGGCTGATGCGTCCGGCGACGAGCTCCGGGTGGGCCGCGGTCCTGGGGTGG
>NZ_DATEEY010000168.1:0-4657 GCF_035280925.1 Intrasporangium sp. | reverse complement strand
CTCGCGGTTCGCGCCCGCGTGGGGCCTCCCGAGCCGGATCTCGGCAAGGTGGCGGTCGAGGTCGAAGCTCGCATCATCGACCCAGACCGGACGGCCGTGACCCAATGGCGTGTCGTGGATCCGCTGACGCAGGCGCGGCACCCGCGGCACGCGTGCCTCCAGCAGGCCACGAACCGTGGGCAGGCCCAGGTCCGAGCCGCCGTCGATGACGAGTGCGGCAGCAATGTTCATCGGCACCGGACCGTGGTCGGTGGCCAGCGTGGTGAGGTCGTTGGGGCTGGTGCGCTCGAGGTACATGCTCGTCAACCTTCGCACAGCCGATCCTTGGGAGGCAGTCCTGTGGTGACCCGGTCCGGCTCGTGTGCGACCCATGCCCGGTGGGTAAGGAGCGCTCGACTGCGAGATGAGGTCGAAGGAGGCGGAACATGAACGAGGGCAAGAGCGAGGACCGCGCTGACACCGCCATTCCGCCCGACGACCCAAGCAAGCCGGAATCGCCCCCGGACCTGCGCCGTCGCATCTGGATGGTCAGCCTCAAGCGGGCGACCCACGAGTTCAGCCACGACGAGTGCATGGACCTGGCCGCTGGCCTGACGTACTACGGCGTCCTCTCGATCTTCCCCGGGCTCCTCGCGCTCGTCTCGCTGCTCGGCGTCTTCGGTCAGGGCCAGTCGACGGTCGATGCCCTTCTCGAGATTCTCGAGGCGGTGGGGCAGGGCGACTCCGCGGACACGCTGCGTGGCCCGATCACCGAGATGGTCAACTCCAACCGTGCGGGCCTGACCCTCGCCATCGGCCTCATCGTCGCGATCTGGTCGGCGTCCGGCTACATCGGCGCGTTCGGCCGTGCGATGAACCGCATCTACGACATCGACGAGGGCAGGCCGTTCTTCGTGCTGCGGCCGCTCAACCTCGCCCTCACGATCGTCTTCGTCATCATGGCGGCGCTGATCCTGCTCGGACTCGTCCTGTCCGGGGGCCTCGCCCGCGCCGTGGGGGATGCCATCGGTCTGGGGGAGGCCTCCGTCACGGTGTGGAGCATCGTGAAGTGGCCCGTCATCCTCCTACTGGTCATCGTCATGGTCGCGCTGCTCTACTGGGCGACCCCGAATGTCCAGCAGCCACGCTTCCGCTGGCTGTCGGTGGGCGCGGCCATCGCCATCGTCGTGGCCATCGTCGCCTCCATCGGGTTCGGATTCTACGTCGCTGGTTTCAGCAACTACGACAAGACGTACGGGTCGTTGGCCGGCGTCATCATCTTCCTGCTCTGGATGTGGCTGATGAACCTCGCCCTCCTGTTCGGCGCGGAGGTGGACGCGGAGCTCGAGCGCGGCCGGGAGCTGCAGGCCGGCATGGCTGCCGAGGAGGCGATCCAGCTCCCGCCTCGGGGCACCAAGGCCTCGGAGAAGAAGGCGCAGAGCCGGGCCAAGCTCATCGACGAGCAGGAAGCCATTCGCGAGCAGACCGATCACGCCGGGGCGGAGCGGCGGTAGGGCTGCGGGAGGCGCCACCTGGGCTGGCCCCGCCGGGCAGCCCTACGGTGTCTCCATGGACTACAGGTACCTCGGAAACAGCGGGCTCAAGGTTTCGACGATCACCTACGGCAACTGGCTGACGCACGCCTCCCAGGTCGAGAACGACGTCGCCGTCCAGTGCGTCCGCGCTGCGCTCGATGCAGGGATCTCGACCTTCGACACCGCGGACACGTACGCCAACACGGCGGCGGAGGTGGTGCTCGGCGAGGCCCTCAAGGGCGAGCGGCGCGAGAGCCTGGAGATCCTCACCAAGGTCTACTGGCCAACGGGCCCCAAGGGCAAGAACGACACCGGCCTGTCGCGAAAGCACATCATGGAATCGATCAACGGGTCGCTCCGGCGCCTCCAGACCGACTACGTGGACGTCTACCAGGCGCACAGGTACGACACCGAGACACCGCTGGCCGAGACGATGCAGGCCTTTGCCGACGTCGTGCGTCAGGGCAAGGCCCTCTACATCGGGGTCAGCGAGTGGACCGCGGACCAGATCCGTGACGGCGTCAAGCTGAGCCGCGAGCTGGGTTTCCAGCTCGTCTCGAACCAGCCGCAGTACTCGATGCTGTGGCGGGTCATCGAGGACGAGGTCATCCCGACGAGCGAGGAGCTCGGCGTGAGCCAGATCGTCTTCAGCCCGGTCGCGCAAGGCGTGCTCACCGGCAAGTACGTGGTGGGCCAGCCGGTCCCCGAGGGCTCACGGGCCACCGATGACAAGGGCGGGGCGGACTTCGTCAAGCGGTTCCTCCGGGACGACGTCCTCGAGCGGGTCCAGGCGCTGCGGCCCGTCGCCGACCAGGCCGGGCTCACGATGGCCCAGCTGGCCGTCGCCTGGGTGCTGCACAACCCGAACGTCGCCTCCGCCATCATCGGCGCGTCCCGACCGGAGCAGGTGAGGGAGAACGTCAGGGCGGCCGGCGTCTCGCTGGCTCCCGAGCTGGTCGCCCTCGTCGACGAGGTCCTCGGCGACGTCGTCGAGCGGGATCCCGACCTGACCTTGGAGAACGCACCGGCCAAACGCCCGGTCTGAGCGTGGTGCACGAGGACTGGCCGTATGCCGCTGGGCTCGCTCCGCGACCCGGCGCGCACTCCCGCTCCTCCTCAGGGGTAGTTGATCCTTCACATCGCGAGTCGCGTTGCAGCCGGCCATCGGACCCGTGCTCAGCCCCCAGCGCCGCTGCGACATGGCCGCGACGTGCCTGCGACGTGCCTGCAACGTGACCTCCAACGTGACCTGCGGCAGATCGGGGACCTGACTCGAGGCGGGACACAACGGCCCCATCGGTGTGGCGGTGGGTGTGTGGAGGTGATGAGGCGATAATGGGTTCGTGGCCGGTCCCGGCGGCCGGCTCGGCGTGGAAGGGCTGACCATTGAGCGAGCACACCGGTTCCACCGAGGAGGCGCCGGACAGCCGGCGGATCGTCGTCGGCTACAGCGGCACGGAGGGGTCGGAGCCGGCCGTCACCTGGGCCATCGAGACGGCTCGCCGGGAGTCGCGTCCGCTGACGATCCTGCACTGCTATGGCCTCGCCCACGTCCCCGCGCTCGGGCCGGCGGTGCCGGATGGGCAGAACGAGCTCTTGGCGAGCGTCGCCCACCAGGTCGCCGAGGCGGCCGCGGCACGTGCCGTTGCAGTGCTCGGACGCGAGGCGGTCACCTGCAAGAGCGTGCTCGACAGTGCCGCCGGAGGCCTGGTGGAGGAGAGCGAGACCGCCCATCTCGTCGTCACCGGCTCGCATGGCCGGGGCCGGATCATGGGCGGCCTGCTCGCGTCGACGTCGTACAACGTCACTGCGCACGCCGCGTGCCCAGCCGTCGTCGTGCGGGGTGACGCATCGCTCCATCCAGACGCGGAGCACCGGGTCGTCGTCGGCGTGGACGACTCCGAGTCGGCGCTCCATGCGCTCGACCGAGCGGTCCAGGTCGCCGCCGACGCCGGTGCCGAGCTCCATGTCGTCCGGGTCATCCAGCCGACGGCCCTCGACCCCCAGGCCCAGCCGGAGCTGGCACCCATGGTGTACGGCGACACGTACACGATGTATGACGCACGCTTCCAGGAGGAGTTCCGGGTCTACGCCGAGGACGCGACGCGGGACCTCGTCGAGCGGATCCACGATCGCTTCCCCGGCCTCCAGGTCAGCTCGGAGGTGGTCGAGGACACCCCCGGGCTCGCCATCGCTCGAGCCGGTGAGGGCGCTGGACTGGTCGTCGTCGGCTCACGCGGTCGCGGTGGCTTCGCAGGGATGCTGCTCGGGTCCGTGAGCCACACCGTCATCCATCACGCGACCTCCCCGGTCATGGTCGTCCGCTGACAGCTCTCCTGACCCCGTTCAGGAGAACGCCGCTCCGGTTGCCTCCCCACCCAGGCCGGCCGAGTCCCAGAACTGGTAGGAGCCCTCGTCGAGCAGCTCCCGTCCGGCCGTGGCAAGCGCCCCCATGGCGGCGAGGAAGAACCCAGATCCCACCGACACCCGGGCGACGCCGAGCTCAGCGAGCTCGGCCACGTTGGGCGCATCGGGAAGGGCGAGGACGTTGACCGGGAGGGACACCGCCTCGAGGATTCGCCGGAGGTCGGCGACGCCGGAGACGCCCGGCGCGTAGAGCACGTCGGCGCCGGCCCCCTCGAAGGCACGCAGCCGTGCGATGGTGTCGTCCACGTCCTCGAGGCCATGCAGGCCGCCGTCTGCCCGAGCGGTCAGGACGAGCGGGTCAGGACCGTCGTGGGCGGCCTCTGCCGCGGCGGCGACGCGCTCGGCTGCCGCCTCGATGGGGAACAGTGCACCGGTGTCCCGGTCGTAGTCCTCGATGGAGCAGCCGGCCAGACCGGTTGCCGCGGCGAGCCGCACGGTCTCGGCGACCCCCGAGGGGTCCGCAGCGAAGCAGCTCTCCAGATCTGCGCTGACGGGCACGCTCACCGCGGCCACGACCTGCTCGGCATGGCCGAGCGCCTCGTCCCGTGTGACGCGGCCGTCCAGCCGGCCAACGGTGCCAGCGAAGCCGGCGCTCGTCGTCGCCAAGGCGTGAAAGCCCAGGCTCTCCAGCACCTTCGCGGAGCCGGGATCCCAGGGGTTGGGCATCAGTAGGGGACGGCCGGGGACGTGGAGGTCGCGGAAGCGCCTTCGGCTCG
>NZ_DATEEY010000167.1:0-14501 GCF_035280925.1 Intrasporangium sp. | reverse complement strand
CTTCCGGGAGTCGGCCGCCCGGCCCCTTCTGCGCTCGGCTCAGCCCAGCCGTGCCCGAGGGCGTCCTCAGCGAAGGACAAGGAGGAGCACCAGGATCGCGAAGACGACCGACTGGACGCTGTGCGCTGCGATGCCCAGAACCGTGCTGCGATAGCGCCGAGACGGATAGGCCACGATCAGCATGTCGAGCAGGGCCTTCGGCATGGCCCACGGAACGTGCAGGTGGTAGGCCGTGAAGAGCAGGCCATTGACGACCCAGTCCCATCGCCCGCAGGCCCGCCGCATGCGAGGCAGCAGCAGCCCACGGAAGAGCAGCTCCTCGCCGAGGACGGTGTTGAAGACCCACATCGTCACGAGCAGGGCGAACCACGTCCAGTTGCCCGAGAAGAACTCCCCTCCCGCGTCGGAGCGGAGGAACAGCCCGAGATCACGGTCTGCCGGCACGGGGACCGGGAGGTTGACGAGCATCTCCTTGGCCGCAATGCCGAGCACCAGCGGGATGATGAGCAGCCAGAGCCACCCGCCCCGCCGTCCGGTGCGCGGGCTGCGCGGCGCGCGTAGCCAGAGAGCCTCCTTGACGACACCCCATCGCAGAGTGCCCTGCTCGCGACGCACGAGCGCGGCGACGAGAAGGAACTGCCAGACGAGACCAAGGGTGAGACACAGGATGAGGGCACGCGGCCCGGCGCTCGGTCCGTCGAACGACGTCCACAGTCGTGGAGCGACGACCCAGGCCAGGCACGCCATCGGCAGTGCCGCGGCGGCCCAGGTGCCGAGGACCCGTGCGAGTGAGTACTGCGGTGGCTCAAACGACGCGTCCGGGGTCGGCCGGTCCGCGCTGACGGCGCTGGCGGCGCTGCCGGCAGTGGCGGCAGCATCGGTGGTGTCGGTGGTGTCGGTGAGCCGAGTTGCGGGGGTCATGAGGACTCCAGGTTTGGGTTTGCGGCGGACTTCCTGATGCCTTCGACGCTAGGAGCCCGCCCTCCTCCTTCGCGTCGTCGGAAAGCCGCGTCTCGCGCGGCACCAACCGACGAGGCCGGGTCATCCGTTGGTAGGAGGGGCTGCCGACGCTCCTTCACGGGCGACGGCAAATGGCCTTGCCGCGGAGCTCTGGCTCGAATACTCTGACTCAAGTATCCGATTCGGAGGAGTCATGAGCCGTCGCCGCGTCAACAACCCTCTCGCCCTGGCGGTCCTCGCCTGCCTCGGAGAGCGGCCGATGCATCCCTACGAGATCTCCTCGACCCTGCGCCAGCGTGGCAAGGAGGAGAGCATCAAGCTCAACTTCGGGTCCCTCTACTCCGTCGTGGCAGCCTTGGAGAAGCACGGTCTGATCGTCGAGCAGGAGCGGATCCGGGAGGGCAACCGACCCGAGCGGACGATCTACGCGATCACCCAGGACGGAGAGGCGGAGTTCGAGGACTGGCTTGCCGACCTGCTCCGCACGCCCGGCTCCGAACCGGACTCCTTCGAGTCGGCGCTGTCACTCATGGCCGGCCTGCCGCCGGACGAGACGGCGGCGCTGCTCGAGGAGCGCACCGCCCGGCTCGACCTCGAGGAGCGCCGCATCCAGTCGTCCCTGGACTGGTCCCGGGAGCACGGACTCCCGGACGTGTTCCTCATCGAGGCCATCTACCGAGCGACCAGGGTGCGCGCCGAGCGGGACTTCGCGGCCCGACTGGCGTCCGACATCCGAACCGAGACCCTCGGCGGCACGAGCGGCTGGAGGCGCCTGCACGAGCTGCGCGCATCAGGAATGCCCATGCAGGAGATCCTGGCCAATGCCGGCGACCTGCTCGGAGAGGAGGCACGGATCCTCGAGCCCGACAAGGGCCCCTACGACCCCGCTCCGTAGGAGCGGCCAGAGAACCCCCGGCCCGGCGCGGCAACGCCTGACCGGGGGCCGATCCTCGAGTCGGTCCCAGACGCGCTGGCACGGCAGCTCAAGGCCCATGTCCAGACTAGTGGCAGCGCGGGGCCCGACTCCCAACCAGGACCGAACGGTCCGTGAAGGAGTCACCATGTCCCATCCCCCGACTGCGCCGCATCGAGCGAGCGCGGCCGAGCCCACCACCCAACGCGCCAACGCGCCGGACGACCGACCACACGCGATCGAGGCGCAGAACCTCATCAAGTCGTTTCCCTCCGGGCGCCGCCGCGAGCCGGTCCGGGCCCTCGGCGGGCTCACGCTCCGGGTCCGACCGGGAGAGGTCTTCGGGCTGCTCGGGCCGAACGGCGCCGGCAAGTCCACCACCGTGCGCATCCTTGCCACCCTGTCGCGACCGGACTCGGGATCGGTCCGGGTGGCGGGAGTCGATGCACTCGCCGATCCGGCCGCGGTCAGGCGCTCCATCGGCCTCGTGTCCCAGAAGCCCTCGGCCGCCCCGATGATGACCGGCCGCGAGAGCCTCGAGATGGCCGCCCGCATCCACGGCCTCGACCGTCGGGAGGCGCGAAGGCGGACGGACGAGCTGCTCGACCGGTTCGGCCTCGTGGATGCGGCGGATCGCCTGACCAAGACGTACAGCGGCGGCATGAACCGCAAGCTGGACGTCGCGATCGGCCTCGTCAATCGCCCGTCGGTCCTCTTCCTGGATGAGCCGACGACCGGGCTCGACCCGGAGGCGCGCGCCCAGATGTGGGGCGAGATCGCTCGCATGGCCACCGGTACCGAGCAAGACGGAGACACCGGGGTGACGGTCCTGCTCACGACGCACTACCTCGACGAGGCGGACCACCTGTCCGACCGGCTCGCCATCGTCGACCACGGCCAGATCGTCGCGGAGGGGACTCCGGAGCTGCTCAAGAGCCAGCTTCGTGGTGACAGCGTCGTCGTCGAGGTGGCGGACACCGCGGCGGCCGGTGTCGCAGCCGCTCGCCTCGCCGCGCATCCGGACCTGCGCGAGGTCACCCACGAGGGACGGGTCGTCCGGGCCCGGACGGACCATGGTGCAGCGGTGGTCCCGTCGGCCCTCGCGGTGCTGGAACGGGCCGGTGTCGTGGTCGCGTCGGCGACCGTGGCCCGCCCGTCGCTCGACGACGTCTACCTGCGGCATGCGGGGCGGGCGTTCGAGGCGGTGGCCTGATGACGACCTTGGTCGCCCATTCAACCCTGCTGACGAAGCGGTCGCTGACGGCCCTCGTGCGGCAGCCGGCCTTCGTCCTCATCACCCTCATCCAGCCCGCGATCTGGCTGCTCCTCTTCGGTGCCCTGTTCGAGAAGGTCGTCCAGATCCCCGGGTTCGGCAGTGGCGGCAGCTCCTACCTCGAGTTCCTCACCCCCGGTGTCGTGGCCATGACGGCACTGCTCTCTGCCGCCTGGGCGGGCACGGTGTACATCGAGGACATGAACCTTGGGGTGATGGACCGCATGCTGGCCTCGCCGGTGCGCCGCGGGGCGATGATCAACGGCACCGTCCTCTACCAGGGCATCGTCTCGGTCGTCCAGACGGCCGTGATCATCGTGATCGGGTATGCCGCCGGGGCTCGGTTCGAGCGTCCACTGGTCGGCATTGGCCTGACCTTCGTGTCGGCCGCGCTGCTCACGGTGGTCTTCGCCGCGATGTCCAACGCGGTCGCCCTCCTGGCCCGCGACCAGAACGCCCTCATCGGGATCAGCCAGCTGCTGTCCCTGCCGCTCGTGTTCCTCTCGTCGGCCATCATGGATCCCGACCTCGCGCCGGCGTGGCTGCGCACCATCGCGACGTACAACCCGCTCGACTGGGCCGTCGTCGTCAGCCGTGAGGGCCTGTCCGCCGCCACCGACTGGTCAGCGGTGTGGCCCCGCCTGGGCGCCCTTGCGGCACTCGCACTGGTCATGAGCTGGCTGGCCACCCAGGCCTTCCGCGCCTACCAGCGCTCGGCCTGAGCCACGACGAGGGTGCAGTTCGCGACGCCCCGGGTTTCGCGAGCTGCACCCTCATCTGGCGGGGCGTGCCGCGAGCTGCTCTCTCGATCCGCTCAGTTCAGGAGCACGGACGCGCCGTGGATCAACACCCCGATGAGGCCGCCGACGAGCGTGCCGTTGATGCGGATGAACTGCAGGTCCCGCCCGACGTGCAGCTCCACCCGCTCGGCCGTCTCGCGGCCGTCCCACCGGTCCACCGTATGGCTGATGACGCGTGTGAGCTCGGTCCCGTAGCGCTCCACGCCGTAGACGACGGCATCGCAGATCCGCGCGTCGATGCGGGCCCTCAGGTCTGGGTCGCCCAGGAGCCGCTGGCCGAGCAACGTGACCTCCTCGATGCCGCGCTGCCGAACGGGCCCGTCCTCGTCCTCCAGAGCGGCGATGGCCACGGCCCGGAAGGACTGCCAGAGGGACATGGCGGTCACCGACACCTGCGGGTGTGAGAGCACCCGCTCCTTGAGCCGCTCGGCGCGCTCCTGGGTCACCGGATCGTGCTGCAGGTTGTCGGCGAGATCGGTGAGCAGCTTGTCTAATGCGATGCGGACGTCATGCCTCGGCTCGCGGCGGATGTCGGCGAGCCACTTGAGGGCCTCGGTGTGGATCCGGCGGGCGACGAGGTCGTTCACGGCGTCCGGCACCCACGCCGGCGCTCGCTGGACGATGAGGGACTCGAAGAGGTCCTCGTTGACGACGAGCCACGCCGCCATCTCGTCGAGCGTCAGGTCGACGAGGCCCGCATGCGAGCCGTCGCGCACGACCTGCTCGAGGAGGCCACCTGCGAGTGAGCTGACCGGCTCCTGGATGAGCCGGGGCAGCACGGCCTGCTCGATGACCGCCTGGATGTCGCCGTCCGGGATCCGGTGCAGGGCGTGGGCGCCGACGGTGGCCACCTCGTCGACGAGACGCTTGGCGTGGTTGTCGGTCAGCACCCACTCCGCGGCGCGCCGGGTCGGCTCGGCGTCGAGGACCCGCTCCCGGATGATCTCCTCGTGGAGGAAGTTCTCGCCGACGAACTCCTCGAGACTTCGGCCGATCATCTCCTTCTTGCGCGGGATGAGCGCCGTGTGCGGGATCGGCAGGCCCAGCGGGTGGCGGAACAACGCCGTGACGGCGAACCAGTCTGCGCAGGCACCGACCATGGACGCCTCCGCACCGGCGTTGACGAAGCCGAGCCAGCCGTCATCGTGACCCCGGGTGATGACGTAGACGATGGCCGCGAAGACGAGCAGTCCGGTCGCGACGAGCCGCATCCGCCGCAGGTCACGGCGACGCTGGGCGTCGAGGACCGGGTCGGCGACGAAGCCGAGGGTCGCGCTCACGGTGGCCTCCTGCGAGTCAGGCCACGAGTCAGGTGGCGGCTTCGAGGGCGAATGTCAGCGAGTCGATCCTCGCACGCGTCTCGCCGTCGGTCGCAATCCGTTCGCCGATCCGGGTGGCTACCTCGCTCACGACGTCCTGGTCGAGACCGGGCGGCAGCAGGAGCACGACGCGCAGGGCGCCGGCACCGGCGGGCTCGCCGGCTTCGACGTGATGGCCGCTCACGAGCGGCTCCTGTGCCACCGCCATCCGGACCGCCCGTGCCACGTGGTCGTCGCGATGGGCCGGAAGCCAGGCGCGTTCCTGCGCCAGGGCCCACAGCATGCTGGAGCGGAGCACGGTCGCGCGCGGTGACGAGATGTCGACGGCCAGCACGTCGCATGACTCGGTGATGGCGGCTTGGGCGGCGGCGGCCGCCCGCACCGGAACGGGGCGCGCGGCCGGGTCCCACGCCGCGAGCGACTCCAGGCTGCTGAACAGCGGCAGGGCCCGTCGGCCGTCCGGGGCGGTCAGGATCACAGCTGCCATGTCGCTGCGCGTGTCGGTGGCGAGCCGGCCGTCCTCGTCGACCTCGGTCGGCACGGCGACCACGGGCACCAGCCAGCGGGCCAGCGCGACCCGGGACATCAGCTCGGTCTCCGCCTCCGGCGTGGGGCTGTCGGCGCAGGCCAGGAGCGCGTCAACCAGGCCCGCGTCGGCCTCTCCGCGGTCCTCGGCGAACCCGTGGGTGGGGATCGTCTTGCCCTCCCAGGCCTGGCCGACGGAGTCGGAGGCCCGCCCCTCGTCGTCGACGTGCGCGAACGGGGTGGTCATCGCTCGGGCCGTCCGGCCAGGTCGAGCGCGTCGGGCAGCGTGAAGGCCCCACGGTAGAGGGCCGACCCGATGATGGCCCCCTCGACCCCCTCGGCAACGAGGCTCCGCAGCACGCGGATGTCCTCCAGTGTCGAGACCCCGCCGGAGGCGACGAGCGGTCGCTCGGTCCGCTCGCACACCCGGCGCAGCAGGTCGACGTTCGGCCCCTGGAGCATGCCGTCCTTGTTCACGTCGGTGACCACATAACGCGCACAGCCTTCACGGTCGAGCCGCTCGAGCGTCTCCCAGAGGTCACCGCCCTCACGGGTCCAGCCCCGTGCGGCCAGCGTCGTCCCTCGCACGTCGAGGCCGACGGCCACGCGGTCGCCGTGCTCGGCGATGATCCGACCGGTCCACTCGGGTTCCTCCAGCGCGGCGGTGCCGATGTTGACCCGGCGACATCCGGTTGCGAGGGCCGCGTCGAGCGACTCGGCGTCTCGGATGCCTCCGGAGAGCTCAACCGAGATGTCGAGCCGTCCGACGATCGTGTCGATGAGGTCCCGGTTGTTGCCTCGGCCGAACGCCGCGTCCAGGTCCACGAGATGGATCCACTCGGCGCCCTGGTCCTGCCACGCCTTGGCCGCCTCCCATGGGTCGCCGAACCGCCCGCCGCTGCCTGCGACTCCCTGGACGAGCTGCACTGCCTGCCCACCGGCGATGTCGACGGCCGGGAGGAGCTCCAGTCGGGGCTGTTCTGTCACGTCGACTCTCCTTGTGGCTCAGTTCAATTCGTTGACTCAGTATGCCGCTGGGCTGGCTTGCGCGGCGACGCCGGCTCCCCGCCCCCTGAGTGCCATCCCAGCCCATGGTCCGTCAGCGTGCGCATCACAGCGATCGCACCCAGTTCTCGAGCAGGTGCAGGCCGGCATCCCCTGACTTCTCGGGGTGGAACTGCGTGGCGCTGAGCGGGCCGTTCTCCACGGCCGCGACGAAGGGGGCGCCGTGCTCGGCCCAGGTCACGACCGGAGCCACCGCCGCGAAGGCTCCCGTCGCCTCGAGCTCCCACGTCTGGACCGCGTAGGAGTGCACGAAGTAGAAGCGCTCCGCCTCGACGCCCGCGAACAGCCGGGACCGCTCGCCGACCGTGACCTCGGACCAGCCCATGTGCGGGACGATCCGGGCGGGGAGACGCTCGACGGTGCCGGGCCACTCGGACAGGCCGGGCTCGGGGCGCTCCGCTGGCTCCGCGGAGCCGTCGAACATGACCTGCATGCCCACGCAGATCCCCAGCACCGGTCGACCACCGCTGAGCCGGCGGCCGATGACCCGGGGGCCGTGCGCGGCGCGCAGGCCGGTCATGCAGGCGTGGAAGTTGCCGACGCCCGGCACGAAGAGGCCGTCGCACTCCAGCGCGATGCGCGGGTCGGCCGTGAGATCCACCGCTGCGCCCACGCGCTCGAGGGCGCGCACGGCGGAGCGCACGTTGCCGCTGCCGTAGTCGAGGACGACGACGCGGGGTGGCGTCGGCATGCTCAGAGCGCCCCCTTGGCACTCGGGATCCCGATGACCCGCTCGTCCGGGGCGATGGCTGATCGCAGGGCGCGCGCGACCGCCTTGAACTGGGCCTCGACGATGTGGTGGGGGTCGCGACCGGCGAGGACGCGCACGTGGAGGCACAGACCAGCGTTGTAGGCGAACGACTCGAGGACGTGGCGGGTCATCGAGCCGGTGAAGTGGCCGCCGATGAGGACGTACTGCTGGCCCTCCGGCTCGCCCTCGTGGACCACGTAGGGTCGGCCGGCGACGTCGACGACGGCGTGCACCAGCGCCTCGTCCAGCGGGACGGTGGCATCGCCGAACCGGGAGATGCCCGCCTTGTCGCCCAGTGCCTCTCGCAGCGCCTGGCCGAGGACGATCGCGGTGTCCTCGACCGTGTGGTGCACGTCGACGTCGATGTCACCGGTCGCCTTGACGCTGAGGTCGATGAGGGAGTGCTTGGCCAAGGAGGCCAGCATGTGGTCGTAGAACGGGACGCCGGTCGAGACGTCGGACTCCCCCGTCCCGTCGAGGTCGAGGGTCAGCTCGATCGACGACTCCTTGGTCGTCCGAGCGATCGTGGCCGTCCTGCTGCCTGGTGTCATGCGTCGTCCTCGGCGGTCTCGAAGGGTAGGGGGTGGACGGTGCTCGGGGTGGCCAACGGCCCGACATGGGTCGGCGCCAGCTCCGCCATGGCGGCGAGGAACCGAGTCGTCTCCTCCGGCGTACCCGCCGTGACCCGCAGGTGGTGGCGGATGCCGACGTCGCGGACGAGGATGCCGCGGTCGAGGAGAGCGTGCCACGTCGCCTTCTCGTCGGGCAGGCCGCCGAAGAGCACGAAGTTCGAGTCGCTCGGAACGGGGGTCACCCCCAGCGCAGCGAGGTCGCTGACGATGCGGTCTCTCTCGGACTTGATGGCATCAACGGTGGACAGCATCAGCTCGGCGTGTTCGAGGGCGACGCGCGCGATGGTCTGGGTCGGGGTGGACAGGTGGTAGGGCAGCCGCACGAGCCGAAGCGCATCGACCAGCTCCGCGGAGGCGACGAGGTACCCGAGGCGGCCGCCCGCGAAGGCGAACGCCTTGCTCATGGTTCGGGTCACCACCAGCCGCGGGTTGTCGGAGAGCAGGCTCAGGGCGCTCGGCGTGCCGGGCCGGGCGAACTCCGCGTAGGCCTCGTCGACGACGACCACGGCGTTGGGAGCCGCGGCAAGGACGGCGCCGATGACCTCGAACGGCAGCGCGGTGCCGGTGGGATTGTTCGGCGAGCAGAGGAAGACGATCGACGGGTCGTGCTGGCGAGCCTGTGCTGCCGCGGACTCAGCCGTCAGATCGAAGGTCTCCGCCTCCCGGAGGCCGTCGACCCACGTCGTGCCGAGCGTCTCCGTGATGATGGGGTGCATCGAGTAGCTCGGCGTGAAACCGAGCGCGGTGCGCCCCGGGCCGCCGAACGCCTGCACGAGGTGTGAGAGGACCTCGTTGGAGCCGTTGCCGGCCCAGAGCTGCTGGGGGGTGATCGCGACACCGGCCTGCCTCCGGAGGTACGCCGTCAGGGCCTTGCGCAGGTCGGTGAACTCGCGGTCGGGATAGCGGTTGAGGCCGACGAGGTCGCCCTCGAGCGCGTCCAGGGCGGCCCTGACCACTACGTCGGGGACGGGGTATGAGCTCTCGTTGGTGTTGAGGCACACGGGCACGTCCAGCTGGGGAGCCCCGTAGGCGGTGCGTCCGCGCAGGTCGGGCCGCAGCAGTCGCTCGACCTCGCTCCCGGGCTGGTTTCGGGGCACACTCCCGACCTCGCTTCGCGCCTCGCTCGTCGCCGAGGAGTCGTTCATCCGGGCACCTCGTCGCCGAAGCGAGCCGTGACGGCCTCGCCATGTGCTGGCAGGTCCTCCGCCTGGGCGAGCGTCACGACGTGCCCCGCCACGTCCCGGAGGGCTGCCTCGTCGTACTCGATGACGTGGATGCCACGCAGGAAGGACTGAACCGACAGACCGCTCGAGTGGGTGGCGCAACCGGCCGTGGGCAGCACGTGGTTGGACCCCGCGGCGTAGTCACCGAGGCTCACGGGTGCGTAGGGCCCGACGAACACGGCTCCAGCGTTGCGGACACCCCCGGCCACTGCGCCGGCGTCCCGGGTCTGGATCTCGAGGTGCTCGGCGGCATAGGCGTTGACGACCGCCAGACCGGCTGCCACGTCGTCGACGAGCACGATGCGCGACTGCCTGCCGCGCAACGCTGCTGCCACGCGCTCGGCGTGCTTCGTCGCGGGCACCCGGCGAGCAAGGGCGCGTGCGACGGCTTCGGCGAGGTCCTCGCTGTCGGTCACGAGGACCGAGGCAGCGAGCGGGTCGTGCTCAGCCTGGCTGACCAGGTCGGCGGCCACGTGCTCGGCGTCGGCTCCGGAGTCGGCGAGGATCGCGATCTCGGTCGGGCCGGCCTCGGCATCGATGCCGATGAGCCCCTTGAGCAGCCGCTTGGCTGCAACGACCCAGATGTTGCCGGGACCGGTGACCATCGAGACGGGCTCACAGGTGACGGGGACGCCGTCACGAACATCCTGGTGGTCGACGAAGCCGAAGGCGAACATCGCCACGGCCTGCGCTCCACCGACCGCGTAGACCTCGTCGACGCCGAGGAGCGCGCAGGTGGCCAGGATGGTCGGGTTGGGGTAGCCGGCGAAGACGCCGGTGTTCTCCCGCTGCGGCGGCGACGTGACGGCGAGAGAGCCCACTCCGGCCAGCTGGGCGGGCACGACGTTCATGACGACGCTGCTCGGGTAGACCGCGAGCCCGCCGGGCACGTAGAGGCCCACCCGGTCGACGGGGACCCAGCGCTCGGTGACGGTGCCCCCCGGCACGACCTCGGTCGTCGTGTCGGTACGGCGCTGGTCCGCGTGGACAAGGCGGGCCCGCCGGATCGACTCCTCCAGCGCGGCACGCAGGTCGGGGGCCAGCTGGTCCAGGGCCGCCCGGAGGATCTCGACCGGCACGCGCAGGTGCTCCGGGCGTACCCCGTCGAACCGCTGCCCGAGGTCTCGCAACGCCTGCGCCCCGTGATGCTCCACGTCCGCGCAGATCGGCCGCACCTGCTCCAGGGCCGCCGTGACGTCGAACTCGGCTCGGGGCAGCGCCCCCCGCAGGAAGCGCACATCGAGCGTGCGTCCGCGCAGGTCGAGGGTGGACATCATGGGCCAATTCTAGGAGGCGTCCACAGAGCGGGACGCCGCGTCTCAGGCTGCGGCCCTACCAGCCCGCGTCCTGGCGGACGGCGCCTCGTCGGCTGCCGAATACCGGTCCCGTCGAGGGTGCACCAACCGCTGCTCCCTCTGGGATGGAACAGCGGGGACGAATGACGGGACGAGGTGCTGCGGTTCGGGCGTGGCCACCGGGCTTGACCGGGTTCGGTCCGTCATGGCTCCCGGGCGGAGCGGCACGAACTGCACAGTCGAGTGGAAGGGTGCACTGGCTCAGGTGAGGTCGATGAGCACGGCGGTCTCCCACGCCCACTGGTGCCAGGTGTCGTACCGACCCGACTGGCCCCCGTGGCCGGCTGCCATCTCGGTGCGGAAGATGACGGGGCGGGCGTCCGGGATCCCACGGATCGCCTCGCGCAGGGCCGCGACCCACTTGGCCGGCTCCGTGACGTAGACGCGCGTGTCGTTCAGAGACGTCGTGACGAGCATCGCCGGGTAGCGCTGGGCGCGAACGTTCTCGTACGGCGTGTAGGACCGCATCCGCGCGTAGGCCTCGGGGTCCTCGAGCGGGTTCCCCCACTCCTCCCACTCGATGACCGTCAGGGGCAGGGCCGGATCGAGGATCGTCGTCAGGGCATCGACGAAGGGCACCGACGCGTGGATGAAGCTGAACCGGTCCGGCGCCTCGTTGGCGACCACGCCCATGAGCAGACCACCGGCCGAGCCTCCCTCTGCCGCAAGGTGGTCCGGGTGGACGATACGCCGCTCTCGCAGGTGGTCGGCGCAGGCGACGAAGTCGGTGAACGTGTTGCGCTTGTGCTCGAGCTTGCCGTCGTCGTACCAGGACCGGCCCATCTCCGAGCCGCCACGCACGTGGGCGATGGCGAAGACCCAGCCCCTCTGGAGCAGGGACAGGCGCAGGACGGAGAACCAGGGGTCGCTCGGGATGCCGTAGGCACCATAACCGTGGAGCAGGCCGGGCGCGGTGCCGTCGAGACGGGTGTCGCGATGGTGCACCAGGGAGATCGGAACCCGCGTCCCGTCCGGTGCGGTGGCCCACTCGCGGCGCTGCACGTAGTCGGCCGGGTCGTGCCCACCCCGGACCTCCTGCCGCTTGAGCACCGTGGACGTCCGCCCGAAGACGTCGTAGTCGATGATGGTCTGGGGCGTGACGAGCGACTGCCACACGAGCTGGATGGTCCGGGTCGTGGTCTCCGGGTTGGCACCGACCCGGAGCGTGTGCAGCGGCTCCCCGACCTCGACGGCATGTGCCTCTCCGAGCCCGGTGGCGCTCGAGGGGTCTCGCATGACGACGCGGACCGAGGTGCCCCCGTCGCGGCGGAGCGAGATGACGATGAAGTCGTCGAACGCGTCGACCCCAACGACGTACTCGTCCTCGGTGGTCACGTCCAACGGCACCCAGTCCTCGTGGCTCGTGGACGTGACCGGGGCGACCGCGAGCTCGAAGTTGGTGCGGCGCGCGTTGTGCACGATGAGCAGCTGGTCGCCGATGGGCTCCACGTCGTACTCGACGCCCTGGCGCCGCTCGGCGACGATGCGCGGGGTCCCCAGGGGGTCGCCGGCGTCGAGGACGCGGTACTCGTTCGTCGTCTTCGAGCCGATGCCGATGATGATGAGGCGGTCGTCGCGCGAGGCGCTCACCCCGACGAAGAAGCGCTCGTCGGGCTCGTCGTGGACGAGCACGTCCGCCTCGGCCGGCGTACCGACCTCGTGCCGCCAGACCTGGTGGGGCCGCCAGGCGGCATCGACGCGCGTGTAGAACAGGTGCCGGCCGTCGAGCGTCCAGGCGAGCGAGCCCCCGGTCTGCTGGACGGCGTCGTCGAGCAGCTCGCCTGTCGCGATCCGCCGCACCCGGATGTCGTAGCGTTCATCGCCGGCGAGGTCGGCTGCATAGGCCAGCAGGTCGCCCTCCGGAGAGACCTCGCTCCCGGCGACCGCGAAGAACTCGTGACCCTGCGCCTCGGCGTTCTGGTCGAGGAGCAGCTCCTCCCCCAACGGTGGTCCGTCACCGTCAAGCGTCGGCCGGTGGGGGTGCTCGGCCAGCGTGACGCGTCCCTCGACCGGGTACTGCTCGCCCTCGACCGTCCGCGAGTAGTACCACCACCGGTCGTGGCGTACCGGCACCGAGAGGTCGGTCTCGCGGATCCGGGAGCGGAACTCCTCGTAGATCGTGTCCGCGAGGGGCTTCAGGTGGGCGGTGACTGCCTGCGCGTGGGCGTTCTCGGCCGCGAGGTACTCGAGCAGGGCTGGGTCGTCTCGGCCGGCCATCCACGCGTGGCTGTCCTCGAACCGGTCGCCGTGGTGCTCGCGGAAGACTGCCTCGCGTCGTGCCGTCGGTGACTGCTGCATTCGCGCATCCTAGACATGGCGAGCCGCCCGTGATCGAGACACGACGACGCGGACGCCATCGAGTGGACGAGTTCTGGGCCCAGAACTCGTCCACTCGATTCAGCTGGGCGGTCGTCAGTGGATGGCGAACTGCCCCGTGACGCGCGCCTCGCCGCTGTCGTAGACGACTGTCATGGACGAGTCGCGGACGACGACCCGGATGGTGTCGTTCTTGGCGCCGTCCGTGGCGATCACCTGGTAGGTGTGGCCGGCGACGCCGTTGACGGTCGCGGCGCCACCGAGACGAGCCTCGTCGCCGTGGAGGACGAGCCAGTCGACGGAGGTGCTCGCCACGCCGAAGGTCGTGCCCTCGAGGGTGAGGCTGAACTGACCGGTCGGGGCGACCGACCCGCTCTCGTACTTGGCGTCGAGCTGGAACAGCGCCTTGCCGCTGTACGACGGGTCACCTGCCAGTGCTCCTGCCGGTGACCGGTACCACCCACCGCCGGTCGCGAACCCGGGGGTGTCGTTGTCCAGGGAGAGGCCAACGATGACCGGGTCGTGATCGGAGACGCGGAACTGGTCGGGCGCGTAGAGCGTCGACTGGAGGTTCGGCGTCTTGAAGTCGGTGTTGTAGTCCAGCACCGACGGCTCGTCGGCGTTGATGTGCCACTCGGCCACACCGGTGACCTGCTCCTCTGCCGACGACGAGGCGAGGGCGTGGTCGAGGTAGCCCCATTGCCCGTCGAAGACGTACGAGTAAGCGTCGTCGCCGACGTACTCCTCGATCAGGTTGGTGTACCCGGCGCCGGTGATGACGTCGATCGGGTCCTCCTTGGCATAGGAGTTGAGGTCGCCCATGATGAGCACGTCGTCGTCGCCGGTTCCGGTCGGGTCAGATGCCAGCCAGTCGACGAGCTCGGTCGCCGCGGCCACGCGGACGTCGTTGCAGTTGCCCTGTCCGTCGTTCTCGGCCGGGGCGTCGCAGGCGCTGCCCTTGCTCTTGAGGTGGTTGACGACGGCGGTGAACGCCCCGCCGGTCGCGTTGTCCCTGAAGGCCTGGGCGAGCGCGGGCCGGCTGCGAGGGTCGTCGTCCCCACCGTTGACGAACTCGACCGAGTTGAGCGCTCCGGTGTCACCGATCGGGGTCACCCGTGCCGGCTGGTAGATCATGCCCACCTTGATGGCGTCGGTCCCGAGGGCGTTCGTCTGGCCCGTCCGTGCGTCGACGTCGACGTGGGCCCAGGTGCCGGCGCCGTCCGCGTCGTTGAGCCGGTCGACGAGGAACGCGATCGCGCTCGACGGGCCGTAGCCGTCGTTCTCGATCTCGTTGACGCCGACGACCTCGGCGCCGAGGCCACGAATGGCGGCGACCGTCTTGGGCCACTGCCTGTCGAGCTCAGCCTGG
>NZ_DATEEY010000166.1:0-22951 GCF_035280925.1 Intrasporangium sp. | reverse complement strand
GGCCGTGGAGACGATGAGGAAGGGCGGGACGAGGGCGCCGAGGATCGCGGTGGCGAGCGCCGTCGCGAACGTTGCGGTGTAGGTGCCGTGCCGCTGGGCCGCCAGGGCGAAACCGGCGAGGACGAGGGGGACGAGGACATGGCCGAACGCGGCAGTCACCCGCCCCTCGGAGACGGCCGTCGTCAACACGGACGAGACCCCCCAGGCGAGCGCGACGACTGCCCTCGCCGCGCGCGAGGGGGTGACGACGCGGCCTGCGAGGTAGGCGGTCCACACGGAGAGGACCGGTGCGAGGAAGAGCAGCCAGGCAATGGTCACTCCGGCACTCGACCGGCTCTGCGCCATTCCCGGCAGGAGCTCGGCCAGCCACGTGATCGCGGACAGGATCGCCAGATGTGGGCTGGTGTCCGCGCTCGAGCCGGGGCCGGCATCGTGCCATGAGTCCCGGTAGGCGTGCCAGAGGCCCGACGAGCCCGTGGCGACAGGGCTCAGCTCCCCTCCCGCAACACCGGTTCGCGTGAGCGACAACGCGCCTGCACCGAACGCGTCGCGCCACGCGAGAACTGTCGTCACGAGCATCGTCACCACCGCGAGGAATCCCGGGTGCGTGGCGATGCGGTGCGGCAGTGCGGGCGGGAGAGCGCCGACCGACTCCCCCTCGTCGGCCATGGGCCCCGTCTCCGTGTTCGGCGCGACCTCGCGCGGCGCCCGCTCCGGTGTGACCACGTCCTGGATGCGGTCCAGGGTCGAACGAGCCGCTTCGGCGGGTGAGACGAACACCGTCCTGAGGTCACCGCGACCGAGGCGTCTCGTCCGCCGGCCCCGCCACCGCGCCCCGATGATCGACACCGGGTGCAGGACGGCGGACGCGTCACCCAGCTCGCCCCGGGCTGCTCGAGGCTGTTTCGCGACGAGGAGCACAGCCGCGGCGCCGAGCGCGGACAGAACCGTCCACAACGACAGCAGGGGCAGGGCGGCGAGCGAACACCTCGCCAACGCCACCTTGCGTGCCTCGCGCCGGCTCCGCCGGTCGGAGGCCCCGTGATCAGCCGCACCGTACCGCTCGTGCGATGGAACGCTCGGTCCGCTCTCGGCCGCCCGCGACTCGCGAAGGGTTGCCTGGGGGACGACGATCACTCGATGGCCCGCGAGCTGTGCGCGCCACCCGAGATCGAGATCGGCTCCGTCCTGCTCGAAGGACCGGTCGAAGCCGCGCAGGTCAGTGTGGACGTCGCGGCGCAGGAGCATGCCGTTGGTGCTCACGGCAAGGACGTCTGTCCTCTGGTCGTGCTGGCCCTGGTCTGCCTCCCCGGGCCGGGGCGAGGCGATCCGGCGACCGGTCCGCGTCACCTGAACCCCGAGCGACACGAGCAGACGTGGATCGTCCCAGTCGACGATCTTGGGACCCGCGATGCCGGCCGACGGCGACTTCTGGACCGCGTCGAGCAGACATGCCAGCGTCGTCGGTGACGGTCTCGAGTTGCCGTGCAGCACCCAGATCCACTCGGGCGACCCGGCCGTGGCGGGTACCGACCCATTCCGGTCGGGGTGCCGGCCTGCCGGGCCCGACGGGTCTCCGAGGTGCTCGACACCGAGGTCGATGGCTCGCCCGATGCCCACCGGCTCGTCGATGCGCAGGATCGTCACCTCGGGGATGGCCTGGCGCACGCCGGAGTGCGCCCGGGCCACGGCAACCGATGTGTCCGTGCTCGCGACGTCGAGGACGAGCAGCCGGTCCGGCGGCACCGTCTGGGCGGCGATGCCATCAAGGCACTCCGCCAACCAGCGACGACCGTTGCGCACGATGAGGAGGGCGCTCACGGAGGCGCGCGGGGCGGCCACTCGTCCCGTGGAGGGGGGGACGGACGAGGCGGCAGCCCCTGCGCCGGCCGCGAGACTCTCGCCCCGGCTCAGCTCATCGGGCACAGCGTGCTCCTCCACCCGGGTGCCCCTGCGGGTCCCGGGCTCGGTCCGCATGCTCAGACCGCGCGCTTCTTCAGCTTGCGGCGTTCCCGCTCGGAGAGCCCTCCCCAAATGCCGAAACGCTCATCGTTGGCGAGGGCGTACTCGAGGCACTCGGCGCGGACCTCGCAGCCCACGCAGACCTTCTTGGCCTCGCGGGTGGAGCCGCCCTTCTCGGGGAAGAACGCCTCCGGGTCGGTCTGGGCGCAGAGCGATCGCTCCTGCCAGGAGAGCTCGCCCTCTTGTCCGCCCACATCCGACATCACCAGTACCAGCTCGTGCATGACCCCTCCTCGACCCTGACTTCTTCTGTCAGCACTGCCCATCCCTGCGTGTCTCGCCGGCTGCCCCCCTCAGGCCTTGGCCGAAGGGGCCAACTGGCAAGTACAACAATGAAATTACAAGCGTGTCATGCACTCCACGTCAAGCCGTATGGTGATATTTGCCCGCCGGGTGCGAGGTCTGGTAGTACGTGCGCCTCCGCGCCCTCTTGCCGCCGACGCGCCGGGTCGCTGGTCCTGAGAGGATCGCGGCATGCGGATCACAGCCCTGGCCGGCGGCGTGGGCGGCGCCCGGTTCCTGCGTGGACTCGTGCACCACCTTCGGGCCGCACATCCGGACGATCGGCCCGAGATCATCGTCATCGGCAACACCGGCGACGACATCACGCTCTTCGGTCTGCGCGTGTGCCCTGACCTCGACACCATCCTCTACACGCTGGGGGGCGGCGTGCACGAGGGACAGGGATGGGGGCGGGTGGACGAGTCTCATCACGTTGCCGCAGAGCTCGCCGAGCTCGGGGCCACGCCCCAATGGTTCTCCTTGGGGGACAAGGACTTCGCGACGCACATCTTCCGCTCACAGCTGTTGGCACGAGGTATGCCGCTGAGCGCGGTCACTGCCCAGCTGGCGGACCGCTGGGGGCTGGCCGAGCAGGGCGTGACGCTCCTTCCGATGACCGACACCCCCGTGGAGACCCACGTCGTCGTCACCGAGGGCGGGGACCAGGTGGCCATCCACTTCCAGGAGTGGTGGGTACGCCACCAGGCGGCGCTCGAGGCGGACCGGTTCGTCGTCGCGGGACTGGACTCGGCGGCTGCGGCACCCGGCGTCCTCGAGGCCATCCGTTCTGCCGACGTCGTCCTCCTGCCGCCGAGCAACCCGGTCGTGTCCATCGGGATCATCCTCGGGGTCCCCGGCGTGCGTGATGCCCTCCGCGGCTCGCGCGCGCCCGTGGTGGGAGTGTCTCCGCTCGTCGGGGGACGACCCGTCCGGGGCCATGCGGACGTGTGCCTGCGGACCATCGGGGTGGACACCACGAGCGAGGCGGTCGCCGGCCTGTACCAGGACTTCCTCGACGGCTGGCTCGTCGACCCAGACGATCCCATGGCGCAGCCCGGGAGAACGTCCCGGTTGGCCGTGGTCGCGCGGCCCCTGCTGATGAGCTCGGTCGCGGCCGCAGCCGACATCGCGGGCGCGGCACTGGCGCTGGCCCAGCAGCTCGCCGCCGCGACGGGCGAGGCGGAGGCCCTGCCATGAGCCCCTCGGGCCCGGCCCTCCCCGGGGGCACACCTGTCACGGTGATTCCGGTCACGGGCATCCCCGAGGTGCACGCAGGCGACGACCTCACGGACGTCGTCGACGCGGGGCTCGTCGGCTCAGGTCTGCGACTCGAGGACGGGGACATCCTCGTCGTGTCGAGCAAGATCGCGAGCAAGTCACTCGGTCTGGTCACACATCACCCGGACAAGGACCGGGTCATCGCGACCGAGACCGAGTACGTCGTGGCCGAGCGGGCACTCCCGGATCGGATCGCGCGCATCGTGCGCGCCAGGGCGGGGCCCATCATGGCCGCAGCAGGCGTCGACGGTTCGAACACCGGCGAGCGCGGTGGCTGGCTGCTCCTGCCCCATGATCCCGACGGAGTGTGCGCCCGCCTGAGGGACGAGCTGGCCGAACGCCATGGAGTCCGGATCGGCGTCATCCTGAGCGACACGTCGGGCCGCCCCTGGCGCATCGGGCAGCTCGACTTCGCACTCGGGGTCCACGGCGTCCTCGCCACTGACGACCTCCGAGGTGGTGTGGACACTGATGGCAGGCGCCTGGAGGTGACGACGCGTGCGCTCGCGGACGAGGTTGCGGCGGCCGCCGACCTGGTCAAGGGCAAGGTCCAGGCGGTTCCTGCCGCGCTGGTCCGCGGCCTTGCTGCCTTCGTCCCGGAGACCGACGACCCAGCCGCCCTGCGCGGGCGAGACCTCGTCCGGTCGGGACCGGACGACTGGTTCGGCTATGGCCGGGTGGAGGCCGTCCGTGCCGCGCTCGGTGTCGAGCCCGGCACGCCCGATGCGGATGCCGTCGGCATCCCGCCGGCGTCGCGAAGCGATTCCACGCGCCTCGAGGCGGTCGGGCGGGCGGTCCGCGCCGCACTCCACGGGGTCGACTCGGGCACGGCCGACCTCGGGCAGCTGTCGGTCACGCTGGGCGCTGCCACGGCCTTCGAGCTCGGGCGCCTGACGGCCCGGCTCGAGGCCGCCCTGTGGTGCGAGTGGTTGAGCGGGACCCCGGGGCAGCCGAGCGCCGACGGGCTGTCGGTCGTCGTCAGCGTCTCCGGCGTTCCCGACCGACACCGCCAGGCGATCCGCTGACCAGCAGTCAGTGAACCAGGCGCATGACCCTCGGCCAGGAGCCCCCGGGGCAGCCCGGGCGCTGGTCAGGAGACGGTGAAGACCACCTTGCCGAACACCTCTCCGTCGACCACGCGGGCGAAGCCCTCCCGGGCGGCGGTGAGCGGCATGACGGAGTCGATGACCGGCTCGATGCCCTGCTGCACGACGAAGCGCGACAGGTGTGCAAGCTCGTCACGCGTGCCCATCGTCGAGCCGACCACGCGCAGCTGCTTGAAGAAGATCTTCGTCAGCTCGGCCTTGCTCGGGGCGTCGCCCGACGTGGCCCCGGAGATGACGATCGTGCCGCCCGGGCGCAGGGAGTTCACCGAGTGGGACCAGGTGGCGGCCCCGACCGTCTCCATCACGGCGTCGACCCGCTCCGGCAGGCGCTCCCCCGACTCGAACACCCGGTCAGCTCCGATGGACGTCGCCTTCTCGGCCTTGGCGGCGTCCCGTGAGGTCGCCCACATCCGGTAGCCGGCGGCCGCGCCGAGCTGGATCAGCGCCGTGGCGACGCCGCCACCGGCTCCCTGGACGAGGACGGTGCCGCCGGGCCTGACCCCGGAGTTCGTGAAGAGCATCCGGTAGGCCGTCAGCCACGCCGTCGACAGGCAGGCCGCGGCCTCCCACCCGAGGTCGGCCGGCTTGGGCACGAGGTTGCCCCGCGGCACGAGGACGTGTTCGGCCAGCGTGCCGTCGTGCAGCTCCGAAAGCAGCGTGCGTTTCGGGTCGAGGGTCTCGTCGCCCGTCCATCCGTCCGACGCGATGACGGCGTGCACGATGACGTCGTTGCCCTCCTCGTCGACGCCCGCCCCGTCACAGCCGAGCACCATGGGCAGTCGGTCCGCCGCCAACCCGACCCCGCGGAGCGACCACACGTCGTGGTGGTTCAGCCCCGCGGTCCGCAGTCGCACCTTGACCCAGCCCTCGCGCGGCCGCGGCTCCGGTCGCTCCCCGATGACGAGCCCGGACAGGGGGTCGGTGGTCGACTGGCTGGCGGCGTAGACGGCGAGCATGTCAGCACCCTAACGAGCAACCCAGGCATGGCGTCGATTGGGTGGGGGAGGGCTGGGACGGCGCTGGGCCCGGTGAACCGGGCCCAGCGGCATACGGTACGAGCCGGTGGCTCAGCCGCAGCGGTCGGCGAGTGCGGAGACCGCCTCAGCCACCCGCTTCGCGACGCGGTCGTCGAACACGCTCGGGACGACGAGGTCGGTGGCGGGCTCGTCGACGAGGTCGGCAATCGCACGGGCGGCCGCCAGCTTCATCTCCTCCGTGATCGCCCGCGCACCCGAGTCGAGTGCTCCCCGGAAGATGCCCGGGAAGGCGAGCACGTTGTTGATCTGGTTGGGGAAGTCGGAGCGTCCCGTCGCGACGACCTCGGCGAACCGGTGCGCGATCGACGGGTGAACCTCCGGGTCCGGGTTGGCCAGCGCGAAGATGATCGCCCGAGGTGCCATCCGCAGCAGGTCGCGCTCCGGCACCGTCCCGCCCGACACGCCGATGTAGACATCCGAGCCCTCCAGCGCATCGCCGAGCAGCCCGGTGCGGTCGGTCCGGTTGGTGATGGCGCGGAGCGACTCCTTGTGGTCGGGCAGGCCCCCTCGATCGGAGCCGATGATCCCGGACGAGTCCACGGCGATCACGTCGCCGACTCCGGCCCGGACGAGGATGGAGGACACGGCGACACCGGCGGCGCCGGCCCCGGACACGACAACGGTGAGGTCCTCGAGACGCTTGTCCACGACCTGCGCGGCGTTGTACAGCGCCGCCAGGGCCACGATGGCCGTCCCGTGCTGGTCGTCGTGGAAGACGGGGATGTCGAGGCGCTCCTTGAGGCGGCGCTCGATCTCGAAGCACCGCGGCGCCGAGATGTCCTCGAGGTTGATCCCGCCATAGGTCGGGGCCATTCGCGCGACCGCGTTCACGATCTCGTCCACCGTGCCGGTCTCGAGGCACACGGGGACGGCGTCGACGTCGGCGAAGTGCTTGAAGAGCACCGCCTTGCCCTCCATCACGGGCATCGCTGCGAGCGGTCCGATGTCCCCGAGGCCGAGGACGGCGGTGCCGTCGCTGACGACCGCGACGGTGTTGCGCCTGCTGGTGTAACGAGCAGCAAGGGCCGGGTCGGCCGCGATCGCCCGGGAGACCGCTGCCACCCCAGGGGTGTACAGCAGGGACAGGTCCTCGGCATCACGCAACGGGGAGGTCGCGTGTACCCCGAGCTTGCCGCCCTCGTGCGCCCGGAACACCGGGTCGTTCACGTCGAAGGGCTGGCTGACGGGCAACGCACTCATGAGAGGAACTCCTCGTTCGCATGGAATGAGCATCGACAGGGCACCGCGCCCTGGCGGAAATGGCAAGGGCCGCGGGTCTGGCCTCTGGTGCAAAGATGCGAAGCGGGGGTTGCCCGAACGCGGACAGTCTGCCACAAGGCATGGCCCTGACGACACGTGCGGCCGGAAATCGTTGTGGACGGCTGACCTACGAGCGGCGCCTGAGATCGGCGCCACTCGATGCCGATGGCTGGGCTGCGTCGAGATGGCGAAGGAGCGCGTCGACCACGTGCGGGTCGTACTCGTAGCCGAGGCCGAGGTAGATCCGCTCGACCGCCGTGTCGCGTGCCGTCCGGCTCCGGGATCCTTCGGTCAGGTCCTCGTAGGCGTTGACCACCTTGATGATCCGGCTCGTGAGGGGGATCTGCTCGCCGAACTCACGCAGCTGGCGGTACGGCGTGGCCTGGTGCTCGAGGATCTGCGCCACGTCGTCGAGGACGCCGGTCTCGAGCACGATGGCAAGGGTGTCGGCTCCGATGCGCCGTTGGTCCGCGGGCGCTGCCAGGACGGTCGCGCCGCCGGGGATCGGGTCGACGAGGGCGACCTGGCCGATGTCGTGCAGGAGCGCGGCGTACTCGAGATCGAGCAGGTCACGCTCGGACAGGCCGAGTTCCCGGCCCACCGCCACGGAGGTCGCGGCAACCCGCTCGGAGTGTCCCGCCGGGGTGTAGCCCGCCGCGTCGGTGAGCCGCGCGAGCGTGCGGATGCTCTGCAGATAGGTGGCCCGGATGCTGACGTATCGGCGGAACGCGAAGAGAGTGAGCACCAGGGGCGACAGGAAGAGCGGGACCGCCGGAGCACCCAGCGGCGGAACGGCCAGCGCGATGAGCACACCGGTCACGGCGAGGGCCGTCGACAGGGCGAAGGTCGATCGCAGCTCGTCCTGCAGGGTCTGCCACCACGCCGCCCGGAGGAGTGCGCGTGCGGTCGTGGTGACGAACGCGTCGGCCAGGAGTCCGATGAACGCGATCGCGAGCATGAGCACCGCCCGCTGCCACGGCTCCAGCCCGTCGTCCCGGACCGGTTCTCCCCCCGCCTGGCCCAGATGGAGCCCTCGGTACAGCAGGGCGGCGACGCCGATGCTGATGAACCGTCCGGCGGTCTCCAGCGGGTTGACGGGGCGCCCGCTCAGGTGCCGGGCCAGCGCCGCCAGCGTCATCGCCATCGCGGTCACCGCGAGGACGAACACCGATCCGTAGGACACACCCCGGCCTCCCGGCAGCTCGGCGGTGAAGACGAAGCCGAGCGCGGCTGCGGTGGCGATGGGGGCCGAGCCGCGGAAGCGGGGGCCGGCCAGCTGGAACCACTCGCCGATGAGAATGGCGGCGGCGAACGTTCCGACGAGCCCCGCGGTGCCCGTGTCGCCCCAGGCCGAGGAGTCCGCGGACAGCAGGATCAGGACCGCGCAGAGCGCAAGCGCCCCGGCAGCGACGCCATACGGCGCGAGGCCGCGTCGGTGCTCGACCGTGGTCATGATCTCGCCTCCTCGGGTGGGGGCCACTCGTGCTTGGCGAGCACGCTGTGGAGCGAGGCGAGGACTGCTGGGTCGAACCGGCCGCGGTCGGCGTCGAGGAAGTCGAGGGCCTGCTGCGCCGACACCGCCTGCCCCTCCGCGTCCTGCTGGCTCAGCGCGACGAAGCAGGCCGCTACCGCGACGATCCGGGCGGAGAGCGGAATGTCCGTTCCGGCCAACGAGGCGGGACCGCCGCGACCGTCGAAGTACGCGTGCTGGTGGCGGATGCCCGACCGCGCCTCGTCGAGGAAGTCGATGCCCTCGATCATCCGCGCCCCCACGGGCCCATGCGTCGCCAGCATGCGCAGCTCCTGCGGGGCCAGGTCCTCGACGGGTCGCCGCAAGGTCCGTGCCGGGATGGCCAGGTGGCCGATCTCGTGGAGCGTCGCGGCGTGACGGATCGTCCCGATCTGGTGCGGTCCGAGACCGAGGTCCTCGGCGAGCCACTCGGCCAGCTTGGCCGTGCGGCGACTGCGCTCCACCGCTGTCGGCTCCTTCTTCCCGAGTGCGGTGACGAGCGTGTCCAGCGTCCGACGGTGCGAACGAAGCTCGTCGCCGTACTGGATGAACGCCCAGCGTGCGGCCAGCAGTGGTGCGAGGACGAGGACGGCGCTGAACGGACCGAGGTCGGCAGGAAACCACAGCACGACGAAGAGGAAGCCGATGATGCCGTAGCCGACGTAGGCCCAGCCCGAACCGCTGAGGACGCGGCGCACCATGACCGTGAACGGGACGCCCTGGTAGAAGTGAATGACCCCGGCCAGCAGCACCGCGTTGGTGAGGCAGCCGACGACGTCCGCCACGAGGATGGGGATACCGACCTCACGAGTGACGGTGATCGCACCGGACATGGACGCCAGGTCGCGCTCACCTCCGGCGAGCAGGTAGGCCAGTGCCCCCACCGCGCCAATGATGCCTGTCATCGCCGCGTTGAAGATCGTCTGGGCCCAGCGGAGGCTCCCCCGATCGGTTGCCATCGAGACCAGCCCGACGAGCCACGCGCCGAAGGGCCCGACGATGACGCCGGCTGCCAACAGGATGATGCTGTTGAACGAGAAGCCGATGCGCGATCCGACGTCCGGCTCGCGCAAGCGGTAGCTCAACGTCGCCATGGCCGCAAGGATCACGAGTGGCCCAAGATCGGGAAGCCCGAACTTGCTGTAGGTGTACACACCAATGGCGAGGGATCCGACGACGGTCAGCAGGATGAAACCATGCAGGGCCCACGAGCCAGTGTGCTGTCGTCGGAGGAGGCTGGAGCGAGACAAGACGCTCATCTACGTGACAACGCCGATGAGCTGACGATCATGCCAGTGCGGGAATCAGGTCCCCCACGTCCATGTGTCGGTGCCCAGGACCGTCGTGACGGCCAGGACGAAAGGGCTCACAGCCAAGGCGGTGAGGAGTTTGCGCAGCATGGGGGCTCCTATTCAAAGACACAGGCTCCAGGGCAGGGCGAGGGGATGTGCCCTTGGGTGCATCGGTTACAGACTGCCAAACTTTGGGGCGCCTGAGGGCGCCGATGGTACCGACGGTCGGTTTCTTTACCAAGTCCTTAACCTTTGCTGGCTCGATGAAACCGAAATCTGGCCAGCGCGTCTCGATCCGTGGACTCGAGAGAGTGCCGAACCGCGAGCCGTGAGCTCCCGATTGGGGCTCGTCGGGTGACTGTGGAAGAATCAACGCTTCGTGCCCCCGGGCACTGTCATGCAGCACCACCGACGAAAAGAGCACGAGATGAGCAAGCGCGCCCGCAAGCGCCGCTCCCGCAAGGGCAACGCCGCCAACCACGGCCGCAAGCCCAACGCCTGAGCACGACCGAGACGAGTCAGCGACACGTCCGACGAGGGGGTTGAACCCCGCGGGGCGTGTCGCTGACGACGCTCTCCTGCGGTGAGGGTCAGCTGCCCTCGATGCGGTACACGCTCGTCGAGATGCGCGCCATGATCGCGGTGCGAAGCGTGTCCGGTGCCCGCTCGGCACTGCAGGACCGCTTGATGAGGGCCTTGAGCGTCGTGTCCAGGTTGTACTCGTTGAGGCAGGGACCACACTCGTCGAGGTGCGCGGCGATCTTCGCGCAGTCCGACGGGCCGAGCTCGCCATCGAGGAACTCGTAGACCCGCAGCAGCGCCTCGGAGCACTCCGTCTGTCCGACGGACATCCTCGGCTCGTCGCGCTCGCGCTCGCCCATCAGCGTTCCCCTCCAGCTCCGCCCGCAGGGACGAATCCCCGCTCGACGGCGTAATCGGTCAACCGCTCCCGCAGCTGGCGACGACCCCGGTGCAGCCTGCTCATCACTGTGCCGATCGGGGTCTCCATGATCTCGGCGATCTCCTTGTAGGAGTAGCCCTCGACGTCCGCGAAGTAGACGGCGAGCCGGAACTCCTCCGGGATCTCCTGCAGGGCTCGCTTGACGTCGTTGTCGGGAAGGTGGTCGAGCGCCTCGGCCTCAGCGGATCGCAGCCCGGACGACGTGTGGGACGCCGCCCTCGCGAGCTGGTAGTCCTCGATGTCGGCCGAGTCCGCCTCGAGCGGTTGGCGCTGCTTCTTGCGGTAGCTGTTGATGTAGGTGTTCGTGAGGATGCGGTACAGCCAGGCCTTGAGATTGGTGCCCGGCTTGTACTGGTGGAAGGCGCCGTACGCCTTGGCGTAGGTCTCCTGCACCAGGTCCTCGGCGTCGCTGGGATTGCGCGTGGTGCGCAGGGCGGCACTGTAGAGCTGGTCGAGCAGTGGCATGGCCTCACGCTCGAATCGCGCGCGCCGGTCCTGCTCGGTCTCGGCCGCGACGTCCACCGCCTCGTCATCCGCCGGTGCCACCCCACCATGGGCCGGAACGTCGACGACGGAGATCCCCGAAGCCGGATCGGTCTGCTTGTCCTTGCTCATCGCTTCCCACCCTAACCCCGTGGGAAGCGTCGCCCGAGCGGTGGCAGGTGCCGTCGCATCCGGCAGGCAGGTGACCATGGTCGTGAAACGCGGGTCATCCGGGCAGCATTCCCGCGATCCTCGTCAGCGCCTCGACGAGCGCGGGTCGGGCCCCCTTGGGGAAGCTGTGCGCTCCCTCGACCTCGAGCATCACGGCCCACTCCGGCACATACGGAGCCAGCTCCTCAGGCGTGCCGAAGGGGTCGCGGGTCCCCTGCACCATCCAGGTGGGGCTGGGCGCGAGAGCCAGCTCGGCATCACGCCGCCGGTCCGGCCGGTCCGCCTGACCGGGTAGGTGGAGCGGGAAGCTGAGCAGGAGCCCGGCGTCAGCCCCCAGCTCGGCTGCCGTCCGGCATGCCACGCGGGCACCGGCAGAACGGCCTCCGACGACGAGCGGCGCCGGCAGACGCCCGCGGCCGGACATCAGGGCCGACACCATCGGCACCCACGCGGCATCGAGGGTCGCCGGGCGCCCGGCCACCCGGCGTCCCGCAACGAGCCATGGCTGCTCGACGAGGACGACGGTCCAGCGGTCCCCGACGAGGACGTCGCGGGCGACGGTGAGGTCGAGGCTGCTCATCCCGCCCCCGGCCCCGTGCCCGAGGACCACGGTGCCGCGGGAGCGAGCCGGCCGGCATACGTGCGCCCGTCCCGGGCCCTGCGGAGTTGGCAGCTCGCGCACCCGCGTCGCCACGCGCCCGACGGCGCTCACCCCCCGATCACCTCGCCCGTCATCGGGTCGACGACGCCGACGAGCTCCTCACGAGGGGCCGGCTCGAGCAGGCCCGGGCCGTTGCTCGACGTCGCGCCGACGGCGCGCCCGATCGGGTGCGCCTCGAACCGCCCCGGCTGCGCGAACTCGAGCAGCCCCCGCACCACGTCGGGGTCCTTCTCGGCCGGGTCGAGCCACTGCTCCCAGTGCTCCGGCTCGAGGACCAGCGGCTGCCGGTCGTGGATCCGGTCCATGCCGGGGTCGGCCGCCGTCGTGATGATCGTGAACGTCGTGAGCCAGGCATCCGGATGGCCGTCGGGCAGGTCCCGGTCGCGCCAGAACTCGTAGAGCCCCGCGAAACCGACCTTGGCGCCGTCCGCCCGGTGGATGAAGAACGGCTGCTTGCGCGGCTTGCCCTTCGCGTCGACCGCGGTCGGGGACTTCTGCCACTCGTACCAGCCGTCGGCGGGCACGATACACCGTCGTGAGAGCGCGGCCTTGCCGAACGCGCCCTTGCCCAGCACCGACTCCGCTCGGGCGTTGGTCATCCGCTGGCCCAGCTTGACGTCCTTGGCCCAGGCGGGCACGAGACCCCAGGTCAGGAGGCGCAGCTGCCGGGTGGGCTGCGGTTCCGGCGCGTCCGCGGACTGCTCGGGCGCCTTCGGTGAGCGGGTCAGGACGACGAGCGCCTGCTTCGAGGGGGCCATGTTCCAGTCGGGCTCGCGGGGCGCGGGGTGCTGCGGGTTCTTCAGGATGCTGCGGCCCGGTTCGTCGGAGCGGTCCTCGTCGATGTCGAACGCCTCGATCAGCTCGTCCGGCCTCGCGCTCGCGGCATACCTCCCACACATGGGCTTCAGCGTATGCCGCTGAGCTGACTCCCCCGGGCCGGCCGCCCTCCCAGCCCTCCCGCACCCCAACCCCGCAACACACCGAGTAGGTCACGACGCACCGGGATCCGATCCCGGTGCGTCTTGACCTACTCGGTGTGTTGCGGATCAGGTGTGTCGTGGTCTGGGCCCGGCGGATGCGGCGGATGGTGTGGGTATGTCGATAACGTAGGCATCAGACCAGGAGGAATCCCGATGATCGTTCGTCGAATCGCTCGCCCCATGCTCGCCTCGGTGTTCATCGCCGCCGGGATCGAAGCACTGCGCCACCCCGCCGCGCGGACCAAGCGCGCCGCGCAGCTGCTCGACACCGTGTCCGCCCCATCCACGGTCCAGGAGGACCCCGACACCTTCGTGCGCGTCAACGGAGCCACCCTGGTCGGCGGAGGGGCGCTGCTCGCCACGGGCCGGATGCCCCGCCTCGCCTCGACCCTGCTCGCCGCCTCGGTCGTCCCCACCACGGCAATCGAGCACGCGTTCTGGGACGAGACCGACCCCGAGAAGCGGGCCCAGAGCCGTAGCCTGTTCTTCAAGAACGTCGGCCTGCTCGGCGGCCTCCTGCTGGCCAGTGTCGACACCGCGGGCAAGCCCGGGCTTGCCTGGCGTGCCCAGCACGTCACGAAGACCACGCGCCGTGAGGCGCGCCACGCCAAGCGGGCAGCAGCCCGGGAGGCCCGCCTTCTAGCCCATCGAGCCCAGGACGTCGTGAGCTGACTTGAGTCCCGCCGACCATTCCCCCTCCACCGATCCCGCAGGCTCCGTCAGTACGCGCAGCACCGGAACCACCCGAACGACGGTCCCAGGGGACTGGCCGGCCCCCACCCCGGCGGCACCGGTCGACGCCACCGTCACCCTCCCGGGGAGCAAGTCGTTGACGAACCGCTACCTGGTCCTCGCGGCCCTCGCGGGCGACCGGTCGCGACTACGCGCACCGCTCCGGTCGCGCGACACCCTCCTCATGGCAGACGCCCTGCGCGCTCTGGGGGTGGGCATCGAGGACGTGGCGCCCGAGGGTGACCCGCTCGCGAGCGGCAACCAGGTGCTCGACTGGCTCATCACGCCGCCGGACCGACTCCGCGGGGGCGCCACCATCGACTGCGGCCTGGCCGGGACGGTGATGCGCTTTCTGCCTGCCCTCGCGGCGCTCGCGAACGGCTCGGTCCGCCTGGACGGCGACGCCCAGGCCAGGGTCCGGCCCATGGGGCCGGTCGTGGATGCACTGCGGGTGCTCGGCGTCGAGCTCGAGGACTCCGGTGGAAGCCTCCCGCTGACCGTCCTCGGCCGCGGCCGGGTCCCCGGCGGCACGGTGACGATGGACGCGTCGGCGTCATCGCAGTTCATCTCCGCGTTGCTGCTGGCCGGAGCGCGCTACGACGAAGGCGTCACCGTGCACCACGTGGGCAAGCCGGTCCCGAGCGAGCCGCACATCCGCATGACCGTCGAGACGCTGCGGGACGCCGGGGCCGTCGTCGACGACTCCGAGCCCAACACGTGGCGGGTCGAGCCCTCCGAGATCAACGCGCTCGACGTGTGGATCGAGCCGGACCTGTCCAGCGCGGGGCCGTTCGTGGCCGCCGCGCTCGTCACGGGTGGCACGGTCCGGGTGCCCGGTTGGCCGCAGTACACGACGCAGGCCGGCGACCTCATGCGCGAGATCCTCGACACGATGGGCGCTGACGTCCGGCTCGACCGCACTGGCTTGACCGTCACCGGCACCGGCGAGCTCGTCGGCATCGACATCGACCTGCACGATGCAGCGGAGCTCACGCCGACCGTCGCCGCGCTCGGCGCGCTCGCCTCCACTCCTTCGAGGATCCGCGGCGTCGCCCACATCCGCGGACACGAGACGGACCGTCTCGCGGCCCTGACGAGTCAGCTGGGCGCCCTCGGCAGCCTCGTCACCGAGACCGAGGACGGCCTGCGGATCGCACCGGCGCCCCTGCACGGTGGGCGGTTCCGCACCTTCCACGACCACCGGATGGCGACCGCGGGGGCGATCCTCGGACTGAGGGTCCCCGGTGTGGTGGTCGAGGACATCGCCACGACAGGCAAGACGCTGCCCGACTTCCAGGGGCTCTGGGCCCGGATGCTGTCCGGCGACCGCCCCGTCGGGGCCGCGACGGGCCCGACGCCCGCTGTGGAGCCGGCTCGATGAGCTGGCGGGACCTCGACGAGGACGACATCCGCGTCCGCCCACAGCGCAAGGGGTCGAGGGCCCGCACCAAGGAACGGCCGGCCCACGCCCACGCCCTCATCGGCAGGGTCATCGCAGTCGATCGCGGGCGCTACACCTGTCTGGTCCCGGCCGGAGCCGGTGCCCGAGCCGAGGCGTCCCCGTCGCGAACCACCGTGGCGGCGACCGAGCCGGAGCGGCTCGTCACCGCCATGAAGGCTCGCGACCTCGGCCGGACCCGCGTCGTCGTCGGGGACGAGGTCGCTCTGGTCGGAAACACCAGCGGTGGACCGGACGCCCTGGCGAGGATCGTCCGGATCGAGGAGCGCCGGTCCGTGCTCCGGCGCACCGCCGACGACACCGACCCCGTCGAGCGCGTCATCGTCGCCAACGCCGACCAGCTCGCCATCGTGACGGCCCTGGCCGACCCGGAGCCGCGACCGCGCATGGTCGATCGATGCCTCGTCGCCGCCTACGACGCCGGGCTCCAGCCGCTCCTCGTGCTCACGAAGGCGGACCTGGTGGACCCGGCCGACTTCCTCGCCACCTACGCGCCACTCGAGGTCGACCACGTCGTCACCCGTCGGGACAACGGCGACATCTGGGGTCTCGAGGAGCTGCACGAGCGGCTCTCGAGCCGCGTCACCGTCCTCGTCGGCCACTCCGGCGTGGGCAAGAGCACCCTCGTCAACGCTCTTGTCCCGGACGCCGGACGCGCCATCGGCGACGTCAACGTCGTCACCGGGCGGGGTCGCCACACGTCGACCAGCGCGGTGGCCCTTCGCCTGCCGGACGGCGACGGATGGGTCATCGACACCCCCGGTGTGCGCTCGTTCGGCCTCGCCCACATCGACGTCGACCGCATCATCGACCACTTCCCCGAACTCGCCGCCGGCACCGACGAGTGCCCCCGTGGGTGCACCCACGACGAGGAGGAGTGCGGGCTCGACGACTGGGTCGCTCAAGGGCACGCCGGACCCGCCGGTCCAGCCCGGCTCGAGTCACTGCGCCGGCTGCTGCAGAGCCGCTCGAGCTCCGCGGAGTACTGACACACGGGCCGCCCGTTCCCATCGTGGGAACGGGCGGCCCGGCGTGGACGGCTCAGACCGTCGTTCTCAGCGTGAAACCGACACCTTCCGGGGTCTGCGCCGCGTCGAGGATCTGGTCGTCGAGCACCGCAGCCGTGTCCTGCGCGATGTAGACGCGGGCATCTCCCGCATCGACGACCACGTCACTCGGCTGGGGCTGGGTCACGACGCTCACCGCGAGCTGGTCCTGCTCACTGGCGATGCGCAGACCTGCGGATGGCTGCTCGACGTCCTTGGTCAGGCCCTGCACGGCGGCCTGGGCCTTCTCGGTCAAGGTCAGCATGGTGGAACTCCTGTCTTCGTGCGGTTGCCGGACTGGGCCGGCATTGACGCCTACGACCACCTCTCGGGGCAAGTGCGCACACGCCTCGGACCCCTCCACCCTCCCCGAGCCACGGGGGGCGATGTCAAGCCACGCCCTCGGTGGGCGCGTCGCAACCCGCCCGGAAACGTTGCGGCGCAAGGGGGCTGAGCTCAGCGGCATAGGGCAAGAATCTCGGGAGCGCAACGCGGCCCGCCCTTCCCGGTCACCACATGCGTGCTGGCGCTAGGCTCCGCCAAGTGACCTCCTACGACGACGACCTTCGTCTGGCCCACGTCCTCGCCGATGCCGTCGAGCGGGTGACGATGGCTCGCTTCCGCGCGACGGATCTCATCGTCGAGAGCAAGCCCGACCTGACCCCGGTGACGGACGCCGACCGCGCGGCGGAGGAGCTCGTACGAGCACAGCTCAAGCGGACGCGCCCCCGGGACGCGGTCGAGGGCGAGGAGTTCGACACGACCGGGCACGGCCCGCGACGCTGGATCATCGACCCCATCGACGGGACGAAGAACTTCGTGCGTGGGGTCCCCGTCTGGGCAACCCTGATCGGCTTGGTCGACAACGGCCGCCCGGTGCTCGGTCTCGTCGCCGCGCCGGCCCTCCAGCGCCGCTGGTGGGCAGCGACCGGTTCCGGTGCGTGGGCCGGTCGGTCCCTGTCCTCGGCCAAGCGCATCACCGTGTCGCAGGTCGGCCGCCTCGGGGACGCGTCCCTCTCGTACTCCTCGCTCGCCGGCTGGCGGGTACGCGGCCGGCGTGATGACGTGCTCGACCTCATGGACGACTGCTGGCGCACCCGCGCCTACGGCGACTTCTGGTCGTACATGCTCGTCGCCGAGGGCGCTGTCGACATCGCCACCGAGCCGGACCTCGCCGTGCACGACATGGCCGCCCTCGTGCCCATCGTCCAGGAGGCGGGCGGCCGGTTCACGGGCCTCGACGGTCGCGACGGCTGCTGGAGCGGCAACGCGGTCGCCACCAACGGACTTCTCCATGACGAGGTGCTGCGCCGGCTCGGCACGCCGGTCCTGGCCGAGGAGGCCTGAGCTCTCGATCAGTCGCGCAGGACCGTGACGGAGGCGTAGCCCAGCTCCTCGATCGCCCGACGGTGAGTTGTCGCGTCGCCGACCAGCACGATCGTCCAGCCGCTGCCCGCGGACTGGTCCCGGCGCGCCACGCCGGCGGCGGCGGCGAACCGCTCGAAGGCGTCGTCCAGTCGGGCGCGGTCGACGCGCTCGAGGTCGCGCAGGTTCGCCGTCGTGAACTCGGTGCTGCGCCCGTCGAGCGCCATGTTGATGGCCTCGTCGGCCACCGCGTCGGCCGTCGCATACCGCCCGGGGGCCGTCTTGCCGATGAAGTCGACGCCGGACCGGACCTCCTGCTCCGTGAACCCGCCCCCGCCGCTCTCGAGGATCTCGACGAGAAGTCGGACCGACTCGGCTGTGCTGTCAGCGCGCACTGACCCGGAGGTGAGGAACACTCCCCCCGTGCGCCTCGGGCGGAAGCTCGAGCGGATGCCGTAGGTGTAGCCCTTCTCCTCGCGCAGCACGGCGTCGATCCGTGCATTGGGCGAGCCCCCCAGCACGAAACCGATGACCGGGTAGGGGGCCCAGCCACCCTCCACCGAGCGGTCTGGGCCCGGCGCGCCGACCACGATCTCGGTCTGCACGGAGCCCGGGCGGTCGACGATGACGATCCGACCCCGGTCCTCGGCAAGCCTCGCGACCCGACTCAGCGAGGACGCCCGGTCCGGACCCTTGGTCCAGCCACCCAGTGCCTGCTCGACGAGCGCCCGGACATCGACACCCGCGAGGTCACCTGCGACCGCGACCGTGGTCCCGGCAGCAATGACGTGCTCCGCGTGGAAGGCCACGACGTCGTCCCTGGTGATGCGGGACACCGTCTCCCGAGCGCCGCCCGTGGGACGCGAGCCGCGCTCATCGTCGGCATAGAAGGTGGCGACCCACTCCAACGCGGCGCGGTGGCCCGGGATGGAGCGCTCCTGGTCGATCTCTGCCAGCCGGGTGCGCACCTGCCGAGCCACCTCGTTGTCCGGGAAGGCGGGCTCGGTGATGATCTGCCGCAGCAGGTCGAGTGCCGGCTCGAGGTTGCCCTTGACGACATCGAGGTCGAGGGTCAGGCCGGCCTCTCCCACGGCCGCGCCGTAGCTGACCCCCTTGCGCTCGAGCAGGCGGGCCAGCTCCTCGGCGGAGTGCTCCCTCGTCCCCTCGTCCATCGTCCGCGCCATGATCGTGGCCACGCCCTCGAGGTCGCGCGGCTCGGCGCTGATCGGGACGGGCAGGCCAAGCCGCACGGAGACGACATACTGGCCGGGCACGTCGTAGGTGACGAGCCGGATGCCATTGGGCAGGTCGTGGATGTCCGCCTGGGGGAAGGACCACTGCGGCGGCGGGGCGACCTGGGGGCGTGCAACGCTCGTCATGCGGCCACCTCGGCCTCGTCCTCGGCCAGGTAGCGGACGACGGCCCGCGCCTCTGGGTCGAGCCACGTCGCGGCCGCCTCTCGCACCTGCTCGGCAGTGACGCTCTTGACCCGGTCGACGAACGTGTTGACGTAGGACGGATCCCCCGTCAGCAGCGCATGGTGGCTGAGGTGGTCCGCGCGCTCCTCGAGGCTCGCGAGGGCACTGAGCCACGAGCGCTCGGTATCGGCGATGACCGACTCGAGCTCGCCCTCGTCGGGCCCCTCGGCAAGGAACCGCTCCAGCTCCTCGCACACCGTCGCCTCCGCCTGCTCCGGGTCGGCGCCTGCGGCGATGTCAACGGTGATGGTCCCCAGACCCACGCCGTCGACCAGACCCATGGCCCAGCCCGCGACCGACGTCGCGGTCTCGTCGGTGCGCACGAGGCGCCGCATGAGACGGGAGCTGGCCAGGCCGCTCATCACGTCGACCGCGATCGAGCAGGCGTGGTACTCCGGCGTCGTGTCGACCGGCAGCCGGAACGAGACGTAGATGCGGTCGTTCGGGACGTCCCCGGGCCGATCCAGCCGCACGGGCTCGGCGATGGGCGAGAGCTGCGGCACGCGTTCGCGATGCTGCAGCTCGATCGGCTGCAGGGCCCCGAAGTACTGCTCCGCAGCGGCGAACCCCTGCTCCGGGGAGATGTCCCCGACGAGCGTGAGGACCGTGTTGTTGGGGCCGTAGTGGGCCCGATAGAAGGCGTGGACGTCCTCGAGCGTCGCGGCGTCGAGATCCTCCATCGAGCCGATCGTCGGGTGGTGGTACGGGTGGTCCTCGGGGAAGACGGTGGCGTAGATGTCGATGAGCGCCTGGCCGTACGGGACGTTGTCGTATCGCTGGCGCTTCTCCTCCTTGACGACGTCCCGCTGGTTGTCGAGATTCTCCTGGGTCACCGCGTCGAGGAGGTAGCCGTGGCGGTCCGCCTCGAGCCACAGCGCGAGGTCGAGGGCGCCGACGGGGATGGTCTCGAAGTAGTTGGTCCGGTCGAACCAGGTCGTTGCATTGAGGCGCGCGCCCTCGTTCATGAGCGCGCTGAAGTGCTCGCCCGAGGCGACGTTGCGGCTGCCCTGGAACATGAGGTGCTCGAACAGGTGAGCCAGGCCGGTCCGGCCGGGGGCCTCGTGACGGGAGCCGACACCGACCCAGAGGTTGACGGCGACATTGGGGACGGCGTGGTCCTCCGAGACGATGACCCGCAGGCCGTTGGGCAAGGTCCGCTCGACAATGGGATAGGCGATCGAGGTCACGACCTGACCCTACGTGAAGTCGCGCGCGAAGTTGTCGGGCACCATCGCAGCGAGGGACAGGGTAACCGCGAGTTATGGAGGAGACAGATAGTATAACGGCGACGTATGCTGGTTGGATGCGTGCTGACGCTGACGTCTCAACACGAGACCTACTCGAGACGATCCGCGAGTCGGTCATCGGTGAGGACCAGGTACTGCCCGGGCCCTACGGCCCACGCCGCGTCACCTATGCGGACTACACCGCATCGGGCCGGGCACTCACCTTCATCGAGAGCTTCATCCGCGACGAGGTCCTCCCGCGCTACGCCAACACGCACACGGAGTCCTCGGGGACCGGGCTGCAGACCACGCGCCTGCGCGAGGACGCCCGCCGGATCATCCGCGACGCGGTGGGCGGGGACGACGAGACGATCGTCATCTTCGCCGGCTCGGGGTGCACCGGCGCCATCGACAAGCTCATCGGCATCCTCGGTCTCCGCGTCCCGTCCACCTTCGAGGACCGCTGGCACGCGAGCGCGCTCGTGCCGGCGGAGGAACGCCCGGTCGTCTTCATCGGCCCCTACGAGCACCACTCGAACGAGCTCGCGTGGCGGGAGTGCATCGCCGACGTCGTCGTCGTCCCCAAGGACGCCGACGGTCACATCAGCACTGATGCACTGCGCGAGCTGTTGCAGCGGTACGCCGACCGACCGCTGAAGATCGGGTCCTTCTCGGCGGCCAGCAACGTCACCGGCATCCTCACCGACACCGATGCAGTCTCCACGCTCCTCCACGAGCACGGTGCCCTCGCCTTCTGGGACTTCGCCGCGGCCGCGCCCTACATCGAAATCGCGATGTACGGAGCCGAGGAGCGGGAGGGCGGGAACGCCACGCAGACAGCGGAACCCAGCTCAGCGGCATACGACACAACTCGACGAACTCTGGCGCGCAAGGATGCCGTGTTCCTCAGCCCACACAAGTTCATCGGTGGGCCGAGCACCCCAGGGGTCCTCGTCGTGCGCCGGGAGCTGCTGACGAACCGCGTGCCGGACGTCGTCGGTGGTGGGACGGTGTCCTACGTCAACTCCGACCAGCACGACTACCTCACCGACCCGGCCCACCGCGAGGAGGGCGGCACCCCCGCGATCATCGAGGCCATCCGCGCGGGCCTGGTGTTCCGGCTCAAGGAGGCGGTCGGCGTCGACGTCATCCGTGCCCGTGAGCAGGACTTCCTGCGGCGGGCCCTCGCGGCCTGGTCACAAGAGCCGACGATCGAGATCCTGGGCAACCTCGAGGCCGAGCGGCTGTCGATCCTGTCCTTCGTCGTGCACCGGGAGGGTGGCACCTTCCTGCACCACAACTTCGTCGTGGCGGTGCTCAACGACGTGTTCGGGATCCAGGCGCGGGGCGGGTGCTCCTGCGCGGGTCCCTACGGCCACCAGCTGCTCGGCATCGACCCCGAGCGGTCGCGGGCGATCGAGCGACAGACCACCCTGGGGTGCGAGGGCATCAAGCCGGGGTGGGTCAGGGTGAACATCAACTACTTCATCTCGGACGCGGTCTTCGAGTACCTGCTCGAGGCGGTGCGCCTCGTCGCACGCCACGGCTGGCGGCTGCTCGGCGACTACGACTTCGACCCGGGGTCGGGACGGTGGACGCACAAGCGGGGACCTGTCGAGCCCCCGCTGCGCCTGGGCCAAGTGGGTTTCGAGGGTGGACGGATGACCTACCCGCGGCATGAGGACCGGGCCCCCGAGTCCGCGCTCGCGGGCTATCTCGTGGAAGGGGCCCGCATCATGCGGGAGGCCACGCCCACGGTCGACGATTCGGCCAGCATCAGCCCGGACTTCGACCAACTGCGATGGTTCGACCTGCCCACGGCGTCGATCCGGGCCTGAGCGGCGCGCGAGGCCTCCGAGCCGGAAGCGTCCTCGCGGAAGCTACCCGAGCGCCTTCGTTTTCAGGGTCTCGAACTCGGTCTGGGTGATGGCTCCTGAGTCGAGGAGCGCCTTGGCATTCGCGATCTGGTCGGTCGGCGTCTGCCCACCACCTGCCACCTGCTGGATGTACTTATCCTGCTGCGCCTGACGGTCGGCCAACGCCGCCATCTGCCGCTCGGTCATGCTGCGGCCCCGCACGATGATGTAGATCAATGCACCGAGCCACGGCACGAAGATCAGCAGAACGGCCCAGCCGGCCTTCGCCCAACCGCTCAACGACCGGTCGCCGAACAGGTCGAAAAGACACCGGAACCACACCATCAGCGCTGCGATCCAGATGAAGAACCAGAAGCTCCAGAGGAGAACGTCCCAGAAATCGGTGGTGATGGAGTCCATGCTCATACCCCTCGCGGTCGGATGGCAGCGTCGGTCGCCAGCAGAAGCATCCCACCGGGACGGCTCGCAAACGCACACAAGCGTCGGCGTGTCGTCATCCTTCGACAGCTCGAGAGAATCTCGGAGCTTCCCTCTCTCACATGAGTTCAGGCCCGGGATTCAGTGTTTGAATCCCGGGCCTGATGTGGTAGCGGGGGCAGGATTTGAACCTGCGACCTCCGGGTTATGAGCCCGGCGAGCTACCGAGCTGCTCCACCCCGCGTCGGCAAGAACCACCTTACGTGAATCCGCCTGGAGGACCAAATCGGGCACGATGGGCGCTCACC
>NZ_DATEEY010000165.1:0-21013 GCF_035280925.1 Intrasporangium sp. | reverse complement strand
AGTGCACACTCGACTGAAGCTGAGCCGGCGTCTACTGCACACTCGACTGAGGCTGGGGGGTTGCAGCTGCGATGGGGCGCTACGGCAGCTGGCCGAAGACGTGGCGGCGCACCCACGCGTGCATCGCGATGGCGGCAGCGGCACCGGCGTTGACCGACCGGGTCGAGCCGAACTGCTCGATGTGGAGGACGACCTCGCACTCGCTGCGCATCGGCTCGGACAGCCCCGGCCCCTCCTGGCCGAAGACGAGGACGCAGCGGCGCGGCACGTCGTAGGTCTCGAGCGTCACCGAACCCGGCAGGTTGTCGATCCCGACGATGGACAGCCCCTCGCTCCGCGCCCACCCGGCGAAGGAGGCCGCGTCCACATGGTGGTGCTCGTGCTGGTAGCGGTCGGTGACCATCGCCCCGCGGCGGTTCCAGCGGCGCTTGCCGACGATGTGGAAAGCCTTGGCGTTGAAGGCGTTCGCCGTGCGAATGACCGATCCGATGTTGAAGTCGTGACCCCAGTTCTCGACGGCGACGTGGAAGTCGTGACGGCGCGCGTCGAGGTCGGCAACGATCGCCTCCTGCCGCCAGTAGCGGTAGGCATCGACGACGTTGCGGCGGTCACCGTGCTCCAGGAGGTCAGGGTCCCAGTGGTCGCCGGACGGCCACTCCCCCTGCCACGGCCCCACTCCGACGGCCTCGCGTTCGACGCCGATCTCGCGCTCGCCCTTCGTCACGCCGTCAGGGTAGTGGTCCCCCGATCTCGCCCGATTCCCTCACTGCGGTCACCGGACCTTACCCTTGAGCCCATGCATGCCCTCGCCGCACTCGCGCCCGTCACGCTGGGCCCGGACTGGATGGACCCCGTGTACCTGCTCGAGCAGTACGGCGAGGCCTTCTTCTGGATCTCGCTCGCCATCGTCTTCATCGAGTGCGGCCTGCTCTTCCCGATCCTGCCGGGCGACTCGCTCCTGTTCGCCGTGGGCCTGTTCATCGCGACCGGCCAGGTGGACGTCAACCTCGGGGTGGCGATCGCGGCCCTCTTCATCGCCGCCTTCCTCGGCAACGTCGTCGGCTACGAGATCGGTCGCGCCATCGGCACGCCCCTCTACAACCGTGAGGGCCGGTTCATCAAGAAGAAGTACTTCGACCAGACGAACGCGTTCTTCGACAAGCACGGAAACAAGGCCCTCGTCATCGGACGCTTCGTGCCGATCGTGCGCACCTTCATCACCGTGGTTGCCGGCGTCGGCCGCATGGAGCGACGTCGGTTCTTCGAGTGGAGCGCGGTCGGCGCGCTCCTGTGGACGGCGAGCCTGACGCTGCTCGGCTACTTCCTCGGCAAGTCGTTCCCCGGCCTGCAGGACAAGCTCGAGATCGCCATCCTGCTCATCGTGGCCGTGTCGGTCATGCCGATGGTCTTCGAGTACCTCAGGCACCGACGTCAGTCCAACGCCATCGCCGCCGAGCTCGGCGAGGCAGCCGAGGAGATCGCCAAGAGCGCCACTCACCACGACAGTGGGGACGGTCGCTGATCGCTTCGCCGGGTTCCGTCCCATTCGGCCGTATGCCGCTGGGCCGGCTTCCGCGGAAAGCCTCCCGGACGCTGGGGTTGAGCCTCACACTGGACGAACAGGGGTAGCTCTCGGATCGGAGCGACCGATGAATGTTGGCACCCTCTACCGCCGGACGCTCGAGATCTGGGCCGACCGAGTCGCGGACGCCGCAGGCTGCGACTGGACCGCTCCGACGCCGTGCCGCGCGTGGACGGTCCGCGACCTGGTCAACCACGTGACTGGCGAGGACCTGTGGACGGCGCCGCTCGTGCGCGGGGAGACGATCGAGCGGGTTGGGGACCGCTTCGACGGAGACCTGCTCGGGTCCGAACCGGTCAGCCGCGCCCTCTACGCCGCCGGCCAGGCCAGCGCGCTGGTCGCGGAGATGCTGCCCCGGCAGGGAACGGTCCACCTCTCCTACGGCGAGGAGTCGGTGGAGGAGTACGTCCACCAGCTCGCCGCGGACCACCTCGTCCATGCCTGGGACCTGGCCGCCGCAACCGGCGGAGACACGCACCTGGACCCGAAGCTGGTGGCCGAGGTCACCAGCTGGTTTGCCGCACGTGAGGACGGCTATCGGTCGACTGGGGCCGTCGGGCCGCGCATCGGTACGTCCGGCGACCCCCAGCACGACCTGCTGTCCGCCTTCGGCCGGGACGCGCACTGGGGACCCAACCACGCCGGTCTGGCTCGGTTCTCGGCCGCGTTCAGCCGCGGGGACATCGAGGCGATCATGGCGCACATGACGGACGACTGCGTCTTCGAGGCCACGGGACCAGCCCCTGACGGCATCCGGCATGAGGGTGCCGAGGCGGTCCGTCAGGTGTGGGAGGAGGTCTTCTCAACCACGAGGGGGGCCAACTTCACGGAGGAGGAGCTGTTCGTCGCCGGCGAACGTGGCGTCCTGCGCTGGCGGTTCTCGTGGGCAAACGACGACGGCTCCCCCGGTCACGTCCGCGGCGTTGACATCCTTCGGCTGCGCGACGGCAAGGTCTGCGAGAAGCTCTCCTACGTCAAGGGATGACCGCCGGGCAGGTCCCGCGCGTCGCACCTCAGGATGGTCAGTCGACGAGCTCTGCGGGCCGTGCCACGACGTCGACCATTGCGCCGTTGCGCAGCACGGTGATCTCGGTGCGTCGTCCGATGGCGTCCTCGAACATCAGCCGCTGCAGTGACTGCGCATCTGCCAGCGGGGTCCCGTCGACGGCGATGATGAGGTCACCGGGCTGGATCCCGCTTGCCGCGGCCGGGCTGCCGGTGACGACCTCCGCGACGCGGAGGGCGTGACGCCGTCCGGTCCGCTCGACCCATCGCTCGTCGAGCGGCGTCGGCACGCTGACCAGGCCTAGGTAGGCCCGCCGCACCCGCCCGTCCTCGCGCAGCGCCCGCAGGATCCGCCGCGTCGTCGCGTTGACCGGCACTGCGAGGCCCACGCCGATTCCCGCGACGGCCGTGTTGATCCCCACGACGCGACCCCGGGCGTCCGCGAGAGCCCCGCCGGAGTTCCCCGGGTTCAGGGCCGCATCGGTCTGGATGACGTCCTCGATGAGCCGGGTCGCCGTGCGACCTCTTGCGGGCATGGAACGGCCCAGGGCGCTGACGACCCCTGCGGTGACACTGCCCTCGAGGCCGAGCGGGTTGCCCACGGCCACGACGAGCGAGCCGACCCGGAGCTGGTCCGCGTCCCCGAACTCCGGCGGCTCCGGGACGTCGGCCCCCGTCCGGATGATCGCCAGGTCGGAGAGGGGATCGCGTCCGACGACGGCGAACGGACCGGTCACCCCATCCGCGAAGGCCACCTCACCGCGGCTCGCCTCGCCGACGACGTGGGCGTTGGTGACCAGATGACCCTCGGCGCTGAGAACGACCCCCGAGCCTGAGCCGCGTCTCGTCCGCACCGATGCCACGCGCGGCGTCAGGTGCGCGGCCACGCTGGTCACCACGGCGGAATAGGCGTCCAGGGCGTCGTCATCGGTCATTCCCGTGAAACGAGCGCCGGCACCGCACCGATTCCCCTGATCGCTGCAGGCGAACACCAAGCCGTTCACCACGTCCTCGTCGAGTGTGCAGCTAGCGCCCGGCCGGCCACGTCGAGTGTGCAGTTGGCGCCCGGCCGGCCCCGTCGAGTGTGCAGTTGGCGCCGTCGCGGACTGCACACTCGACCAAGCCCGGCTGGATGCCAGCTGGCCCACGCTTTCGTCGAGTGTGCAGCTAGCGCCCCGCAGAGAGGTTCACTCGTTGGGCGCGTGCCGATCGACCGTCGGGTCGGGCGCCTGCGCCTGCGGCAGGCCGCTGGCACTCTGGCTCTGGCCCGGCTGCGTCGTCGGCCCCGTCACGGAGCCCGGCTGCGTCGACGGACCGCCGACGACGGGCGGGGTCGGCGCGTTGCCGAAGGTTCCCGGCGCCTGGTTGCCGAAGCTGACGCTGGGCACCTGCGCCTCGACCGCGGACGTCTCGAAGTACTCGGCACGCTTGATGCCGGCCATGTTGGCGAGGAAGTTCGTCGGGACGGACTCGACCTTGGTGTTGAGGTCGCGCACGAGTGCGTTGTAGTAGCGGCGCGAGCTTGCGATGCGGTCCTCGGTGCTGGTCAGCTCGGCCTGGAGTGCCTGGAAGTTCTGGTTCGCCTTGAGGTCCGGGTAGGCCTCGCTCACCGCGATGAGCCGTCCGAGCGCCTGGCTCAGCATGCCCTCGGACTCGGCCGCCTGAACCGGCGACTGACCGCCCGCCATGGCCGCCGACCGAGCGCGCATGACCTCCTCGAGGGTGCCGCGCTCGTGCGTCGCGTAGCCCTTGACCGTCTCCACGAGGTTGGGGATGAGGTCGTGGCGACGCTTGAGCTCGACGTCGATCTGGCGCCAGCCCTCCTCGACCTTGTTGCGCAGGGCGATGAGACCGTTGTAGGCGGTGACGCCCCAGATGGCGAGGATGACGACGAGGCCGAGCAGGATCCAGACGACGATCATGGCAACTCCCGATTCGCAGTGGTCGGTGCACCGATCCTAGTCCGGTGGCCGGCTCCGGCCCCGCTGCGTTGTCGGTGCCGCGCCCTAGATTCTGGGAATGGAGTCGTGCAGGTTCACCGCGGAGCTGTGGCGCTGGAAGGCGCAGGACGGCTGGTTCTTCGTAACGCTCCCCGAGTCCGCGTCCATGCTCGCAAGGGAGAGGCCGCGCCCGCCGCGAGGGTTCGGCTCGGTTCGGGTGCGGGTCCACGTCGACGGGCCGGGCCGGCCGACCATCTGGGACACCTCGGTGTTCCCCGACTCCACGAGCGGGAGCTACGTCCTGCCGATGAAGAAGAAGGTGCGCGCGGCCCACGACCTCGAGGAGGGCGACCCCGTCGACATCCTGCTGGAGGTGCTCGAGTGAGTCAGGCCACCGGCCCGCGGGCACCGGCCCGCAACCGGGTCAGCCCGCTCGGCGAGATCATCGCCGCCCCCGGCCGAGGAACGTGGATGGGCAACCGCGGCCGCCTGCACGACGGTCGTGGCACCCGTGAGGTCGTTCGCAACCACCAGACCCGGGCCTGGATCACCTGCCGCCTGTCGTTCTGGAACCGGCGGGCTGCGCAGTGGGAGCCCGGGCACTACACGCCGCTCTTCTTCCTCGACGAGGCCGTCGCCCTTGCTGCCGGGCATCGCCCGTGCGCCGAGTGCCGGCGGCCCGCCTACACGCAGTTCCGTGGCCTTGTCGCCGAGGGCCTCGGCGCCTCACGACTCCTCGCGCCAGAGCTCGACCGGCTGCTGCACGAGGAGCGCTGGGACGCGCGGCACCGCTCCCGTCGACTCCACACGGCTCATTGGCCAGAGCTGCCCGCCGGCTCCTTCGTCCTCATCGACTCGGGGCCAGCCCTCGTTGAGGACGACCACCTCACCCTCTGGCGGCCTGACAACCGCTATGGCGAGAAGGTGCCGCGTCCTCGCACCGGGACCGCCACCCTGGTCACGCCACCCTCGACGGTGGCGGCGCTCAGGCGCGGCTACCCGGCCCAGCGCGGCGGCCCCTCAGCCCAGGCCGAGGTCCTCGAGTGAGTAGGCATAGCGGTACTCCACCCCGGCCTCCTCCCGGATCCGCTCCCCGGCGCCGGTCGCGCGGTCCGCGATGGTCGCGACGGCTACCGGTGTCGCTCCCGCCTCGCGTACCGCCCTGACCGCCTCGAGCGGCGAGTTGCCGGTCGTCGTGGTGTCCTCGACGACGAGCACCCGGCGGCCCCGGATGGGCGGCCCCTCGATCCGCTGCTGGAGCCCATGTGCCTTGCCGGCCTTGCGGACGACGTACGCGTCCAACTGCTCCCCCGTAGCCGCCGCGGCGTGCAGCATCGAGGTGGCGACGGGGTCAGCCCCCAACGTCAGGCCGCCGACGGCGTGGTAGCGCAGGTCCCGGGTCAGGTCGCGCATGACGATTCCGACCAGTGGCGCGGCCTCGCCGTCGAGTGAGATGCGCCGCAGGTCGACGTAGTAGTCAGCCTCCGTGCCCGAGCTGAGCGTGACGCGGCCGTGGACGATCGCCCGCTCCGTGATCAGTTCGAGCAGTCGGGCGCGCGCAAGGGCGACGTCGGTCCGTGGCTGGGTCACAAGGCTTCATCGTATGCCGCTGAGCCGGGCCCCAGCGCCAGCGGCGTCACGCATCAGCGGCGTCTGCGAGCGACCTTGGCAGCCCTGCGGACGAGTGGGCGAGGCGCGACGCTGAGCAGCCCCACGATCGCCTTGTACTGGAGGCCCGGCACGGAGACGACGCGTCCCTTGGCCACATCGCTCAGGCAGCCAGCGACGAGATCGGCCGGGTCGAGCCACATGAAACCGGGACCCGGCTTCGAGAGGCCGGCGCGTTCCTGGAACTCGGTATTCGTGAAGCCCGCGCAGAGCGCAGTGGCGGTGACGCCGGAGCCGTCCAGCTCCATGGCCAGCCCCTCGGTGAACGAGGTCACCCAGGCCTTGGCCGCGGAGTAGGACCCGGACGCCAGGAATCCGGCCACCGAGGACACGTTGATGATGGTGCCGCGACGCCGATCGCGCATCGCCCGGCCCGCGGCGTGGGAGAGGACGAGCACAGCCCGCACGAACACGTCGAAGGCCGCCTCCTCGTCCGCGAGGTCGCCGCGCAAGAAGCTCCGGCGCAGGGCGAAGCCGGCATTGTTCACCAGCACGTCCACGGGACGGTCCCCGTCACCCAGCCGGTCGGCGACCGCCTGAAGAGCCTGCCGATCGGTGAGGTCGGCCACGAGGATCTCGGACTCAGCGGCATACGTCCGCTTGAGCTCGGCGGCCACCTCCTCGAGTCGGCCCCGGTCGCGCGCAACGAGCACGAGGTCGTGGCCTCGCTGGGCGAGCTGGTTGACGAACTCCCGGCCGATGCCAGCGCTGGCTCCGGTCACGAGGGCGACGGGGCGCGAGGTCATGGGGGTCACCTTAGGGTGCGGGCGTGCTCTGCACCCGGCTGATGATCGCGTCCGCGCACTCGGCCGGTCGTGTCTCCGGTAGCCAGTGCGTCGCGTCGAGCTCGATGAACTCGTACGGCCCGGTCACGTGGTCGCGGGTCAGCTCCGCCGCATGCCGCCCGAGCGCGACGTCGCGTGATCCCCAGACGTAGGTCGCCGGTACGGCGACGCGGTGGGCCCGGACGGTCGAGGATCGCATGGCGCGGTACCAGCTGATCGGCCCGCGGAGCGCCTCGGGCCTGGCCAGTCGGCTGGCGTAGCGTTCCGCGTCCTCGATGGGCAGGCCGGACCCGACCATGACGCTGCGGAAACCGGCGGCGACGACTCGCTCCGGGAGCACCGGGACCTGGAAGGCGGCCATGTACCACGACCGGCGCAGCTGGTCGAAGGTCCGCAGGGACCGGGACAGCGCCGCGGGGTGCGGAGTCGCAAGCACCGTCACCGAGCCGACGCGGTCCGGGTGGTTGCCGGCCACGAGCCAGGCGACGCCTCCACCCCAGTCGTGGCCGACGAGGTGGACCCGTTCGTGACCCGTGGCGTCGATGAGCGCGATGACGTCGCCGATGAGGTGCTCGAGCCGGTAGGCGGCCGTGTCCGGTGGCCTGGCACCGGCGCAGTAGCCGCGCTGGTCCGGCGCCCAGGTCCGCATCCCGGCGGCGTGGAGCCGCTCGCTGATGGGGTCCCAGCTCGAGCGGTCCTGCGGGAAGCCGTGCAGCAGCACCACCGGAGTGCCATCGGCCGGCCCCGCATCGGTCACGTCGAAGACGAGGCGCTCGTGCTGCAGGGTCGTCAGCCGGTGGGTTGCCATGCCCCATGATCACCCATCGTCGCCATGTGCCCGCAGGGTGGTCAGGCCGTGTCCGACCCGCTCGTTAGGGTAAGGAACCGTGCGCATTGCCACCTGGAACGTCAACTCCATCCGCTCCCGGATCGACCGAGTGACGGACTGGCTCGTCCGGAGCGACGTCGACGTCCTCGCCCTCCAGGAGACCAAGGCTCGCGAGGACCAGTTCCCCTACGACCGGTTCAAGGACCTCGGCTACGAGGTGGCCCACCATGGGCTGTCGCAGTGGAACGGCGTGGCGGTCGCGTCCAGAGTCGGCATCGAGGACGTGCAGATCGGTTTTGAGGAGATGCCCGGGTGGGGCGACCCGGTGGCCGCCGAGGCCAGGGCGATCGGTGCGACGTGCGGCGGCGTCCGCGTCTGGTCGCTCTACATCCCGAATGGGCGGACACTCGAGGACCCGCACCTGCTCTACAAGGTCGACTGGCTGCATGCCCTCGCCGATGCCGGCCGCGCTTGGCTGACCGAGGACCCGAGCGCACAGGTCGCCCTGCTCGGCGACTGGAACATCGCACCGTTGGACGAGGACGTCTGGAGCGTGCCCTACTACGAGGGACGCACCCACACGTCGCCGAAGGAACGCGCCGCCTTCCAGGGCGTCGTCGACGCCGGCTACGAGGACGTGGTCCGGCCGCACACTCCGGGTCCCGGGGTCTACACGTACTGGGACTACACGCAGCTGCGCTTCCAGAAGGGCCGGGGAATGCGGATCGACTTCGCCCTGTGCTCGCCGGCGCTGGCGGCGCGGGTCGTCGGTGCAGCCATCGACCGGGAGGCACGCAAGGGTAAGGGGGCGAGCGACCACGCCCCCGTCGTGTTCGAGATCGACTCGGAGTGATGTCGCTGGGCCGTATGCCGCTGGGCTCGCTCTCCCGTTCAGGTGCCGTCTCAGCCCGCAGCTCGCCAGCAGGCATGGTCGGAGACCAGGAGTGCGGACTTCTGGGCAACGCTGTCGACGATGGCCTGATCAACTCGGCTCTTGGTCAAAGTGAGGTTGTCGAGCTCTGACCAGGCGAAACTGGCGAACCCCGCCGATGGGGCCGAATGGTGGCTGATCACTGCTGTGCGGTTGAGCCGGTGGACGGCCGCGCACGCCCGCACCAGTGTTCGTCCTCGAGGCTCTGCGGCTCGCGCACCGAGTAGCGGCCTCGAACAAGGGGAAGCAGGCCAACGGCTGGCTACGAAGGGTGCGCAGTCTTGGTTTGCCCCAAACCCGTGGCTCGACCGTCAGAGGCCGACGAACCTCGGCTCGTCGACGACCTTGACGGCGACCCGACGGCTGCCCAGCGTGAAGGCGATCACCGCACCCAGGAGCGCCGCGACGGCGCCACCCAGGAAGACGGTCTGCACCTGCACCACGCCGGCCGCGACGAGCGCGTCCGTGGCGAGCGGGTCCGGTATGCGGCGGGCCGCCTCGAAGTAGCGGTTGAGCCCGATCGAGGTCAGGAGTGCGAGTCCGACGACCATGCCGACCATCCTCGCGACGACCACGAGGGCGCTCGCGACGCCGTGCGCATGCTCGGGCGAGTCGGCGAGCGCCGCGTTGTTCACGGGAGCGAGGGCAAGTCCCATGCCGAGGCCGACGACGATCAGCACGAGCGTCGTCGGCACCGCGTCCTGGATGGAGTCGAGGGTCCACCCGGACATGGCGAGCAGCCCAGCTGCCGCCATCAGGAGCCCGAACCCGGCCACGGCGCCGTCGCCCAGTCGACGGAGGGACCATCCCCCGACGAGGGCGCCGACTGGCACTGCCAGCAGGAAGCGGACGAGCACCAGTGCCGCCCCCGTCTCGTCGTAGGCGTCGGTCAGGCGGGCGAGAACCGGGACGTCGACGACGACGGCGACGAGCGCAGCGCCGACGAGAAGGCTGACGAAGAGGGAACGCAGGCCACGTTGGCCGACGACGCGCCTGGGGATGAGGGGGTCGGTCGCGTGCCCATGCCACCAGAGGAGGACGGCCAGCGCTACCGCCCCGAGCGGCAGGAGCGCCAGGCCCCATGGCCCGACCACCTCCTTCTCGGGATCGGACGACGCGAAGGTCAGGACGAGACTGCCCAGCGCGATGGCGACGAGAAGCGCCCCGAGGAGATCGACACGGCGGAGCACCGCCCACCAGCGGGAAGCTGTGACGGCTGCGAGCAGGAGGAGCAGCATCAGCGCGCTCACCCCGATCGGGGTCAGGAGCGGCGACGCCCCGACGAAGGGCACAAACGGCACGCCGAGCGTCACGTCCGAGACGAGGGCCTCTGGCCTGGCCAGCCCGAGCCAACCGAGGCCGAGTCCCAGCACGGCGAGCACCCACACCACCACGCGTCGCGTGCGCCCAGACCCCGGTCCCGCCTCCGGCATTTTCTGCACACTCGACGTGGGGGACGGCGGCATTTTCTGCACACTCGACGTGGCGGACGGCGCCGCTTTCTGCACACTCGACGTGAGGGGCGGGAGGGCTGGGAGCGAGCGCGGCCCGAGAGCGCGCACAGCGGCATACAGGATGAGTCCGGCCACGACGTTGGCCCAGAAGATGGCCCGCCATCCCGACCACGCGAGGATCACCGCGCCGAGCACGGGGCCGAGCACCGAGCCGAGCTCCTGCACCGCCCCGACCACGCCGAGCGGTGTGCCGCGACGGTCCGGTGGCCAGAGATCCGCGACGAGGGCCAGCGTCGCGGGCACCAGCCCGCCGCCGCCGATGCCCTGGAGCACCCGGCCGCCGACGAGGATGCCCAGGTCGGTCGCCAGCGCCGTCACCGCGGAGCCGACCACGAAGACGACGAGGCAACCGAGCAGCACGCGGCGCCGGTCGAGCAGGTCCGAGAGCCGCCCGATGAGCGGCAGCACGGCGATGTAACCGAGCAGGAAGCCCGAGATGATCGGCGTCGCCCGCTGCAGCGCGTCCACGCCGATGCCGACGCCGGCCATCATGTCGGTCAGCGCCAGGACGACCACATAGGTGTCGGCCGCTGCGAGCGCGACGGCGACCGACGCCGTCGCCAGCAGGGCGTGCCGGCGGGACGAGGGCACCGGGCTCAGGGCTTCTCGATGGTGACCGGTGTGCCGTACTGGTCGAGCGTCACGGTGTAGGTCGACGACGTGCCGGACCCGAAGAACGGCCCCGTGAGGGCGACCTGACGCAGCTCGTCCGCGTCGGTCAGGCCGAAGGTGGCCTGGAAGGAGCCGTTCCGGTCGCCGATGAGGAAGAGGTCGACGACGTTCGCACCCGGGATGGTCCCCTTGATCGTCGTGAGGACCTCGCTTCCGTTCCGGACCTGCTCCCCCTCGACGGGACTCTGCGTGGCGGTGAGCAGCGACGACAGACCACGATCAGTCGAGAAGAGCGTGGCCGGGTCGGGCACGCCGAAGGCCTTGGGGTCGATCTTGTTCATCCCGGGGAAGAGCGGCAGCTTGGCCCACACCTCGCCACCCGTGGAGATGATCTCCACGTCGGCGGGGATGCCGGAGAACACGCCCTTGAGCGTGCCCTTGAAGGCGGGCGGGTGGGCGCCCCACCCGTCACCGGCGGTGACACCGCTGGCGTCCTTCGGCACCCCGGAGCTGTCCAGCTCGAGGTGGACCGAGGGCGCCTCGTCAACCTTCGCCTTGGCCGCAGCGAGGCGCTGGGCGGGGCTCGGCGGGGTCGGTCCCGGAGTGTTGTCGCCGTCGCTGGTGCACGCGGCCAGTCCCGTCGCGCAGAGCGCGGCGAGAAGGGCGGCGGCGAGCTTCACCGGGATTCGCATGGGCGTCAGGCTAACGGAGCCACATGGGCGCCAACCGAACCAGCACCCGCCGGCTGGGTACGGCTAGGGTCGAACGCAGCCGGAAGCGCATGACCGATGCGCATGACAAAGGAGTTGACATGGCCCTGCTCGGCATCATCCTCTTGGTTCTCGGCGCCGGCGTCGGTATCGCCGCCTTCCTGGGCGTGCGTGACGAGACGGGCACGGTCCAGCTCCAGGCGCTCGGCTTCAGCCGGGACTCACAGCCCCTCGAGCTCGTCGCCGTTGGAGCCATCGCGATGCTCCTCGTCGCCCTCGGCTGGGCCCTGGTCGCCGCAGCGGCTCGCCGCCGGGCCAGGATCCGCCGGGACGAACGGGAGGCCGAGCGCCTCGCCGACCTCGAGCGGACGGCCGAGGCCGACCGAGTCGAGCAGGAACGCCGCTTCGAGGAGGCCTCCCTGCGGGATGAGGACCTCCGCAGCCGCGAGAGTCGACTCGACGAATGGGCAAAGGAGCTCGACGCGCGGGAGCGGGAGGTCGCCCGCCTCGAGGACGCTTACAAGCAGCGGGTCGACCCGTCGGTGGCTGACGTCGTGACCGGCCGAGCCGAGGGCAGCGTGTCCGAGGGCACCGCACACTGGGCGCACACGACGCCGCGCCGGCAGAACGACGGCGATCCGAGCACGTGACCCGGCAGGTCAGGGAGCACGTCGCCTACGTCTTCGACCTCGACGGGGTCATCCGCGACTTCGCCCCCGGGGACCAGAACCCCGTCATCGAGGCTGCGCTGAACCTGCCACCCGGCACGGTCGCGGCCACCGCCTTCCGTCCGGACCTGCTCGAGCCGACGATCACCGGCCGGCAGACCTTCGACGAGTGGTTTGCCGCGATCTGCCTCGCCCTGGAGTCAGCTGTCCCCGAGCCCGAGCGCGTCCGGGGGCACATGGAGAAGTGGCGAGCCCACCGTGGCTCGCCCATCGACGAGACGGTCGAGCGGCTCCGGACGCTGCGCGAGGACGGCCACCGGACCTATGTCTTCACCAATGGGACTGACTACGTCCCCGAGGAGATCGAGCTGCTCGGGCTGACGCCGTTCTTCGACCGGATCCTCAACAGCGCCGACTTCGGCATCGCCAAGCCGGATCCCGAGGCGTTCGCCGCGGCCCACCGGATGATCGAGGCTGACCTCGGGCACCCCGTGGTGCGCAGCGACGTGTGGTTCACCGACGATCGGCCGGACAACGTCGAAGCGGCGCGCGAATTTGGCTGGGACGCAGAACTGTTCAGTCGTTGACCCAGCCGAAGGGTTCGCAGGGGCGCGCGGACCCGGCTCAGCGGCATACGGACGATTCCGTATGCCGCTGGGCTCCTCCCTGCGAAAGGCCGGGTCGCAGGAGCTGGTACGGCGATGGCGTCGCGCCGTCGCCAGGCGGCCCCCACCTGGCGTGAGTCCGCGGGGCCATGAGTGCCGAAGGCGCGCCCTGGCGCGCGTTCGACACTCACCACGGTGTCCGGGCCGCGTCAGACGACCCGGCCGGAGAACGTGTCGACGATGCAGTCGTCACCGCAGTCGCGGTCCGTACCCCTCACCGTCCCGGCGCCCTCGTTGATGTTCGGGTTGTCTGACGAGACGAGTTGCCACGTGCCGGATGTCTTGGCGAACGAGTTCTCCGCAGAGCGGAAGTTCAGCTCAGCGGTGTACTGGATCACGACATTGCCATCCGGACAGACGACCTCCTTCGTCCCGGCAAAGACGAGACGAGAGGGCGAGATCTGGTTGGCCGACCCGGAGACGTCGATGACCTCGGTGCAGCCGGTCCAGACGCCGTCAGCCTCGATGATCGGGCTGGTACCGGTGAAGGAGGTGTTGACGACGAAGGTCGAGACTGGCGGCAGTGCCGCCTGTGCGCCGGTCGCGGTGGCGACACATGGAACGACGGCCGCCAGGGCGACCAAGGCAAGACGAGCACGCATGAGTGTCCCCTATCTCCCCCGATGACATGGCGCCAAGACAGTGCGCCACCTCTCATGGTCCACCGAATCGGTCTGCGGTCAGGTGCTTTGGGAAAACCTGGATCCCATATGCCCCAATGCTGCCCACACGGTGACATACCGACCCACCCGCCGGGCCATGACGCCGCGTCACACGCGTGAGCGAGCTCACCGGCATACGACATGAGTGCCGAACGCGCGACATACCGCGCGTTCGGCACTCCTCCGGTGGGGCACTCAGCCCAGGCTGAGCGACTCCCCGCTCGGGTCCACGTCCACCGTCACCGTCTGGCCGTCGCGGACCTCGCCGGCGAGGAGCGCACGGGCGAGCCGGTCGCCGATCTCGCGCTGGACGAGGCGTCGCAGCGGTCGTGCACCGTAGGCCGGGTCGTAGCCGCGCTGGGCGAGCCAGTTGCGGGCGGAGTCCTTGACCTCCAAGGTGATTCGCCGGTCGGCGAGCCTGGTCGCGAAGGAACGCACCTGCAGGTCGACGATGTCTGCCAGCTCCGCCTGGCTCAGGGCGTCGAAGATGACGATCTCGTCGAGCCGGTTGAGGAACTCCGGCTTGAACGCGGCGCGCACGAGCCCGAGGACCTCCTCGCGCTTCTGCTCAGGCGAGAGCAGCGGGTCGACGAGGTACTGCGAGCCGAGGTTGGAGGTCATCACGAGGATGACGTTGCGGAAGTCGACCGTCCGCCCCTGGCCGTCGGTGAGCCGGCCGTCGTCGAGCACCTGGAGGAGCACGTCGAAGGTCTCCGGGTGGGCCTTCTCCACCTCGTCGAGCAGCACGACCGAGTAGGGCCGGCGGCGCACGGCCTCGGTCAGCTGGCCGCCCTCCTCGTAGCCGACGTAGCCCGGGGGTGCGCCGATGAGCCGTGCCACCGCGTGCCGCTCGGAGTACTCCGACATGTCGATCCGGACCATGGCGCGCTCGTCGTCGAAGAGGAAGTCCGCGAGGGACTTGGCGAGCTCGGTCTTGCCGACACCCGTCGGGCCGAGGAAGAGGAACGACCCGGTCGGACGGTCGGGGTCCGACACCCCGGCCCGCGTGCGTCGCACGGCATCCGACACCGCGCGCACCGCTTCGGTCTGGCCGATGAGGCGGGCCCCGATGTGCTGCTCCATGTGGAGCAGCTTCTCGGTCTCGCCCTCGAGCAGACGTCCGGCGGGGATGCCGGTCCAGGCCGAGATGACGTCGGCGATGTCGTCCGCGCCGACCTCCTCCTTGACCATCGGGGCCTCGTCGCCGTGGACGGCGGCCTCCTCGCGCTCCTGGGCGGCGGCAAGCTCCTTCTCGAGTGACGGGATGTCGCCGTAGAGGATCTTCGAGGCGCCCGCGAGGTCACCGTCGCGCTGGAGCCGGTCCGCCTGCGTGCGCAGGTCGTCGATGCGAGCCTTGAGGTCGCCGACGGCGTTCAGGCCGGACTTCTCGGCCTCCCACCGGGCGGTGAGCGCGGCCAGCTCCTCGGAACGGTCGGCGAGGTCCTTGCGGAGCCGCTCGAGCCGCTCGCGCGACGCCTCGTCGTGCTCCTGCTCGAGCGCGAACTCCTCCATCTTGAGCCGGTCCACGGCGCGGCGGAGCTCGTCGATCTCGACCGGCGAGCTGTCGATCTCCATGCGCAGTCGCGAGGCAGCCTCGTCGATGAGGTCGATGGCCTTGTCGGGCAGCTGCCGTCCCGAGATGTAGCGGTCCGACAGGCTCGCCGCGGCCACGAGGGCCGCGTCGGCGATGGTCACCTTGTGGTGCCCCTCGTAGCGCTCCTTGAGGCCACGGAGGATGGCGATGGTGTCCTCGACCGAGGGCTCGCCGACGAAGACCTGCTGGAACCGGCGCTCGAGGGCGGCGTCCTTCTCGATGTGCTTGCGGTACTCGTCGAGCGTCGTCGCACCGACGAGGCGCAGCTCGCCGCGGGCGAGCATCGGCTTGAGCATGTTGCCGGCGTCCATCGCGCCCTCACCGCCGGCTCCCGCGCCGACGACCGTGTGCAGCTCGTCGATGAAGGTGACGATCTGCCCGTCGGACGACCTGATCTCGTCGAGCACGGCCTTGAGCCGCTCCTCGAACTCGCCCCGGTACTTCGCCCCGGCCAGCATGGCGCCGAGGTCGAGCGCGTAGAGCGTCTTGTCCCGCAGGCTCTCCGGGACGTCGCCGGCGACGATCCGCTGCGCGAGCCCCTCGACGACGGCCGTCTTGCCGACGCCGGGCTCGCCGATGAGGACGGGGTTGTTCTTGGTCCGCCGGCTGAGCACCTGGACGACCCGACGGATCTCGGCGTCGCGGCCGATGACCGGGTCGAGCTTGCCCTCGCGGGCCGCCGCGGTGAGGTCGGTGCCGTACTTCGCGAGCGCCTCGTAGGTTCCCTCCGGGTTCTCGGACGTCACCGGGCGGCCACCACGCAGGTCGGGGATGGCCCGCTCGATCGCGTCGGCATCGATGCCGAACTGGCCCGTGCGAGCGAGGGCGAGCAGGAGGTGGTCGGTGGAGACGTAGGAGTCGCCCATCGCAGTCATGTACTGCTGGGCCTGCTGGAGGGCGGCAGCTGCGGTCCGGGACAGCTGGGGCTGCTGGGCGCCGCCGCTCACCTGCGGCAGGGCGGCCATCTCCTTCTCGGCGGCCGCCGTGGCGGCACCGACGGACGACCCGGCCTTCTCGAGCAGGGCCGGGGTGGTCGTGCCGGGCTGGGCTGCCAGCGCGAGCAGCAGGTGGGCCGGCTCGATCGCGGGGTGATGCTTCGCGGCGGCGGTCGTCGCGGCCTGGGCGAAGGCCTCCTGAGCCTTGGTGGTCAGCTGAAGATCCATGCATCCTCCTGTGAGAGGGCGGCGTACGTGGTGTGCAACCTCGTCAAAGTTGAGTCTATTCCACTCAACTTACCGCGAGACGATGCCGTATGCCGCTGAGCTCGCTCCCAGCCTCATCGACCCTTGCGCTCCGGCGGGCGGGGTCAGGCGCGGCCGAGGACCGCGTCGACGAGGCGGCCCTCGGTCTTCTCGATCGAGAACAGGTCTGCCAGCTCGGCCTTGGCCCGAGCCGCGTTCTCGGCGCGAAGCTGCTGGTTGGCCTCGATGATCGCCGCTGCCTCCGCGGCCGTGCTGAAGACCAAGTGCTCCGGAAAGAGACCTCGGGCGGCACCCATCCTGGCGAACGCCGGCCAGTCGCGCACGACGGGAACCGCTCCGGAGGCGATGCCCTCGAGCACACCGACGGGGCAGGACTCGCGGAGGCTCGTGCTGAGGATGTAGCCGACGTCGCGCAGGTGTCCGGGCAGCCGCTTCGTGAAGCCGGGATAGTCAATGGCGTCGATCAGGTCCGGCTCCAGGGCCCGGAGGCGGAACTCGCGGGTGTAGGGGTCACTGCGGTTCTGCGGGAAGTCAGCGCCGATGAGCTTGAGTCGCCATCTCTCGTCGCGCTGACGAAGCAGGGCAAGGATGTCGAGGGCGAGCATCGGGTCCTTGACGCGCTGGCCCCACCCCACCAGGCCGATGGTCCAGTCAGCGTCCGGCGACTTGTCGGTGTCGAACTTCTCGGTGCGGATCCGGTTCGTGACGACTCGGACGTCGACGTGGTCCACACGCTCGCCGAGCACCGTCCGGAACACCTCACGGATGTGCGGGCTGACAGCGATCACGGTATCGACGGAGGACCAGTCCACCAGGTGGATGGGGCCTGAAAGCACGTCCACGCTGTGGATGCGGATCGCCATCCTGGCGCCGCGAGGCGTCAGCAGGGAGGCCCAGACGGCACCCTTGTCGGCCCAGTCAGCGACGACGACGTCCGCGCCGGTCATCCCCGCAGCGGCCTCAGGCTCGAGGCCCTGCGCATAGCGGGGACCGTCCTCGATCGCCTCGAGGCGCATCCGGAGCGTCGTCGTGTCGAGGATCATCCCGCCGAACTCCGGCTTGGTCAGGCGCACCACGTCGAGCTCGGCGGCCTCGTCAGCCTCGAGCGCCTCAAGCATCGGTCCTGCGTGGTGGTGGTAGATGCCCGGAAGCAGCACCACTCGCTGGCGGTTGGACCGTGCCGCCGCGGGCCCGGCTTGCTCCGTCGTGCGGCCCTGCTCGTCCGCCAGCAGGCGCTTCCAGAAGGCGGCTGCCTGCAACGGAGCGAGCCACTTCTCGGGGTCGTCCAGCAGGGGGCTGTTGTCCGTAGCCGTGTGCAGCTGCTGGTGGAAGAGCAGCGCCATCCCGATGACAGCGAACGAGTAGCCGCCTTCCGAGTCGTCGGTCGCAAAACGCTGGTCAGCGACCGCAAGGACCTCCCTGACGATGTCCCCGTAGTCGGACGGCAGCGACTCCCCCGCCGCGATGGCGATGTGGAGCCGAAGGGCGCGGGCCGCCGACTTCTCGTCCGGCAGTGCCGGGTAGTGGCGATCGAACAGGTCCATGACATCGAGCAGGACGAGTGCGTCATCCCGACGGCCGCGGCGCACCAGGCGCCGGGCGAGGATGCGCAGCGGCGTCCGCACGTCCGCCTCAGGGGTGAAGTCATGGTGGTCGACGGAGAGCAGGTGCGTGCCCCGTGCGACCAGGCCCGAGGCGGGCAGCCGGTCATAGCTGCCTCGCTTGGCGAACAGCTCGGACTGCACCACGAGCCAGCGCCATGCCGACTCCTCGTCGAGCGCCGCATGGGCGGACCCGTCGCGCCAGACCCTGCCCTTGAGGGGCGGCATGGCGTCGAAGACCCACTCGAAGGCGTCGTCGACGAGGACGATGTGATCCGCCTTGGACAGCTGCTGGCGCAACCACCGATCGACCCGCCGGGAGGCGAGCCACGCCGCATCCCGTCGCGCGGCCCGGGCGGCTCCGCGCGCGAAGCGGTCCATCGACGCCTTGAGGTACCACGGCTCCACGTCGTGGGTCTGACGCACCTTGGCCGTGCGAGGGAAACGCTCCGGCACCTCGCCGTGGATGAAACCGACCGAGACGTGATGCCGCCCGAGGGCGATATCACGCGCCTGCTCGACCCAGTCGTCGAGATCAGCCGCGTCCGCGACGAGGAACAGCCACTGCTCTGGACGCTTCGTGTAGGCGCGCGGCCCGGACGACCTCTTCATCTACTCTCCATGGGTCCGGCTTGCTTGGATGCTGGAACGGGTCGGGCCCCGGTCAGACGGTGACCTGGGCTATCGGGTCGCCGTAGAAGGTGATCCGCCCCTGGCGAACGAGCAGCTCTCGATCGCTGATCGGCCACGTGTGTCCATCAGTGGTCGCAGAGCGGACGCTGACGAAGTTGAAGCGGTCCGAGGCGTAGACCCGACCCCCGGATCGCTTCACCTTCTCGAGGAAGGTGGTGTCCACCCGCCGCGGCACGTCCTCGAATCGCAGCTCCCGCGCCACCTCGGCCGGAACGAGGATCGTGCCGCCCTGCACGAGTCGCACATAGCGGTTCTCGTGGTCCGGGAACCGCAGGAGCACGGCACCGGAGGACGTGAGATGCGCATAGTGCGCCCACTTCCCGACCACGACCGCATCGGTGTACTCGAACGCTCGCACCAGGTCCTTGAGGTAGTGCTCGGCGTAGTGGTTGTCGTCGTCCATCTTGGCCACGTAGCGCCCCGAAGCCGCCTCGAGGCCGAGGTTCATGCAGGCCCCGAGGGTCAGGGACGAGTCGGCCTGCCGGACGACGGGGGCATCGAGACCCCGCTCGGCTGCGCGGCGCTTGAGGTCGATCTCGTCCACGTCGAACCCGTGCGTGACGAGAACGAGCTCGACGGGTCGATGTGACTGTCGCGCCACGTAGTCGAGGACGTTGTCCAGCATGTCGGGGCGCATCGTCGGCACCACCGCGCTGATCGACTGGTCAAGGGGTTCGTGGGGCCGGGCGAGGACGTCGAGCACGGTGTCCACTCGGTGGCGGTAGAGGTGCTCGTCGAAGACGCGGCGATGGGCGAGCAGCCCGACGCGATCGCGATACTCCTCGTGCCGCAGCAGCGATCCAAGGACCAGCCTGCTCTCTGCGGGAGAATCGGACACCGCGATGGTGTCACCGAAGAAGGGCTCGATGGAGGCGGCCCGGCCACTGACGATCGGCGTCTGGGCCGCCGAGAGCTCGAAGAGCCGGCGCGCGCACATGGTCGGGGAGTCCGTCACGGAGTTGACGTTGAGGAAGACCTTGTACGACGTGTACGCCGCGAGCATCTGCTCGTACGGGAGTGAGCCGACGACACTGGACCGGTACTCCGGCGGGAATTGGTAGCGGTGGTCTTCTGCCGCCATCCTGGAGTAGATGTGCAGGCCCAGGTCGATGGCCGGCTTGACGATGGTCTCGATCTGCTCGCGGCGCTCCGGGTGCTTCTCCGTGAAGTACGTGCCGGCGAAGGCGACCTCGTAGGTCCGACCGTGGTCGCGCTCGATCGGGTTGTGGATCCGTGGCTGGGCGCCGAACGGGAGCAGTCCGACGCGGTCGTGGCCCAGGTCTCGCACGTAGTCCGGGATCCGGTCCGCGTCGACGGTGAAGACGTGGTCGAACACGCGGGCGGTGTCGATGAACGTGTCGTAGTTGGGCGGGTCCTCCTTGTTCCAGAAGACCGTCGGGATCCCGTGCTCGCGACACCAGCCGACGAGCTGCCTGAACTCGTCACGGATGGGCTGGTCGCTCGTCATGGCCAGCCGCCATGCGCGGTCATTGCCCTGCCACGCGGACTCGACGAAGAGCAGGTCGGCCTTGCGCGGTTCGGTGAGCTGCCGGCGCCACTCCCCCGGCAGGAGCTTGACCTGGTCCCACTCGTACGCGAAGGCGAGCTCCGAGAACGGGTCGAGGATGACGGCTGCTCGGACGTCCGGCCGGACGACTGGGCCCGTGGGGAGCGGGAAGGAGGGGAGCGGGGGCAATGACTGCCGGCCGTGGACGAATGGAACCCGGCGCCGCACCTCGGTCCTGACGCGAGCGATCAGCTGCGAACGCGCCCGGCGATCGTTCCGTGCGCGGTCGAGGGCCCGCGCCACCTTGGCCAGCCGGTGCCGCGCTTGGGGCGGGATCGCAGTCATGAGGGACAGTCTTACAGCACCAGGGGCAAGCCCCGAACTGTGCCAAGATACGCGCATGGCGAGTGCTGGTCGGGCTACAGCGCAGCGGCCGACGGCACGGATCGTCCCTTCGACTGCTCGCCAGGTCGTCTCGCTGGCCGCCCAGGGCTGGTCGCGGCTCTCCCAGCTGCCCGCGGCGATCTCGGTCGCCGGTCGACACGTCGCGAGAGACCGGTGGAAGGCCGTCTCGGTCGGTCTGCGCGCCTCCCCCGCACCCCTTCGGGAGCAGTTCCGGCACCCCGCCGTCCGTCGGCGGCTGCCGCTTGTCGCCGTCGCCGCCGATGCCGCCGCCGGTGACCGGGAGCATGCCGCTGCCGAGCTTCGTGGGCTCGCCCTCAAGGGACCGGTTGACTCGCTCCTCGGCGTCGCCGCACTCGCCAGCGTCATCGACCGACCCGACCTCGCGTCGCTCGCGGTCGAGCGGCTGCCGGAGGCCTCGCCCGAGGCGACCCGGATCCGCG
>NZ_DATEEY010000164.1:0-2192 GCF_035280925.1 Intrasporangium sp. | reverse complement strand
TCCAGTTCCAGCCAGCGCTGGGGGCCATCGGCAGATCCTTGTCGACCTTCACTCCGCCGGCGATACCGCCACCCTGAGCCGGGTTGACGCCTCTGAGTTGCCAGGCGTCGCTCTCCTGACGCTGGGCCGCCGAAGGGCGTCAGATGCGTGCACCGCAGGCTCCGGAGTCCCTTGACGAGGCACGCGAAGAAACGCAGCGGACCAAAGACCCTCGAACCAGCGGGCACTGGGACAAGGGCAGGCTCGCACTCGGGGTGACCCGTGTCTTCCCCATGCGGCCCAAACGGAGCGCGCCGGGGAGGCGGTGGCTGTGGTGGTCATCGGCGGGCCTGGAGTCCCTGTCCCTCATCGCTGGTGTCACCTTTGGGGGCCGCGCCACTCAGCGGGTTGTTGCAGAGTGTCGGAACTCGACGACGTCGCCGTCTCGCATCACATAGTCCTTGCCCTCCATCCGCACCCGGCCTGCTGCCCTGGCGGCGGCCATCGAGCCAGCGGCATCCAGGTCGGTGAAAGACACGATCTCGGCCTTGATGAACCCGCGCTGGAAGTCGGTGTGGATGACGCCGGCTGCCTGTGGCGCGGTCCACCCCTTGTGGATCGTCCAGGCGCGTGACTCCTTCGGCCCCGCGGTGAGGTACGTCTGCAGGCCAAGGGTGTGGAAGCCGACCCGGGCCAGCTGGTCGAGCCCGGACTCCTCGGCTCCGAACGACTGCAGCATCTCGTGCGCGTCCTCGGCGGACATCTCCATGAGGTCCATCTCGAGCTTGGCGTTGAGGTACACCGCATCGGCCGGTGCCACGAGCTCACCGAGTCTCGCATGGAGGTCCGTGTCGGCCAGCTGCTCCTCGTCCAGGTTGAAGACGAAGATGAAGGGCTTGGTGGTCAGGAGCCCCAGCCCGGACGCGAGGCCGAGGTCGACGCCAGCAGCCGCACCACCGGCATACAACGTCGTGCCCTGTTCGAGCACCTTCTGCGCGGCGAGGGCGTTGTCCAGGAGGGGTCGTGACTCCTTCTTGATCCGCGCCTCCTTCTCGAGCCGCACGACCGCCTTCTCGAGGGTCTGGAGGTCGGCCAGGATGAGCTCGGTGTGGATCGTCTCGATGTCGGAGCTGGGCGACACCTTGCCGTCGACGTGGACGACGTCACCGTCCTCGAACGCGCGCACCACCTGGCAGATCGCGTCGGCCTCGCGGATGTTGGCGAGGAACTTGTTGCCCAGACCCTCCCCCTCCGACGCACCACGCACGATGCCGGCGATGTCGACGAAGGACACGGTCGCCGGAAGGATCTTCTCGCTCCCGAAGATCTCCGCAAGACGCCCCAGGCGCTCGTCCGGGAGCGGAACGACCCCCACGTTGGGGTCGATCGTCGCGAACGGGTAGTTCGCCGCAAGGACGGTGTTCTTCGTGAGGGCGTTGAACATCGTCGACTTGCCGACGTTGGGGAGACCGACGATTCCGATGGTGAGTGCCACGAGGCCGAGAGTCTAGTGGCGCCGCGGCGCTGCCAGTCCCGCCAGCCGGGACGGAGGCCGCGCCACGGCCGAGCCCATACTCTCGAACCATGGGCCTCGCCGAGGATCTGGACTACCGCGTACGGCCCGCCACCGCGGTGCAGCGCGCGGCACAGGCGGTCGTCGCATCGAGGGCTGGTTCCCGGGTCGTCTCCCGGATGCTGCCGCCCCTCGACACGTGCGTGCAACGCCTGACCCGCCACCGCCACTCGGCGCCCAGCCTGATCGTGGGTCTTCCCGTCCTCGATGTCACCACGACCGGTCGACGCAGCGGCCTCCCCCGCACCAGCCACCTCATCGCCATTCCCTACGGCAGCACCCTGGCCCTCATCGGCACCAACTTCGGGCGACGGGAGACACCGGCATGGGTGCTCAACCTCGAGGCCCAGCCGCGGGCCACGGTGTCGTACCGCGGCACCACGGTCGAGGTCGTCGCGCGACCGGCCACCGACGAGGAGATGACCGAGGTCCTGACGCTGTCCGAGCGGGTGTACGTCGGATACCGCCGGTACCAGGACCGAATCACCGGCCGTCGCCTGCGGGTCTTCGTTGTGGAGCCGGTCCCCCGGTGAGCGCCCCAGCCGACGGCCTCAGCGCACCATCGGCTCGCTGTTCTCGAGGTATGCCGTGTGCTCGGCGTCCGCCGCGACCTCCAGCATCCGTGCGGTGTAGGGAGCCA
>NZ_DATEEY010000163.1:0-23928 GCF_035280925.1 Intrasporangium sp. | reverse complement strand
TGTTTCCGAGGTCGGGTCGCCCGAGCCGACCACCACGTTCCCGGGCAGCTCCCCCGAGCAGGCGCCCAGGAGCGCGACCAGGCCCGCCATGAGCAGCGCACACCCACGGCCCACCCACCCAATCGAGTGAACAGCATCCGGGGCCTTCACAACGAGGCGGGACAGTCCCTGGCCACTCGAGGGTGTGACGTCCATGACCCGACCTTGTGCCCTGCCCGGCGCCCCGGACAGGGCACAAGGTCCCGAATGACGGAACCCCCCACTGCCCCAGTGCGCAGTACCGTGTGGGACACCATGGACGCCTTCCAAGCCGCGCCGAGCGAGGACCATGGCCCCATCATTCACGCCGTCACCGTCCCCGTCGGCGCGGACCGGGCCTTCGAGGCCTTCACGAGCGAGCTCGCCCTGTGGTGGGATCCGCGCCTCACCGCCGACGCGGCGACCTTCCGCGACGTGCGGCTGGACCCCGCTGTGGGCACGGACGTGGAGTTCGTCCACGAAGGCGGGCTGCGCTACCGGATCGGGACGATCACGGTGTGGCAGCCGCCGACCCACTTCGCGATGTCCTTCTGCTTGGCCCTGGACCCCGAGCACCCCACGACCCTCGGGGCCGACTTCGCACGCGATGGGACGACGCGCACGCGGCTCACGCTGACCCATGGTGGCTGGGGTCCCGACAATGTCGCCGATCGGGCCAGGTTCAACGAGTGGCCTGCGCTACTCGAGAGCTACCGGCGCCACCTCCGGCCCGCTTTCTAGTCCGCAGGCGTCGTGACAGCCTGCAACGTGACGGATCTCAGCGCGCCCTCGTGCACCGTGACCGTCAGATAGGTGCAGAACGGCTGACGCCGGCGGTCGGTCGGCGAGCCGGGGTTGAGCAAGCGAAGTCCCCCTGGCGACGTCGTGTCCCAGGGGATGTGGCTGTGACCGAAGACGAGGACATCAAGACTGGGGTATCCGGTCTCACAGCGCGCTTCACGTCCCGCGGCCGGACCAGTCTCGTGGACCACGCCGAACCGAACCCCGTCAACCTCGATGACGGCAAACTGCGGGAGGCGCTCGCGCAGGATGCCGTGGTCGTTGTTGCCCGCCACGCCCACCAGCTGCCTGGCTCGCGACTCCAGAGCGTCGAGCAGCGCGACATCGACCCAGTCGCCAGCGTGAAGCACGAGGTCGGCCTCATCGACGGCACGCCACACTTGACCCGGCAGGTCCCTGGCGCGTCTGGGCACGTGAGTGTCTGCGAGCAGGAGCACGCGGGTCGTCATGCGGACAAGTCAACCCTGCCAGCCGGGCTCTGTGCGGTTAGGGTCGAAGCGGCACGGAGCGACCTCCGTGGGATACCGACCTCCGTGGGATACCGACCTCCGTGAGCGCCCGACCATGACGACGCCCCTCGCTCCACCCGCCGCCAGGCGGATGCCTCGCCTGCCCCCGACGCCGAGACGCCGCGTCCTGGGTCTGGGGGTCATCGCCGCCGCATTCCTGCTGACCGGGGCGGTGGCTCAGGCGGTCACGCCGTTCATCCGCCAGGACGACTGGCCGTTCCTGCTGCCCGGGGGCACGCCGGGAGTGCTTCCCACGGGCTACTACAACGTGAGCGAAGGACGCTGGCTGAACTACGCGTGGTGGGCCGTCGTCGGTCAGCACGGGACGGCCACGACCGCAGCACTCACCTACGCCGTGGGCTATGCCGCGCTCGTCGCGGGAATGTGGCGCGTGCTCCACCGCTCCGGCATCCGGCCCGGTCCTGCGGTCGACGCCCTGCTCGGCATCTCCCTCTTCGCCTCCTGCGTGTGGGTGCAGCTGCTCTACTGGCCGGGCACCCTCACGCCGTCGGTTCTCATGGGTGCCGCCGCCATGTGGCTGCTGCCCTGGGCAGCTCGCACGCGCGTGCGGCTCGGAGTGTGGCTCGTCATCGGCGAGACCGCAGCCGTGCTGAGCTACCCACCGATCGGCGTCGTCCTGCTGGTGTTCGCTGTCGTGCTCCTGCGCGATGCCCCTTGGCGCCGCGTGCTCTCGATGGCCGCCGCGTGGATGGCGGGGTTCGCCCTTGGCGTCGGTGTCGCCTACACCCTCAACTGGATCGTCTACGGTCACTTCGGCCTCAAGCTCGCGGCCTGGCGCCGCGCCAACGCGCTGACGTCGCTCGACGCCCTCGGGGTCAACACCGGCCGCTGGCTCGAGGCCGCCGGGACGTTGTGGACCGCCCAGTGGTGGGCCGTGCTCGTGGGTCTCGTCGCGATCGTCCTCGGTTGGCGTGACCGCACCATCCGTCCACGGCTGCAGCGCCTCCTGCTCGCCTTCGCCGTCGCCTACGCTCTGGACGCTGCGCAGACAGTCGCGACTGGCGTCGTCACCGAGGCCCGGGGCCAGCTGTGGACGTGGTTGTTCGCCGTGCTGCCCGTCGCGCTCCTGCTCATCGGCCGCCGGCGGCTCCTCGCTGGCAGCCGGACGGACCACGGCCTGCCCGTCGACCGCGTCGCCACGGTGTTGCTTGCCGTGCTCGCGCTCGGCGGAGTGCTGGCGTGGCGTGCCGACATCGGCGCGCACCAGGCCACGCGGATGCAGTACGCGGCCATCGCCGCAACCGCCACGGCGCACGACGCCGGGAAGGCCGCGCCGACGGTCGTGGTCTACCAGGACCCCGCCGCGAAGAACACCCGCTCCGGCCGGATCATGGCCAGCACGCTGTTCATGGCGGTGCACCAGGAGCAGGGCGGGGTGCTGCCCAGGTGGTGCCGCGGGGCCGAGTGCCGTCAGCTGGCCGAGCACGCCGCCTCGGGGCCGGTCATCCCTCTCGGACCCGTCGGCGGACCGGGCAACGTCGTGGGCGTGATCGTGCCCACCCCGCCCAGCTGGCTCTGAGCCGCACCGGTCGCACGGGCCGGCACCTGCCGCACCTGCCCGCACCGAGCGACCTCCGGCGTCTGGGTGTTCAGCTCCGGTCGACGTGCCCTCTCGGGAGGAGGCGCACCAGTGGGGCTGCCAAGAGCGCCTTTGCGCAGGTCTCGTCGTCACGGACTCACATCCTGCTCCGCCTCGCGGAGCAGGATGTGAGTCGCCCAGCCAACGGTGGCGGGCGTCCTGAGGTTCGTGCTGTGGCTACACCACGTGGAACTCGATCCGATGGACGAGAGTGCCGTCGTTGATCGGCCCCGAGTGAGCGGCCCGATCACGGAGCGCCTCGCGGTTGGCCTCGCCCGAGGCACGCACGTCATCGTCTGTCACGGCTGAGAAGGGCAGGACTTCGATGGAGTCGATCTCGATGACGACGCCAGCGGTCGGGTAGCGGCCACCGACCCTGACTTTCGGGACGCTCCACAGCCGGATCGAGACGGTGATCTCCCCGCGCGCCACCTGGTCGCGAAGGTCTCGACTGAACATCACTCCGACACGTTACGTCGGCCGGGGGACGCCCGCTCAGCAGCACGAGATCGGTGACCCACCGCATCACACGACCGGGGATTCCTGACCGGTGCGGCGACGGGAGGGCAGTCCCGCCCCGGGCCGCAGGCGGTCACAACGCGGGCAGGTCGAGCCCGGAGAGGCGCTTGCGCAGATGAGCACGCTCCACCTCGTTCTCGGTGAGCTCCAGCGCCTGCTCATACGAGCGGGCCGCCTCGGCGCGGCGGTCGAGGCGCCGCAGTAGCTCGGCACGCGCCACGTGGTAGCCGTCATAGCCGGCCAGCTCCCTGGCCCCGAGATCGTCGACGAGCTCGAGCGCCCGGGCGGGGCCCTCCACCTCGGAAACCGCCACGGCACGGTTGAGCGCCGTGATCGGCGTCGGCGCGACGGCCATGAGCTGGTCGTACAGCGCAACCACCTGCGGCCAGTCGGTTTCAGCCGCTCGAGGCGCATCGGTGTGGACGGCGTTGATGGCTGCCTGGAGCTGGTACGGCCCAGGGGTGCCGCGCCGGAGACACTGGCGAACCAGCGAATGCCCCTCGGCAATGAGCGCCTGGTCCCAGAGCGACCGGTCCTGCTCTGCGAGGAGGACGAGCTCCCCATGCGCATCTGTCCGCGCCGGCCTGCGTGCCTCCGTCAGCAGCATGAGCGCGAGCAGCCCGATCGCCTCGGGTTCGTCGGGCATGAGCTCGGCGAGGACGCGGCCGAGCCGGATCGCCTCGGCACAGAGGTCGGTGCGCACGAGGTCGGTGCCCGCCGTCGCCGAGTGCCCCTCGGTGAAGACGAGGTAGAGCACCGCCAGCACGGATGCCAGCCGGTCCGGCAGGTCTGCGTCCCGTGGCACGCGATACGGGATGCCGACGTCGCGGATCTTCTTCTTGGCTCGGACGATTCGCTGCGCCATCGTCGACTCGGGCACGAGGAACGCGCGAGCGATGTCCGGCGTCGAGAGGCCGCCGAGGAGGCGCAGGGTCAGTCCCACCTGGGCCTCGCGCGACAGCGCCGGGTGACAGCAGGTGAAGATGAGCCGCAGCCGGTCGTCCCGCACGGGACCCTCCTCCCAGCTGGCCGGGAGCGCCTCATCGGGCGCATGGAGCAGTAGTGATTCCGTATGCCGCTGGGCTCGGGTCGCTTCCCGGCGCAGTCGGTCTGTGGCTCGGTTTCGGGCCGTGGTGATGATCCAGCCGGCCGGGCTGGGCGGCAGCCCGTCCCGGCGCCACCGCTCGACGGCAACCGTGAAGGCGTCCTGGACCGCGTCCTCCGCAAGATCGATGTCGCCGAGGACGCGGATGAGGACGGAGACGGCTCGCCCGTGCTCCTCGCGGAAGATCCGCGCGATGTCGTCGGACGTCGCCGTCATCCAACCGTCACGCTCATTCGGTCGTGGGCGGCTGGCCCGGGTGGTGCTCATCGACGAAGGGACGCACCTCGACGGGGAACCCGGTGGCGCTGGCGATCCGTTCCGCCCAGCGGAGCACGCGGTCGTAGTCGTCGGAGCGGACGATGGACAGTCCGCCGAGGTGCTCCCTGACCTCGGCGTAGGGTCCGTCGGTCAGCAGCGGGGACCCGTTGGAGGCGACGGTGACCGTCGTGGCCGCATCGAGGTCGCCCAGGCCGCCGGCGAAGACCCAGCCGCCCGCGGCGCGGATCTCGTCGTTGACCCGCTCGATCTCCGCCATGACCGGGCCGAGGTCGAGGTCCTCGGGCGGCGCCACGTTGGGGGTGAACAGGCTGAACAGATAGGTCTTCATCGTCGTGTCCTCTCCGTACTCACGTTGACTCGGTGACGGACGTCGGTTGTCGCCGTCTCACCTGCTACACGAACGGCACGATGGGAAATCGACAGCCGCCGGATGCCCGCCGGCTCAGGTTCGGGCACGCTGCTCGACGAGGCCGACGGTGTTGCCCTCCGAGTCCTTGACGAAGGCCATCCACTCGTCGGTGCCCGCCGGGCCGAGGGTGCCGTCCTCGTGCGTGAAGATGACGTGCGGCTCGCCGACGACCTCGGTGCCGCGCTCGCGGAGCCGCGTCAGCGTCGCCTCGATGTCGGAGACCCTGAGGTACACGAGCGAGCTCGGAGCGCCTTTGTCGAGCAGGAGCCGCGCCCCACCCAGGTCGAAGAACACGAGGCCGGGCGGGTCGAAGGTCGCGAGCGGCTCGGCCCCGAGCAGGTCCGCGTAGAACGCCGAGGCCCGGCCGAGGTCCTCGGCGCGTTGGGCGACCTGGACGAGACCACGGTCGCCACCACCGTGATCAGCCACCGGCTGCGGCTCCAGCTCCTGGAAGAGTGTCAGGTGCACTCCACCCGGTGCGTCGAAGCGGGCGTTGAGCGAGCGCCAGGGCGTCTCCGTGGGTTCGGCCACGATCGGGACCCCAGCGCCGACGACGGCCCTCGTCGCCGCTGCCGTGTCCTCGACCTCGAGGGCGACGCGAAAGTGCGGTGCGACCCGGGCGCCGACCTCGACCTGGTCGATCAGCTCGACCTGTGCGGTGTTGGCAATCTCGAGCGTCGCACGCCCAGCGCCGAGGATCGTGACGACGGCGCCGGCTCCTCCCGCGTAGGACTCCTCCTCGGGCAGGCCCACGATGTCGCGGAAGAAGCGCACGGCCTCGTCGAAGTCTTCGGCGTGCACGACCAGCCGCAGCTGCTTGACCTTGTTCGCCATCGCGACACTCTCCCTCCGGTGAACGCCCCGCCAACGGTAGTCGTCCGCAGTCCAGTTGCGCCCCCTTCGGCCGTTGGGGAGGGGATCTCGCTCGGCTACCGTTGCCTGCAGCGCGGGATGCGCCCGCGTTGGCCATGGCCCTCCAGCAGAATGGCCACCATGAGCGAGCATCGACCGGTGGACACGTGGCTGACCGACATGGACGGCGTGCTCGTCCACGAGGAGCAGGCGATCCCCGGCGCCCAGGAGTTCGTCGCGGCCCTTCGCGCCTCGGGCAAGCACTTCCTCGTCCTGACGAACAACTCGATCTTCACACCGCGTGACCTGCGGGCCAGGCTGGCCGCCAGCGGCATCGACGTGCCCGAGGAGTCGCTCTGGACGTCGGCGCTGGCAACCGCCAAGTTCCTGGCCGACCAGCGACCGGGTGGGAGCGCCTTCGTCGTCGGTGAGGCGGGGCTGCTCACGGCAATGCACGACGTCGGCTTCGTCATGACCGACCGTCATCCCGACTACGTCGTGCTCGGTGAGACGCGGACCTACTCGTTCGAGTCGATCACCCGCGCGATCCGCCTCATCGAGAACGGCGCCCGCTTCATCGCGACCAACCCGGACCCGAGTGGTCCGAGCCCCTTCGGCACCCTGCCCGCCACGGGGTCGGTCGCGGCGCTCATCTCCACGGCGACCGGACGCCAGCCCTACTACGTCGGCAAGCCGAACCCACTCATGATGCGCAGCGCGCTCAACCGGATCGACGCCCACTCGGAGACGACCATCATGGTCGGCGACCGGATGGACACCGACATCATCTCCGGGCTCGAGGCCGGGCTCCGCACCGTCCTCGTACTGACCGGGTCGACGCGCCGTGAGCAGGTCGAGACGTTCCCCTACCGTCCCAGCCGGATCGTCGACTCCGTCGCCGACCTCATCCGCTTCGTCGGCCACGATCGCCCAGGCACAACCTGAGGTCCCGTATGCCGCTCCGCCGGCTCTTCGTCGAATGTGCAGCCCGCTCCGGCACGCTCACCGTCGAGTGCGCAGGACCCGCCGCCACCACGGCCGACCGGGCTGGGTCGGATGCACTGACGCGGCAGCGGACTGGGCTGCGCGCTGGGCCTCCTGCAGAGCGTGCTGCTCCTCCCGCAGCCGCCGCCACGCCCCCACCATCTCGTCCACGTCGAGGGTCTTGGCGAGCATCGGGGGCAGCCTGCCCACGGCAGGACGGAGACGGTCGGCCAGGACCCGGTGGTTGTAGTCCTCGATGATCTCGCGCACGTTCTGCTCGCTGGCCACGTCGGCGAGCGAGTCAGGGTAGGTCGCGGCCTCCTTGCGCAGCGCGAGCGCTCCGGGCAGCGCCCCACCCAGGTCGACGTTCTCGCGGGCGGCGTAGCGCTTGATCCACCAGTCCGGGTCGTTGGCGTCGTGCAGGTCGAGCGGCTTGCCAGCCCCGGGAAGGTTGTCGAACTCGCCGCGCTCCTGCGCCTCGCGGATCGCCTTCTCGACGGCGCTCTCGTAGTTCGGTGGCTGGGACACCACACCACGCTAACCCGGCGCCTCTCATCGCACCGGCTCCGGCGAGGCCAGCCGATCCGCCCGCTCGGCCGAGGCCAGCTCCCACGCCTCGACGAAGGCGCGGAACTGGTCGGCATCGAGCTGCCGGATGACCTCGCGCGCACCCTCGGAGTCGCACGAGGCGAGCACGGCGTTGAGCGCGCGGCCGTCCTCGAAGGCCTCGACGGCGACGAGCGGCGCGTACGGCAGCAGGGGCAGGTCGTGAAGGATCGCTCCGTCGAGGGTGAACTCGAAACGGTTCTCCGGCAGGTTCTTTCGTGACGGCGGGATCTGGAATGTCATTCGACGAGCTCCTTCTGAGTGGGTGCCGTTGCCAGTGGGGGTCTCGGGCCGTGCGGTCGGTAGGACGGCCAGGGGACGTCGCACTCGGAGCCCGCGCCGCGCCCGGTGGAGGCCGCCCTCGGCGCGCGCCTGGGCCGCGGTTGCGAGCGCTGGAGTCGCTTCCTCCACGAGGTGCTGCTTGAGCTGGTCGCCCTCGACATCGAGGTTCGGCAGCACGGCCGCGAGCCGTCGCGGCAGCCACCAGGCCGCCTCGCCGAGGACGGACATCAGCGCGGGGACCAGCGTCATCCTCACCAGGAAGGCGTCGATGAGGATGCCGACGGCGAGCGCGAGGCCGAACTGCTTGATCGTCGGGTCGCTGCTGAAGATGAAGCCGGCGAAGACCGAGACCATGATGACCGCCGCCGCGACCACGACCCGGCTGGCCTGGTCGAAGCCGTGGACGATCGCGTCACGTCCGCGGTGGCCGTGGACGTGGGCCTCGCGCATCGAGCTGACGAGGAACATCTCGTAGTCCATGGCCAGGCCGTAGAGGATGCCGGTCACCATGATCGGCAGGAAGCTGAGGATCGGACCGGTCGTGTCGAACCCGAAGAGGTCCTTGAGCCAGCCCCACTGGAAGATCGCCGTCATCAGGCCGAACGTCGCCCCGATGCTCAGCAGGAACCCGAGCGTCGCCTTGACCGGGATGACGAGGGAGCGGAAGACGAGCATGAGCACGATGAGGGACAGCGCAACGACGATCCCGATGTAGAGCGGCAGGACGTCGCGCAGCTTCTCGGAGATGTCGATGTTGACTGCAGTCAGGCCGGTCACGCCGAGGCTGACCTGCTCCGACCCGGCGACGGTCGCCCCGGACAGGCGCAGGCTGTCGACGAGTGCGGAGGTCGAGGCGGCGTCGGGCCCCTCCTCGGGGATCACGGTGAAGATGGCCGTGCCGCCGTCGGGGTCGGCGCCCATGATGCTGACGGTCCTGACGACCGGCGTCTCACGCAGCTCGGCCGCGATCTGGCCGATTTCCTTCTCGTCGAGCCGGTCATCGCCCTGGGGCGTGGCGACGACGACGAGCGGCGCGTTGTACCCCTCGCCGAAGCCGCGCGTGATCGCGTCGTAGGCCTGACGCTCGTCCGTGTCGAAGTTGGCGGTGGATCCGTTGGGCATGCCCAGCGACATCGAGGTGACGGGGACGGCGGCGGCCGCGAGGACGGCGATGACGCCGATGATGGCCAGCCACCGGTACCGCACGACTCCACCGGACCAGCGGTGCGCGAAGTGGCGGTGCTCCTCGGTGGTGATGGCAGCGCCCTTGGCACGGGCCTTGTCGCTGGCGATCCGCTCCCCGACCAGCCCGAGCAGGGCCGGCAGCAGGGTCAGTGCGACGAGGACGGCGAGGACGACCGTGACCGCCGCGACGAGGGCCATCGTGGTGAGGAAGGAGATGCCGATCAGGGTGAGCCCCGTCAACGCGATGACGACGGTCAGGCCGGCGAAGAGCACGGCACTCCCGGCGGTACCGATGGCCCGGCTCGTGGCCTCCTCGGCGTCGAGCCCCTGGGTCAGGATGAGCCGGCGTTGCCGGTTCACGATGAACAGCGCGTAGTCGATCCCGACCGCGAGCCCGACCATGAGCGCCAGGACCGGCGTCGCCGTCGTCAGGGTGATGGTCTGCGAGAGCGCGAAGGCACCGCCCAGGCCGATACCCACGCCGGTCAGGGCGGTGACCAGCGGCAGGCCGGCCGCGCGCAGGGACCCGAGCGTGAGCAGCAGGACGAGTGCCGCGACTCCCAGACCGAGCGCCTCAGTGCCACCGACCGGCGCCTCGTGCGGCTTGAGCGACTCCGTGGTGAGCACGTCGACACCGGTCCCGGCAGTGCCATTCTCGGCCAGGCCGGTGACCTGCTCCACCGAGCCGTCGGGCAGGTCCTGCACCTGCTCGGTGAACTGGATCTGCAGCATGGCCACCGACCCGTCCTCCGACACGACGACACCGGGCACCGGCTTGCCGTCGGCGACAAGGGGCCGTATGCGGCTGGGCTGACTCGCGTCTGCCGGCGTGCCCTCGGACGGGGTGCGGCTCGCCTGCGGGTCGGCCGTCGGGTCGGGCGCCGAGGCTGCCTTCTGGGTCGGCTCGGTGCGGTCGACGACGATCGGCAGCTCGGAGATGTCGGCGGCCGCCTCGGCGATCCCCTTCGCCCGGGCGCCCTGGTCGAGGCGATCGCCCTCGGGCACCGTGAAGACGATCGTGCCCTGCCCCCCGGCGGCTTGCGGGAGCTCCGCGCGAAGTCGGTCGGTCACGTCCTGGCTCTCGGTGCCGTCGATGGTGACGCTCGACGAGATGTTGGCGCCGCCGTTGGCGACGGCGAGGCCGGCAGTCCCGGCGAGCAGCACGAGCCAGAGGGCGATGAACGCCCAGGAGCGGCGGTACGCGGTCCGGCCGAGGCGGTAGAGGAGCAGGGACATGGGGGTCCTTCCGGGTAGGCCGACATGGCGGCCGGTCGGCCGCGGCAGCGACGACGATCAGGTGACGACGATCAGGTGGTGGCGATCAGGTGGTGGCGATCAGGTGAAGAGGATCAGGTGGTGGCGATCAGGTGAAGAGGATCAGGCGATGGGCGCCGCGGGCCGCGTTCAGAAGCCGCGCCGCAGGTGGGTGAAGACCGTGCTCAGGAACTCGTCGACCGTGACCGAGTCCCCCGACGGCGGCTCTGGGTCGCCCGGCAGCCGGATCGGGACGCGCCCGTCGAGCACGGACATCAACGCCCCGTAGGCGGCCCCGACGAGGATGTGGCTGGAGAGGCGCGAGACGTTCGAGCCGGCTCGTGCGGCCACGGCGTCCTGGGCCATGCGGCGGATCTGCAGCTGCACGTCGGCGAGATAGGGCTCGAGACCGTGGTGCTCACGGGCCAGCTGCCGTAGCTGTTGGAGGAGCGGCAGCATCCCTCCAGAGAGCTGGTGGCGGGCCAGTGCCATGAGCCAGTCGAGGAGGGGTGTGTCCGCGGGCATCGGCGGCAACGTCTCGAGCCCCTCCCTGAGGCGCTCGACCGCGAGCCCGGTGATCGCCTCCTCCTTGCAGGAGAAGTGGTTCGCGAAGGTGCGACGCGAGTAGCCCGCGTGCGTCGCGACGTCATCGATGGTGAACCCGTCGACACCGTGCTCCACGGCGAGGTCGAACGCGGCCTCCGCCAAGGCGTGTGCGGTGGCCCGCCGCTTCGCCTCGCGCAGTCCCAGCTCCGTCATGGGAGCCATCGTCACATATCGTTGCCCAATGGGCAATCTTTCTCTTTGTGCAATTGAATGCCAGGTGCCCTGGATGGCGAGTTTCCCGGACCAGTGGCAGCATGTGCCGACGTCCCCCTCAGACACCTGCACAGCAGCAGAGAGGACGGGTCTTGGGAACGACGACTGGCCGACGGAGACCTCGGCTGCGGTTCGCTCGGGTCGAGCTCAAGGCGCGGCTCCTCCTGCCGAGCATTCGACGTTCGGTCGCCGAGCAGGCCCGACACCTGCGCAGCCTCGGGGAACCACAGGCGCAGCGGCTGGGTGAGGCCCTCGAGCGGATTGCCAGCGACCACCTCTCACCGGACGCGCGCGCGGCACTCGAGCGTGTGGAGGCAGCCCGTCGGGCCACTCTCCGTAGCCTGGAACGGGTGTCCTGGGCTGACGGCTCGACCGAGTCGGTCGCGTGGATCTGTGCGCTGGCGTCGCAGCCGCCGTCCGGGGCACGCCTGCTCCATCACCTCGCCGCCGTGTGGCAACCACGTCAGGCCCTTGAGCTCGGGACCTGTGTCGGCGTCTCGGCCGCCTATCAGGCGGTGGCCCTGCGAACTGGCACATTGACCACGCTGGAGGCCTATCCGGCCCTGGCCGACCGGGCAGAGGACACCTGGCGGCTGGCACAGATCGACAACGCACGGGTCGTGGTCGGCCGGTTCGCCGACACCTTGGCGCCGACGCTGGCCGAAGCCGCCTGGGACTATGCCTTCATCGACGGCAACCACCAGGGGCGCGCCACGGAGGGCTACGTCGAGCAGGTGTCCAGATCGGCTGCCCCAGGGGCGCTGCTGGCGCTGGACGACATCGACTACAACGACGGGATGCGCGCCGCATGGGATTCGGTGCGCCAGCGACCCGACGTCGCCGCCAGCGCCGTCGTGGGGAAGATCGGGCTCCTCGCCCTGCGATGACCGGTGACCGAGGAGCTCAGAGCCGCGCGAGCACGTCGTCGAGCATCGCCTCGGTGAGCTTGCCGGTGAAGGTGTTCTGCTGGCTGACGTGATAGCTGCCGATCAGCCGCACCTCGTGACCATCCGGGCGGCGAAGCAGGGCCTCCGCGCCGTGACCGAACCGCGGCTTGGGTCGAGGCACCTGCCACCCGAGCCCACGCGCCGCTCCCAGGGCGGCGTCCCAGCCGATTGAGCCGAGGGCCAGCATCGCGCGCAGACCAGTGGGCGACGCGGCAGTGAGCTCGAGGTCACGGTCCAGCCAGCCGGAGCAGGTCGTCTTCTCCTCGGTCGTGGGCTTGTTGGCGGGCGGTGCGCAGCGGACCGTCGCGACGATCCGGACTCCCTTGAGCTCCAAGCCGTCCCCCGCAGAGACGGAGGTGGGTTGAGATGCGTAGCCAGCCCGGAAGAGGGCCGCGTAGAGCCAGTCGCCCGAACGGTCCCCCGTGAACATTCGCCCAGTACGGTTGGTGCCGTTGGCCGCCGGCGCGAGGCCGACGATCAGCACGTCAGCCTCGGGATCCCCGAACGAGGGTCCGGGGCGACCCCAGTAGGGCTGGTCGGCGAAGGATGCCCGGCGCCCCTGTGTCGCAACGGATTCCCGCCATGCGACAAGACGCGGGCACGCACGGCAGACCGACACCCGGGCGTCGAGCTCGCCGATGCCGCTCACGTCAGCAGCGAGCTGTCGCACCTGAGCGGCAGTGTGCGCGACAGGAGTCGCTGGCGTGGCCGGGTCGCCGGGCCACCCCGTCCCCGGGGGCACGGGCGACGGGAAGAGCTGGCCCGTCATCGGGTGCGGGTCCAGACGCTCGGTCGTCATGGCCCGACTCTGCCACCTCGATCGTCAGCAGCCGAAGCCGCCGCCCGAGCCGCTGTCCGCCATCCTCGTCACCGGTGCTCCGCTGGCGTCGGTGACGACCTGCCCGAGCGAGGTCGCGCAGGCATCGATAGGCGGCCAGCGCCGCGAGGATGATGGACCGACAGCGCCGGTTCACACCCCCGGTGACGCGGGGCCGCGGGAGCCGGTTCGATGAACCGGAGTGCGCCCGTGGACGTCTCCGGGGTCAGCAGTGCCGAGGGAGGTTGGTCAGATGCCACTCGACGACGACGCCGTCGAGGCGATCTACCGCGAGCACGGCCCGATGCTCCGGCGGGTCGTGTGGCGGGCCACGACGGACGTCGACCGGGTGGACGACATCGTGCAGGAGACGATCCTGCGCGTCTGGCGCCAGGCTCCCCAGGCCGACAACCTGCGTGCCTACCTCATCACCACCGCCAGACACCTCATCGTCGACCAGCACCGCGCCGCTGGGCGCCGGCCCCAGCAGGCCCGCCTCGTGGACCTGCCCGAGACCGAGTCGGCGATCGACCGAGCGCTCGACCAGGTGCTCGTCGAGGAGGCCCTCGGGCGGCTGCAGCCCTCGCACCGCGAGGTGGTCGGCTGTCTCTACTACGAAAGGCTCTCGGTGGCCGAGACCGCCCATCGCGTGGGGGTGCCCGAAGGCACCGTGAAGTCCCGCGCCTTCTACGCCGTGCGCAGCCTGCGCGTCATCCTGGACGAGATGGGGGTGACCCGATGACCATCGACCAGAACCAGCAGGACCAGCACGACGAGCTCCACCAGTTCCTCGGTGCCTACCTCCTCGGTGGCTTGTCCGATGATGACCACCGCGCGTTCACGGAGCACCTGCGCACGTGCCCGACGTGCCAGCAGGAGCTCGGCCAGGTGTCCGGGTTGCCGAGGCTGCTCTCCCTCGTCGACATTTCGACGCAGATGCCGTATGCCGCTGAGCCCACTCCCGAGTCGGCTGCCGCCGGGAGCACGGCCGGGTCCTCCAGCGCAGGCCTGGCCGACCTCCTCAATGCTGCGCGACGTCGACGACGGCGACGGCGGGCCTGGTTGGCCGCCGCTGCCGCTGCGGCCGCCGTGGCGGTCTTCGGCGCTGGGACGTGGCTCGGGCCAGGGCTGCTCGACCCACCGCCGCCTTCGCAGCACTTCACCGCCACCGCAGCCGGCTCGTCGGCGAAGGTGGGCGTCGACCTCGTGAAGCGCGGCTGGGGCACCCAGCTCAACCTGGCCTGCCAGGACATGCCGGTCGGCGAGGAGATCGTCGTCTACGTCGTCGATGCCAATGGGCGTGAGTCGGCTGCCGGCTCGTGGCTCGGCACGGAGACGGGCTACTCCAGGGTGACCGGGGCGACGGCCTTGCGGCCGGACCAGATCCGGTCCATCGAGGTTCGCACGAGCTCCGGAGACGTCATCGCCACCGCCAGGACCTGAGGCTGACCCGTCAGTCGGTCTCGTGCTTGGTGACGGCGCCGGTGAGAGCGTTGATCGTCAGCTCGTGCTTGGCGTGGTCCGGGGCGATGACCTCGATGTCCCACTCCACGGAGCCGTCGTCCTCGTCCAGGTCGAGATCGACCACGCGGCCCTGCGGAACCTCGGCGACGGCCATCTGGAGCGCTGCGGCGTGGTCCACGGTGGCCGCGTCGAGGAGTCGGCGGTCCTCCGCGACATCGGCCGAGTCGTCGGAGTCGTCGTCATCGACGCGGTTGGCCAGGACCGTGCCGGCCTTGGCGTCGACGATGACCTCCCGCTTGTCGTCGCTGGTGACGACGTCGACATCCCAGACCAGGGCGCCCTGCTCACGGTCGAGGTCGATCCCGAGGACCCGGCTCGAGGCCACCGTTGCGAGCGCGGTGCTCGCGGCGTCCTCGGGCGCCACCATGATCGAGGCGAGCAGAGCGGCCGACGTCGTCCCGGAGGGCTGGGTCGGGGCCGTGGTCGACGAGGCCGCCGAGGCCCCTGTGGGCGGTGTGGTCCCGGACTCGGAGCTGTCGGCGAGCTGCACAGCCGGAGTCACCGTCGCATCCGGGGTGCTCGTCCCACAGGCCGTCAGTACTCCGGTCAGACCCACGGTGCAGGCCAGCAGGAAGGCTGCGCGGCGGCGGCTCGTGGTCCTGGCGTTCATCGTCTACCCCTTTCGTCCACCGACCTCTTCGGGCCGGCTGTCTGCTCTCGTTCTCATGGTGCGACAGGCGTGCTGAAGCCACGCTGAAGGCGTCCTGCCGGGCTCAGCCCACCTTCAGGCCGGCCGTGACATGCTGCCGACATGCGCCTGCTGGTGGTCGAGGACGAGCGCCGGCTCGCCAGTGCCCTGCAGAAGGGCTTGCGCGCAGAGGGTTTCGACCTGGACGTCGCGCTCGACGGAACTCTCGGGCTCAACCTGGCAACCGAGCACGCCTATGACCTCATCGTGCTCGACATCATGCTTCCGGGCATCAACGGCTACCGGATCTGCGCAGCCCTGCGCGCGGCCGGGGACGAGACCCCGATCATCATGCTCACTGCCAAGGACGGCGAGTTCGACGAAGCCGAGGGCCTCGACACCGGGGCTGACGACTACCTCACCAAACCGTTCTCCTTCATGGTTCGCGTCGCGCGGATCCGTGCCCTGCTCCGTCGAGCAGGCCGGGGCACGCGGAGCGGATCGAGGTCGGCGACCTCACCCTGCTGACCGCCGAACATCGCCGTTTCCGCGGAACGGATGAGGTTGGCCTGACAGCAAGGGAGTTCGCCGTCCTCGAGCAGCTCGCCCGTCGTCCCGGCGAGGTCGTGACGAAGTCAGGGATCGTCGACGAGGTCTGGGACATGGCCTACGACTGCGATCTCAACGTCGTCGAGGTGCACATCAGCGCGCTGCGACGCAAGGTTGACGCGCCGTTCGGCCGGCACAGCATCGAGACGGTGCGTGGTGTCGGCTACCGGCTGGTCGACGATGCGAGCTAGCCGGCGTCCCACCTCGGTTCGCGCTCGCGTGACCCTCGGGGCGGTCGCCGTCGTCGCGGTCGCCCTCGTCGTTCTCGGGGTGGTGATCGTCGCGCTCGTCCGGGATGGGATGGTCCGCACCGTCGAGGCCACGGCGACCGCCCAGGCAAACAGCGTGGCCACCCTTGCCGAGGCGGGTCAGCTGCCCGGGCTCCTCGAGGTCGACTCGGTCGACCGAACGGTCCTTCAGGCTGTCGGCGCAAACGGACGGGTGCTGGCCAGCTCACCGCAGCTGGCGGGCCTCGGTCCCATCACCGGCTCCCTGCCCATCTCGGCTCCCTCGGGCGCCCGAACCATCCAGCTCGCGCTGTCCGGGTCCGAGCCCGCTCTGTTCCGGGTCGTCTCGATCGTCACGGACACGCCCAGCGGGCGAGTCGTCACGCTGGGTGGCAGCTCCCTCGAGGACGCGGACGAGTCGCTCACTTCGCTGACCTCGCTCATGCTCGCCGGGCTCGCGGTGGCCCTGCTCGTCAGCGGCGTCGTGACCTGGATCGTCGTCGGTCGAGCCCTGCAGCCCGTGGAGGCCATCCGCTCGGAGGTCGACCGGATCACGAGCACAGACCTTGGCCGCCGAGTGCCCGTGCCTCCTTCCCGGGACGAGGTCACCAGGCTCGCGACGACGATGAACCAGATGCTCGACCGGCTGCACACCGCGGTCGAGCAGCAGCGACGGCTCGTGGCCGACGTCTCGCACGAGGTCCGCAGTCCGATCGCATCGCTCCGAACCCAGCTCGAGGTCGCCGTGGCCCACCCCGAGGTGACGGACTGGAGCGAGCTCGCCGCGGACCTCCTCGAGGACACCGATCGGCTGCAGGTGCTCTCGAGCGACCTGCTCCTGCTCGCGCGGATCGAGGCTGGCGAACGGGTCCCCTCCGAACCGGTCGACCTCGGCCAGCTCGTCCGCGACGTCGTGACCCGTGCGGCCGAGGGACGCGTGCCGGTCGACCTGGCCATCGCGGACGGGATCTCGGTCTCCGGGAACCGGTCCCAGCTGGAGCGCGTCGTCGGCAACGTGCTCGACAACGCGCGCCGCCACGCCGCCACTGCCATCCGGGTCAGGGTCAGTGGCTCCCCGGGCCCGGGACCGGCCGCGGGGGCCCGCCACGCTCGGAGGGAGCAGGCACGCGGAGCAAGCACAGCGGCATACGGCATCGTGGAAGTGTGCAACGACGGCGACCCGATCCCGGAACGGGACCAAGAGCGGATCTTCGAGCGGTTCGTCCGCCTGGACGAGGCGCGGGCGCGCGACACCGGCGGGACGGGTCTCGGCCTGTCGATCGCCCGGAAGCTGGCCCGTGCTCACGGCGGAGACCCGGATTCGGGACGGTTCAGGTCACAACCAGGCGCTTGCCGCTCAGATGACGTCCACGTATTGCACCTCGATCGCGTTGTTGCCGTAGCCGAGGCGGTTCCAGGGCGGCACGTCGGGCTGGACGTTGCCGACGGCGTCGGTGGCTCGTGCCCGCAGTGAGTGCCGACCCGGGGTGGCTTCCCATTGGAACGTCCAGGTCTGCCAGTGGTGGGGCCCCGTTGGCTCGTCGACTTCGGCAGGCTGCCATTCGCCGGCGCCCGCCAGGCTGACCTCAACGGCAGCGATGGGGCCGGTCCCTGACCACGCCTTGCCGCGGACCGTACACGTGCCGGCGGGGATGACGGCTGCCGGGGCCGGGTCGGTGATGCGGGCTCGGACTCGCATGTAGGTGACGGGCTCGTGCGGACGGTCCGGCCACTCGTAGACGTAGTGGCCGGTCTGGAACTCGCCCCTGAAGGGCTGGGTGAGCACGTCGATGCTCTGTAGCCACTTGACCGAGGCCACGGCGAACCAGTGCGGCACGATGAGCCGGAAAGGACTGCCGTGGTCCGGCCCGAGTGGCTCGCCGTTCATGTCGTAGGCGATGAGGATGTCACTGGCGGGATCGGCCGCATGCGTCAGGGCAAGCGACCGGACGAAGGTCAGGGTCTCCCCGCTCTCGGGCAGCACCGGGGTGAGGTGGTAGGTGCCGCTGTCGGCCCCGGTGAAGCGAACCTCGACCCCGTCGGCCCGGGGGCGGGCCTCCGCCAGGACGTCGCTCAGCCGGGCGCCTCTCCACACCGCGGTGGAGACGGCGTAGCCGCCCCACGGCTCGCCGGTGGGCAGGGGGCGGGTGTCGAGCCGACCGTTCCCGGCGCACTCCAAGGTGACTGCACGCTCAACGGCAGGGAGGGCACGCAGATCTGCCGAGGTGAGCGAGAGTGGCCGGTCGACTGATCCGTCGACGGTGAGCGTGCCGTCGTGGGTCGGCAGGGCGAAGTTGCTCCGTACGTAGTGCTCGCGCGTCGGGGTGATGTCGGAGTCGAGCGCCCCCGGCGGCGCCTCGGCGTTGTAGGGCTGTGGGTTGATCATGACCAGCTGCTCGCGCGCCTGCTCGAGGTCCAGCTCGGATGTCACGGGGTCCTCCGGTGGGGTCGTTGAGGTGCCTGGCTGTAGGCAGGTGTCGTCAGTAGTCCGCGTCGCGGAAGACCGGGTCGCGGTTGTCGTTGAAGGCCCCGATCCCCTCGATGCGGTCAGGGTGCACCGCGGAGCGCCAGTGGGACTCCATCATGATCGCGATCGCCTGCTCGATCGGTTCGCCCTGCCCCGAGCGGACGGCGTGCTTCACGGCTTGCACGGCTGTCGGGGAGTTGCTCGCGATCCTCGCGGCGATGCGCAGGGCCGCGTCCATGAGGTCGGCCCGGTCGTGGAGCTCGTTGACCATGCCGAGCCGATGCGCCTCCGCGGCGGTGATGGGCTCGCCGGTCATGAGCATCTGGAGTGCCTTCCCCGGAGGGAGGGCGCGCGGCAGGAAGACCGGCGAGCCACCGCCAGCGGCGAGACCCAGCATCGCCTCGGGCTGACCGAAGACGGCGTTCGTGCCGGCGATGATGAAGTCGGTGCTCTGGGCGATCTCGGAGCCGCCGCCGTACGCGATTCCGTTGACTGCAGCGAAGATCGGCTTACGCAGCTGGCGCAACGTGTACAGCGTGCGGTCGAAGTCCTGGCGCTGCCGAAGCCACTGCTCCTTGGTCATGTTCTTGCGCTCGCGCAGGTCGCTGCCCACGGAGAAGGCGCGGTCCCCGGCGCCGGTGATCACGACGACGCGGATGGCGCTGGTGACTGCGACGGTCTCGAGCACGTCGGTCAGGAGTGCTCCCATCTCCGTCGAGATGGCATTGTCCGCGTGGGGCCGGTTGAGGGTGACCACGGCGACACGTCCTTCGTCGACATGGTCGAGCAGGACGGCCGGCTCGGTGTCCTCTCCGCCTGAGGGCGGTCCGAAGTCGAGGGTGCGCCACCGGTCGGTGGTCCTTGCCGGCTCCGGCATCTTCTGGTCGGTCACAGCTCCTCCTCAGGTCTCCAGGTCGCCCAGCCACTTCAGGGCTCGCAGGCCGGGCGCGAAGCAGTACTCGCCGCCGCGTGTCACCACGAATGACGGCAGGCTGCGCAGCCGACGGCGGATGGGCAGGTGCGGGATGGTGAAGTCGGTCGGCGCCCGCGTGCCGGCAACCAGTGGGTCGCTCTCGTCGGGTGCGCCGATGAAGACGCCGTCGTTGATCCATTGGGTCTTGACGAACTCGAACTGTCGCTTCAGGTGCGACCCGGCGAAGACGAAGATGATCCCGCGGTCGACTCCGTCGTCCTCGAGAACACCGTCCGGGAGCATCGAGCCATAGTTGGTCCCCCGGCGGATCATGCGATGCAGGCGGACGTCGACGCTGTGCTCGTCCTCGAGGGCGTCGCGGGGGTTGGCCCGGCGGGCGTGCGCGCCGGCGGGGCACTTGAAGCCTCGAAGGTCGTCGCGGTAGCCGAAGGAGTTGTTGCGTGCGGGATCCGCGCCGAGGTCCGGATCATCAGCGTCGGGTGCCAGGGCCAGCGGCGCACCACTCGGCCACCGCCCGACCATCTTGGCGGCGAGCAGACGCTCCTCCTCGCGGTCATGGGCACGTTCCCGGAGGTAGCGGCGGTAGGCCGCGACGTCGGTGCGCAGCTTGCGAAAGACCAGGTAGGTCCCGTTGCGCCCAAGCACCTCCGGATGCGGCATCGGGGGCAGCGACCCAGTCTCGTCGGGGTAGCCGAGGATGAACTCGCCGGCCTTGATCGGTCGCTCCGCGGTGTTGCGCAAGGGCAGCCCGCTTCCCTCGACGTCGGGGTTGCCGATGCCGTCCTTGAAGCCGAACGATGTGCGCCCCGACGGCAGCTGGTAGCAGTCCTGCCGCCAGACCACCTCCACCGAGGAGAGGTCCTCGTACCTGTCCCGGGCACGCTCCGCAACGGCCCTCAGACGCTGTTCGTCCGGCGCCAGCACGGAAACGGCGACGTGCACGGCATCGGTCCCCAAGGGCCACTCCCAGTGCTCGGGGCTGCTCGCGCCTTCGTCGCCCAGCTCGCTGGCGCGGCGCGCCATCCCCTCACGGAACTCGTCAGGGAAGCTGTCCAGCGTCGGCTGCGGCACGCCGAGCGCGGCCAGTCCCGCATGCGTGAACGCGACGGTGACCCACGCGAGCGGGTCCGATTGCTGGGCCTGGTTCTCGGCGACGAGCAGGGCGTGCAGACGCCGCACGAGCTCGCGCCCTTCCACAGCGTCGTGGAGGCGAAGGAGGAGATAACGGCCCACGTACGGCGACGGGCGCTCACCGAGCGCTCCAGCCTGGATGTCGTCCGCCTCAAGGGCCACCTGCTGCTCCGTGCCCATGGTCTTCTCCTGCGTCACGATGGTCAAAGGTGCTCGGGTGGCGCCGGTGGGTCCGGGTTGGGCGGCGCGAGGTAAGGGAAGACGGTCGACGCCGGGCGGCTCGACGCGTCGACACCGTCACTGATCACCGGACCGGAGCCCGCGTTGATCCAGAGGTTGTACAGGACGTCGATGACGTCATCGTTGAGCGCCCGGCCGCCGCAGGTCCGCGGGAGGTCACCGGACATGACGGCGCGCTCGATCTCGAGGAAAGACCCCTGCTCGACGTACGGCTGCGAAGGGTCGACGACCAGGTGGTCAGCAAGGACGAGCCCGGTCAGCGGGTGCGCCCCTGACGCATCGACCGGCCACTGCACCACTCCGTCCAAGCCGTCCCAGAACGCCAGGTTCGCGTGCAGTCTGGCTCGGTAGGCACCGGCGTAGGAGCTGCCGAGGTGGAAGGCGTCCTCCATGTTGTACAAGTCCCTGATCTCGAGGTCCCGGTTGACCTGGTCGAACTGTTTGGGTCCCAGGAGCAGGTTCTTCACCTCCGGGCGCCCGACCCGTTCGATTCGCACGGAGAACGTGCCGCGGGTCAGTGTCTCCGCGACCACGGCCACCGGATCGACCCTTCCGAGCAACCTGGCGCAGTCGAGCTCGACGACCAGGGCGAGCACGTTCTTTCCGTCGAGGTAGATCGACCCCGGATCGGTGAACGAGAGGCGCTGTTCGGCGATGGTTCGCAGGCCGGCGGGCGCGTCCATGATGAAGGGGTCCCAGCGAGGCCCCGCGAAGATGCGCACGCCTGCCCCGTGGTCGCTCCCGGACTCGTCACCCAGGTCGAACGGCGTCACCTCGCCGCTGGGGCCAGTGAGCTGCCCTCGCTGTGCGCCGTCCGCGGCACGAGCATCGAAGACACAGTCGATGACCCACTCCGGGGACTCCGACGCGCGGACACGTCGCCCGATGCGATCGACGTCGACCGGGCGAAGCCTGAACCGGTAGATCAGTCCATCCGAGAACCCGCCTTCCGCCGGCGCGAACGGCAAGGTGTTCATGACCAGAACGAGCCAGCCCGACCGCTCCGGACTGGGGAACGCGTAGACGTCGGTGATGTCCGCGATGGGGTTCGCGAGCGCCCGCGGCCCAGAGATGTGATCCGACACGGTTGTCCCTGCCCGACTGAACCGTGGCGGCCTACGCGTCCGCTGCCTCGTCGAGCAGCGGTTTCAGCGCCGGGTGGCTCAGCGCCGCCTCGGCGTCGGGATCGTCCAACACCTGGTCGAACGCTGCCCTCAGGCGGTTCGCCCTCCGCAGCTGCTTGACCGTTCCAGGGTAGTTGCGGGCGTACGCCGCGGCGGTCACCTGAGCGTTCATGATGAAGCTCTTCACCGCCGCGACGTCCGGCAGTCCGGCGTACCCCTCGGTGTGGCGGAAGATCGAATCGAACAACTTCAGCGGTCCGGCTGCGAAGTCCTCCATGTACGCGTCCCAGGAGCCGTCGAAGCTCGTGGCGAACAGCAGGCGAGTTTCGTCGTCGAACAGCACGAACCTGGCCTCGTGGATGCTCGCGATTGTCATCTCGTAATCGCCTGGTCGGTAGCCCGGCGTGTGCTGAAGGGCGGTCAATGCCTCGCGCAGCTCGTCGACGTGCCCGGGAATGACCCGGAAGAACAGGCTGAACTCACTTGCCGACCCCACCCGGACGCCGGGGCGCCGGTTGGTCATCTCACCTGCTGCCGTCATCTCGACGCCTCCCAGCCTCCGAGTGGCGCCCCGAGGCGCCGGTCGCACTCAATGTGCCCACGGGCTCCCGTGAATGGGATCACCCGCAGCGGGTGATAGGCCGCTTGCTGACGATCACGGGGCGAAGGGCTGGCCGGGTCCCCCATGACCGCCCGGCTCAGTCGGCGAGCTCCGGCGGCCAGACGACCCGGAACCGCTCGAGGACGATCTCGTCGGACTCGGACCACGTGACACCGCGGGCCGTGCAGGTCCGCTCCCAGTATCGACGGTGGTTGTCCCGCCAGCTCTCGAGGGTTCGGTCGTCCTCTCCTTCGTCGTGGGCGAACGCCGCGTCGACGTCGTCGAAGGTCGCAATGCGCAGCTCCATGGAGCGGATGACCACGCGGGGTCGGCCTGAGCCGTCGCAGGCGATCCAGTGGGAGCCGACCCTGGGCAACGGCTCGCCCTCGGCGACGAAGTCGTCGACGAGCGCGGCTGTCGCGCGCTTCGGGCCGTCGAGCACCTGCGCCAGCAGCTCATCGGCGAGGGCGTCCGAGTCGCCGAAGCGCTCCACGGTGTAGTCGGCGGCGGCGTGCACGACCTCGGAATGCGCCCTGGCGTAGGCCTGCCACATGACTGCTGCCGCGTCCCGGTCCACCGGAGAGGGTTCGGATCCGGTCATGACCCACCTCGCCTCGTATGGAACGAGGTGCGGCGCGGGACCAGCCCCCCGGTCCCGCGCCACCGTCCCCCTTGCGTGCACAGAGCTCGCGCACGCGGCCCTGATACCTGACCATCGCAGGATTCTCGCGATTCGTTACGCAACTTTTCGGTTGCACATCAGTCGGGCGATATGCAACTCTGAAGTTGCACACTCCATCCACGGAAGGGCATGGCAATGAGCGCGCAGGGCATTCCCAACACCATCGAGCGACAGATCGAGATCGCGGCGCCGATCGAGCGCGTCTGGGCTCTGGTCTCCGGGCCGGGCTGGTGGATCAACGAGGGCGAGATCCGGGAGCACGAGATCGAGCAGGCTGAGGGGCATGCGGTCGTCCACGACGAGACGCACGGCGCGTTCCCCATCGAGACGATCGAGCTGCGTGAGCCGGTCTACGCGTCGTTCCGCTGGCTCGCGTCCCACGATGGGGAGCACGGCAGCGCGCACATCCCGACGGTTGTCGAGTTCACCCTGGAGCCCTCCGACCGGGGCGTCATGGTCCGCGTGGTCGAGACGGGCTTCGCCGCGGGCGACGAGGCGGACGCCGCCGCTCGCGCGGCAGCACATCGGGACAACTCGCAGGGATGGGACATCGAGCTCACAGCGGCACGGGCTCACCTCGAGCGGGTGTGACGGCCGCGATGGTCCCCTCCTCGAGCCCCGGGACGACGGTGGCCGCGGTCTTCGCGTGCCTGGCGGACGACAGCCGACGGGACGTGCTCGACGTCCTCGTCCGGGACGGCAGGGCGAGTGCGAGCGCCGTCGCCCGCGACGTGCAGATCTCGCGGCAGGCCGTGGCGAAGCACCTGGGCCTGCT
>NZ_DATEEY010000162.1:0-22421 GCF_035280925.1 Intrasporangium sp. | reverse complement strand
GTGGCCGGCGGCGCGGAGCCGCTCGCGCATGTTGCCGCCCATCCTGCCGAGACCGATGAGACCGAGCTGCATGTCCAGTGCCTTCCGTCCGGAGCCCTGATGCCTGTGAGGGTAGTGGTCCACCCCCATCGCGTGTCGTCCCCGGGTCACATACCCAAGCTGCCCGATGCCGTATGCCGCTGGGCGGGCTTCCCTGGGCGTGCGCGGTTCACGACGCCCCCATCGGTCAGCTGGCGAAGCGCACCGGCATGAGGACGTAGCGGTACGACGAGTTGGTCTCGCTGTCGGCCTCGGGCTGCCCCGTGAGGACCGCCGGCCTGCTCGGCTGGGTGAAGGAGAGACGGCTCCAGGGCTGGCCCACCGCGTGCAGGCCGTCGAGGAGGTACTGCGGGTTGAACGCGATCTGGATCTCGGGACCATGGAGGACCGCCTCGACGGCTTCGCTGGCTTGGGCGTCGTCGCCGGTGCCAGCCTCGATCGCGACCTGTCCCTCGGTGAACTTGAGCAGGACCGGGGTGTTCCGCTCGGCAACGAGGGCGACGCGCTTGACCGCCTCCTCCAACGCCGCCGTCTCGATGATCGCCTCGGTGTCCACCGAGGTGGGGAAGATCGAGGTGACCTTGGGGTACTCGCCGTCGAGCAGGCGAGTCGTGGCCTGGCGCTGTCCGGCCTCGAAGCCGATGAGTCCGTCGCCGCCGCCTCCGAAGGCGAGCTCGACCGATCCGGACGCACCGAGGGCCTTGGCGGTCTCGGAGAGCTGCCGAGCTGGGATCAGTGCGACGTGGTTGGCGTCCGGCGTGGCGGGCGCCCACGTCAGCTCCCGCATCGCGAGGCGGTACCGGTCCGTCGCGAGGAGCACGACCTTGTCGCCGTCGATCTCCATGCGCACCCCGGTGAGGATGGGCAGGGTGTCGCCACGGTCGGCGGCAACCGCCACTTGAGCGACAGCCTGCGTGAACACGTCCCCGGCAATGGTCCCGCTGGCCTCCGGCGCGGCAGGCAGGGTGGGGTAGTCGCTGACCGGCATCTCGCGCAGGCTGAACCGGGAGGAGCCACAGGTCATGTTGACCTTGGTGCCGTCGGTGCTGACGTCGACGGGCTTGGCGGGCAGGTTGCGAGAGATGTCGGCGAGCAGGCGTCCGAGGACGAGCACCTGGCCCGGCTCCGCAACGTCCGCCGGCACGGTGATCCGCGCCGAAACCTCGTAGTCGAACGCGGAGAGGGTGAGGCTGCCATCGTCGGATGCCTCGAGCATGACGCCCGCGAGCACCGGGACGGGTGGCCGGGCAGGGAGGCCCCGCGCAACCCAGGTCACTGCCTCGGCCAGGACGTCTCGCTCAACGCGGAACTTCACGACGGACTCACTTCGCAACGATGGGACATGGGTTCAGAGAACACGGGGTTCACAACATGGGGGCTCAGACACTAGCCCGTGCAGGTGATTGTGCACCACAGCCCTGACGGTGCGGGGGTGCTAGGCACACCCAGGTTGGCTCCGGTGCGCCGGGGTGGGTACAGGAAGGGTCTGGGACACCGGCTCGGACCGCTGTACTCGGGGCGGCTCTCCTTGTCTGGGGTCTCGTCATAGTCGTAGGTGCTGTGGACGATGTGGACAACGCGCGTCGTCGCAGTTCGGGCCGCGTGCCGGAATGTGCACCGGCTGTGGGTGACCGAGCCTCGGCTCACGGGCGGCTGTGGACAGGCTGGCTCCCTGCACAGACAGAGCACAAGGGGAAGGCTGGTTTTCCTCAGGGTTTGCCTTTCCGTCCACAGGTGTACACAGCGGGTTGTGGACACTGCATGACTAGTGGCGTTTCCGCACGCTTGTCCACATTGCTTCTGTGGACAAAGGGCCCACCTGTCCTCCACAGAGTTATCCACAGCGGTGGACAAGCCGGTCCTGGCCACGTGGCCTCTGTGTCACTGGCTGGTCTCGCTGTGTACACAGCTGTGGAAGGCGCTGTGGATTGGTCAGGTTCCTCGTCCACCGGACGCGAGGAAGATGTCGCGAGCGCGCGCCAGGTGCCACTCGAAGAGCGCCTCCGGGTCCTCGACCGGACCGAGCTGGTGGAACAGCTCGCTGGTCACTGCACCGAGGAGCAGAGTCCAGGCGGAGAGCCCTCGGGCCAGGACCTGGGCGTCGACGTCGAGCCCCGCGAACAGGTCGTCGGCCAGGAGGTCGCCGACCGCCCGCCCGGCGAGGCAGTCGCCGGGGAGTGGGTCAGGCATGCGTCCTGCGCGCCGGACGTCGTCGAGCAGGTGGATGAGGATGGCCTGGACCGCGGTGCCGGGGCCGATCGTGAGCTCTCCCGGTGCGGCGTAGTCGGGCACGGGAGAGCCGTAGATCAGGGCGAAGTCGTGCGGGTTCGCCAGAGCCCACTCGCGCATGGCACGACCGACAGCGTTCCACCGACCGTCGAGGTCGTCTGCCGGCACGGCGGAGTGGGCTGCGGCGGCTGCGGCCGCCAAGGACGTGTACGCCCGCACGATGAGGCGGGTCAGGAGGTCGTCGCGGCTCTCGACATACCGGTAGATGCCCGAGGAGACCATGCCGAGCTCCTTGGCGACCGAACGCAGACTGAGACCGGGGGCGCCGTACTTCGCCAGCTGTTCGCGGGCGACCCGGATGATGTCTGCCTCGATCGCGGCGCGGCGCTCCTGCCGTACTCCCATGCCGCCAGCCTGCCATAAGGAGCAAGGAAATGTGAGCACCGCTCTTGATTTTGGAGCCGCTGGTCTGCACACTGGAACGAGAGCGGTGCTCACAAATCCATCGAAGGAGAAGCGCATGACCCACCACCTCGTCCTCGGCGCCGGCGGCGTCGGCCGAGCCACGACCGCCGAGCTCGTCTCGCTCGGCCACACCGTCACCCTGGTGTCACGCTCCGGCCGCGTCACCGACCGCCCCTGGGAGACCATCCATCCCGACTCCGTGGAGGTCGCCGCCGCCGACGCCAGGGACGGGAGTCGTCTCGCCGCCCTCGCGCGTGGCGCCACGAGCATCATCAACGCGCTCAACCCGCCGAGCTACACGACCTGGGAGACCGACTGGCCGCCCGTGGCAGCGGCGATCCTGTCGGCCGCCGAGGTCTCCGGCGCCGGACTCGTCATGATCGGCAACCTCTATGGATACGGCCGGGTCGACGTCCCGATGAGCGAGGGCCACCCGATGCGGCCGGCCGGGCACAAGGGCCGGCTGCGCGCGCGCATGTGGGCCGAGGCCCTGGCTCTGCACGACGCCGGCCGGATCCGCGCGACCGAGGTGCGCTCCAGCGACTACTTCGGTCCGGGCACCACGCGGATGACGAGCTATCTCAATGACGTCATCATCGACTCCCTGCTTGCCGGTCGCCCTCCGTTCGTCCCGCTGGGTCGCCGCGACGCGCCCCACTCCTGGACCTACGTGCCGGATGTGGGCCGGCTCGCCGCACGGGTTGCCACCGGCGACGAGGGGTGGGGCCGGGTCTGGCACGTGCCGACATCGGCGCCGCGCTCCTTCGACGAGGCAGCGGACGACGTGGCCCGAATCGCTGGCGTCCGACGGCGACGGCTGTGGGTGCTGCCTCGGGCCCTGGGGACAGCAGCTGGAGTCGCGGTGCCGTTCATGCGCGAGCTGCGCGAGACCCGGCACCAGTTCGAGCGGCCGTTCATCCTCGACAGCGTGCTCACCGAGCGGACCTTCGGGCTCGAGCCCACGCCATGGGAGGACGCGCTCAAGATCACCATCGAGTCGAGACGGCACTCAGCGGCATACGAATGATGCCCTCGAGCGTCAGGTGGACTGCTGGCGGATGCGGTTGGTCAGCTCGGTGACCTGGTTGTAGATCGCCCGCCGCTCGCTCATCAGCTCACGAATCTTGCGATCCGCGTGCATCACCGTCGTGTGGTCGCGGCCGCCGAAGTGCTGGCCGATCTTCGGAAGTGACAGGTCGGTCATCTCGCGGCACAGGTACATCGCGATCTGGCGCGCGGTGACGAGCTGGCGGGACCGCGACGAGCCACACAGGTCCTCGATCGTCACGGCGTAGTACGCGGACGTGACGGCCATGATCGTCGCCGCGGTCACCTGGTTGGGCGTCTCGTTGGGCAGCACGTCCTTGAGGACGATCTCGGCCAGGGGCAGGTCGATCTGCTGGCGGTTGAGGTTGCTGAAGGCCGTCACCCGGATCAGCGCACCCTCGAGCTCGCGGATGTTGGTGCTGAAGTTGCTCGCGATGTACTCGAGCACGTCGTCCGGGACCGACATCCGCTCCTGGATCGCCTTCTTGCGCAGAATGGCGATGCGGGTCTCGAGGTCGGGCGGCTGGACGTCGGTGAGCAGGCCGGACTCGAACCTGGTCCGCATCCGGTCCTCGAAGCCCGACAGCTCCTTGGGTGGCAGGTCGCTCGTGATGACGATCTGCTTGTTCGCGTTGTGGAGCGTGTTGAACGTGTGGAAGAACTCCTCCTGGGTCTGCAGCTTGCCCTGGAGGAACTGGATGTCATCGATGAGCAGGACGTCGACGCTGCGGTAGCGGGCCTGGAAGGCGCTGGCCTTGTCATCACGGATGCTGTTGATGAAGTCGTTGGTGAACTCCTCGGAGTTCACGTAGCGGACCCGCACGTTGGGGAACATCGTGCGGGCGTAGTGCCCGATCGCGTGGAGCAGATGGGTCTTGCCGAGGCCGGACTCGCCGTAGACGAAGAGCGGGTTGTACGCCTTCGCCGGCGCCTCCGCGACGGCGACGGCGGCCGCGTGCGCGAAGCGGTTGCTCGCACCGATGACGAAGGTGTCGAAGGTGTACTTCGGGTTGAGCCGCGTGTCGCTCGCCTGGGCCGCCGGCTCGAGGCGTTGCTGCCGCAGCGGACCGCTCTCGCCCCCGGGCAGCTGACCCGGGTGGACGTGGTCGGGCGGGAGCTGCCCGCGGTGCAGCTGTGCGGCCCGGAGGTGCTCGGGTGAGAGGTGGTCGGCGGAGCGATGATCCGGCCCCGAGCCGTTGGGGCTCGACAGGGGCCCGAACTGCGTCGGCGTCGTCGCCGAGTCGAGATCGGCCGCCAACAGCTCCGGCGCGCTCGCCTCGAGGTCCTTGAGCGGGTCCCCGCTGGCGACGAGCGGGATGACCGGATCCAGCCGTGGGTGGGGCGTCCCGAAGGCGGGCGCGACCCGGCCGACGTCGGAGAGCGCCGGTTGGCCGGTCGGCTCGTCGGTGATGAGCCCGAGGTCGTCCTGGTCGAGGGACTCGTCGACGCTGACCGCAAGCTGGACCGGGTGACCGAGATGCGCCGAGAGCGTCGCGACGACCTGGCCTTGCAGTCGGGTCTCGAGGAAGTCCTTGGTGTAGGCGTTGGGCACCTTCACGAGCGCGGTCTGGTCGAGCACGCCGACGAGGCGGCACAGCCGGACGAAGGCGCGCTCCTGTGCGGTGACTCCCGCAGAGCCGAGCGAGGCGAGGGTCTGGTGCCAGACCTGGCCGTAGTCAACGTCTCCGCCCGTCACTGCCTCACCCTGTCCCTGACTGCTCTGTTGCCCCCGCGCGATGTCTGACCCGATCCGGAGCACAGGCCGGGGTCCAGCCTGTCATCTCGCCGCCTCGGATGCGGACGTTTTCCACACGATTGTCCACACCCTGTGCAGGACGGCGGAGGCGGCACTGCGGGGCAGTCGTGCGAATGGCAACCTAACAACTCGGCATGCGGCTGACAACCGCCGCCACCGAGGAAGTGGCTGCGCTCGGCGTGTCGACTTGCGGATGGCTCGGGGCGGCCGATGATGGAGGGTTTGCCGACCCCGGATCGGCTCGAGCCGGTTTGACCCCCCTTCCGCCGCTCCCGTATCGTTGACCGAGCGTGTCGGCGACCTCTTTCGCATGCCCGTGGCGCGCGCCTGGAGGGGTGGCGTCGATCCATGGGCTTGCCGATTGCGGTCGCCAGCAGCAGCAATCTGCAGTTGAACCACTCGATTGGACTCGGGATCGGGTCGGCGTGTGCCGTCCGGCCCGCAAGCAACGGAGAACCTCGTGAGCAAGCGCACCTTCCAGCCGAACAACCGTCGCCGCGCCAAGACGCACGGCTTCCGTCTGCGCATGCGCACGCGCGCTGGTCGCGCCATCGTGGCTGCCCGCCGTCGCAAGGGCCGCTCCGAGCTCTCGGCCTGAGGGCCGACGTGCTGCCGGCACGTCACCGCCTGCGCGATCGGGCGGACTTCACGTCGGCAGTTCGCGGACCAGATGCCAGCAGAGCGGGCGGGCCACTCCTCGTCGTGCATGCCAACCAGACCGATGTGCGGGCGGATCTTCCGGCGCGCGTCGGTTTCGTTGTGTCCAAGGCGGTGGGGAACGCCGTGACCCGCAACCTGACCAAACGGCGACTGCGGGGGATCATGGCGACCCAGCTCAGCGGCATACCGGATGGCGTTGACCTCGTGGTCCGCGCGAACCCGGCCGCCGCGCGCGCGACTTACCGTGAACTCGCGGATTCCCTTGCGCTGCAAGTGGATCGCGTATGCCGCTCACTTTCCAGGGCGTCATCGTGACCACCGGTGCGGGGTCGGGGGCCGCTGGCTCGGTGGGCCGCGCCCTGGCCACCCCTCTCGTGTGGATGGTGCGCCTCTACCAACGCCTCATCTCGCCCATGCGGCCGCCGACCTGTCGCTTCCACCCGAGCTGCTCCGCGTACGCGGTCGAGGCGCTCGAGCGGTTCGGCCCGCTGAAGGGCGGCTGGTTGGCGATCCGGCGGCTGGGTCGCTGCCACCCCTGGACACCCGGTGGTGTCGACCCGGTTCCGATGACCTGGGCGGAGCGGAACTCGTGGAAGCCCGAGGACTACCGGCCCCCGCACGACGAGGGCTCGCCGGAACCCGCGTCCGGCGAGCCGCATCGAAATGACCATCCGGCATGATGTGCCGACCGTGCTGAGCGGTAGCGCCATCCGCCGCCCGACGACAGAGGACCTCCGTTGATCGACTTCTTCAACACCCTGCTCTACCCGATCAAGCTGGGTGAAGCCTGGGTCATGTGGGCCTTCCACTGGGTCTTCGAGAAGCTCGGCCTGAGCGGTGACTGGGCCGGTTGGGCGTGGGCGTTGTCCATCGTCGGCCTGACCGTCGTCGTCCGCATCCTGCTCATCCCACTGTTCGTGCGGCAGATCCACTCGTCTCGCAAGATGCAGCTCATCCAGCCCGAGATGCAGAAGATCCAGAAGAGGTACAAGGGCAAGACCGACCCGGAGAGCCGGCAGGCGCAGCAGAAGGAGATCATGGATCTCTACCGGCGCACGGGCACCAACCCGTTCAGCTCCTGTCTGCCGATCCTGCTCCAGTCGCCGTTCTTCTTCGCGCTCTTCCAGCTGCTCAACAACCTGCGCGCGCAGGCGGAGGGCAAGCAGCCGGGGATCGGTCCGATCACCAACGAGGTCGCGTTGGCGATCGAGAACTCGACGATCTTCGGGGCCCGCCTCTCGGACTCCTTCATGTCGTCGGAGACGCTCAGTCCCAAGATCCTCGCGGCCGTGCTCATCGTGGCCATGTCGGCGACGACGTTCACGACGCAGTACCAGCTGATGCGCAAGAACATGCCGGCCGCGGCGCTCGACAACCCCTTCGCGAAGCAGCAGAAGGTCCTGCTCTACCTCATGCCGATCTTCTTCGCGATCTCGGGCATCAACTTCCCCATCGGCGTGCTGATCTACTGGACCACGACGAACCTCTGGACCATGGGGCAGCAGTTCTACGTCATCCGCAACATGCCCGCGCCCGGCTCGCTGGCCTACCAGGCGATGGTGGAGCGGGACACCCGCAAGGGCCGCAAGACGAAGCACGTCACGGTGCCCGGACTCGAGGAGTCCGCAGAGCCGGAGGTGGAGTCAGCGAAGTCGGGCCAGCGGCAGCAGCCGAAGGGCAAGAAGCGCGCGAAGGGTTCCGGTGGGGGGCCGCGAGCCGGGACCGGTGCGAAGGCAGGGCCCACCAAGGCAGCGGCCGGCGGAGGCTCCCAACCTGGGAAGAAACAGCAGAAGCCGAAAAAGCCGCCCGCGAAGGATCGCACCTAGCGGCGAACCGATCTCCCCGGCTCGCTTGCGTCGCCGTACGAGGCTGACGTTCCTGCCCCGGGCCAACCCAGACGTGAAGACACAACCGCGGATGCTCGGTTATCCACAGGTTGTGGGAACTTTGTGAATAAAGGAGCAACTTCTCCATGAGCGACGTGACGCCGCATACCAGTCCCGAGACCCTTCCGAGCCCCAGCGTCGATGAGACCGACGCAACCGGTGAGGCGACGGGTTCGGAAGCAGGCCCCGAGACGAGCCCTGATAGCCCTGACCCGAGCCCTGACAGGAGCCCTGACAGCCCTGACACGAGACCTGACGCGAGCGAAGGGCCCGGCTCAAAGGCCCGTGCGGAGGGTCAGGCGGAGGGTCAGGCCGAGGCCGGTCCTGAGCCGAGCGCGGATCACGACACTGCGGGCCGGCCGAGCCGGCTTCGTCAGCTGGAGCGAGAGGGTGAGATCGCGGCTGACTTCCTCGAGACCTTGCTGGACATTGCAGACCTCGACGGGGACCTCGACGTGGACGTGGATGGTGACCGTGCCGCTGTGGCGATCGTCGACTCCGAGGAGGGCCGCGTGCCGAGGCGCCTGGTCGGCGACAACGGGCGCGTCCTCGATGCCTTGCAGGAGCTGACTCGCCTTGCTGTGCAGGTCGAGACGGGGGAGCGGAGCCGACTCATGCTCGACGTGGCCGGGTACCGGGCTGACCGACGGGCCACGCTGGTGGCGCTGGCCCAGGAGGCCGTGGCCGCCGTTCAGGCGTCCGGGGTCAAGAAGGAGCTCGAGCCGATGACGGCCTTCGAGCGGAAGATCGTGCACGACGTCGTGGCTGCAGCGGGCCTTGTCTCGGAGTCCGATGGTCTGGACCCGAACCGGCACGTGGTCATCCTTCCGACCTGACCGTTCGGCCACGTTTCACGTGAAACACGCGGATGGGGGCCGTCCCTGGCGGTGACTGCCGCCACCAACTCGAGGACAAGGGAGACGGCGTGTCCGACTCTGAGGGAAGCTCCGATCTGGGCGGCTCCCAAAAGGGCACCCCAATCTCGCCTGCGCACGCTGACGAGCAGCATGGTCTCATCGATGGCGTCCCTGCCACTCCGGCCGCCGCCGCAACCGTCTTCGGTGAGCAGCTTCCTCGCGCCGAGGAGTTCGTCCGCATCCTGGCCGACACTGGCATCAGCCATGGACTCATCGGCCCCCGAGAGGCACCCAGGCTCTGGGACCGCCACGTCCTCAACTGCGCCTTGGTTCACTACCTCATTCCGGCTGATGCACGTGGCCAGCGGGTCCTCGACATCGGCTCCGGAGCGGGTCTGCCGGGGTTGGCACTCGCGATCGCTCGACCGGATCTCGAGGTGCACCTGGTCGAACCGTTGTCCCGGCGAACCGGCTGGCTCTCTGGCGTCGTTGCGCAGCTCGACCTCGACAACGTCGTGATCCACACGGCACGAGCAGAGTCGATGTGGGACAGGATCACTGCGCCCTGGGTAACGGCACGTGCCGTGTCCGGCATCGTCCAGCTCGCGCAGTGGACCCTGCCGCTCCTGACTCCACGTGGTTCCCTCCTTGCGCTGAAGGGCAGCCGCGCTGCTGCTGAACTGGCCGAGCACCGAGCCGCGCTGCAGCGGCTCGGAGTGGTCCACGCTGACGTGGAGCCGATCGGCGAGGGCATGGTCGCCGACCCGACCATTGTCCTCCGTGTGACCATCGGCGACGCCATCGATCGTCGGTTGTTTCGCAACTTGGCGTCGAGTAGCGCTGGCTCGGCACGTCGGCGGATGGATCGTCCCCGTGGTGGGCGATCGTCCGGCTCGTCGCCTCGCGATCAAGGCCGGCGTGCCCGATGATCGAGAAGAGACCATCTCGTTGGCGGGGACTGTTGCGAAAGCGCGGCAGCCGCCACACCTCTGGAGGTAGCGACCCCGTGAGCAACCTTGGCTGGCCCAGCGCCGCTCCCGAGCCGACGGAAGAGCATCGACGCCTCGGATGGGTCGACATCGCCGCGCCCGTTTCACGTGAAACGGTCGCTGGCGATGCTGGCGATGCTGGCGATGCTGCTGAGGCTGCCCAGTGGCAGGCGCCAATGCGGTCCGGATCCGGCTCTGTGGTAGCGGATCCAAGGCCTTCCGCGCCCGGCGACGCTGAGCACCTTGACATTGAGCACCTTGACACTGAGCCCTCCGACGCTGAGCACCTTGACATCGAGACCCGGGATGCACTGTCGGAACCGACTGCATCGGCAGGGGCGGACACCGTAGAAGCTGAAAGGGCGATTTCCGTGACAGTGACCGAAGGGGGTGCGACCGAGAGGTCGGAGCCGGCTCCCGGAGAACGCCCCCGCCCCACCTGGCCGGACTCCGGGACGGCTGACCAACCCGCACTCGGGGAGGGCCCCGCGGACGGCCGAGGAGCAGAGCCGTTCGCCGCCGGCGCGGCGGCGGCCAGTGCCACAGGGCCCGATTCGGTGGGGCCGTGGAGGTCTGCCGGGTTCGGCGCGGCTCTTCGGAGCGGAACCCATTCCGAGGCCCGGTCCTCGGATGGTCGGGCGATCGGGGCGGACATCTACTTCACAACCTCGGCCGAGAACGCCGGACAGCGGTTGGAGCAGCGGCCGACCACGGCTACGGCGGGCGGTCCCCCGGCTGACGCCGATGGCGGCATGCACCTCGCCGTAGAGGGCGACACGTCAGGTGACTCGGCGCCGAGCCTTGGCCTTGATGACGGGTCCAGGGCCGACGTCGCGGCTGCGACCCTCGACGACGAGGTGGCCTCGCCGCCTCGCCCAGTCGAGCCTGACGGGCCAGTCGCGCCCGACGACCCCTCCGCCGCACCCCCCTCACTCGGTGAAGCGAGCGGGCTAGCCAACCCGTCGATCGTGGCCACCTCGACATCCGAACCAGCGATCCGAGGCGGCGTGACGACCCCTGTGGACAACCATGTGGACAGCGCCCTCCCGGTAGGCCCGATCACGCACGAAGTAGCGACCCAGGGCGCTGGGGAAAACCATGTGGAAGAACCGGTCGTCAACTCACCCGCGATCGTGGTTTCACGTGAAACGCATGTCGTCGATCACGGCGACGGAATGGGTTCGATCGAGGACGAAAACGCCATCGACGAGAACGTCCGGCGGCGGATCCAGCTCACGGGCCGAGCATTCCCCAAGCCGACCCAGCCTCGCGTGCTGACGGTCGCGAACCAGAAGGGTGGGGTGGGCAAGACGACGACAGTGGTGAACGTGGCGGCGGCGATGGCACAGTCGGGCCTCCGGGTCCTCGTCATTGACCTGGATCCGCAGGGAAATGCGAGCACCGCTCTGGGGATCGACCACCATGCCGAAGTGCCCTCGATCTACGACGTCCTGGTGGAGGGTGTGCCGCTGCTCGAGGTGGTGCAGGCGTGCACCACCGTGGAGGGCCTCTTCTGCGCTCCAGCGACGATCGACCTGGCCGGCGCGGAGATCGAACTCGTTTCGCTCGTTGCCCGCGAGACTCGGTTGCAGAAGGCGATCCGCGCCGCGGCCGAGACGGGGCACGACTACGACTACGTCCTCATTGACTGCCCACCCAGCCTCGGGCTGCTCACGGTCAATGCGATGGTAGCCGCGTCGGAGGTCTTCATTCCGATCCAGTGCGAGTACTACGCCCTCGAGGGTCTGTCCCAGTTGCTCAAGAACATCGAGCTGGTCAAGGCGCACCTCAACCCGCCGCTGCACGTTTCCACCATTCTGCTCACCATGTACGACGGGCGGACGCGACTCTCGGCCCAGGTCGCCGACGAGGTGCGCGAGCACTTCCCCGCCGAAGTGCTCCGGACGACAGTGCCCAGATCTGTGCGCGTGTCTGAGGCACCGAGTTTCGGCGAGACGGTCATGACCTACGACCCGACGAGCAGCGGTGCCCTGGCGTATCTCGAGGCTGCCGGCGAGATCGCTGATCGCGGAGCAGCCGGCAACATCTGACGCCCGGCGCCACGGTGCCAAGGAATCAAACCGAGTCGCACCGTGCTGTTTCACGTGAAACGCCCGCGACCGGCACGGCAGTCGGCGGGGACAGCGCACGTCGTACCGACGCGGCCGAGTCTCGTCACCGGGTGGTGAGCAGGCGCTGCCGTTGATCCAGCCGTTTCACGTGAAACGGCGGGCATGACACACCGGCAGCGGCCATGCGAGCCCTCACCGGAACAGGTTCGGCAGTCACCTAGACTTGGCCCGCGCGAGAGTCGCGACGACGATGTTGAGGGGATGGACATGGCGGAGAAGCGGCGGGCACTGGGGCGGGGTCTGGGGGCGCTCATCCCGAGTGCTCCAGTGAGTGGATCCGGCCGTCCGGTCGACGTGTTCTTCCCGGAGCAGAAGTCGGGCAGCCAGGCTGGCCAGGAGCCGGGCGCCACCGCAGCGGGATCGGACAACGGCCATGTTGCGGCGCAGGTCGACGCCGTCACTCGGGACCAGGACTCCGCCACGGAAGACGGCCTCACTCCGGTCCCCGGCGCACAGTTTGCAGAGATCGACCTCGAGCTGATCCGCCCCAATCCCAAGCAGCCCCGGTCCGTCTTCGACGAGGACCAGATGGCCGAGCTGGTCCACTCGATCCGCGAGATTGGGGTGCTCCAGCCGATCGTCGTACGCCGGATCCCCGCGGACCAGATCGCCGACGCAGAGGGCAAACAGTACGAGCTGATCATGGGGGAGCGCCGCTGGAGGGCGACCCAGGAGGCCGAACTGGCATCGATCCCGGCCATCATCAAGGACACCAATGACGACGCGCTCCTGCGCGACGCCCTCCTCGAGAACCTGCACCGGAGCCAGCTCAACCCGCTCGAGGAAGCGGCCGCCTACCAGCAGCTGCTCGACGACTTCGGCTGCTCCCACGAGGAGCTCGCCCACCGCATCGGTCGCTCGCGGCCCCAGATCTCCAACACGCTCCGGCTCCTCAAGCTGCCTCCCCTGGTGCAACGACGCGTTGCCGCAGGGGTGCTCAGCGCCGGGCACGCACGCGCCCTTCTAGGGCTGCCTGACGGCGCCGCCATGGAGCGCATGGCTCAGCGCATCGTCGCCGAAGGGCTCTCGGTCCGCAACGTTGAGGAGCTCGTCGCCATCGGCGACGGTGACGCCGCTCCGAAGCCACGACGACCCCGGGCCGGTGGCCGCCACCCGCAGCTGGACCAGTTCACCGCAGGGCTGTCCGACCACCTCGAGACGCGCGTGAACATTGCGCTGGGACAGCGCAAGGGGAAGATCACCGTTGAGTTCGCCTCGATGGAGGACCTGCGGCGGATCCTCGGCCTCATGGGCTTCGAACCAACACCCTGACGTGCCAGAGGGCCATACGATCCACGCCCTGGCCGCGCGACTCAACCGAACGCTGGGCGGCCAACGGGTCGACGTCTCGAGCCCGCAAGGTCGGTTCGCAGCCGACGCGGCACTGATCGACGACCGTATCCTCGACCGCGCTTCGGCCCGAGGCAAGCACCTGTTCGTTGACTTCGACGAAGTCGCGGACCTGACCCTCCATGTGCACCTCGGCCTCATCGGCTCGTTTCACGTGAAACGGCGCGATCAGGAGGGCGCAGTCGCATCACCGGCGCGGCTTCGGATCGAGGGTCGGCATCACGTCGCTGAGCTGCGCGGGCCGATGATCTGCGCCCTGATCGACGAGTCGGCGCGCGAGACGATCCTCGACAGGCTCGGCCCGGACCCGCTTCATGAACCGGACGTGCTCGCCGACGGCACGGATCGGGCGTGGGCGCGAATCACCACGAGCCGCAAGACGATTGCGGAGCTCCTTCTCGACCAGTCCGTCCTGGCCGGCGTGGGCAACGTGTACCGATGCGAGGTGCTGTTCCGGCACCGCATCGATCCCTTGACCCCGGGTCGTGAGCTCGGACGTCGCCTGTGGGACCAGCTCTGGGATGACCTCGTCGCACTCCTCCCGCTCGGAGCGGCCTTCTCCCAGATCCTCACCATGCAGGACCAGGTGGACGCCGCCGCCGAGCTGGTGGCGGATGGGTCGGCCCTCGCGATCACCGAGCACCTCACCGGGGAACGCCTCGGTGACCACTTCGAGCGGCGCTTTCACACCTACAAGCGGACGGGCGAGAGGTGCGACCGGTGTGGCCGGCCCATCCGGAACCAGGCCCTCGGCGGACGCACGCTCTACTGGTGTCCCGGCTGCCAGCGGCGGCGCAGGCGCTGAACGGGGAACGCGGCCGGCACGACCTCGATGCGGTCAATGCCAGACGCGAGCCCGCGGCATACGCTCTCCTCATGGTCCCTGCCGGAACCCAGCCCGCACCGACCCATGTCATCGCGCACCTGAGCGACATGCACCTCATCGCCGGGGACGCGCTCCTGCACGGCCACATCGACACCGTGGCGCAACTGCGCAAGGCCCTGACGCGCGTTGAACAGTCCGCCCAGCACTTCGACGCACTCGTCCTGTCGGGCGACCTCACCGACCAGGGGCAGCCGGAGGCCTATGCACTCCTCCGCGAGATCGTCGAGCCGGTCGCGGAGCGGCTCGAGGCGCCAGTGATCATGACGGGTGGAAACCACGACGAGCGCCGAGCGCTCGCCCAGGGCCTCTACGGCGTCGACAGCGACGAGCCGCAGGACGCGGTGACGATGGTGCGTGGCCTGCGCATCATCACCATGGACTCGGCCCTGCCCGGCTTCCATCACGGCGGCTTCTCCGACGCCCAATACGATTGGCTGTCAAGGCAGCTCGGACAGCCAGCCGAGTACGGCTCGATCGTGGTCATGCACCACCCACCGATCAGGTACCGGTCACCGCTGATGCAGCTGCTCGACTTCGAGGACGTGCCCCGGCTGCGCGCAGCCCTCGAGGACACCGACGTTCGAGCGATCCTCAGCGGCCACCTCCACGTGACCAGCTTCGGCACGCTGGGCACGATCCCCGTCTTCGTCGCTGGCGGTGTGAGCTACGTCGACGATGCCGGCGTCCCCCGCGAGCTCCTCATGGGCGTCGACGGCCCCCAGTCCTGGAACCTCATCGAGGTCCACGCGGATGGCGTCTTCGGCACGGTCGCCCCGGTCGAACAGCACAAGTCCTGGCCAGCCATCAACGAGGACGTCATCGAGTACCTCGGAACGGTGCCCCAGGACCAGCGCCGGACCATCTTCTCGACCAAGCGTTGAGCAAACTCCGAATGTCGAAAATGTCGAAGACCACGGGTGTCGGTCGACCTAGGAGTGTCAGTGACCACACGCCAGCGCCCACCAAGGAGCAGACATGACCACCACCCAGACCACGCACTCGACCACCCACTCGGCGGATGGGACGCCGATCGCCTACGAGACCTACGGCGCCGGCCCCGTCGTGGTCGTCGTCGGAGGGGCCTTCAACGACCGCAATGCCGGCCGCGAGCTCGCCCAGGCCATCGCCGCCCAGGGACACACCGGGGTCGCCTACGACCGCCGTGGCCGGGGGGACAGCGGCGACACCCAGCCCTATGCCGTCCAGCGGGAGATCGAGGACCTCACTGCCGTCATCAGCGCGGCCGGCGGCAAGGACTCCGCTGGTCAGCCCGTCCACGCCCACGGCGTCTCCTCCGGCGGAGCGCTCGTGCTGGAGGCCATCGCCGCGGGCGCCCCGGTCGCCACCGGCTCGGTCCTCGAGCCGCCGTACAAGGTCGAGGGTGCCCCGCCGTGGCCCGAGCGCTACATCGAGACGCTCGAAGAGCTCGAGGCCAACAGCGACCGTGAAGGAATCCTCCGCTACTTCCACACCCGAGCCGTCGGCCTCCCTGAGGAGATGCTCGACGGGATGCGCGGCACTCCGATGTGGGAAGCGCTGCTGAGCCTGACCTACACCGTCCGCTATGACGGCCTGTGCATGGGCCCCAGCCCGAGCATGCCGGACGAGCTGCTCGCGAGAATCGAGGCCCCGGTCCTTGCCGTCAGCAGCACCGGCACGGCCATGCCCTTCCTCCCCGCAGCCGCCCGAGCTGTGGCCGAAGGCCTGTCCAAGGGTGAGTACCAGCAGCTCGAGGGCGGGTTCCACGAGGTCCCCGCAGGGACCCTCGCACCGGTCCTCGCCGACTTCATCCGTCGCGCGGCCAGCTGATCACCGTCCGCGCCACCTACGCGAGTCAACTTGCAGCGCAAGGAAACTCAGCGGCATACGGCAATTCAACCAAGGAGCGCCAACGCAGGGTTGTGCTCGGGCGGAACCACCTCACGTGGCGGGCCGGGGGGTGTCCCGTCGCCGAAAGGTGACCCGCCCAGCGTCGCCCGGTCATGCTCAGCGGCCCACACCGACAGGTCCGGCCCACCAGGGACCACCCCGGTCGGGTTGATGTCGCGGTGCACGACGTAGTAGTGGGCCTTGATGTGGGTGAAGTCGACCGTGTCGCCGAAGCCCGGCGTCTGGAAGAGGTCGCGGGCATACCCCCACAGGTTCGGCAGCTCGACGAGCTTGACCCGGTTGCACTTGAAGTGCCCGTGGTAGACGGGGTCGAAGCGGACCAGCGTCGTGAAGAGGCGCACGTCGGCCTCCGTGATGTGCTCGCCGACGAGGTAGCGCCGCGTGGCAAGGTGCTCCTCGAGCCAGTCGAGGCGGCGCCAGAGCCGGTCATACGCCTCGTCGTACGCCTGCTGGGTACCCGCGAAACCGCACCGGTAGACCCCGTTGTTGACCTCGGTGTAGTTCACCTGGGCGATGTCGTCGATCTCGTCACGCAGCTGTTCGGGGTAGAGGTCGGGCGCCCCGTCGCGGTGGTGGGCGCGCCACTGCGTCGACAGGTCCAGCGTGATCTGGGCGAAGTCGTTGGTGACGACGGCGCCGGAGGGGACGTCGACGATGGCCGGGACGGTGATTCCCCGCGGGTAGTTCGGGTCGCGCTTGAAGTAGGCGTCCTGGATCCGGGGAATGCCCAGAACCGGGTCGACCCCATCGGGGTCGAGGTCGAAGGTCCAGCTTCGCTGGTCGTGCACCGGACCGCAGATCCCCATCGACAGGGCCTCCTCGAGGCCGAGCAACCGGCGAGCGATGATCGCCCGGTTGGCCCACGGGCACGCTCGAGCCACGACGAGACGGTAGCGCCCGGGCTCCACCGGGTAGCCCTCTCGGCCGTCCGCCGTGATCCGGGTGGTGAGGTATCGCGTGTCCCGCTCGTAGGTCGGTTCGACATAGGTGCCCTGCTCCGTCATGTCCCAACCATAGGTGGGTATGCCGCTGGGCTGGGCTGGCTGCCACACACGGCTGGGCACCGGCCGGGTCGCGCTCCTGCCCGGCCGGTCAGGCACGTTCGTCCCACCCGGGACAGAATGGGGGCATGGACCTCCGAGGGCAGGAGCTGCGTCGTGCGTGACCTGCGCCCGTTGACCGTCGACCGCGTCGCCGACCTCGCTGGTGACTCGGCACTCTGCACCTTCTGGCAGACCGTCCCCCGCAACGGTGACATCCTGCCCAGGGAGCCGATCGACCTGCTGACTGACTGGGTCAGTGACGTGACCGCCAACTGGGGCCCACCCGGGCGAATCGCCTACGTCGAGGACCGGCCGGTCGGCCACGTCCTCCTCGTGCCGGCCCGGTACGTGCCCCGCCTGGCTGCGTTCCCGACCACGCCCTCCGATCCGGCGACACTGATGCTGGTGACCGTGCGCATCAACGCCGACCAGCGCGGTCGGGGCCTGCGCAAGGTCCTCGTGCAGGCCGCGGTGAAGGAGGCCCTGCGCCACCGCGTGCGGTCCATCGAGGTCATCGCCGCGCGCCCGCACGCGGTGGGCAAGCATCCCTGCGTCCTGGAGAGCAGCTTCGTGGAGAACCTCGGCTTCCGGGTGGCGAGGGACCACCCGGTCTACCCACGCCTTCGCCTCGACCTGCGCACGATCGTGACGATCCGTGATGGTGCGGCCGCGGCGGTCCGCAAGGCGCTCGCCAGGGTGCCCGGCGTCCACCCCGTGCCGGAGACGCCTCCCGACGGAGCCACGCGAGCCCGGGTCACGCGAGCCCGGGACACGCGAGCCCGGGACACGCGAGCAATCGAGTGAACAACATATGTGCCCGAAAGATGTTCACTCGATTGGGCGGCGGGGGTCACCGGGGAGCAGGGGTCACCGCCGGTCGCTGGATGGCCGCGCCTGATCCGGCTGACGAGCCTGAACGGCATCGATCGACTCGAGGTGGCGGCGCAGGTCGGCAAGTCTGAGCATGCCCGTGTGGCCAGTGTCCGCCTCGCCCAGGTAGAGGCGTTGCAACGCGACCACGACGCCCTCGGCGATGCGGTCGAGCCTGTGCGAGTTGGACAGCACCGCCACATCGGACGGGTGGCTGAGGTAGCCGATGTCGAGCCGGACCGCGGGCATCCGGGTCCGACGCAACAGGGTCCAGCTCCGCGGGTGCGTGCGGCAGTCGGTGAGGCCGCTCCGTGCCACGACCTCGCGCAGGAGCAGGTCCGCGAAACGCTCGCCGATGATCGACCAGCCGCGGCTTGGCCCGGCCGCTGCCCCGGGTCGGTCGCCGGGTCTTTCGTTGGGTCGGCCGCCGGGTCTTTCGTTGGGTTGGCCCCCGGGTCTTTCGTTGGGTTGGCCCCCGGGCGGGTCTCCCTGTCCGTAGAAGAACGTCGCCGCGCCGTGGGCGGCGATCCCGCCGGAGTGGTCGGTGTGGATCGACAGGAGTAGATCGGCGTCCAGCGCATTGGCGAGCGTCGCCCGCTCGGCGTCCTCACCGCCCGGCCCACTGGTCCGCGTGAACACGACCTCCACGCCATGTGCGGTGAGGCGTCCCTCGATCCGGTGCGCCAGGTCGAGGGTGAGGTCGGACTCGACGAGGCCGTTCCCCGTGCTCCCCGGGTCATCGCCGCCATGCCCCGGGTCGAGGACGATGGTGCGCCCGCTCAGGCTGTAGCCGCCGCGCCGGATCTGCTCGCGCTCCTGCAGCGCGATCGCCGAGCCCCCCGTCACGGACCTGCGCAGATCGACGAAGGCGCGCATCGTCTCGGGACCGAGCGTGCCGTCGGCGTCGAGCCCCACCGCGCCCTGGAATCGGCGGAGGGCGGCATCGGTCGCCTCGGCGTGGATCCCGTCGACCTTGCCCGGGCCGAAGCCCAGCTCGGCGAGGCGGGCCTGGAGCTGGGCCACGTCGTCGCCCTCGAGGGGGTGGCCCGGCAGGTACCGCAGGACGCGGTCCCCGAGTGACCACCGGGCGCCGTCGAGCACGGAGTAGGTCGACCGGCCGACGATGCCGTCGACGAGGAGGCCGCGTCGCTGCTGGAAGGACTTGACGGCCCGCTCGACGTCCTCCCCGAACTCGACGCTCTCGCGAGGCCCGACCCTGTCGGCCCGTTCGGCCGGCAGGTCACCGGTGAGGACGAGCCGATCGCGGACGTCGGCAACGGCGAGTCCGCGGTCTCCGCGACGGAGCACGACAACCTGGTGCGGGGTCACGGGCCTCCTTCGGGCACGGGGACCTGTGCACTCTAGTACGCCGCTGGGGAGGCACCGCGTCGAGCGGCGGACCACCACATCAGGTCGAGCTCCCCGTGGCGCGAGCCACCGTCAGGAGATGAACTCCTCGAGCTCGCGGAGCAGCTTGGGCTTGGGGTGCGCGCCGACGATCGACTTGACGACCTGACCCTTGACGTAGACGTTGAGCGTCGGGATCGACACGACGCCGTAGCGCGCCGCGGTGTCCATGTTGGCGTCGGTGTCAAGCTTGACGATCTCGACCTTGTCGCCGTACTGCTCGTTGATCTCCTCGAGGATCGGAGCGACCTTGCGGCAGGGACCGCACCACTCCGCCCAGAAGTCCACGAGCACGGGCTTGTCGCTCATGAGGACGTCATCAGCGAACGTGGCGTCGGTCGTTTCCTTCAGTGCCATGCTGGGTCTCTCCCTTGGGTATGCCGCTGGGCTTGCTTGCCGGATCGCAGCGGAGTGGGCGGGTGGTGGCAGATCGTCGCGGGTCGCCCTGTCAGGCTAGGCGTTCGCACCGACGGAGGTCGCGGGGATGGGGCCGGTGGCGGTGTCGTCGATGAGCGCCGCCTGGTGAGCTGCCTGCTCGGGAGAGGCGGCGTCCTCGAGGGCGGCGAGGTAGTGCTCGGCGTCGAGGGCGGCCGCGCAACCCGTGCCGGCTGCCGTGATCGCCTGGCGGTACGTGTGGTCGACCAGGTCGCCGCACGCGAACACGCCGGCAACGTTGGTGCGCGTGGACGGCGCGTCGACGAGGACGTAGCCGGCGTCGTCGAGGGCGACCTCACCGCTGCCGTCGGCGGCTCCGTCTGCTCTGAGCAGCTCGTTGCGCGGGTCGTGGCCGATGGCCACGAACATGCCGGTGACGGGCAGCTCGCGGGTCTCGCCGGTCCGCGTGTCACGGAGCGTGAGACCGGTCAGCTTGCCGTCGCCGTGGATCTCGGCGACCTCGCTGTTCCAGGCGAAGCCGATCTTGTCGTTGGCGAACGCCCGGTCCGCCATGATCTTGGAGGCCCGCAGCGCATCCCGGCGGTGCACGATCGTCACGGACCTGGCGAACTTCGTCAGGAAGGTCGCCTCCTCGATGGCCGAGTCGCCACCACCGATGACGGCGATGTCCTGGTCGCGGAAGAAGAAGCCGTCACAGGTGGCGCACCAGGAGACGCCGTGACCGGAGAGCTCCTTCTCCCTTGGCAGGCCGAGCTCCCGGTAGGCGGAGCCCATCGCGAGGATGACCGCCCTCGCGGAGTACGTCTTGCCGGCACCATCGGTGACCGTCTTGACCTGGCCGCTCAGATCGACCGCGGTGACGTCGTCGGTGACGAGCTCAGCCCCGAACCGCTCCGCCTGGGCCCGCATCTGCTCCATCAGCTCAGGGCCCATGATCCCGTGCTTGAAGCCGGGGAAGTTCTCCACCTCGGTCGTGTTCATCAGGGCCCCACCGGCGGTGACGGCACCTTCGAAGACGAGCGGCTTGAGGTTGGCCCGAGCCGCGTAGACGGCGGCCGTGTACCCAGCTGGTCCCGAACCGATGATGATGACGTTGCGGACGTCTTCCGACATGTGGCGATGCTCCTTGGACGGGGACTGCTGCTCGGCTCAACCGATCCTAGGCGCTCGGCATTCCCGTGGTGGGGGACGTCACGCGGGCGGCGCTGGGCACCGACTCGGCTCAGCGGCATACGGCCTGGGGTATTGGGACTCAGGGGACAGGTGTGGCCTCCGTGAGGCCGGCGGGATGGCCCGACGTGCACGTGCGTTCCACGACACGCACGGTGCTGCGACCATCCTCCGTCACGACGATGACGGCTGCCGGGCTGCCCTCGTAGGTGGCGATGTCGACGTGGACCGGGACATCGGTGGGCAGGGAGTGAGCGGTCAGGCAGGACTCGAGCCCCACCTGAGTCGCGATGGGGCCGAGCGTCGGCGCCTCGGCTGCGAGGACCTGGATGGGTGCGGCGGGGCGATCAAGCATGGCCCGGGCCTGGCCCGCGAGGTCGGCCTCGGTGTAGTCCGTCTCCGAGAGCTGGATGTGGAAGTCGCGCGTGGTCGGGGAGGTCACGGTGACGCTCGGGTTGCCGAGCGAGGCAGTTCCGTTCGCCCGCTTGTTGAGGTGCAGCGCCGAACCGCCGACCGCCACGACAGCCGCTGCGGCGGCCACCGCCGCGAGCGCGAGAACGGTGCGGGGGCGCTGGCGTTGGCGGATGAGCGGGGCGATCGCCGCCTGGTCCTCATCGGCTCGGGTCAGCGGCCCGGGGTCGACCCGCAGGGCGACCTCGTCGATGAGGAGCGACTCGATGCGCTGCGCCACGTGCTCCGGCATCGGACCGGCGTCGGGTGCAGCGGCAAGCAGCTCACGGACGCGTGCCTCGACGACGGGATCGAGCTCGTCTGCGGCCTCAGGCGTCGGCCCGGGTTGGTCCACGGTGTTCCTTCAGGGGCGGTGCGTCAGGTCTGGGTCGGGTCCGGCAGTACAGCGGTGAGGGGACCGACCTCGTGCTTCGACGTGCAGGATTGCGGCGCGGTTCCCATGCGGGCTTCTTCCAGCAGGTCAGTCGGCGTGCTGGTCCGGTTCACTGCCCTCGGGCTGGAGGCTCCAGGCCGGGGGCTCGTCGACGCCGGCCGCCTCGTCGCGCTCGGCATCGGCGCTGGAGCGCTGGACGATGCCGGGTGCGTGGTGGACCGGGGCATAGACCGCGTAGAGACGGAGCGGCTCGTCACCGGTGTTGACCACGTCGTGCCAGCTGCCGGCCGGGACCTGGATCGACCACCCGTCCGAGACCTCCTGCTCGAAGTCGAGCTGGTCCTTGGCGGGCCCCATGACGCACTTGCCCCTTCCGGCATCGAGACGCAGGAACTGGTCGGTGTCCGGGTGGACCTCGAGGCCGATCGACTCGCCGACCGGGATGGACATCAGGGTGACCTGGAGGTACGTGCCGGTCCAGGCAACGGTCCGGTAGTTCTCGTTG
>NZ_DATEEY010000161.1:0-2624 GCF_035280925.1 Intrasporangium sp. | reverse complement strand
CTCCCGATCGCCGCCGTGCTCGTCGTCGGCGCCGTCTGGCTGGGTCCCGGCGTGCTCCTCGACCTCTCGCTCGTGCTGTTCATCGGCATCCTCATCGGCGCCTACTCCTCGATCTTCATCGCGACGCCGCTCCTCGTCTCGCTGCGTCGCAACGACCCGGCCGTCCTCGAGCTCGACAAGCGGGCTGCGCGGCACCAGGCGCGGCGCGCGAAGGACCTCGCCGCCGAGGAGCGCGCGAGCGCCTCGGAGGAGCCGGTCACGGTGGGCGGCCCGGGTGCGCCGGCTGCGAACGAGGGGGAGGGAGCGACCATCACCGGTCGAGCCGTCCACAAGTACGCCCAGACCGGCCCGCGCAACCAGCCGCGGAGAACACCCAAGTCACGGCGCTGACCCCGGCCGGGCTGCGAGGGGGTTGCGGACCCCAGGCACTGTGGGTGCGGCCGGTGTCGGTCCTTGACCGACGACTACACTCCCGGCATGGCCGAGGACATCACGACGGCTGCACCGGGGACGTCGGCCCCCGGCGTGTCGTCGCGCGCGCGAGCCCGCGCAGCCCTCGCCCTCGTCGGCCGCAACCGCGTCCCGGAGAACCCCGTCCTGGAACCGCTCCTGCAAGTGGTCCGGAGCACTCACCCCAAGGCGGACCTCGCGCTGGTCGAGCGCGCGTATGCCGTGGCCGAGCGGGCACACGACGGCCAGAAGCGCCGCTCCGGCGACGACTACATCACCCACCCGCTCGCAGTGACGACGATCCTCGCCGAGCTCGGGATGACGCCGACCACCTTGGCGGCGGCGCTGCTGCACGACACGGTGGAGGACACGGCATACAGCCTGGAGGCGCTGCGGCGTGACTTCGGCGACGAGATCGCCATGCTCGTCGACGGTGTCACCAAGCTCGACAAGGTGACCTACGGTCAGGCCGCGCAGGCCGAGACGGTGCGCAAGATGGTCGTCGCGATGGCGCGGGACATCCGGGTGCTCGTCATCAAGCTCGCCGACCGGCTGCACAACGCCCGGACGTGGCGGTACGTCTCGCAGGAGAGCGCCCAGCGCAAGGCCAAGGAGACCCTGGAGATCTATGCGCCGCTCGCGCACCGACTCGGCATGAACACGATCAAGTGGGAGCTCGAGGACCTGTCGTTCCAGGCGCTGTACCCCAAGGTCTACGACGAGATCGTCCGCCTCGTCGCCGAGCGCGCGCCGGCCCGGGAGGAGTACCTCGCGGGCGTCCGCGAAGAGGTCGGGGCCGACCTGAGGGGCGCGAAGATCAAGGCGACGGTGACCGGCCGGCCCAAGCACTACTACTCCGTCTACCAGAAGATGATCGTCGGCGGCCGCGACTTCGAGCAGATCTACGACCTCGTGGCCGTACGCGTGACCGTGGAGACCGTCCGCGACTGCTACGCAGCCCTCGGTGCGCTCCATGCGCGGTGGAACCCGGTGCCCGGCCGGTTCAAGGACTACATCGCGATGCCGAAGTTCAACATGTACCAGTCACTGCACACGACGGTCATCGGGCCCGGCGGGAAGCCCGTCGAGATCCAGATCCGCACGCACACGATGCACCGCCGGGCGGAGTACGGCGTCGCCGCCCACTGGAAGTACAAGGAGGACCCGGCCAAGGGGACCGGTGGCGAGGGCGGGGTACAGGTCCGCGACGGGCAGAACGACCCGGTCAACGACATGGCGTGGCTGCGCCAGCTCCTGGACTGGCAGAAGGAGACCTCCGATCCCGGGGAGTTCCTCGAGTCCCTGCGCTTCGAGATCAACGCCAGCGAGGTCTACGTGTTCACCCCGAAGGGCCAGCTCGTCGGGCTGCCCGCCGGGTCCACCCCCGTCGACTTCGCCTACGCGGTGCACACCGAGGTGGGTCACCACTGCATCGGCGCGCGGGTCAACGGACGGCTGGTGCCGCTGGAGAGCCAGCTCGACAACGGTGACGTCGTCGAGGTCCTCACGTCGAAGGCCGACTCCGCCGGCCCGTCCCGCGACTGGCTGTCGTTCGTCCGCTCGGCCCGGGCGCGCAACAAGATCCGGCACTGGTTCACGAAGGAACGCCGCGAGGAGATGATCGACCTCGGGAAGGACTCCCTGGCGAAGGTCATGCGCAAGCAGGGGCTTCCGCTCCAGCGGCTCACGTCCCTCGAGTCCCTCACCGGCATCGCCGAAGAGCTGCGGCTCGGCGGTATCGACAGCCTCTACGCCGCCATCGGGGAGGGGAACGTGTCGGCGCAGCACGTCGTCTCGCGCCTCGTCGCCTCGGTCGGCGGCGAGGAAGGGGCGAGCGAGGACATCGCCGAGGCCGCTGTCCCCGTCGCCACCCGACCGAGCGCGCGACGCTCGAACGACCCGGGGGTCGTCGTCAAGGGGATGGCCGACGTCTGGGTCAAGCTGGCCCGGTGCTGTACACCCGTGCCGGGTGACGACATCCTCGGCTTCGTCACGCGGGGCAACGGCGTGTCGGTCCACCGCACGGACTGCACGAACGCGGACTCGTTGCTCTCCCAGGCGGAGAAGATCATCGAGGTCGAGTGGGCGCCCACCGCCGGCAGCATGTTCCTCGTCCAGCTCCAGGTCGAGGCACTCGACCGGTCCCGCCTGCTGTCAGACGTCACGCGGGTCAT
>NZ_DATEEY010000160.1:0-4340 GCF_035280925.1 Intrasporangium sp. | reverse complement strand
GTCGACGAGGAGCTGCTCCTCAAGGTCCTCCACCCGGAGGACCGCGAACGCGTGCTCACCGAGCACCGGCGGTCGCGCGACACCGGCGAGCCGTTCTGCATGGAGTACCGCATGGTCGCGCGCGACGGGACCGTCCACTGGTTCCTCGACCAGGCGACGGTCATCCCCCACGAGGCGGGTGCGCCGAAGCTCCATCACGGCTTCCTCCTCGACATCACCGAGCGCAAGAAGCTGGAGGAGGCGCTCCGCCGCAGCGAGGAGGAACTTCGGCGGCAGAATCGGTACGTCGAGTCGCTGCTCGAGATCAGCCCGATCGCGATCGTCACCCTCGATCTCGACAGGGTGGTGACGTCATGGAACCTGGCTGCCGAGGCGCTGTTCGGCTACACGCGCACGGAGGCGATCGGGCGTGACCTCGACGACCTCATCGCGGATCGAGACGACCTCCGGGCGGAGGCGGTCGGCTACTACGACGAGCTGGTCCCGGGCGGGCGCTTCCGGGCCATGACGCGGCGTGGCCGGAAGGACGGCACGCTCGTGGACGTCGAGCTCTTCGCGGTGCTGGTGACGGTGGAGGGTCGGCCGACCGGATACCTCGTCGTCTACCACGACGTCACCGCGCTCAGGGCGCAGCACGAGGCCGAGCGGCGCTATCGAAAGCTCGTCGAGCAGCTCCCACTCGTGACGTATGTCGATGAGGCGGTCCCGGTCGCCTCGTCGATCTACGTCAGCCCCCAGGTGGAAGGCCTGCTCGGCTACCCCCCCGAGGACTGGCTGGCCGATCCCAGCTTCTTCCCCAAGCTCCTGCACCCCGACGACCGGGAGTGGGTCCTGGCCGATCTCGCACGGATCCTCGCCGCCGGAATGTCGAGCTGGGCGCTTGAGTACCGCCTGATGGCGCGCGATGGACGGACGGTGTGGGTGCGGGACGAGGCCATTGTCGAGCGGGACGAGGACGGGACGGCACGCTATGTCCAGGGCTTCCTGATCGACATCACCGAGCGCAAGCGGGCCGAGAATGCGCTGCGCCGCAGCGAGGCGGAGGTGCGGCGTCAGAAGCAGTTCTTCCAGTCGCTGCTGGAGCACAGTTCGACGGCGATCGTCACGATCGATCTCGACGGGAGGGTCACCTCGTGGAACCCGGCGGCGGAACGGCTCTTCGGGTACACGGAGGCGGAGGCGTGCGGGCACAATGTGGACGACCTCGTCGCCCGATCGGAGGAGCTGCACGCCGAGGCGGTGGACATCTCCCGGCAGGCCGGGATGGGTGGGGTAACGCACCTCGTGACCCGGCGGACCCGCAAGGACGGGACGCTGGTGGATGTCGACGTGCGGGCCGCCCCGGTCTTCGTGGGCGGCAAGCAGGTCGGGATGCACGCGATCTACCACGACATCAGCGAGTTGCTGCGTGCCCGCCGCCAGGCCGAGGCGGCCACGGAGGCCAAGAGCGCCTTCCTCGCCACCATGAGCCACGAGATCCGCACGCCGATGAACGCGGTCATCGGCATGACCGAGCTCCTGCTCGACACCGAGCTGTCCGCCGAGCAACGGAACCTGGCCGAGATCATCCGCACCAGCGGGGACGCACTCCTCGCCATCATCAACGACATCCTCGACTTCTCGAAGATCGAGGCCGGCAGGCTCGACCTCGAGCGCAGCCCGTTCGACGTGCGCGGGTGCATCGAGGCGGCCCTGGACGTCGTGGCGACCCAGGCGGCGGAGAAGGGGCTGGACCTCGCCTACCTGCTCCATCCGGCCACACCGCGGGTGGTTGTCGGCGACGTGACCCGTCTTCGCGAGGTTCTCATCAACCTGCTCTCCAACGCCGTCAAGTTCACCGAGGCCGGCGAGGTGGTCCTGTCGGTGAGCTCCGAGCCGGTAGCAGATGGCCGGCACGAGCTCCACTTCGCGGTCCGGGACACCGGCATCGGCATCCCGGCCGACCGCATGGACCGACTCTTCCAGTCGTTCAGCCAGCTGGACGCCTCGACGACCCGCCGCTACGGCGGCACCGGCCTCGGCCTTGCCATCAGCCAGCGCCTCACCGAGATGATGGGCGGGACCATGTGGGTGGAGAGCCGGGTCGGCGAGGGGTCGTCCTTCTACTTCACCGTGCTGGCCGAGGAAGCCCCGAGCAGCCCACCGGCATTCATGGATGCGATCCAGCCGCAGCTCGAGGGCCAACGCCTGCTCGTCGTCGACGACAATGCCACCAACCGCACGATCCTCGTCCGCCAGGCCGAGTCCTGGGGAATGGGCGCCCAAGCGACGGCGTCGCCCGCGGAGGCGCTGCATTGGATCAGCCGCGGCGATCCCTTCGACCTCGCCATCATCGACATGCAGATGCCCGAGATGGACGGTCGCACGCTCGCCGCCGAGATCCGCCGCCACCGGGACGCCCTGACCCTCCCGATGATCCTGCTGACATCGCTGGGGCACCGGGTCGACCACGTCCACGCGGGCGGGAACTTCGCGGCGACGCTGACCAAGCCGATCAAGGCCTCCCAGCTCTACGAGGCGGTCGTCGGCGTCCTCACCCGGCAACCATCGGTGGCGCCGCCGACCAGCGCCGCGGCGCAGGAGGTCGAGTGGGCGCCGCAGGCGGGGCTGCGGATCCTCCTCACCGAGGACAACGAGCTCAACCGGACGCTCGCCGTCGCCCTCCTCGACAAGCTGGGCTGTCGGGCCGACATCGCAACGAACGGCCTCGAGGCGCTCGAGGCGCTGCGGCACGCGCCCTACGACGTGGTCCTGATGGACGTCGAGATGCCGGAGATGGACGGTCTCGAGGCCACGCGCCGGATCCGCGCCCAGCAGCCACCCGACCAGCAGCCGCGCATCATCGCCATGACCGCCAGCGCGATGCAGGGCGACCGTGAGCGGTGTCTCGCCGCGGGCATGGACGACTACCTGAGCAAGCCCATCCGGCGCCAGGAGCTGGCCGCCGCGCTGGCCCGGCGTGAACCACGGGCCGCGCCCGCCCAGGAGCCGCCGCCGGCGCAGGATGAGGGCATCCTCGACCCGGCAGCGTGCGAGCAGCTTCGAACGCTGGGCGACGCGGCATTCCTCAGCGAGCTCATCGCCACCTTCCTTGCCGACGCGCCCGCGCTGGTCGAGACGCTGGGGCGGTCACTGGCGGCAGGCAACGCGGAGGAGCTCCGCCGGGCTGCGCACACGCTGAAGTCGAACGGGCGCACGTTTGGAGCGACGTCGCTCGCCGAGGCCTGCCAGGAGCTGGAGACCGCGGCGCGCGCCGGCGCGCTGGAGGGCGCGGCCGAGCTCGTCGGGCGGGTCGAGGCGCGCTTCGAGAAGGCCAGGGCGGCGCTCGAGGCGGTACGGCAGGAGGTGGCATGATGGAGTTCCGGGCGTCTGCGCTCGTGGTCGACGACGATCCGATCAACCGGATGCTGCTGTCCAAGAGCCTCGAGCAGCAAGGCCATCGGGTGATGACGGCGGAGAACGGCCTCGAGGCCCTGGCAGCGCTCCAGGCGCAGCCGTTCGACGTGGTCCTCCTGGATGTGCTCATGCCCGAGCCGGACGGCTATGAGGTGCTGGCACGGCTCAAACAGGATCCGGGGCTGCGGCATGTGCCGGTGATCATGGTTTCGGCGCTCGAGGACATCCAGTGCGTCGTGCGGTGCATCGAGATGGGGGCCGAGGACTACCTGCCCAAGCCCTTCGACCCCGTGCTGCTGCGCGCACGGGTCAACGGTTGCCTGACGAGAAAGCGGCTGCACGACCTCGAGCTGGAGTACATGGAGCAGGTCGGTCACGTCGTGCACGCGGCCGCGGCCGTCGAGGATGGGGTGTTCCAGCCCGACAGCCTCGACCGCGTCGCCGAGCGCGGCGACGCGTTGGGCCAGCTCGCGCGGGTCTTCCAGCGCATGGCGCGGGAGGTGGAGCTGCGCGAGCAGGCCTTGAAGCGGCAGGTCCAGCAGCTTCGCATCGAGATCGACGGGGCGCGGGCAGCACGCCAGGTCGCCGCGATCACCGAGACCGACTACTTCCAGGACCTGCAGCGGAAGGTGGACGAGCTGCGCTCCGGGAGCGAGGCCGACTAGCCATGGCGCCGATTCTCTCGATCCACTCGTTCCGGGGTGGCACCGGCAAGTCGAACCTGGCCGCCAACGTGGCGACGCTGCTGGCGGCGGAGGGGCGGCGGATCGGTGTGGTCGACACCGACCTCCAGTCGCCGGGCGTCCACGTGCTGTTCGGCATGAGCCAGGATGCGATACGCCGCTCGCTCAACGATTACCTGTGGGGCCGGTGCCAGATCGGCGACGCCGCCCACGACGTCACCTCCAGCCTCGACGAGGGGCTTGCCGGGCGCGTGTTCCTCG
>NZ_DATEEY010000159.1:0-7270 GCF_035280925.1 Intrasporangium sp. | reverse complement strand
GGCGGACTGGTTGATCGAGACGCTCTTGTGCTTGTTGCCGTTGACGGTGACGCCCTGGATGTACAGGTTCGTCTCGGAGTTGCCGGGGGCACTGACCACGAGGTCGCCCTGCGTGCGGTGCACCGTCATCCGTTCGAACTTCGGCGAGCCGATCGCCCACTCCGGCGACCCGACCTGCAGCGGGTAGATCCCGAGCGCCGACAGGACGTACCACGCCGACATCTCGCCGTTGTCCTCGTCGCCGGGGTAGCCCTGGCCGATGTCCGACCCGACGTAGAGCCGGCGCATGATCTCGCGGACCTTCTCGGCCGTCTTCCACTGCTGTCCGGTCCAGACGTACATGTAGGGGATGTGGTGGCTGACCTGGTTGCTCTGGCCGAGCTGCCCCATCCTGACATCGCGCGCTTCGAGCATCTCGTGGATGGTGCCACCGTACGAGCCCGGCTTGGTGGCCGTCTCAGGCGTCGCGAAGAACTCGTCGAGCTTGTCGGCGAGGGCCGCGCGGCCGCCGTACAGGTTCGCCAGCCCGTTGCCGTCCTGCGGTGCATGGAAGGCGAAGTTCCAGCCGTTCGTCTCCGTGAAGTCGCCCCCCCAGACCTCAGGGTCGAAGGTCGAAGGGAAGCTTCCGTTGGCGGCGCGGCCCTGGAAGAAGCCGACCTTGTCGTTGAAGACGTTGACGTAGTTCGTCGCCCGGCGCAGGAAGTACTGCGACTCCTCGGTGAGCTGGGCTCGTCGCGCCTCCGGGGTCGCGGGGTCCCTGGCGAGCTGCTCGGCCATGGTCCCGATCCCGAAGTCGTTGATGAGTCCCTCGAGGCCCCACGACACGCTCTCGTGTGTGCTCGTGCTCGTGTACCCGAGGAAGATCGAGGTGTCGAGTCCCTTGCGGCCAACGGCGCTCGACGTCGGCAGGACCGTCGCGTTCTTGAGCGCCGCGTCGTAGGTGCCGAGCGGATCAGGCAGCGGGACGCCCTTGACGTAGGCGTCGGCGAAGGACACGTCGGAGCTCGTGCCGGTCATGAGGTCGGCGTAACCCGGCGACGACCACCGCGCGACCCAGCCGCCGTCCCGGTACTGCTGGACGAAGCCGTCGGCGATCTCCGCCGCGACCTCCGGATAGAGCAGCGAGTACGCCGGCCAGACGGTGCGGTAGGTGTCCCAGAACCCGTTGTTGACGTACAGCTTGCCGTTCTTGACGACGGCGTTGGTCTGGGTCGGCGTCGCGGCGCCGGACTTCGGGCTCACCGGGCTCGCGTACTCGTAGCGCGGCTCGGTCGCTGAGCCGGTGTTCTCGAACTGGCTGTTGGGATAGAGGTTGAGCCGGTAGAGGTTCGAGTAGAGCGTCATCAGGTCGCTGTCGTTGGCTCCCGCGACGTCCACGACGCCGAGCCGGTCGTTCCACGCCAGCTTCGCCGCGGCCCGGACGGCGTCGAAGTCGCGCCCGTCGAGCTCGAGGGCGTGGTTGCGACGAGCCTGGTCGAGCGAGATGAACGACGTGGCCAGCTTGAGCACCACGTGGCGGTCGCTGCTGACGTCGAAGGTGGCGTAGCGGGTCCCCGAGTGTCCACCGGGTGCCGTGCCCGCCGCCCCGACCGGACGGTCGAACGTGCCGTAGACGAACATCCGGCTTCGCCCCGCGGACAGGCCGCTGCCGTTGTCGACCCAACCGGTGAGCTCGGTCGAGCCCGCCGCAACGGTGAAGGCGCCGCTGTTGTCGACGGTGTCGACCACGAGGTGGCCGGCCGAGGCCGACTCGGGGAAGGTGAACCGGAGGGCACCGCCGTGGTCCGCCGGGGCCGTCTCGGCGCGGATGCCGCTCGCGTCGGCGCCCCCGGCCAGCTCGACCTTGTAGTAGTCGGGCCGGGCAACTTCGCTCGCGTGGTCGAAGGCGAGTCCGCGGCCCGAAGCGGAGCCCGTCGGCACGCCAGCCGCGAGGGACGGCATGACGGACAGCTGGTTGCGGTCGCCCATCCAGGGGCTCGGTTCGTGCGAGATGGCGAGCCCTTGCAGCACAGGCAGGTTCGCCGAGCTGTTCTGGGCCTGGTAGTGGTACTCCCACGAGCTGGAGTTGGCGTCCGTCGCTGGTGTGAAGAACGTGAAACCGTTCGGGACGGCGCTGATCGGCAGGTTGTTGCCGCGCGAGAAGGACCCGGACGAGTTCGTGCCGCGGCGGACGTCGACGTAGCTGGTCAAGTCGGAGCGGTCGATGGCTGCCGGCTGCGGGACGATGGTCAGGTCGTCGATCCAGCCGCCGAACCGCGTCTCCTCCGTCGCTTCCGGGTTGTCATACCCGACGAGGATCCGGTCGATGGTCTTGCCGGCGGCGACGCGTCCCACGTCCAGCGTGACCGAGTTCCACTGGTGCGCATAGAGGATCTTCCCGCGGCCCTGGCCAGCGGGACTCGCCGCGACCTCGTGCACGTCACGCGCGCCGAGGTCGGACAGATAGGTGCCGTCGGTGAAGCGCAGGTCGATCGCGCTGTGGGTCGAGGGGTAGCTCAGGTCTCCCGCGACCATGTCGGGGAAGACCTTGTACGCGACCTGGGTCGTCTCTGTCACGGGGACGTCGACGTCGAAGAGCCGGTTCCAGGCGTACCCTCGCCCTGCCGCGGTGTGGCCGCCGGAGTACCGCAGCGCCTTGACGCCGGTCCAGCCCACGAGCGGCTTGATGTTGAAGCCGGAGATGGGCCCGGCTCCCACGCTGGTCACCATCGGCGTCGCGTCGCCGTTGCCGGTCGAGCCGTCACCCAGGTCCCAGTCGGCCAGCTGGACGATGCCGCCGCTGTGGACCGCGGTCACGTTCAGGCGGTAGGAGCCGTATGCCGCTGGGCTCGTCACGTCGAACGTGAGCGTGGCGAACCGGCCGGGAAAGTCGATGTTCGTCCGGGTGTCGAGGGTGGTCCACGTCGTGCCGTCGTTGGAGCCCTCGAGCCGGAAGTCCTTCGGGTCGCGCTCCGGCGCGTCGTTGGCCGACGTGAGGGAGTAGCGGACCGCCCTGGCCGGCGAAGCGAGCTCGTAGCGCACCCACCCGGTCGAGGCGAAGGCCAGCCACTTCGTGTCCGGGTTGGCGTCGGCGAGGTTGGCCGCGACCTCTCCGGGGGCGTTCTGGGCACTGGCGGTAACGCCCGTGACCAACCCGAGCAGGCTGCCACCCACGGTGAAGGTCCCGGTGACGTTCCGTTGGCGGGGCCCCTCCGTCCCGACCTCGACCGTCGACACCTCGGGCTGCGGCTGCCCGTCCTCGAACGACGTGACGAAGTCGGGTGCCGGCGCGGCCGCCGCGAGTGCAGGCGGCCCCGTCACCGCGGCGGCAGGGGGCGACTCAGCGGTCACCCCGAGTGTCGAGGTGGCCACGAGCGCCATGGCCACCGTCCCCTTCAGCAGTCCAGCAGTCACGCCCATGGTTCCTCCGTGCTCATCAGTGCTCGTCGTTGAGCCCGCGCGGGTGGGTGGGACGGTCGGTATGCGCGCAAACGCGCCGATCGTCCGGCAGGGAGCCGTTGGGCCTGAGACTCGTGGTGCCGGCCTGACGCGTCAATGTTCGGGGACGGCCTTGTCCACTTCGGACAACGCATCGGACAAGGCAGCGTCATCCGGTCACGAGCAGGTCACATCTCGTTGCCCGAATGGCGCCGCTCTGCTGTCATCAGGACATGACAACGGAGTCACGTGACCGGACGACGGGCCGGCCGACAATGGCCGACATCGCCGCCGAGGCCCACGTGTCCGTCAAGACCGTCTCCCGGGTCGTCAACCATGAGCCGGGAGTCCGACCCGACACGGCTGAGCGGGTCCGCGCCGTCATCGAGCGGGTCGGCTTCCGCCGGGGCGACAGTGCTGCGACGCTCCGCCAGGGTCGTACGTTCAGCATCGGACTCGTCGTCGAGGACCTGGCGGATCCCTTCTACTCGCACATCGGCGCTGCCGTGGAGCGCGAGGCGCGGATCCATCGCTACCTGCTCGTGACCGCCTCCGCCGAGGGCTCCCCGACCCGCGAGCGCTCGGTCCTCAAGGGCTTGGTGGCACGACGCGTCGACGGGCTCATCGTCGTCCCCGCGGGCGAGACGCCGATCGCCGATCCCACGGTGATCGCCAGCCGCACCCCCGTTGTCTACCTCGACCGGCCCGTGCGCAGCGAGACACAGGTCGACACGGTCCTGTCGGACAATCTCGGCGGCATCCGGAGCGCGGTCGAGCACCTTGTCGCGCACGGGCACCGGCGGATCGGTTTCCTGGGCGACTCGGCCGACGTGTGGACCGCTCGTCAGCGGCGTGAGGGTTTCATGACGACCCACCGTGACCTCCGGCTGCCCGGGACCCCGCTCGTCTCCATGGGCCCGCACACCCCGGACACGGTTCGCACCGCCCTGACCAGATGGACAGCCGGTGCCGAACCGGTGACCGCCGTCATCACCGGCAACACGCGCGTCACCATCCCTGCCCTCACGTCGCTGCACGACTGGGCAACGCAGCTGTCCTTCGTCGCCTACGACGACTTCGAGCTGTCCGATGTCGTCGAACCGCCGGTGACCGTGGTCTTCCAGGACCCGGCGGCCATGGGACAGAAGGCCGCCCAGCAGCTCTTCGCTCGGCTCCTCGGTGACGAGGGGCCCGCCCAGACCTTCGTCCTGCCCACGAGGCTCGTCGTGCGGGCGTCCGGTGCGCCCCGCCGGCCCGGTCGAGACGTGCGGAACGTGAGCGCCTCGTGACCACCACGCCACCCACCAGCCGGACGCAGGCACCAGTCGCGCTGTCGCTGAACACCCCTCGTCGTTTCTACCGCGGTGGCGAGCGCATCCTGGTCTTCCGGGGCCTGCCGGTCCCGGACGACTTCGACGGCCACCGGCCCGAGGACTGGCTCGCTTCGACCACCCACCTGTTCGCCGAGGGCGGTGACGGGGTCACCCCGCTGGACGACGGCACGACGCTGCCGGAGGCGCTCGCGGCCGATCCGGAGGGCTGGCTCGGCGTCGGGCACGTCGCCCAGTTCGGCGTCGAGCCGCAGCTGCTGACCAAGCTGCTCGACAGCGGTGAACGGCTCCCGGTCCATTCGCACCCGGACGCCGCCTTCGCCGCCCGGCACCTCGACTGCGAGCACGGCAAGACCGAGGCCTGGCTCATCGTCGACGCCGATCCGGGTGCCACCGTCTGGGTCGGCTTCCGAGACGCTTTGCCGACCGACGAGCTCGCCGCCCTCGTCGACGCCCAGGACGAGCGCCTCTTGGCGGCGCTCAACCCGATCGAGGTCTCCCGCGGCGACGCGATCCTCGTGCCGGCCGGGCAGCCGCACGCCATCGGCGAAGGCGTCCTGCTCGTCGAGCTCCAGGAACCCACCGACTTCTCCGTCATGCTCGAGCACGAGCGGTTCGGCCTCGACCTGGAGCACGCCTTCCTCGGGCTGCCGCGGCGCACCGCGCTGGCGAGCGTGGCCAGCGACGCCCTCCCGCCCGCCGGAGTCGCCGCCCTGCGGCGCCGTTGGACCGACATCCGGGGAGTCGGTCCGGCCCTCCCCGCCGAGGCGGAGCAGTTCTTCCGGGCGCAGGTCGTCCGGCTGAACGGTGACGATTCCGTCGTCGTCGATCGGGGGTTCGCCGTCACCGTCGTCGTCGAGGGCCGGGGCACCCTCACGACTGGGGCCGGCGTCTCGCCGCTCGACATCGCCGCCGGCGATGTCCTGCTCATCCCCCACGGTGCGGGCGATGTCCGCATCGCGGGCGACGTCACGGTCCTTCGCTGCCTGCCGCCCACACCCGTGGGGCGGCCGGCTCCGCCGAGCGACCCACCGCCCACTGACCGCGCGAGCGGACCCAGCTGAAACACCCGCCCGGGTCCCGGGCACACGACAGCCGTCGGCCACGAGGCACAGGCGGCAGGAACGAGGAGGATCAATGCGCAACAGGTTTGTTGCAACGGTGGCCATCGCGGCGGTCGCCGCACTCGGCCTCGCCGCGTGCGGCTCGTCGAACGAGACCCCAGAGGCCGGGGCTCCCAACACGTCGCTCGCAACGACGGCCGGGGGCGCCGGTGGCGAGGTGGGCGTCTTCACGTGGTGGGCGGCCGGCTCCGAGAAGGCCGGTCTCGACGCGCTCGAGAAGCTGTTCAAGGAGAAGTACCCGAACGACACGTTCGTCAACCTTGCGGTCGCAGGCGGCGCGGGGTCCAACGCCAAGGCGAAGCTCGCGTCGGACCTGCAGAACAACCAGCCCCCGGACTCGTTCCAGGGTCACGCAGGAGCCGAGCTCGCCGACTACATCGACAACGACCAGATCGTCCCGGTCAACGACGTCATCACCGCGCTGGGTGGCGAGAGCGTCTTCCCCAAGAACCTGCTCGACCGCCTCACCGTCGACGGCAACATCTACTCGGTCCCGTCCAACATCCACCGCGCCAACGTCGTGTGGGCCAATACCGCTGTCCTCGAGAAGGCCGGCGTCACCGCCGTCCCGAAGGACATCAAGGCCTGGATGGCCGACATGGACAAGGTGAAGGCGTCCGGCGTCGCCACCCCGCTCTCCGTCGCCGGCTCGTGGACCCAGCTGCAGCTCTTCGAGACCGTGCTCATCTCGGATCTCGGACCCGAGAAGTACAGCGGCCTGTTCGACGGGTCGACGAAGTGGGACTCGGCCGAGGTCAAGGCCGCCGCTGCTGACTACAAGAAGCTGCTGACCTACGCCAACACCGCCTCCGACGGCGATGACTGGCCGGTCGCCACCGACATGGTCATCGAGGGCAAGGCCGCCTACAACGTCATGGGCGACTGGGCCGTGGCGGAGTTCGCAGCGAAGGGCAAGAAGGAGCAGACGGACTACCAGTACTTCGCGGTCCCCGGGCAGGACGGCGTCTTCGACTTCCTCGCCGACTCCTTCACCCTCCCCAAGGGCGCGAAGAACCCCGGCGGCACGAAGGACTGGCTCATGCTCATCGGCTCGGCCGAAGGCCAGAAGGCCTTCAACCTCGCCAAGGGCTCGATCCCGGCTCGCACGGACGTCCCGCCGACGGACTTCCCGCCCTACCAGCAGTCCGCGATGGAGGCGTTCAAGTCGAACACGATCGTCTCGTCGATCGCCCACGGCGCGGCTGTGTCCCTGGCGTGGAACGCTGACATGACCACCGCGATCAGCAAGTTCTACACGACCAAGGACGACGCGACGCTCGTCACCGACCTCGCCGCGGCGGCGGCGAAGTACGTCGGCTGAGTCTGACTCAGCCCCAAGGGAAATGACCGTATGCCGCTGAGCCGGCTCAGCGGCATACGGTCATTTCCCTTGGGGCT
>NZ_DATEEY010000158.1:0-16969 GCF_035280925.1 Intrasporangium sp. | reverse complement strand
AGCCCGGCGGCATACGGAACACGCCGTATGCCGCTGGGCTCGCACTCGCGGGCAGCGCTCACCCGGCGCTACCGTCGAGACATGATCACCGCGGTGCACACGCTCATCTACTCCGACGACGCGCCGGCGACGCGGGCGTTCCTGCGGGACGTGCTCCAGTGGTCGTACGTCAGCGACGAGGTTCCCGAGGGCGAGCCGGAGTGGCCGATCTTCCGCACCGGTGCGAGCGAGCTCGGGGTGCACCCGACGAGCGGCGAGGGCGGCTTCCACGCCCCGCGGCACCACTCGATCTCGCTCATGTGCGATGACCTCGATGCAACGGTGCGGGAGCTTGCCGCTCGTGGGGCGCAGTTCACGACCGACCCGGTCGATCGTGGCTTCGGCGTCGTCGTCTTCATGAAGGTGCCGGGCGCCGACGACGTCATGCTCTACGAGCCGAGGCACGCCGTCGCCTACAGCCTGGAGGCGTGAGCGCCTCCCCTGCTCGCCCGGACGGACTCTCACACGGCCCAAACTAGTATACGGAGCGTTCTCTATTCGCTAGGCTCGTTCCATGACACGCCTCTGCCTGCCGCTCGAGCGACTCGATCGCAACGACCTGCCAACGGCCGGGGGGAAGGGCGCCAACCTCGGCGAGCTGATCCGCGCGGGATTCGCCGTGCCTCGCGGGTTCGTCGTCACCACGGACGCCTACCGGTCGGCCGTGGGCGGCCTGGCTCACCCGACGAGAGAGGCGATCACCGCCCTGGCCGTGCCCCACGACGTGCGCACGGCCGTGCAGGCGGGCTACGCGGAACTCGGCGGCGGGCCAGTCGCGGTGCGATCGAGCGCGACGGCGGAGGACCTGCCGGGGGCGGCGTTCGCGGGGCAGCAGGACACCTTCCTGGGCGTCGTCGGCGCCGACGCCGTGGTCGACGCGGTGCGGGACTGCTGGGCCTCCCTCTGGACGGAGCGGGCGGTCGCCTACCGGGCCCGCTTCACCGACTCGGTGGAGTCGGTCGCCATGGCGGTCGTCGTCCAGCAGCTGGTGGCAGCCGACTGGGCAGGAGTGATGTTCACCGCGAATCCAGTCACGGGAGCTCGTGACCAGGTCGTCATCGAGTCGAGCCCGGGTCTCGGAGAGTCGGTCGTCTCCGGCGCGGTCACCCCCGACCACGCCGTGCTCGCCGCCGACGGGTCGGTCGTGGAGCGGCACGCAGGTCGCCACGAGGTCGTGGTCCGGCCGATCCCGGGTGGCGGCACCACCACCGACCCAGGTGACCCGGGCACCACGCCACTTCCCGACTCGGTGCTCGCTCAGCTCGCCGAGCAGGGCCGGGCGGTCGCCGCTCACTTCGGCGCCCCTCAGGACATCGAGTGGGCCCTCACGAGCGACGACATCGTTCTCACGCAGTCGCGACCGATGACCGCCCTGCCGCCAGCGCCGCTGCGGCTGAACCGGTTCCAGCGGCTCATCGGCCCCGTCATCTCCGAGATGCTGCCTCGGCGGCCCCTGCCCATGGAGCTCAGCGCATGGTCCAGCGGCGTGATCCTGCGCCACCTGGAACGCCTGCTCGGCGGCATGGCCGCAGTGCGCGTCGACCCGGACCAGACCCTGCCGACGGTGGACGGGATCGTCCAGGCCTTCGTGCCGGCCCTGCCCCGACCGACCGGCATGACCCCGATCCGTCTCGCGCGCTCGATCGCACGATCGGTGCGACACCGGCCCGGCGACTGGGTCAGGGATCCGTTGGCGTCCGACATCTCCCGGCGGGCCGACACCCTCGCCGCGTTCGACGTGGGACAGGCGACGTGGGCCGAGCTCATCGCCGTCCGAGCCCGGGCGCGAGCCATCGTCGACGACGTCGCAGACCTGCGCGTCGAGTACCTGCCCTCGGCGGGGCGCGCCCTGGTCGCACTGAAGGCAGTGCTTGCGCTCGTCGGCGCGGCGCAGCGCACCGGCGACCTCATCGTCGGCGGCGACACCCAGACCATGCAGGCGAATGCTGCACTCGAGTCCATGGCGGCGACGGTGCAGGCCGACCCAACGCTGCACCAGGCGTTCCGGACCAGGGACGGGGATGAGCTCGTGGAGACCGTGATGAGGGAGCCCGCCGAGCCATCAACGGCTGCCCTCCGCCATCAGCTCGCCGACTTCAACGGGCGCTTCGGCCACCGGGAGACGACGAGCGTGATGTTGCTCAAGGACCCCACGTGGGGTGACTCGCCGGCGACGGTGCTCGGGCTCGTCCGGGTGCTGCTGACGCACGCCGAGGGAGCGGCGACGCACGTTCCCTCGACCGGATCCGCTGCTCTGGAGCGGCTGCTGCGGGCACCGCGTGTCCGCCTGTTCCGGGCCCAGTCACTGCTCCGCTCGGTCGTCAGAAATGCGAGGGACGGCATCGCCCTGCGCGAGGACACGCACTTCGAGATCACTCGCCCCATGCCGGTCGTGCGCCGCACCGTCCTCGAGCTCGGCGAGCGCCTGGCCGCCACCACGTGGATCGACCGCCCGGAGGACGTCTGGTATCTCCTCTGGGACGAGGTCGCCTCCTTGGCCGATCCCTCCCGTCCGCAGGACGACCACCAGCACGACGTCCAGCACGACCCCCAGCACGACCGGCTCCGGAGCACGGTCGCCCGGCGCAGGAGGGCCTACGCCGAGCTGGCCTCCTCTCCCCTCATCGCGACGGCGACCCTCTATCCCGACCGTGGTGCGAGCGACGCGGCGCTGCTCACCGGACTGGCGGGCGGCGGCGGTCGAGCCACGGGCAGCGTGCGGGTGATCCGTCATCCGGACGAGTTCGGCACGGTCTCCGCCGGCGAGGTGCTCGTCTCCCCTGCGACCAACCCGGCCTGGACACCGCTCTTCGCCCGTGTCGCCGCGGTCGTCGTCGACCACGGCGGGCCAGCCTCGCACGCAGCGATCGTCGCGCGCGAGTACGGCATCCCGGCAGTCCTGGCCGTGGGCACGGGCACGACGACGTTGTCCACCGGACAGCGAGTGACGGTCGACGGGGACCACGGGCTCGTGCTGGCGGCCGACGAGGGCGGCGTCGAGGACTGAGCGATGGCCGATGACTTCCGCCGCAGACCGCGCCGGCGCGGCTCGGCCCTCGAGGACGCGATTCTCGACGCCGTCGTCGACATCCTGCAGGAGTGCGGCTATGGCGAGCTGACCTTCGAGGCGGTCGCCCAGCGGGCCGGGGCCGGCAAGGCGTCCATCTACCGCCGCTGGACCACGCGGGTCGAGCTCGCCCACGCCGCCGCCCACCGCATCCTCGGAGTCGAGGCCGGCCCACCGGACACGGGCAGTCTCCGCGGAGACCTCAAGGCGTGGATCCGGCTGACGGCAGACCTGCTCACGGGACCGGTGGGTCAGGCACTGCGGGGGGCCGCCACCGAGGTCCTGGGCCACATCGCTTCGGACACGGGTCGACCGACAACCCTGTCCAGGGGCTGGTACGCCTCCCAGATCGACGTGATCCTGGAGCGAGCGCGGCAGCGCGGTGAGGACGTCGTCGAGCCGACAGACCTGGTCCGGTCGACCCCCGGAACGTTGCTCCGCTTCCACTTCCTCGCTCACGGCGCCCCCATCAGCGACGCCGTCATCGACTCGATCGTCGACGAGGTGGCGATCCCCCTGTTGGTCCGCAGTCCGGCGTGTCGACACGGCCCGCCAACCACGTGAGCTGGGCGCCCGGCAGAGCCGCGGTCGGAACCCCAGCTGGCCCGAGAAACCGTTCGATCAGATCCGCTGTCCGCGCCACGAGCACGTCCGGCTGGAGCACGGCGTCCTCGGCCACCGCACGTCGGCCGGTGCCGGACGCCTCCACGGGTGGCCCCGGTCCCGAGATGGCAGGCGCGCCATCGACCTGCGGTCGTATGCCGCCGGGCTGGCTCGGTCAGCTGGGCGACGGAGCCGACGCAGCGGTTCCGACGCCAAGGGCTGCCCCGAAGGTCGCCCGCGACGCCAGCGCCTCGCGGAGCTCCGCATCGGCGTCCACGAGCGACCTGCGGACGGCGGGCGTGAGGTCGTCGCGGCGCAGCGCCGCCCTGCTCAGCGTCTCCGTCTCCTCGGTGAAGACCTTCGGGAACGCCGCCAGCACGACTCGGGAGAGGGCGTCCTCGCCCACCCACGCGGACATCGCCGGGACGTCCGTGAAGTACCGGTGCACGTACTCCGCGACGAGGGCGTCGTCCGGTGACATCCACAGGCCCCGCGCCAGGTGGACCATCTCGTAGTTCGAGCGGCCGTGCCGGCCGGTCAGCTGCTCCCACGCCCAGGCCTTCACCTCCTGCACCGGCAGCGCTGCCCGGCACATCAGTGCGTTGAGGCCGCCCTGCAGGGTGTCGTCCCGGGACCGGAAGGAGTCAACTGCTGCACTGTCGATGAGGCCGCGCGAGGCGAGGTTCCGCACCACGATCCAGCGGAAGTCCCCGTCGTCCTCCAGTCCGCGCGGCAGGCCCGAACCCTCGGCCCACGACCGCAGGAGCGCCTCGTCGGCGCTCGTACCGGCGAGGAGGCGAGCCGCGGCGAGCGACCGCGTCGTCCCCTCCTCGGCCCGGGCGAGCAGGTCCCCGGCACTGCGCGCCAGCCGGGCGAGGGCCCGCGCCTGCGCCTGTCGCGGCACGAAGTGAGGCACGACCCGGTGCTCGGCGTACAGGGCCACGCGGGTCAGGATCGACGCGTTGCCCTCCAGGACCCATGTCGCCTCGAAGACGTCGAGGAAGGTCACCGGCGAGACCTCTGCGACATGCACCCCGTCAATGAGCGCGGACCAGACCACCGCCCGGGCCTGGGCGTCCGGGACCCGGCCCAGCTGGACCGGCAAGGCCTCGAGCGTGCCGTCATCGAGCCGGATCCGGGCCCAGGTCAGGTCGCTCGCGTTGGGCACGAGGAGCGCCGGATGAGCCGTGCCGGCCAGGTCGCCGAGTTCGGTCTGGTCCTCCACCGCCGTGACCTCGGCCCTTGACACCTCGACCCCGTCGGTCCAGCCCACGACGTCGAGCGCGTGGGGCCGGTCGGCGGGATACGCGGAGGGCACCTCGCGCCACAGCCGGGCGGAGCTGACGACGCCATCGCGCTCCTCCAGTTCGACCGAGATCGTGTCGCGGTCGGCGGTGAGCAACCAGCCGGACGACCACGCGCCGAGGTCCGTGCCGCTGGCGCGCTCGATCGCGCCGAGGAAGTCCGCGAGGGTGCCGTTGGAGTAGGACCGGTCGGTGAGATATGCGCGCACGCCGGCGATGAACGCCTCGTCGCCGACGTAGGCGATCAGCTGCCGGAGGACCGCGGCACCCTTCGCGTAGGCGATCCCGTCGAAGTTCTGCAACGCGCTCTGCGCGTCGAGCGCCGCCACCCCTGCCACGGGGTGGGTTGACGGCGAGCGCTCGGCGCCGTAGCCCCACACCTTGCGCACGATCGACGAGTCGACCCACGCGTCCGTGTACTCTGTCGCGTCGACGAGGCACCGGTGTGACATGTACTCGGCGAAGGACTCGTTGAGCCACAGGTCGTCCCACCACTTCATCGTGACGAGGTCGCCGAACCACATGTGCGACATCTCGTGGCTCACCGTGTTCGCTCGGCTCAACAGCTCGTCGCGGGTCGCCGCCCCCCGGAAGAGGTACTGGTCGCGGAAGGTGACACAGCCGGGGTTCTCCATCGCTCCGGCGTTGAACTCCGGGACGAACACCTGGTGGTACTCGCCGAACGGGTAGCGGATCCCGAAGAGCCCGTGGAAGTAGTCGAAGCACTGCCGCGTCACGGTGAAGATCTCGGCGGCGTGCCGCTCGAGCGGTTCCTGCAACGAGGCTCGCGCATGGAGGCCGAGCGGGATGCCGTCGTGCTCGTCCCGCACGGAGACGTACGGGCCGGCGCACACGGTGACGAAGTACGTCGCCAGTGGTCGCGTCGTCGCAAGCCGCCACTCGCCTGGCGACGACGCAGCCACCGGCGTCACGGCGCCGTTGCCGAGGACGATCCAGTCCTGCGGTGCCCGGACCGTGATGTCGTAGGGCGCCTTGAGGTCCGGCTGGTCGAAGCAGGCGTACACGCTCGGAGCGGCATCGAGAAAGAGGTGCCCGTAGACGTAGTCACGCCGGTCGGCCGGGTCCGTCGCCCGGTGCAGGCCCTGGCCGTCGTGGCTGTAGGCCATGGTGGCCCGCACGAGGAGCACGTTCTGCGCAGCGAGGTCCCGGAGCGGCATCCGGCCGTCCCGCACCTCGGCGGGATCGAGGGCCATCCCGTTGAGCGTGATCGACTCGATCGACCTCGCCTTGACGTCGACCCAGCTCTCGGCACCCGGCGAGCCACACGCGAAGGTGATGCTCGAGACCGAGCCGAAGGTCTCCGCGCCGCGGTCGAGATCGAGCTCAACGGCATACGACGTCACGGAGATGAGCTCGGCCCGCTCTCGGGCCTCGGCCAGGGTGAGGCTACGCATGGAAGCGAGCCTGCCAGATCGGCAGACTCGCCATGCCCGGGACGAGGTGAGAGTTGTGGATCAGCGCCGCGCCATGTTCTCCAGCCGCGCGATGCGCTGCCCCATCGGCGGGTGCGTCGCGAAGAAGCGCGACACGTCCTGGGCCCGGAACGGGTTGGCGATCATCATGTGGCTCGCGTTGACGATCTGCTGCTGGGGGGCGAGCGGCGCCCGGGCCACGCCGGCCTCCAGCTTGCGCAGCGCCGAGGCGAGCGCCGCCGGGTCGCCGGTGAGCCTGGCACCGTCCTCGTCGGCGTCGTACTCGCGCGTGCGGCTGATGGCGAGCTGGATCATCATGGCGGCCATCGGCGCGAGGAACGACATCGCGAGCAGCGCGAGCGGGTTGGGCCGGTTGTCGTCCGAGCCGCCGCCGAACATGCTCGTGAACATGAGCATCTGGCCGATGGCGGTGATGACGCCGGCAATGGCGGCCGCGACGGAGCTGGTCAGGATGTCTCGGTTGTACACGTGCATCAGCTCGTGCCCGAGCACGCCGCGCAGCTCCCGCTCGGTGAGCAGTCCGAGGATGCCCTCGGTGCAGCAGACGGCAGCGTTCTGCGGGTTGCGGCCGGTCGCGAACGCGTTGGGCGCCTGCGTCGGCGACACGTAGAGCCTCGGCATCGGCTTGCCCGCAGCCGTGGACAGCTCGCGGACGATGCGGAACATGACCGGCGCCTGCGCCTCCGACACGGGGTAGGCGCGCATGGCGCGAATCGCGAGCTTGTCGGAGTTCCAGTAGCCGTAGGCGGTCGTGGCGACACCGATGAGCGCGAACAGCCAGATGTAGCGGCCATTCCCGATGAGGGCACCGAGCCCGAGCAGGAGGGCCCAGATGGCGCCGAACAGGGCGGCCGTCTTGAGTCCGTTGAAGTGCCTGTGCATGCCGGTTGAACGAGTGGTCGGCGTCACGTGTTCCTGACGTTTCGCTGAGGAGATCAGGCCGTATGCCGCCGGGCTGGCCGACGCTCACCGGCCCGGTCCCGCCCGGCAGAAGTTCCTGAGCTCCCGAGCGAACCACGACCTCTCCTCGGGCGGTGCGGACCAATCCTCCAGCGGCAGAGGTCAGTTCACGATCCCGGTCATGCCGCGCCATGGCGCCATCCACGCCGCCGCTGGTGCTGTCAGGACGACATCTGCAGCGACTTGGTTGGGCAACCTGACGCGTGACCTGGCCCTGGACCGCAGTGTTGCCGGTGTCACACTCCGCTGATTTCTCAACTACTACGTGTAGTAGTAGTGTTCATCTCGCCAGGGGAAACCAGGGAACAGGGAACCAGGGAAATGGGAGTCCCTCCCACTCAAAGGAGAAGCGCGATGCGCAAGACGCTTGACCAGCTCATCTCATGGACCGGCCTCATCCTCGCCGTCGTCCTCCTCGCCGCAGGCGGCCTGCTGATGTACGCCAGCAACTTCGTCCACCAGAACGTCGAGGACCAGCTCAGCCAGCAGAAGATCACGATGCCGGCCGTCGACCGCCTCGAGACACAGGCGCAGAAGGACGCCCTGGCGCAGTACGCCGGCCAGCAGATGACCACGGGCGACCAGGCCAAGGCCTTCGCCGACCAGTACATCCTCGTCCACATGAACGCGAGCTCGGACGGCCGGACCTACGAGGAGGTCTCGGGCGAGTACATGCAGATGGCCAAGGACCCCAGCGCCAACGCCGACGAGGTCAAGGCCCTCGGTGACCTGCGCCAGAGCCTGTTCATGGGCAACGCGCTGCGCGGCATGCTGCTCAACGCCTACGCCTTCGGCACGATGGGCACGATCGCCCTCATCGCCGGGATCGGCGCCTTCATCGCCTCCGGCGTCCTGCTGGTCCTCTCGTTCTTCGGCTTCCGCCACGCGAAGCAGGTGAACGACTTCGCCCCGGAGGACATCACGAACCAGGCCCCGGCGCGGGTCTGACCCTCGCCGCCGGTAGGCAACCACCGCAGAGCCGCCCCCGCTGGTCACCACCAGCGGGCGCGGCTCTTGTCGTGTGCGCCCGCGGCATGGCTAGTGTGGGCCGCATGCTGCCCTGGTCTGCTGAGCTGTCCGGACGCATCGACGAGCACGTCATCGACAGCGCACTGCTGCGTGGCAACCCGCTCGCTGACCCCCATGAACGACCGCTCTGGGTCTATGTCCCGCCGGGCTACGACGACGAGCCGGACCGCCGCTACGCGAGTGTCTACGTCATCCAGGGGTACACGGGGCAACTGGCCATGTGGCGCAACCGGACCCCGTTCCGCCAACCGTTCCTCGAGACCGCCGACGCGGTCTTCGCCGGCGGCGAGGCGCCCGCGACGATCGTCGTCTACGTCGACGCGTGGACAGCCTACGGCGGCAGCCAGTTCGTCGACTCGCCCGGCACCGGCGCCTACCACTCGTACCTCTGCGACGAGGTGGTCCCCTTCGTCGACGGCCGCTACCGCACCATCCCGGACCGCGAGCACCGAGCCATCGCCGGCAAGTCCAGCGGCGGCTTCGGCGCCATGATCACACCCATGCTCCGGCCGGACCTGTTCGGCGCACTGGCGACGCACGCCGGTGACTCGCTCTACGAGTACTGCTACATCCCGGACTTCGCCAAGGCCGTGCGCCACCTGCGTGACTACGACGGCGACATCACCAGGTGGTGGGAGGACTTCCGGGGACGCACGGCATTCACGAAGGAAGCCGACCAGACGCTGCTCATGCTGCTCGGCGTCGCGGCCTGCTTCTCAGCGGCTCCCGACGGGACGCCGCAGCTGCCGTTCGACCAGACGAGCGGCCGACTCGTTCCCGAGGTGTGGCAGCGCTGGCTGGACTGGGACCCGGTGCGCATGGTGGACCGCTACGCGGACGCGGCGCGGTCCTGGCGGGCGGTGTGGATCGATGCAGGCACTCGCGACGAGTGGTACCTCGACCTCGGAGCCCAGGCGTTCCACGCGGAGGTGCGGCGAGCCGGGTTGCCGGACGAGCGGATCCACTTCGAGACCTTCGACGCTGGGCACGGCGCCATCGAGTACCGCTATCCCCTCGCACTTGCCTGGCTCGCACAGCGCATCGCGCCCTGATACCCGACTCGCCTGCGCGCCTATCGCAGCTTCAGCGTGGCGACCTTGTTCGCGGCCAGCATCGTGTACCAGGGGTCACCATTCTCGGCCACGACGATCCCGAACGGCTGGCTGCCCTTGACCTCCTTGGCCTCGGTGATCACACCGGCGTTCGTGATGTTGGCAATGTTCCCCTTCGTCGTCTGGGTGAACCACATCGACCCATCCGGCGCGGGGGTGATCTCCTGCGGCCCTTCGGTTGTCCGGGGGAAGATGGTCACCGTTCCGGACGCCGGGTCGAGACGTCCGACGGCCTGCGGCGTGAACCGGGCGCTGAACCACACCTGTCCGTCGGTTGCCACGGCGATGCCGCGGGCCGCCGCGTTGACGTCCGTCGTGGTGACGTCCATGGTGACCGCATCGATTCGCCCGATGGTGCCGGTTCCGGGCCCGTTGGTTTCCGGCTGGGCGAACCACGCGTTGCCAGCCTGGTCGACGGCGACGTCAGCCGGGTCAGGCACGGGTGTGCTCGTGAACTGGTTCATCGAGATGCTGTAGCGCCAGATCACGTCGTTGTTGAAGTCGGTGATCCAGATGATGTCGCCGCTGATGGACAGGTTCCCCCCGAGCGCGCTCGAGTTCGGCATCGGCACCGGATCGAGGAAGGTCTCGGTGGTGATGTCGAACCTCGACAGCACGGGGTCGTTCGACGTGAGGTAGAGGACGCCGCCGGGGCCTTGGGCCACATCGGTCAGGATGCAGAAATTGCAGTGTGCGGGGAACTCGGTGATGACGCCGGCCGACGTGACCCGTGCCAGCTTCGCCGGCGCGCCGGAGAAGTCAGTCCCCTCGGTGAACCACCTGGTCCCGTCCGAGCCGTTCGTGATGGACCGCGGCTGGCTGTTGTCGGTCGGCACCCTGAACTGTTTCAGCGTCCCGATCGGGGCGGCCGCTGCCGTCACCGTCGCGAACCCGAGGAGAACTGTCGCGAGCAGGAAGGTCATCCATCGACGGGGTCGTTGCCTCATTGCCATCACCTCCACGGGGCCGCACTCAGGGCACCGGTGCGCGCCTGCGGCCCTTGGCTGGCTCCGGACGGTTGCGAGAGAGGGTCATGCGCGGCGGCTTACGGCCACCCACACTGGACGACGCCACGCGTACCCATCCGGTTCAACGGCGGCTGACGGGCAGGGCGGGCGCATCCCCTTCGAGACCTGCGACGCTGGCCACGGCGCCATCGACTAGCGCTGCCTCATCGCCCTGGCCTGGCTCGCCCAGCGCATCGCGGCCGGAGATGTGCCGCCCGCCAGCGTCACCTGGTTCAGGGCTCGTCGGACTGGGCGCGGGGCCGCCGACCCAGCGCGCGGGGCGTCGTCAGCCGAACAGACGGAGCATGACGTCGGGTTGCACGCTGACGACGGCGAGGAGGGCCGAGCTGATGACCAGGCCGGCAACGATGACGCGACGGTTGCCCGGCCCACGGGTGGTGGGCGCCACGGTCTGGCCGGCCTCGGCCACCTCGTGGGCACGGGCCTCGGTCGTCGCCACGACCGGCCGCAGCCACCGCAAGTAGACGGCGACACCGAGCACGGCGTTCGCGGCCGCGATGACGGCGAGCCAGATCCACCCCTCGACGACAACGGGGCGAAGGGCGACGATCTTGCCCACCAGGCCGATGATGCCCGGCGGTAGGCCGGCCAAGGACATCAGGGCGAGCCCGAGGGCTCCTGCCCGCCACGGGCTGCGGCGCCACAGGCCCGCATAGGACTCGAGGGATCGGCCGGTGCCGGACCGCTCGCGCACCATGAGCGCCACGACGGCGAACGCGACGACCGTCGCGGCGACATAGGTGAGCAGGTAGATCCCGGCAGCCCGGTTGCCTGGAGAGGAGACGCTGACCAGCGGCAGCACGACCCAGCCCGCCTGCGCGACAGTCGACCACGCGAGGAGGCGCACCACGTCGTTCTGCCGCAACGCCATGATGTTGCCGACCGTCATGCTGAGCGCGGCGAGCAGCGCGATGGCGCCGAGCGCGGAGGCACCGAGGACACTGATCGCTCGCAAAACCACCAGCAGCGCGGCGAGCGCCCCGACCTTGGACACGGTCGCGAGGAAGGTGGCGACCGGGACGGTGGCCCCGGAGTACGCCGTGGGGGTCCATGCGTGGAACGGCACGAGGGACAGCTTGAAGCCGATCCCCGCGATGATGAGGACGACGGCAAGACCGAGGATCGCGGTCGAGGTGTCCGGGAAGACCACGGAGGCGGGACCCGAGGACTCGACCTGGTAGCCCTGTCCGAGCAGGGCCGCGTTGGCGTCGAGCATCGGGGTGCCCGTCGCCACGAGCCAGAGCGCCGCGCCGAGCACCAGCAGCGCGAAGGAGACGAGCGACGTGACGAGCAGCTGGACCGCACCACCGACGGCACCCCGGCCGCCCCTGAGCGCGACCAGCCCGATCACGGGCAGCGTGGCGATCTCGAGCGCGATGAGCCACGTGCCGAGGTCCCGGCTCGCGGCCACGATCATGGTCCCCGCGAACGAGACGAGGAACAGCATCGCCTCGATCGGCTCCGGGGTGCCGTCGCCGGCGGCCCGGGCCCGCGCGCGTGGCCAGGCGAGGAGCACGACGACGAGGGCGGCGAACCCGGCCCCCAGCTGGAGCGCGCTCGTCAGCGAGTCGGCCTGCCAGAAGCAGGTCTGGGGCAGCCCCTCGACACCGGGTGGCAGTGTGCCGGATCCTACGGCCTCGCCCCCCGGCTCGAGGCACAACGTCGTCTGTGCATCACCAGGGACCTGGGCCAGGCCCGGGATGGTGGCCGCCGACGCCCCCAGGACGGCGAGCGCGGCGATGACGTAGGGCAGCTGCCGCAGACTGGGACGCACGAGATCGGCGATGAGGACAAGGACGGCTCCCCCGATCGGGAGGAGCGCCGGCAGGAGGGTGCCGTAGTCGATGGCGAGGCCGGTCATCGCGTCACTCCCGACAGGAGGGCCGCCGCATCGAGCTCGGAGATGGTCAGCAGCAGGTGGGGCACGACGCCCAGGACGACCATCACCGCGATGAAGGTGACGACGACGCCCCACCGGATGCCGCGCTCGTCCACTATGACGTCCCTGGCCACTGCCTCGGTCTCGGGCGCGCCCTCCCCGGCCCAGAGGATCCTGGCGACACGAAGGGCGTAGGCGGCCGCGAGGGCGAGACCGAAAGCGCCGACGACAACGGTGGCGCGCAGTACCCCGACGTTGACCCCCTCGGCCGGGGACCACGCGCCATAGAGCGCGAGGAACTCGCCCCAGAAGCTGACCAGACCCGGCAGGCCCAGGGCGGCCGCGAGACCGAAGACGAAGGCGACGCCGAAGCGGGGTGCGCGGTCGCGCAGCGCCACTCGCGGGACGGTGAGGTCGGCTGAGCCCCACTGCTCCTTGAGGTCCCCGACGAGGAAGAAGAGCAGGGCCGCCACGATCCCGTGTGCGATGTTGCCGAAGAGCGCTGCCTGGAGCCCGGTGTGGCTTCCCGAGGCGAGGGCGATGGCGATGAATCCCATGTGGGCAACGGAGCTGTAGGCGATGAGCCGCTTGAGGTCCCGCTCCACGAGGCAGGCAAGGCCTCCCCAGATCGTCCCAACCGCCCCGAGGACGGCCAGCCCCGGGCCCAGCGCCGCCACGCCGTCGGGGACCGTCGCGACCGCGAGCCGGACGATGCCGTAGGTGCCCATCTTGAGCAGGACCGCGGCGAGCAGCACCGACCCGGCCGTCGGCGCGATGGTGTGCGCCGACGGGAGCCACGTGTGCAGCGGCCAGAGCGGCACCTTGACGGCGAGCCCGGTGAGGAGGATGGCGGCGATCGCGATCTGGAGACCGCGCGACAGCCCCTTGCCGTGCAGGTCTGCGAGGACCGTCAGATCGGACGTGCCCTGGTGGGCGACGAGGAACAGGATGCCGATGAGCATCAACGTCGACCCGAAGGCGGTGAACAGGATGAACCGGCCCGACGCGTCGGCGCGTGCCGTGTCGCGGACGTGCTCGTCGCCGAACCGCCGGATGAGCAACCACATCGGCACGAGGACGACCTCGAAGGCGATGAAGAAGAGCAGGGCGTCACGCGCGAGGAACGTCGCGAGGGCACCGGCCTCGACGAGGAGGATGCAGCCGAAATAGGTCGAGCGTGAGCCGCCCTGCGGGGTCGGCGCCGCCAGGGCATGGAGCACGACCGCCACGACGAGCAGGGCCGTGAACAGGACCAGGGCCGCCGAGATGCCGTCCACCGCGAAGTGCCAACGGATCCCGAGACTGCGGATCCACGGCACGTCGACGCTCTGGCTGCCGGCCACGACGGCCACGGCCAGCCCGGCGGTGACGAGCGCGGCGCCGAGCGCGGCGAGGGCGACGCCCGGCTCGGTCCTGCCGGCGGTCGCAGTCGGCATCACCAGCAGGACGGTCGCCGCGAGCAGCGGCACGAGGAGGAGCAGCGTCAGAGCCATGCCGCCACCCCCACGGCGACCACCATGCCGGCGCCGACGACGAGACCGACGATGGCGAGCGAAGGGATGGCGCGGTGGGTCCGCTCCCCCAGACGGCCGAGCCCGCGCGTTGCCACGACGGTCGCACGCGGGTAGGCGTCGACCACGTCATGGTCCAGGAAGACGACGAGCCGGGCCAGGGCGGTGACCGCCATCCCGACACGGGCGTAGGCGGTATCGGCTCCGAAGCCGCGCTCCGCACCGGCCCGGACGCCGGCCGGCAGCCGATCGGCGACGTCATCGTGCCCACCGCGGCTCAGGACCCAGACCTCGAAGACGGCACCGGCGATGAGGAGGATCGACAGGACTGCCGTGATCCAGCCGAGGTGGAGCGCGCCATTGACCGTGGCCAGGAAGAGCGTGCCGATCACCGTCAACACGGCCAGGCCAGTGACCGCCAACGCGGCCGGCAAGGTGATCGGCGCCTGGCCAACGTGTCCTTCGTGCGCCTCTGACACCTCGTGGTCGGAGACGGGTCGCGCATCGGAAACCGTCCCGGTCAGGCGGGCCGGGGTCAGCGTGGCCGCCTTCCCGGACGGGTCGAACGGCCCGTCGAGGAGCAGCCAGGCGCGCGTGCAGTAGGCCGCCGTCAGGAAGACGGTGACGAGCAGCGCGACGAGGACCAGCCAGGCGCCGAGGCCCACGTCCTGCGCGACGCCTTCGAGGGCGGTGTCGATGACGGTCTCCTTGGTGAAGAAGCCGATGAGCGGTGGGACGCCGGCCAGCGCCGCCAACCCGATGGCCATCGACCAGCGCAGCGCCCCACGGAGCCGCAGGCGGCCACGCATCCTGGCCAGGGCCGTGCCCCCGACGAGGACGCCGAGCCAGCCGGCGGCGAGGAAGAGGAGGGCCTTGAAGAAGGCGTGGCCGATGAGGTGGGAGACGCCGGGCACCGGGCCGACCCCCGCCGGGGCCGCAGCCAGCGCGCCGAGCATGATGGCGACCTGGCTCAGCGTGGAGTAGGCCAGCAACCGCTTGACGTCGCTCTGCGCGAGAGCGAGCCCAGCGGCATACACCATCGTGATCGCCGCGAGTACCGCCAGCAGGAGGCGCGCGCCGTCATCGACGGCGTAGAGGGAGAAGAGGCGGGCGATGACGTAGGTGCCGGCGGCGACCATCGTCGCCGCGTGGATGAGGGCCGATGCCGGGGTCGGGCCCTCCATCGCGTCGGGAAGCCAGTCGTGGAAGGGGAAGAGGCCCGACTTGCCGGCCACGCCGATGAGCACGCCGACCAGGCCCACGGTGAGCAGCCCGTCCGATCCGGGGACGGTGAGCACGTCGAGCAGGTCGGTGCTGCGGGCTCGCACCGCCAGGGCGACCAGCCCGACGACCATGCCGACGTCCGCGACCCGGGTGACGATGAAGGCCTTGTAGGCCGCCCGGCGGGCCGCGTATCGCTCGGTGTCGTGCCCGATGAGCAGCCAGGAGCACCAGCCCATGATCTCCCAGCCGACGAGGGTGAGCGCGAGGTCCGCGGACTGCACGACGAGGAGCATCCCGCCCGCGAAGAGCGAGACGGTCGCGGCGAACTGGCCATAGCGCTTGTCGTCGCGCAGGTACCAGACCGTGAAGACCTGGATGGCGAGCACGACAAGGGCGACGACGAAGCTGACGAGTCCGGAGAGCCGGTCGGAGAGCAGGTGCAGCGGGACGCTGAGGTCAAGCAGCGGCAGGCCGCCCAGTGAGTCGATGTCGGTCGCGCGAACGGGCGCGATCCACTGGAGCAGGCCGAGGACGGTCACGACGGCGGCCGCCCCGACCGCGATCCCCGAGGCGACGACCCGCTGGCGCCGGGCGAGCAGGCCGAGCAACCCGGCAACAGCGGGGACCAGGACGATGAGCCGGACGACCCAGGTCACGAGACTCCCTCCGGCAACCGACGGTCCTGATCGGGCGACCCGGCAGGTGCGGTGTCCCGGGGCGCCGCGGCGTCGACGACCCCCGCCTCGCGGGCCTCCCCCACCTCGCCGGCCTCGTCCACCTCGCCCGGGCCGGCACCGTCGGTCGGCTCGGGCTCGTCCGTGAGGTCGGGGGTCGCAGTGAGGTCGATGTGGCCGAACCGGCGGAACATCACGAGGATGATCGCAAGGGCGACGACCACCTCGGCCGCTGCGATCGTGATGACGAAGAGCGCGAGCACGGGGCCCGCCGCGAAGGGCACGCCGGAACGTGAGCCCGCCGTCACGAGAAGCAGGTTCGCGGCGTTGAGGATGAGCTCGACACCGATGAGCACGAGCACGGCATTGCGCCGGGCGAGCACGCCGTAGACGCCGATCCCCGCGAGCAGGGCCGCAAGGGCGGCGGGGTAGACGAGGCTCACCGCAGCTCTCCCTCACGCTGGAGGACGAGTCGTGACACGGCGAAGGCGGTGATGAGGGCGACGAGCAGGAGCACCGACAGCAGCTCGAAGGGCCACACCCACGTGCCGAAGATGGCCTCCCCGATCTGCGGCGTCCCGGGCACGTCGTCCGCCACGTCGGCTGAGGCGAAGAACGGCAGGAGCACCGACGCGAGCAGTGCCGCGGTCGCCCCTCCCAGTGCGCTCGCGAGGGCGCGCTGCCACGGCGGGGTGTCGATATCGGGGTGCGGCCCGATTGGCGCGCGGGTCAGCATGAGGGCGAAGAGGACGAGCACGACGATCGCCCCGACGTAGACGAGCAGCTGGACGAGCCCGACGAGCTCCTGGCCGAGGACGATGTAGGCGCCGGCGAGGGCACCGAGCGACACGAGCAACCAGAGCGCGGCGTGGACGACCTGCTTCGTGGTGACGGAGAGGAGGGCAGACAGCGCTGTGATGGCGCCCACGACGACGAAGGCGATCTCTCGGGACGTCACGCGTCACCGTCCCCCGGGGTCAGCGTCGTCGTCGGGCCGTCGGATGCGCCAGTGGCGCCGCCACCGTTCGGCCCGGGAGTGGGGCCCGTCCCCGCCCGGCGCACCCGGGTCGCCGGGGGGCCCACCT
>NZ_DATEEY010000157.1:0-21161 GCF_035280925.1 Intrasporangium sp. | reverse complement strand
GCGGGAGTGGCTCATCGCCCTCTATGGCACCACCCAGCTCGTCACGCGCAAGGCGCTGCAGCTCGGCCACGTCCTCATCCGCCGCACCCCGACGGGCGAGGTGCTCTCGGTCTCCGGGTCCGATGGTGACCAGTTCGGCGCTTTGATGGAGGTGTCCACCCGCGCGTTCTCGCAGCTCGTCGCCTACCTCGCCGTCGCGGGCATCGTCCTGTCCACCTCACCCCGCCTGGGCCTGCTCGTCCTGGTCTCCGCCCCGCTACTGGTCATCCTCGGCACGCCGCTGCTGCGACCGATGCAGCACTGGCAGGGGATCGAACGCTCCCGGAACTCGGAGCTCACCTCGATGGCCACCGACATCGTGGCCGGCCTGCGGATCCTCCGGGGCATCGGCGGCGAGGACACCTTCGGCGGCAACTACGCCGGGCAGTCCCAGCGGGTCCGTGACTCCGGTGTCCGCGCCGGCGCCTGGCTGGCCGCGGTCGAGGCGGTCGGGGTCCTGCTCTCCGGTGCCTTCGTCGTCGGACTCATGTGGCTCGGCAGCCGCGAGGTCGCCCTGGGCCGCCTCACGGTGGGGGAGTTCGTCAGCTTCCTCGGCTACGGGCTGTTCCTGCTCCACCCGATGCGCACCTTCGTCGAGTTCGCCCAGAAGTGGACCCGCTCCGTCGTCTCGGCCCGCAAGGCGAACGCCGTCCTCGGCCAGCGCCCGCCCTGGGTCGAGCCAGAGCACCCCCAAGAGCTCCCCGAAGCAGCTCCAATCGTCGACCACTTCTCCGGCGCGGTCATCCGGCCCGGTCGGCTCACCATGGTCGTCTCCGCGGTCCCGGACGACTCGGCTGCGCTCGCCGACCGGATCGGACGCTACCTGCCATCCGACGAGGGCACCCTGGTCAGCGACGAGATCCCCGAGGAGCTCAAGGGCAAGGCCGCCCGCAACGAGCGCTCGAGGCGAGCGGTCCTTCGCGAGGAGCAGGCCCGACGCGACGAGGAGCGAGCCCGTCAGGCGTGGGGCGTCACCATCGGCGGCGTCGACCTCGGATCGGTGCCACTTGATGAGGTCCGGCGCCGGATCCTCGTCAGCGACACCGCGCCCCAGGTGTTCGCCGGCACCTTGCGCGAGGCCGTCGACCCGCTTCGGCGACTCAGCCGTCAGGACGCCGAGCTCGCCCTTCACACGGCAGCAGCCGAGGACGTCTTCGACGCGCTCCCCGGCGGCTGGCAGGGCGAGCTGGACGAACGAGGACGCGGCCTCTCCGGCGGCCAGCGCCAGCGGCTCGTGCTCATGCGGGCCCTCGCCGCGGACCCGGAGGTCCTCGTCCTCGTCGAGCCGACCTCCGCCGTCGACGCGCACACCGAGGCCCGGATCGCCGAGCGCCTCGGGCCCCATCGTGACGGGCGGACCACTGTCGTGATGACCGCCAGCCCGCTGCTGCTCCACCACGCGGACGAGGTGATCCTGCTCGAGGCCGGCAAGGCCACCACACGCGGACGGCACGTCGACCTCCTGGCCAGCTCAGCGGCATACCGCTCAGTCGTCGTGCGCGGCGAAGTCCACCCGCCTCACCAGACCAACCCAGCCGAGCACCGCCCACTCGACCACCCTGAGCACCACCCAGTGGACCGGCTGGTCACCCACGTCAGCGAGGAGGAGGCACGATGAGCATCGACACGCACGTCTCGCCGCTGCCCACCGACCTCGCAGCGGAGTCGGCCCGTACGTGGGAGGCCCCTCGCGACCTGCCGCCGGTGCCGGACGAGCTCCGCCCGCCGACGGCAGCGGGCATCTCCGACCGGCTGGCCGCCCTGCGCCGTCGTCACCTGCTGCGCGAGCGCCGGGCGCACGAGTTCGTCGCGGACACGCTGAACTCCCGCAAGGGCCTGCCCATCGCCGACACGAGGCGCGTCGTTCGCTTCATCGGCGGGCTGCTCACGGACCGCAAGCTCATCGTCGTGGCGGTCCTGCTGGGCAACGCCCTCGCTGCCGGCGCCGGCCTGCTCATCCCGCGCCTCCTCGGCAGTCTGGTCGACAGCACCGTCGCCGACGTTCAGGCGGGGCGGCAGGACGCCGCGCTCGCCACCGCCAACTCGATGGCGCTCATCGTCGCCGGCATCGTCGTCGTCCACGGCCTGATCACCTTTGCGGCACAGGTCAGCTCGGCCTTCCTCGGCCAGGACGTCCTCGCTGCAGCACGCGAGTACATCGTCCGCGCCATCCTGCGACTACCGCTCTCCCGCGTCGAGACCGCCAGCTCGGGCGACCTCGTCACCCGCGTCACCCGTGACGTCGGCACCATGAGCGAGTCGGTCCGCTGGGCGCTGCCGCGCGCGATCATCGCCGGGACGACCGTGGTTCTCACGCTCGTCGCGATGCTGAGCAACTCGGTCCTGCTGTCCGTCCCGTCGATCGTGCTCATGGCGCTCGCTCTCGTCCAGATCCGCCGCTACCTGATGCGAGCCCCCAAGGGCTACCTCACCGAGGGCGGCACCTACTCGCGCATCAACACGACCCTCACCGAGACCGTCGAGGGTGCCCGCACCGTCGAGGCGCTCGGCCTCGGCCCGCACCGCATGCGGCGCGGCGACGACGACATCGAGGTCTCTGGTCAGGCCGAGCGCTACACGATGACGCTGCGCAACCTGCTCTTCGCCGTCATGGACCTCGCGTTCAGCCTGCCGCGCGTGCTGGTCCTGCTGCTGGGCGCCATCGGCTATATCCAGGGCTGGGCCACGCTCGGCCAGATCACCACGGCGATCCTCTACACGGAGGCGCTCTGGGGCCCGTTCGACATGTTGGTCAGCACGGTGGACCGCGTCCAGGTCGGGATCGCCTCGACGACGCGCCTGCTCGGGATCGCCACCGTGCCGCCTGACCGTGAGCCCGGCCAGGATCTCCCGGTGGGTCCTGAGCTCGCCGGTCGCGACCTGCGGTACGCCTACCGCGCGGACCACGACGTCCTGCACGGGATCGACCTCGAGCTTCGCACGGGGGAGCGCCTCGCGATCGTGGGCCCGAGCGGCTCCGGGAAGTCGACTCTCGGCCGGCTCCTCGCGGGCATCCACGGGCCACGCACGGGGACCGTCGAGGTCGGCGGCGTCGGCCTCACGTCGCTGCCGCTCGACGTCCTGCGGACCGAGGTCGCCCTCGTCACGCAGGAGCACCACGTGTTCATCGGCTCGGTCCACGACAACGTCGTGCTGGCCCGCGAGGACGCGTCAGACGAGGCGGTCATCGAGGCACTTCGTGCGGTCGACGCCTGGGAGTGGGTCGAGCGCCTGCCCGAGGGGCTCGAGACCAAGCTCGGCTCGGGCCACAGCCAGCTGACGCCCGGGCGCGCGCAGCAGATCGCGCTCGCCCGGCTCATCCTGGCCGACCCGCACACGATCGTGCTCGACGAGGCCACGTCGCTCATCGACCCGCGGACGGCGCGGCACCTCGAGGGCTCGATGAGCGCCCTGCTCACCGGGCGCACCGTGGTGGCCATCGCGCACCGCCTGCACACCGCGCACGACGCGGAGCGGATCGCGGTCGTCATCGACGGGCGCATCGTCGAGCTCGGCAGCCACGACGAGCTGGTGGCCCGGAACGGGGAGTACGCCGACCTCTGGCGCGCCTGGACGTCCTGACGCCACGCTGACCGCGCGTCCCGGCGCAAGCGAGCTCAGCGGCATACGACTCACGACGCTGTCGTATGCCGCTGAGCTCGCCACGCGCGCATGTTGCCCCAGGCGCCTCCCGCCCTTCCCGGCCGCGCGGGCCGGGGTCACTCGCCCGGGACGACGTCCCTGCGCCGGAGGCCGAGGAAGCCGGCGGCCGCGAGGGCCACCGCCGCGAGGCTCATGATGACCAGTGGCGTGGCCGGAGCAGTCTCGGCCGGAACCTGCGGCGTGTGGTGGACGGGCGACAGGGACAGGGCCCACTCGGGCAGGTTGAGCAGCCCGCCGAGATAGAGCGCGAGGGCGACCCAGACCACGAGCACCCACGTGAGCGAGGTGAGCCGGGGGACCAGCCCGTAGAGGGCGATGGCGACCGCGGCCACGAGGAGTGTCGCGGGAACATACGCAAGCGAGGCCAGGGTCAGGTCCCAGACCCAAGTGCCGTCACCCGTGCCGGCGGCGACGCCAAGCCCGGCGCCCAGGCCGATGACCGCGAGCATGACCACCGCTTGCAGCACCACGACGAGGGTCCAGCCACCGAGCATCCCCGTCCGCGTGCTGCCGGTGACGAGCACCGCCTCGGCGCGTCCGGCAGCTTCCTCCGAGCGGAGGCGCAGGATCCCGGCAACGGCGATCGCCATCGGGGCGACCGCGAACAACGAGAGCATGTAGGCCGAGAAGCTCGTCGTCAGGTTGGTCAGGTCCAGCTGCAGCATCTCGTCGATCTGCGGGATGTCCTGCAGGAGGTCCTCGAGCGAGTTGGCCAGCGCCCCGAAGGCGACCGCGAAGAGGAACATGCCGATCAGCCAGCCGAGGTATGCGTTCCACAGCAGCCGATGGGCCAGCCCCACCGGAGAGAGCAACCGCGGCGACGCCGCGGCGGGGCCGGGCGTGGGAGCGCGGAGCCCGGCGCCGAGGTCGCGACGCTGGGCGAGGCGGACCGTCACGGCCAACAGGATGATGGCGGCCAGCGCAGAAACGGCGAGCGGCCACCAGCGCAGGTCGACGTAGAGCCGCGTCTGTTGCGCCCAGGCCAGCGGCGAGAACCACGAGAGCCAAGAGCCCTGGTTGTGGATGACGTCGCCGAGGCCACGCACGAGGAACGCGACGGCCAGGACTCCGAGCGCCATGCTCGAGGCGGTCCGGGCATGCTCGGTGAGCTGGGCGGTGATGCCGCCGACCGCGCCGAAGACGAGCCCGGTCAGGCCGGTGGCCAGACCGAGGGCGATCGAGCTGGCGGGCTCCATCCCCGTGCCGACCAGGGCGAGCGTGGTGACGGTGCCGACCGCGAGGTTGGCGATCGCGACGGTCAACAGTGCCGCGGCTGCGGGGGCGAAGCGGCCGACGGGGAGGGCGCGGACGACCTCGAGGCGCCCGGACTCCTCCTCGGCCCGCGTGTGGCGGACGACGAGCAGAATGCTCATGATCGCGGCGGCGATGAGCAGGTAGAGCGACAGCTCGTTCGCCACCATCGCCCCGAAGGTGTAGTTGTCGAGGCCAAAGGCCGGACCGGTCATCATGATGGCGGACGGGTTGGACATCAGCGACGCGCGGGCCTGCAGGGCCTCGGGCGTCGTGTACGTCGCGTCGAGCGAGGCGACCGACCCTGCGACGAGAACCCCGAAGGACAGGGTCCACACCGCGATCCTGACGCGCTCGAGCCGGAGGAAGAACCGCAGCAGCTCCGTGGTGCCGGCCCAGGGCTCGGCCGTCCCCCCGGCACCGGGCCGGCCGGCGGCTCCCAGGGGCTGGGCTCGCGACGTGGTCCGTCCGGCAGTGGCCGTCGGCGTGTCCATGGGGGCGCTCATCGGGCCGCCGCCTCCTCGGAGACGGCGATCTCGTCGCCGTAGTGGCGCATGAAGAGCTCCTCGAGTGAGGGCGGGGCAATCGTCAGGTTCTCGACCCGGTCGTCGGCGAGCAGCCGCAGCACGTCGTTGACGTGTGCGTTGTCGACGTCGAAGCGCAGGAACCCGTCGTCGACCGTGAGGTCGTGGACGCCCACGGCGCGCGAGAGGGCGACAGGGTCCGCGGACGTCGTCGCCGTCACCGTGGACCGGGTCAGGTGGCGCAGCTCGGCCAGCGTCCCCGTCTCGACGTCACGACCGGCGCGGATGATCGTCACGGTGTCGCACAGCTTCTCGACCTCGGCGAGGATGTGGCTAGACAGCAGGATGGTGCGTCCCTGGTCCCGCAGGGCCCGGACCTCCTGGGTGAAGACGGCCTCCATGAGCGGGTCGAGTCCCGACGTCGGCTCGTCGAGGAGGAACAGCTCCGCATCCGTGGCGAGCGCCGCGACGAGCGCTACCTTCTGCCGGTTTCCCTTGGAGTAGGTGCGGGCCTTCTTCGTCGGGTCGAGCTCGAAGCGCTCGAGCAGCTCCTCCCGCCGGCGCCGGTCGGCCGGCTTCCGGTAGAGCCGCGTCAGCACGTCGATCACCTCGCCGCCGGTCAGGTTGGGCCACAGGCTGGTGTCGCCGGCGACATAGGCGATGCGCCGGTGGATGGCGACAGCATCGACCCACGGGTCGAGGCCGAGCACCCGGGCGGAGCCGGAGTCGGCCCGCAGCATGCCGAGCAGGACGCGGATCGTCGTCGACTTCCCCGAGCCGTTGGGCCCGAGGAAGCCGGCCACCTGTCCCTTCTCGACGCGGAGGGAGAAGCCGTTGAGGGCCTTGGTCGTGCCGAAGGACTTGGTGAGGTCCCGGGTCTCGATGGCCAGATCAGGCATGTGAGCTCCTGGTGGGTTGGTGGAGGGTGGACAGATAGGCGTCGAGCAGGGTGGAGTCCGTCAGGAGCGGCTCCGTGTAGAGCTCGAGATACGGGAGGATGACGCGGTCGGTGTAGGCGCGCAGCAGTGCGGGCAGCTGCCCGACATGGAGCGGCTCGCCCCCTCCGGGCAGCTGGAGCAGGAGCGCCCCGAGGGCCATCTCGGTGAGGAGACGCGCGCGGGCGGCTGGGTCGCGACTCCTGCTGACCGTGCCCGTTTCCTCGGCCTCGCGGAGGTAGGCCTCGGACTCCGCGGCCAGGTCGTCGATGAGCGCCTTGGCGATGGCGCCGCCGCCCTGGAGGCAGCGCAGGAGATAGGCGACGAGGTGGGCGTAGCCCTCGACGTGCGCGAGCTGGGTGAGCATCGCGGTGGCGCCGCCCGGCCCGAGCACCGCGGACTTGTGGGCGCTGATCTGTGCGAGGACCCAATGGTCGCACTCTTGGCGAAGCCCCGCGCGGGAGCCGAAGTGGTGGAGGATCAGCGCGGGGCTGGCCCCGACATCGGCTGCTATCGCGCGCAGCGAAGCCTGCATGCCGTCCTCGGCAAAGCGGCGGACGGCCGCCTCGCGGATCCGGGCCCGGGTGGTCAGGTCCGAAGCTGGGGTAGGCCGGGCTGAACCCATGTACAGCAGACTAAACAGGCGTTCAGCCACGGTCAAGGTGAATTGTTCGTATGCCGCTGAGCTCGGTCCCAGCCACACGTGGCCCGACTGCTCGGCGGGTAAGACGTCGGCCTCTCACGACACCAACTGGGCACTCGACCAAGTGAGGTAGGTGGGGGAGAGTGGCCCCATGAGCAACAGCCAGCCCATCGTCATCATCGGGGGCGGCCTGACTGCCGCCCGCGCCATCGAAGCCATCCGGGAGGCCGACCAGGAGACGCCGGTCGTGCTCGTCGCCAAGGAGAACCGGCTGCCCTACGAGCGGCCCCCGTTGTCCAAGGGCGTCATGCTCGGCAACGACCCCGAGGACGTCGCCTTCACGCACCCTCGCGAGTGGTACGACGACAACCACGTGGACCTGCGCCTCGGCGTCGCGGCGGACCGGCTCGACCCGGCCGGCCGAACCCTGACCTTGTCGGACGGCAGCGAGCTGGGCTACGGCTCAGTGCTGATCGCCACTGGCTCGGGGCTCCGCAAGCTCGACGTGCCCGGGACTGATCTGGCCGACGTGTTCTACCTCCGCTCGATGACCGACTCCGAGAAGATCCGCGCGCGTCTCGTCGCCGGCAGCGACGTGGTCATCATCGGAGCGGGCTGGATCGGCCTGGAGGTCGCAGCGGCCGCCCGACACCACGGCGCCGAGGTGACCATCATCGAGCCGCAACCGGCTCCGTTGTTTGGCGTGGTCGGCGAGCAGATCGGCACCTGGTTCGCGGATCTGCACCGCAGCCATGGGGTGACCCTGCGGCTGGGCGAGGGTGTCGAGCGTCTCGAGGGCGAGGACGGCAAGGTCACCACGGTCGTGACGAGCAGCGGTGAGCGTCTGCCCGCGGACACCGTGGTCATCGGCGTCGGGATCCGGCCGAACACCCGGCTCGCGGAGGACGCCGGGCTCGAGGTCGACAACGGGGTCGTCGTCGACGAGTCGCTGCGCGCCTCTGCCGAGGGCGTCTACGCCGCGGGCGACGTCGCGAACTGGTACAACCCGACGCTCGGCACCCGCCTGCGGGTCGAGCACTGGGCCAACGCGCAGGACGGCGGCTACGCGGCGGGCCAGTCGATCGTCGGCAAGGACGTGCACTACGGGCCGATCCCGTTCTTCTTCTCCGACCAGTACGACGTCGGGCTCGAGTACGCCGGTCATGTCCCGCGCGACACCGAGGCAGAGGTGGTGCTCCGGGGTGATCCCAAGAGCAACGAATTCATGGCGTTCTGGGTGGTGCCCGAGGGCAGCGGGGTCCGGGTCCTCGCCGGAATGCATGTCAACGTGTGGGACACGATGGACGCGGTCCAGGCCCTCATCCGAGGCCGTACCGCGGTGGACCGGGCCCGGCTCGCCGACCCAGGGGTCGCACTGACCGATCTTGCGTCCGCGTGACGACTCGGAGGGCACCGCGTGGCGGCGCGGAGCCGTTACCTCAACGGGGCCACGGGTAGGGTCGCTGGCAGGAACCCTGGTTTCCGACTGCGGAAGGTGGTCCCGATGGAGGCTCGCGCCGCCACCCTGCACGAGATCCGCTCCGCGCTCAACGCCGAACACCAGCACCTCTGGCTGCTGATCGCCTCGCTTCGTCGTGCCTCCGTCGACGAGCGCCAGTCGTCCCTGCAGCGGCTGCTCCGATACCTCGCCGTTCACGAGGCCGCCGAGGAAGTGGCCATCCACAACGCGTGGGTCACGGACTCGACGAGGGAGCGCCTCGACGAGGAGCGTGAGGCCGCCGAGATCGTCGAGCGACTCGCCCGCCTCGGCGATGACCCCGCGGAGACCGGCGAGGCCGTGCCCATGGGTGCAACGCCGTCCGACGATGACTTCCTGGTCGCACTTGACCAGCTCGAGCGCAGCCTCCGTGACCACGCCGAGGCGGAGGAGAACGAGGAGCTGCCGATCCTGGCCGCGGAGCTGCCCAAGGAGCAGGTCGGCGAGATGCTGCGTGTCGTCCTCATGGTTCGCGAGCTGGCTGGGGATGCCGCGTCGCCGATCGCGGACGGGTCCTTCTCGACGATGCGGCTCGCCGCCCAACGGGAGTTCAAGGCGGCCATCAGCCAGCTCCGTTGACCCAGGACCGCCCAGCACGCGAAGGGCCGCGCCAACCCGCGTTGGCGCGGCCTCTCGACGCAGTGATCGCCGGGTTCACTCCATCGGCATCTCCCAGTCGGGAGCACACGTCGCCATGCCGTCGACGATGGCCATGGTCAGCATCCCGAAGTCATCGTCATCCAGGTAGCCGAACGGCCCCGGCTCCTGCCCGGCGTTGTAGAGCGCGCCGCCCCCGACCGTCGCCCGCATGTGGATGAGCGGCTCCGTGGTGACGTCGTTCGCGGCCATCCATTGCGCGACTGCGTCGTCGGCCACGTAGCCGCACTGCTGCGCGTAGTCGGGGCCGATGAGGAAGGCCGTTCCGAGGTCGCTGAGCGGCATCCAGGCCGTTCGACCGCTGGAGAGCTGCTCGTAGGCCGCAGCCTGCCACTCGTCCTTGTAGCAGTGGTGCGCCGAGGCCATGGTGGAGCCGGCGAGCGTGATGGCCGCGGTTGCGGCCAGGACCGTGCCGGCCCGTCTCATGGTCCGGTGGAGTGCACTCATACTGTCTTTCCCTCCCTGGTTGGCTCCGGGCAAACGGGTATCCCGGAGTGCAACCGTCCAGAGACCATCGGGGCCGGAGAGATACACGAGCCACTCCTTCCAGTCGAAGGAACGGCTCTGGGGCAGCGCGCCTCAGCCGTGTCGATCGGTCCGGCGGCCCGTGGCAGGATTGCGGGCGTGACGGCACAGATCCTCGACGGCAAGGCAACCCTCGCGTCGATCAAGACCGAGCTGAAGGAGCGGGTGGCCGCCCTTCGGGAGCGAGGGGTCGTCCCGGGCCTTGGCACCGTGCTCGTCGGCGACGACCCGGGCAGCCACTGGTACGTCAATGCCAAGCATCGGGACTGCGCCGAGATCGGCATCACCAGCATCCGGCGCGACCTGCCGGCGACGGCAACGCAGGGCGAGGTCGAGGCCGTCATCGACGAGCTCAACGCCGACCTCGCCTGCACCGGGTTCCTCGTGCAGCAGCCGACAGGCCTGGACGAGATGGCGCTGCTCTCCCGGGTCTCCCCGGGCAAGGATGTGGACGGCCTCCACCCGACCAACCTCGGCTGGCTGGTGCTGGGTCGCCCGGCGCCGCTGCCGTGCACGCCGATGGGGTGCATCGAGCTGCTGCGCCGTTTCGGCGTCCAGATCGCCGGTGCCAAGGTCGTCGTCGTCGGCCGAGGTCTCACGGTGGGCAGGCCGCTCGGCCTGATCCTCACCCGCAGGTCGGAGAACGCCACGGTCACGCTGTGCCACACCGGGACGAAGGATCTCGCCGGCGAGGTGCGCCGGGCCGACATCGTCATCGCGGCGGCCGGCGTCCCGGGGATCATCACGAGGGACATGGTCAAGCCGGGGGCCGCGGTTCTGGACGTGGGCGTCAGCCGCGTCGACGGCAGGATTGCGGGCGACGTCGCGCCGGACGTGGTCGAGGTGGCTGGCTGGATCAGCCCCAACCCCGGTGGTGTCGGCCCGATGACACGAGCGCTGTTGCTGACCAACATCGTCCAGGCGGCCGAGGCGCAGGCACGTGCAGTGGCGCGGTAGCGGCTTCGTCGTCCTCAGCTGGTGGTACGTCGTCGCTGTCGCCGGCGCGGTCGGCACGCTGATGATGGCCTTCGGGGACGTTCGCTGGGGCGGCCGGATCCTGTCGGCAGCCTTCCTGTTCGGTGCAATCGTGCGTCTGGTCGCGCGACCGGCTCGCAAGGCCGGGGGCCTCCACGTTCGTTCGCGGACCCTGGACGTGCTGATCCTGCTCGCCTTCGCGGTGGGAGTCCTGGTGGCCTCCGCGACGGTCCGGCTCGACGTCTGACGCGGGGTGACGTCGAGCATGGCCCTGGGTGCGCCGTTCTGGCGGTTCTGGTGCGCGGCGGTCCTCGCCAACGTGGGCGACGGCATCCGCCTCGCCGCATTTCCGCTGCTCGCCGCATCCCTGACCACCAGTCCGGCGGCAGTGGGGTTCGTCGCCGCGGCTGCTGCCCTGCCCTGGCTCGTGACGGGTCTGGCTGCGGGCTCCCTTGCCGATCGGAGGGGAGCGCGCGCCCTGCTGGTGATCAGCGACGTGGTCCGCATCTCGGTGCTCATCGTCCTGGTCGGAGCGCTCTTCACCGGTGTCGTGAGTGTCGCCCTCGTCGCCGTGGTTTCCTTCGTCCTCGGGGTGGCGGAGACCGTACGTGACACGGCTGCCCAGACCGTCATCCCACGCCTGGTCAGCCCCGCGCAGCTCGAGCGCGCGAACAGTCGACTCGTCGCTGGAGAGCTGGCCGGCAACGAGTTCGTCGGTCCGCTGGTCGGTGGCTCCCTCTTCGCCGTAGGTGCAGCGCTTCCCTTCATCTCCAACAGTGCTGCGCTGGCCATCGGCGTCCTGCTGGTCCTCAGCGTGCCCGCGGCGCTCCTGACGCTCCCGGACCCGGGTGACGAGCCGGGGGACGCCATCGCCACCGGCGTGCAGGCCGGACTGGCCTGGCTCGGCCGGCATCGCACCCTGCGGACCCTGATGCTCGCCGCTGCCTTCGTCGCGCTCGCCGACAGTGCCTGGTTCGCGATCTTCGTGCTGTACACGGAGGCTCGACTGGACCTGGGCGCCGTCGGCTTCAGCATGCTGCTCGCGGTTGGCGCCCTCGGCGGACTGGCTGGCGCGTGGGCTGCCGACCGGCTCATTGCAGGTCATCGCCACGACCGAGTGCTGCTCGGCTCGATGGCGGTCACGACAATGGCGCCCGCTCTCCTCGTCGTCTCCGGCACGGTGTGGGCAGCGGTGGTCGTCGTCGTCGTGACCAGTGGAGCCTTTGGCGTGTTCAACGTTGCCGGCGCTTCGTTGAGACACCGCATGGTGCCCTACCGCGTGCTGGGTCGGGTGGTTGCAACGTGGCGCACGGTCGTCTACGGCGCTGGCGCGCTGGGTGCGGTGGCCGGAGGAGTGCTGGCATCCGCGCGGGGCCTCCAGGCGCCCTTCGTGTTGTCGGCCGCCCTCGGACTCATCGCCGTCGCCATGTGGTGGAGGGCAATCCAGGAGCCGGGGGCCAGTGCCTGAGGGAGAACCATCTCTCCCGCGGCCGCGGCGCCCCGTCAGGTCGCTCGCGGTGTCGCCGGGGGAGGTTGGCCGGCGACGAGGGCGGTGAAGTCCTGTGCGGTCAGGGGTCTCGCGGTCAGCGCGCCGTCCGGCAGCGGCGCCTCGATCGGAGTGCCGTCGCTCATGAGCCAGACGGAGTCGATGCCGGAGATCGACGTGAGACTGAGGACGATCTGGCCGACGGCGAGCGGCAGGCGGCGAGCTGAGGGGCCCGGTGGCCCGATCGTGATGTCGATGTCCGCGCGACCCCCCTCGATGCGGTTGACCGTCAGCGAGACGTCCGGCCCGAGGGCCGTGGAGAGGCCGGACTCGCGCTCGAGATCACTCGGTCCCTGGGCCAGCCGGGTGAGCACGGCGGCCACGGTGTCCGCCGCGTCGCTCGTGGTCGTGCCCGCCTCGATCGCGGCGAGCTGGTCCGCGGCGTTGACCCAGTAGATGAACGGACCGCGTGTGGCCGGTGTCGACGGCAGTGGTGACGGGGGTGCGGGGGTCTCCATGAGGTTGTAGGGCACCTCGGTGATCGCGGTCGGCGGTGACGTGGTTGGCACGCCACAGGCGGCCACGGCCAGGACGACCAGAGCGGCCCCGGCGAGCAGGCGGGTCCCGCGCAGCCTCGACATCGTGCCACTCATTCGGTGCCCTCCGATCCCACCGGGAGTGCCAGGGTGAATCGGGCCCCACCGCCTGGACGGTCCTCGCACCACACGGTGCCGCCATGAGCCCTGGCCGTCTCGGCCACCAGGCTGAGCCCGAGCCCAGTGCCCTGGCGCGAACCCCGCGACCCGGATCTCGCGAACCGCTCGAAGACCAGCTCCCGGTCCGCGACCGGAACGCCCGGCCCGCTGTCATCGACGTGCAGCAGCACCCGACCGTTGCCCGGCACCACCTGCACCGCGGTGAGCCCGTCGCCATGCACGTCGGCATTGTCGAAGAGGTTGACGAGGGCGCGGTTCAGCTCCTGCTTGTCGGCTCGGATGTGCACCGCACCGCCCGATGGGCGGAGCAGGCTGGTCGGACGGTGGCTCTCCGCGAGGGCATGAGCGACGAGATCGTTGAGGTCGACGTCGGCCAGGTCTCGGTGGGCGGTTCCCGCATCCACGCGGCCGAGCGCGAGCAGGTGCTCGAGGGATCGATGGAGGCGCCGCACCTCTCGATCGACGAGGTCGACGGCCCGCTGCGCCCGCTTGGGCAGCTCTTCGCGGGCGCCGGCCAGCACGTCGACGCTCGTCAGGAGCGTGGTGACCGGGGAGCGCAGCTCGTGGCTGACGTCCGCCGCGAAGCGCGCGTCGCGCTGGACCCGCTCCTCCAGCGCCTCGACCATGGTGTTGAAGGAGCCGACGATGACCGACAGGTCGGGGTCGTCGGTCGCAGCGAGACGGGTGTCCATCTGGCCCGCGGCGATCTGTGCGGCAGCCGATGCGACGCTCTCCAGGGGCGCGACGGCCCGGGCCGCGGCCGACCGGGACATGAGCGTGCCCCCGAGCGTCGTCAACACGGCAAAGGCAGCGAGCACCATGCCCAGCGTCCGAAGGGTCGAGTCCAGCTCGGATGCGGAGGCAATCTCGTAGTACCACGCGTTGCCGGCAGGCAGCGGCACCCCGACCACGACGACCGGCCGCCCCTCGAGCTGGCTCCACGCGACGGCGGCTGCACCCGACTTGACCACCTCACGCACGTCGGCGGGAATGGCGTCCTCGGCGACGTTGAGCGACGTGGAGTACCAGTGGTCGTCCCTTCTGACCAGCACGAGGGACTCGGAGGACGTGGGCAGGCTGGACAGCACCTCGATGACGTCGGACCCCCGGGTCAGGAGGCCGTCCCGCACGACGGACGCACTGGCGAATGCCTGCTGGGCCGCCGTCTCCTCACGTTGCCCGATGAGGAAGCCCCGTGCCGCGAGATAGGTCCCGCCGGCGAGGATGGCGGACACGACGAGGGCCAGGCTGGCGAAGGAGAGCGTGACGGTGGTCCGCAGGCTCAGCGGACCGGCACGGGGCAGCACCTTCACGATCGGACGTCGAGCCGGTAGCCAAGACCGCGTGCCGTGACGAGGAGCCGCGGGTGGCTGGGGTCCCGCTCGATCTTGGTCCGCAGCCGGCGGACGTGGACGTCCACGATGCGTTCGTCGCCGAAGAAGCCGCGGTCCCAGACTCGTTCGAGCAGCATCCGCCGGCTCCACACCCGGCCGGGCGGCTGCGCGAGCTCGCACAGGAGGCGGAACTCCGTCATCGTCAGGTGCACCGGCTCGTCACCGCGGCGCACGAGCCCGCCGTCGAGGTCGAGGACCAAGGGGCCGTCCTCGGCGTCGAGGACCACTCGACCGGTGCCCTCCTCGGTCTGGCCACGGTGCTGGCGCCGCAGCAGCGCCCGCACTCGGGCGGACAGCTCCTTGACCTCGAACGGTTTGGTCACGTAGTCGTCGGCCCCGGCCTCGAGAGCAGCAACGATGTCGTGGGTGTCGGCCCGGGCGCTGACGACGATGATCGGCGCGTCGCTGGACCGCCGTACCTCTCGGATGAACGTGAAGCCATCCATCCCGCCGAGCATGAGATCGACGAGCATGACGTCGATCGGCTGGGCGTGCACCTCCTCGAGGGCGCGCTCGGCCGAGGCGTGCGGAATGGGGGTGTTGCCCTCGCCCTCGATGGCCATGGCGAGCGAGGCGCGGATGCCGTCGTCGTCTTCGAGAACCAGGATGGAAAGAGCCACGCCGCGATTCTGCCAGCGGCCGCCGGGCGGCCGGACCTCAGGACGTGAGGTTCGCGATTCAGTCACACAATCGCAAAGAAACCGTCGGCGCGATCGTCATCGGGCGCGGTCAGGGTGGGAGACGTGCGCACCTCAGCTCGGGTTTTCGTCCCCCTCGAACAGAGCAATCTCGCACACGACCTGCTCGTGCTCCGTGCAGCTGCGGCAGAGTCCCTGATGCGAGGGGAGGGCAGCATCACGGTCGATGTGTCGTCGCTTCGCCGGCTGTCCTCGGAGACGATCGCCGCGCTCCTGTGGACGCGGCGCAAGTGCAATGGCCACGGCATCGGCTTCACCGTGAGCGGAGCCAAGGGCACTGCTGCCCAGGCGCTGACCCGGTGCGGGCTGGGCGAGGCGCTGGCGACAGGAGGCCGCTGATGGCAGTTCAGCTGACGGACAGGGGTGTCATTCGTCGCCAGCATGGCCCGGGTGGCTGGAACATCACGCTCGTGGAGTGCCCCGATGGACTCGCCAACGTGTCGACGAGCCGCGGAGTGACGCGGGTCTTCGTCGCAGACCTGCCGGTGGCTGGGTCGACGGAGTCCAGTGCGTATGCCGCGGCGGCCTGCACGCCCGACGGTGAGGCTCTGGTCATGTCACGTCAGGCTCCACCGGCGCTCCTGGTCACGGCTCAGGGACTGCGCCGGGCGCCAGAGCTGCCCGGATCGGATGAGTGGCTCGACCTTGGTCCGGACGAGGCGCTCCTGCTGCTCTCGTCGGCCGTCTTCGAGGAGATGCCGCATGTCCTGGCCCACGTCCTGCACGGCCACCCCGACGAGCTGCTGGCCGCCGACCCCGGGACCTTCCTCACCGACATCTTCGAGCAGACCGGCTCCGGAGCCGGGGCGATGATCAGTCGCCGTGCCGCCACCGAGTACGAAGGAGAACCAGCATGACCACCGTCTCGGCATTCGTCGCGGCGCTCGCCGAGGAGCATCGCCTTGCTCACGCGGAGCTCCTCGCGGCAGAGGAGATCGGGGACAACGCTCGGCGGGCGCAGGCCCTGGGCCGCCTCGCCGACCTGCAGGAGATCGCCTCCCGGAGCCTCGACGTCGTCTCGCTCGAGGCGGTGGCCGATCCACCCGGTATGCCGCTGGGCCCGGTCCCGCAGCCCTCCTGAGGTCCCAGCCCTCCCGCCCCTCATCGAGTGCGCAGAAAGTGCCAGCCTCCGCTGACCGGTTTCGCGCATTCGAGATGTGGACGAGTCTCGCCGCCCCTACCTTGAGGGTGAAGACCCAGCGCGAGCAGGGGCCCCGCGGGTCGATGACAGAGGGGAATGTCATGGCGCGCAACCGCCGACCTATCCGCACCTTCGTCGCGGTGGCAGGGCTCAGCGCCATGGTCACCGCCACCCTCACCATCCCGGCCCAGGCCATGCCGGAGCGCTTCCACGATGCCGGCACGGTGGTGTGGTGTGAGGGAGAGGGCGGCTACCTCGAGGCCTACGACACGACCATGGGCGAGGCCGGCTGGTTCGCCGGGATCTTCGTCGACGACGTCGTGGCCGAGACCGGAGGCGAGGGAGCACTCCTCGACGGCGACCAGTTGACCGGAACGTTCCCGGCCTACGATCCCGAGACGGGCGACGAGGTAGGAGACCTGACCATCGACGGCACGCTCACCTGGGGCGCGACCGAGGTCCTCTCGGGGTGGGACGTCGACGAGGACGGGCGCCGGACCAAGACCGAGGGGACGCGGATCCCGCTCTCCGGATCGGTGACCCTGTCGCTGGGTGCGGCGGAGACGACGCTGGCCTGCACCGGCTGGGAGTTCGACTGGGAGATCTTCCGTATCAACCGCGAACCCGCGGCCTTCCGCGGACAGGGTTGGTACAGCGACTCCTACGAGCTGGGTGGCGGAGAGGCCTACGTCAGCTTCTACGGCGACCGCAAGACCAAGCTCGGCATCGCGCTGGATCTCGTTGACTCCAGCGGCTACCCGTACGCCTTTGCCGGCGAACGGCTCCAGATCCGCAACGGCCAGGTCGAGGGGACGCTGATCCTGCACGATCCCGAAACGTGGGAGGTCGTCGGGGCAGCCAGCGTCGAGGGCACGGTCACGAAGACGGGCAGCGAGCGGGAACTCGAGCGGTCGAAGAGCCCGAACTACCGCTTCGTCTACGACCGCGCCTTCTACGACGTCTCCCTGACGATCTCCAGCTCGGCGGGGACGTGGAGCGGCACGTTCGAGGCCATCCACGAGACCGTGCGCTCGCGCGTCACCATCCCGCCGAGGTCCCTGCGCTGACCGGGACTTACTGAGCACTCGACGTAAGGGTCGTTCCAGCGCCCCGCTTACTCACTCGAGTGCCCACAAAGTGCCGGGACTTCTGAGCACTCGACGAAGAGGGGCGGGGCGCGCGCGACCGGGCGTGGGACGCCCAAGCCCGCCCAGCGGCATACGGGAAAGAGCGCCGGTCACCGAGTTGGTGACCGACGCTCTTCGACGTCACTGCGGGAGCCCGCTCGACTCAGATGAGGCCGAGCTGCTTGACCTGGTCGCGCTCCGACTCGAGTCGCGCGACCGACGCGCCGATGCGCTCACGCGAGAAGTCGTTCAGCTCGACGCCCTGGACGATCTCGTACCGACCGTCCTTCACGACGCACGGGAACGAGGAGATGATCCCCTCGGTGACCTCGTACGAGCCGTCGGACGGGACCGACATCGAGACCCAGTCCTCGGTGCCCTGCACCCAGTCGCGCATGTGGTCGATCGTCGCGTTGGCCGCGGAGGCCGCCGACGACAGGCCGCGGGCCGCGATGATGGCACCGCCGCGCTTGGCGACCGTGGGGATGTACTCGTCGGTGATCCACGTCTGGTCGACGAGGTCGGCCGCGACCTTGCCGCCGACCTTCGCGTTGTAGAGGTCCGGGTACATCGAGTCGTCATGGTTGCCCCAGACGGCCAGGTTGGTGATCTCCGTGACGCTGACGCCGAGCTTCTTGGCGAGCTGGGACTTGGCGCGGTTGTGGTCGAGGCGCGTCAGCGCGTTGAACCGCTCGCGCGGGATGTCGGGGGCGTTGGACATCGCGATGAGCGCGTTGGTGTTGGCCGGGTTGCCGGTGACGAGGATCTTGATGTCGTCGGCCGCGTTCTCGCCCAGCGCCTTGCCCTGGCCGGTGAAGATCTTGCCGTTGGCGGCGAGCAGGTCGGCGCGGTCCATGCCCTCCTTGCGCGGCATGGCGCCGACGAGCATGGCGAGGTTGGCGCCGTTGAAGATGGCGTTGGGGTCGTCCCCGATCTCGACGCCGGCGAGCGTGGGGAACGCGCAGTCGTCGAGCTCCATGACCACTCCCTCGAGCGCCTTGAGCGCCGGGGTGATCTCGAGGAGCCGCAGCTCGACCGGGGTGTCCGGGCCGAGGAGGGCGCCGCTCGCGATGCGGAAGAGGAGGCTGTAGCCGATCTGACCGGCCGCGCCGGTGACGGCGACCTTGACGGGGGAGGCGGCGGGGGTTGTGCTCACGGGTTGCCCTTCACATCGGTGTGGTCGTGGACGCTCTCGAAACTACCAGCCACGCACCACGCCCCCGACGGCGCAGGCTGGCCCCGTGACGTGGCTCACCCGCCCATTCCACGGGATGACGTATGCCGCTGGGCTCGGTCTCGTCGACCGTGCACTCAGTGCCGGGCAGGCCCTCGTCGACTGGGCACCACGCGCCGCCCTCTCGTCAGCGCAGGGGCGACCAAGCCCACGACGGCCGACCCGTCAACCTGTTGGGCGGGCTGGTGCGTTTGAGGGACATGGGGGGCATCGCCTCCGGCCTTGGGTTGAGGAGGGTCCGTGCCCGACGTCGTGCTTTCGGAGCGAGAACAGGCTGCGCTGCAGGCGTTGCTCGGAGTGGACCAGATCCCTGGGCACCGGTTGCCCCGGGTCAGCACGCTCGAGGCGATCAGGAAGCTCATCCCCTGCGACGAGGTCTCGTCATGTCTCGCCGACGCCACCGGCTGCCTGGTTGACCTCGTCGCCCTGCCCCATCTCACACTCGACGACGTCGATCGGCAGGTGTGCGACGGTCCGCTCCGGGTCGGGATCGTGCACCAGAGGGTGGATCCCGTCCATCAGGAGCTGGGAGCCCGTCTGGGTCTGAGTGCCCGGCTGGTCATCGGCTTCAGCACCGGTCGCAACCACGTGGTGCAGCTGCGCTTCGTCCGCAAGCGACGCGGGTTCTCCGCACGCGACGTGGCTGTGCTGCGCATGATCACCCCGACGCTCGAGCGGCTGCTGCGCTCGAGCGCGACAACACAGCTACCCGTGTCGCTCACCGTGCAAGAGCGACGCGTGCTCCGGTGCTGCGCCGAGGGCATGTCCAACCCCGACATCGCCGTTCGGATGTACATTTCTCCGTCCACCGTGCGCAAGCACCTCGAGCATGCGTTCCGCAAGCTCGGTGTGACCAACCGGCTGGCCGCCGTCGTCGCGTTCGAAGCGGCCCTTCGGCCCGAGCCCGCGTCGAGAAGATACGCCTAAACGCGAATATCGGACGGGTACCGGGGCGTGGGACAAATGGAGGATCCAACAAGGGGGATCCCATGCACCGCCGAACCGCCACTTGCCTCGCCACCACTGTTCTTCTCGTCGCAGCAGGCGGAACAGCAGCGTCTGCCTCTGCCCCGCCGACACCCGACGACCGTGCCGGCGCAGTCGCGGTCTCCTGGCAGCGAATCGCGTTGCGCACCGTCTTCACCGAGGGAGCCAAGCCGCCGCAGACCGGCATCCTCTACCTTGGATTCGCTTCGCTGGCAGTCCATGACGCTGCTCTCGAATCGTTGCGCCGGGGCGCCACCTCATCTCAAGCGGCCGTTGCCACAGCCGCTCACGACGTCCTGAGCGAATACTTCCCGGCCTCGCGCCCCAACCTCGACGCCGATCTCGCCGCCACATTGGCCCTCGTCGCTGACGGACCCGGTGAAGACAAGGGAGTTCGCATCGGGCGAGAAGCGGCAGCCGACCTCATCGCGAGTCGCGTCGGTGACGGCCGCGACGACGCCATGGTGGTCTACGCGAAGGCACCCGGGGTGGGTGTGTGGCAACCCGCGCCGGGTGCGGCCATGGCCACAGCCTGGCTCGGCTTCGTCGATCCGCTGGTTCCGGTCCGCACGGTGACGCTCGACGGCCCGGACGATGTGGGTGGCGCCGCCTACGCTGCCGACTACGAGGAGGTCCGCAGATGGGGCGCGGTCACCTCCACGGACCGAACCGCCGACCAGACCGGGACAGCCCAGTTCTTCGCATTCAACCCGCCCGTGATGTACCGCACGGCGGTGTGCAACTTGCTGGACTCGGCTCCGATGAACCTCGAGCAGACCACCAGGTTGTTCGCGGCGACCGACGCCGCCATGGGCAACGCCATGATCGAAACCTTCCGACTCAAGTTTGTCGAGGGCTACTGGCGGCCGTTCCAGGCCATCGCGGCCGCGGCCGATGACGGGAACCCAGATACCGAGCCGCAGCTCGGTTGGGCACCACTCATTGCCAACCCCTCCTACAGCGACTACACGAGTGGTCATGCCGCGGCCACCGCACCTTTCGCGGAGATCATGAGACGCACGTTCGGTGACGACACCGTTCTGCGGCTGCGCAACCCGGCTCTCGGTGTCGACCGCGACTACCAGTCCCTCACCGCGCTGGAGCACGATGCCCTCAACGCGAGGATCTGGGGCGGCCTGCACTTCCGCGATGCGATGGAGGACGGCTACCAGCTCGGCCACGAGATCGCGAGACTGGTGGCGCGCGCGCTCCGGTGACCGGCCCAGCTCGGTCGCGCGGTCGGTCAGCGTCGCCGTCCCACTGCCCGGGCGACGATGACCGCCACCGAGACGAGGAGAATCACCAAACCGGGCACGAGCAGCAACCAGTAGGTGGTGTGCTCGTCGTCACCAGAGCCCAACCCGAGTGGCAGGGTCCCGCCGATGAGGCCGGCAACGGTGAGGACCAGGCCCGTGAGCGCGCCGAGGCCGGCTCCGACTGCACCGGCAGGACGCAGCGCGGGAGGCGGTGCGTCATCAGCGACGGACCAGTCCTCCGGGCGCGAGGCCGGTTGCGGCACGGACGCCGGCTGGGTCCGGGTCGACGTGGCTGGTGCGGGGAACGCCGGAGATGGGGCCTCCACGGGGGAGGCAGGCCACCGCATGTCCGGATCTCGCTCAGCGGCAGCGGGTTCGTCTGTGGCCCAGAGGTTCCCGGTGACGGTCGCCT